>JANMMS010000092.1:0-75979 GCA_031373525.1 Ferruginibacter sp.
GTTCATAGTTCATAGTTCATAGTTCATAGTTCATAGTTCATAGTTCATAGTTCATAGTTCATAGTTCATAGTTCATAGTTCATAGTTCATAGTTCATAGTTCATAGTTCTTAGTTGAGGAAATGCAAGGTAACAATATATAAAGCTGCTCAAATCCTTATGAACCCAACTATGAACTAAGAACAATGAACTTGCATTGATAAACTTGCATTTTCTTATAATAAAAATTCTTACTTTTGAACCATGGCAATACTAAAATTCAGAGCATACTGGGAAGAAGATGAAAGTACCTATCGTGATATAGTTATCAAACATACACAGACCTTTCATGACCTGCACCTCGCAATTCTAAAAAGTTTTGAGTTTGATAACAAACACAAAGCAACCTTTTACCGCAGCAATGATAACTGGCAGCGAGGTCGTGAAATTTCTTTAGAGAAATACGATAAAGAATACAAAGCAGAGCCCCTGATCATGAGCGAAGTAATTATAGGCAGTGAGATCAAAGATCCCAATCAAAAATTTGTTTACGAATACGACTTTAATAAGAACTGGCACTTTATGATAGAGCTTATTCATGTTGATAAAGATGAAAATTCCAAAGTTATTTATCCTAATTGTATACGTACAGAAGGTATCCCGCCTTCTCAATATGGCACCAAAGGCCTGGTAGATATTCGCCTGGCTGAAATGGAAGAAAAATATGACCTTCAACCCGAAGCCATGAAAGATGGTTTTAGTGAAGAAGGAGAAGATGGCGAAACTGAGGCTGCAGAAACAGAAGATGATGCAGTGGCAGATGAAGCGAATGATGGATTTTAAACAATTTGAAAATGATTCAATTTGAAGATTTGAAAATGTAAGAACAATCTTCAAATCTTCAAATTCTCAAATCTTCAAATTTCCAAATCAATAGTTAGAGTTCTCCACAAACTCAAAACTGAACATGAAAAAAACTTGCATTATCATCACCGGGCCAACAGCCGTTGGTAAAACAGCCATCGCGATAGCCTTAGCCAAATATTTCTCCACTGAAATAATTTCCGCCGACAGCCGCCAGTGTTTTAAGGAACTCAATATTGCCGTTGCAAAACCTGCTTTGCCAGATCTGCAACAGGTACACCATTATTTTATAGATTCACATTCCATAAAAGATGATATTTCAGCTGCTGATTTTGAAAGGATCGCTTTGGCAGCCATTGATGAAATATTTTTGAAAAATGATATAGCCATCATGGTTGGTGGCACAGGGCTTTATATTAAAGCATTCTGCGAAGGCATGGATGAAATACCTGCTGTTGATCCGGGAATACGCTCTTCGGTCATTTTCGGCTACAATAATAACGGTATCGGGTGGCTGCGAAGCGAAATTGAAAAAAATGACCCCGATTATTTCACAACCGGTGAGATGGAAAATCCACAACGCATGATGCGGGCTCTGGAAGTAAAAATTTCAACCGGCCATTCTATCAGGTCATTTCAATCAAAAGAAAAAAAACAACGAAATTTTAATATCATAACGATCGGCCTGGAACTTCCAAGAGATATTTTATATCAGTGTGTCAATACAAGAGTTGACAGTATGATGGAAATGGGATTGTTGGAAGAATCAAAAGCCCTGCTTCCTTATAAACAACTGAATGCCCTGCAAACAGTGGGGTACAGGGAATTATTTGATCATTTAGAAGGAAAGATATCACTGGAAAGAGCAGTGGAATTAATTAAGCAAAACACCCGGCATTATGCAAAAAGGCAACTGACTTGGTTTAAGAAGGATGATCTTATTAATTGGCTTTCACCTGATATTAACATTGTATTAGAATACCTGGATGAAAGATTTGAAGATTTGAAAATTTGAAAATTGGGTTCAATCGATCTGAATCTTGTTTTACATTTTCAAATCCTCAAATCCTCAAATCCTCAAATCTTCAAATCTTCAAATCTTCAAATCTTCAAATCCTCAAATTACTTTAGAACTTAATCCCAACCGTCGCCACCAAATTCCCCTGCACCTCCTTTAAATTAGCAAATGTATTTGCCCTGTCTTCCAGCCTGTAAGGAAATGAAACATCTTTTTTTGTCCGGTGCACATAGGTCAGGTCAACAAAAAAACCTTTATTGCGATAACCCAATCCGCCACTTAATAGCAGTTGATTTGCTTTGAAAACTGCATCTTTATAAGGATTGCCATAATAAGCAAATCCCAGCCTGGCCATGATGATATTGAATTTCAATTCGCCGCCAACCCTGAAATTAAAAGCACCTTTATATTCCTGCTTAACAACATTGTTCAATACATTGTAATAGGTCTTCTCGGTTTGAGTTGGATTTTCATTATCTGTACTGAAACGGCTGCTGCGTTGGTTTACATATTCTATATCAGCAGTAATGAAACCACGTTGCTTTTTTACATTTTCAATTTCACGAAAAACATAGGAAGCACTCAGGATAGCTTTCCACGGAGCTCTTTGGGTATATTTACTTTCGCCTTTCTTGTTATTGGTAAATGACTGAGATGTTACGGCAAAGGATTCAGATTGCCCGGTAGGGGTTTCAAGGTTACTGATCAAACCGGTGGTTCTGGTATCTGTAAGAAACAGGAAACTGGGTGTATGAACTGCCAGGCCTAATCGAATATGTTCCGTTGGTTTATATATCACACCTATTTTAAGATTAAATCCAACTCCTTTGGTATTGAAATTATCATTGTAGGAAAAAGATTTAAAATGGTTGTAAACATTTCCGGAAGTATCTGTTTCAGTAAAAGTAGTATTGCTTTTATAATTTACATACGGAATACCAAAAGTAGCCCCCAATAATAGTTTGTCTTTAATATTATGTGCATAGGTAATAGCAAGTTCATGTATGCCGCCTCCGGTTTTTTTATTCATCTCCTGCATCAATGCATAACCCGAATCAAGTAAATATTCCGGTGCTGCTTTAATTATTACATTTCCATTGATCGTAACGGTATCTATCAGGTATGTATACAATGCTGTTGCAGAGCCATAAGGAACAGGTGAATTGGATTGCAATGCCTCATTTATGCTATACCCGCTTTTGGAAAATTCCTCAGCAAATTGTTCACTGAAAGAGCTGTAATTGTTAAGGCCTTTATAAGTTATATTGTTATTGAAATTGACCAACTGGTTAAGCGCAATGCTGATTGCATGGCTATTGGCTGGGTTACGCCTGGTTGGTTCTCCAAATATGAGCCCGGTTGGGCCAAGGTTAAAAACACTTTGTTTATTGACTGAAATATTATCCCGGTAGGCGATCTTATTGTTATTAAAGAATAATGCTGGGGTGAAAACAAATTCATTTGTTTTATAAAAACCAATACCTGCAGGGTTTACATAGACTGCAGTAATATCTCCGCCCAATGATCCCATGGCACCACCGATCGCCATGTTCCTGGCAGTACCATTTTGAGGATACCAGCCATAACGGATAGCATCTTCAGGAACCTGTGAAAATGCCTTTCCCTGTATAAGTATAAACAGTATAAGTATAATTTTTTTCATAAAATAAGATTTATGCTACGCAGTTTTGCGAAAATATTTTCAATGAAAATTCATTCCATATTGAATAATGGAATGTGAGAAAAAATGTCAGTTTCCCCGAACAGGCCTTGTTACAGGAGTACTTGTACTACCCGAAGAACCTGAACTTGAACTGCTGTTGCTAGATGGTGTATAGCTTCTGGTATTATTATTAGATTCATTATTATTATTATCAGGAGAGGTTAGAATTCTCCTGATAAAGTTGTTGTTCTTGTTACTGTTATTATATGGGCGAATACTGTAGTTCTGGTAATTGCTACCATATTTTTTATTTGAAACAATGTAGGTTGTATTATTATAACTGCCAAGGTTCGTCATCCTGGGAACCGTATTTTTTGGATTGGAAATAACTACATTGTTTATAAAAACAGGGTAATGACAATAATAGGGGTTGTAATAATATCCGTAACTGTATCCGTAATTGTATGGATCATACCTGTGATCATAATCATCATCAAAATCACGCCAGCGCCTGTCATGAGCAGCCATACGTATCTCTCTTTCTTCAGGGTCACTCTTCCGGGCCTCGCTTTTTTCTTCATCATGCCTGATATCTTCTTCAACTACTTTTACAGGAGAATAATAAACATCATCCGGTGTCTGTGTATTTTTGTAAGCCGTGCTGCAACTGCTTATACCGGCCACAGCTAGTGCAAAAAGTAAAATTTTAATGTTCATGACGGATCGATTAAAAGGATTATAAAATGAAGTTACTACTTTTGTGCAGTTTCGAATGTTAATACAAAGTTGCTAAAAGCTTCTTTGATAAGACGAACTTAAGGAAAGAAATGATGTTAAAGATGTCTTAAATGCAGGAAACCGGGTATCGAATAAATAGTGAAAGATTATGTTGACTGAAACAAATTAAAATAAGCCCGAAAACCTAATTATTACGGATTTCTTGCCCCTCTCTTTTGGAGAGGGGTTGGGGTGAGGTTTCCTGAAACGATTAAAACCTGATAAAAAAAATCATGAGTAAAGAACTAACAACAAGAGCGGCAGATTATTCGCAATGGTATAACGACCTGGTACTAAAAGGCGGTTTGGCAGATTATTCTGCAGTACGTGGTTGCATGGTCATAAAACCTTATGGCTATGCTTTGTGGGAAAACATGCGGGATCAATTGGATAAAATGTTTAAGGAAACAGGACATGAGAATGCTTATTTTCCATTGTTTGTACCCAAAAGTCTTTTTGAAGCAGAAGAGAAGAATGCAGAAGGTTTTGCAAAAGAATGTGCCATCGTAACTCATTACCGGTTAAAGAACGATCCTGATAATAAGGGTAAACTAATGGTTGATCCGGATGCAAAACTGGAAGAGGAACTCATTATACGTCCTACCAGTGAAGCCATCATTTGGAATACTTATAAAGGCTGGATACAGTCTTACCGGGATCTTCCATTACTGATAAATCAATGGGCCAATGTGGTAAGATGGGAAATGCGCACAAGATTATTTTTGCGTACTGCAGAATTTTTATGGCAGGAAGGACATACGGCTCATGCAACAAAACAGGAAGCCATAGAAGAAACAGAACGAATGCTGGATGTTTATGCAACTTTCGCAGAGGAATACATGGCGGTACCGGTTATACGAGGAGTGAAAACTGCCAACGAGCGTTTCGCAGGTGCAGAAGATACTTATTGTATTGAAGCATTGATGCAGGATGGTAAGGCATTGCAGGCTGGAACTTCCCATTTCCTGGGGCAGAATTTTGCAAAAGCATTTGATGTGCAGTTCTCTAATAAAGAAAATAAACTGGAATATGTTTGGGCAACAAGCTGGGGTGTTTCAACCAGGCTTATAGGCGCTTTGATCATGGCACACAGCGATGACCAGGGTTTGATCATGCCTCCTAAAATTGCACCGGTACAGGTGGTTATAGTACCTATTTACAAAGGAGAAGAAAGCAAGGCTGTTGTTGATGAAAAGGTAAATGGAATCATAAAGGAATTAAAGGCATTGGGTATTCGTGTAAAATACGATAACAGCGATCATGCCAGGCCGGGATGGAAATTTGCTGAGTATGAATTGAAAGGTGTTCCTGTAAGAATCGCAATGGGATTACGTGATATTGAGAATAATGTTGCAGAAGTAGCCAGAAGAGATACCAAAGAAAAGCAATCGATGTCATTGGATGGATTACCTGGTGCTGTAAAAATTTTACTGGATGAGATACAGGTGAATATTTTTAACAAAGCCCTTGCTTTCAGAAATGAAAATATCAGGGAAGCAAATAGTTGGGATGAGTTTGTACAATTACTGGATGAAAAAGCGGGGTTTATTTCAGCACATTGGGATGGATCCGGAGAAACTGAAGAAAAAATAAAAGAACAAACAAAAGCAACTATCCGTTGCATTCCGCTTAATAATAAACAGGAAGCGGGAAAATGTATATTAAGCGGTAAGCCAAGTAAAGAACGGGTGTTATTTGCAAGAGCTTATTAACAGCTAACAGCTAACAGCTATTAGCCATAAAATAAAAGGATTATAAAACAAATAAGCATTTTTTATGGAATCCAATCAAAACCTGCTGACCACCGACATTATAGTAGATTCAACCGCAGCAGCTCATTTAAGAGAAACGGCCATGTGGGCAAAATTACTGGCAGTTGTCGGGATCGTTTTGAGTGTGCTAATAGCACTATTAGGACTTTTTGCTGGTACCATGCTGGCAACAATGACCAGGAAATTTGGTGGTGATTCATCGGCCTCTTTAGGTGCATTAGGATCGGGAATGATATCAATTTTTTATCTTTTCATAGCTGCTGTATATTTTTTTCTTTCATTATTCCTGTTCAGGTTTGCAGTAAAAATGAAACAGGCATTACTTACAAGTGATCAGGAATTTTTTAATGGTTCTCTCTTGAATCTGAAATTAGTTTACCGGATTATGGGAATCATCATGATCATATATCTTTCATTTTTTGCTTTGGCCTTATTGGCTGTGGTAGGAGCAGCGTTGTTTATGAAGTAAAAATTTGAAGATTTGAAAATGTGCTAATTTGAAAATAGGGCCTGTAATACTTTAATATTCTCTCAAATCTTCAAATCTTCAAATTTTCAAATCCTCAAATCCTCAAATCCTCAAATCCTCAAATCTTCAAATCTTCAAATCCTCAAATCCTCAAATCTTCAAATTATTCTTTCGTCGCCAAATAATTATAATCTTCCAGTAGTTTTTCCAAAAAATCAGGTGGATAGAGATCTGATTTAATTCCAAGTACTTCTTTAACCTTAGCTTCTACCCGGTAACTCATATCCAGGTTATTCCTTTTTTTTGTTTGTGTTAAAACCGTCTTTATAGTATTGATATCACTATCGCTTAGCCGCATTACTTCGGGGAATAATACTTTATAATTTTGTTCACTGATATTCATAAAAACAGTATCTGAAATACTCATGGCAGATTTCGTATCTACAACAACAGTGCCTGCAGCCAGGTCCCCCAGGCGTTGGCTTTTAGGGGTTATTGTAATGATAATTACAACCGCAATCCCCATCAGGCCGGTAAAAATAATATACGCATACAATGCCTCCAAAGAAAAAAATACATAACCAAAGAAAAAAGGCCATTCAAAAAATTTGGTTATCCATCTAAGAATGAATTGCCCAAAAGTCGGTTCGCCGCCATCTAGGCTGATGACACGTATTGACATGAGTTTTTTTCCAATGGTCTGACCGTTCATCCACAATTCTGAGGTTAAAGAATACAATAACATTGGGAGGCTGATGATCAGAATATCGAGGCCTATATTGTCTTTCATATTGATTGAAAAACCTGCATATAGTACCCATTTCATGCTAAACAAAAAAAGGATCAGTATAAAAAAATCTATCAGGTATGCAAGGAGCCTTTTGTGAAAAACTGCGATCTCAAACTCGAGATCTATATTAAAAGCTGTGGATATTTGAATGATTGACATGGCATATGCAATTTACACAAGGAAACTACTTCATAAACGATATTTTTTTATTTATCAAAAATGCAGCAAATTGTGTATAAGGGTTGAGGTTGAGGTTGAGAAAAATTAGCAAATTAAGTTAACCAATAAACCAATCAACCAGTAAACAAATAAACGAAAATACACACCATCAATTACAATTAAAATGGTACAGCCTTGAGAGAAGCCATGTTCATAAAGAAGAATGCTGAAAAATGGAAGGCTTACCAGCACCGGCAAACAGAAAACCCGGATGAAACGGCCGAACGTTTCATTACACTAATAGATGATCTTTCTTATTCCAAAACATTTTATCCGAAAAGTAAAGTTACCCGTTGGATCAATGGTATTACAGCCGCTATTTATCAAAGTATTTACCAGCATAAAAAAGAAAAATACAGCCGCATATTTCAATTCTGGAAATACGAACTCCCGTTGCTTTTTAAAAAATACCAGCTTATTTTTTTACTCACGGTTTTTATATTTGTTTCTTTCGTGGTCATAGGTTTTTTCTCATCATCGCATAACCCGGATTTTGTGCGGGGCATATTGGGCGATGATTATGTAAATATGACCGAAGAAAATATTGCCAAAGGAGATCCTTTTGCTGTGTACAAAGACGAAAACCCTTTCAGCATGTTTGTAAGGATCGCTTTCAATAATATTAAAGTATCTTTTTTGACATTCATAGGCGGATTCACACTGGGTATTTTCACTTTTATTTTGTTATGGAGCAATGGCATCATGCTGGGAAGTTTTCAATACTTATTTTTTGCAAACGGGCTTGGGTATAAATCCATCCTGGTGATCTGGATCCACGGAACCATTGAGATCTCATCCATCGTTATTGCAGGAACCGCTGGTTTTATACTGGCTCATGGTATTTTATTTCCCGGAACATACAAAAGGCTTGATTCTTTTAAAAGAGCTGCAAAAGATGCAGCTAAAGTTTTGATCTGCCTCATACCATTTTTCATTATTGCAGCATTCCTCGAAAGTTATATCACACACCTGATGAGCCAGACCTTTGATAAAAATTTCAATACCGGGCTGCCTGTTTGGCTTAGTATTTTAATCCTGGCTCTTTCAGTTTTTCTGATTGTGTGGTATTTTATTATCTGGCCGGTTGTTCTGCACCGCAGGGGTTTCTTTTTAAAGCATGATGGCATTGTAAGCCGCTTAAACAGTGAAAATGACTAAAATAGTTTCTTTATTTTTATTGATTTTTTGCAGTTTATTTAACTCCATTGCTCAGGATAATCGTTTTGAATATAAAGACTCTTCCCTGTTGAATGAAACAAGGCAATCAAAAGCACAACAGGATACTGGTACTGCAACTAATTTCGTTGAAGAAGAAAAAGATATTCTTTCAGATACCACCTTATATATCACCCAAATTGATATCTCCCGGGATTCTGTTAAAGCATGGAAGAACAACAAAAGGTTTTCTTATATGAAAGACATCGATAGCCTCCTTAAAGTTAAAAAAAAGGAGGAATTGGATGCAAGTATTGAAAAATCAAATGATTGGCTGGGAATATTTATTCAGAAAATATTTTCATCTGGACTATTGCAATTTATTTTCTGGACAATTGCCATTGTATTCATTGTTTTCATTTTGTTTAAACTATTTCTCAGCAACGGTATATTTAAAAGAAATACAGTTTCAGTACCTTTAATTGAATCGCATGAAGAAATGATCATGGCAACTGTTTCAGATTATGAAAAACTGATACAGCAATCGATTCATCTGGCTGATTACAGGTCTGCTGTACGGTTCCTTTTTTTACGAACACTTGTTCAACTTGCAGATGGCGATCTTATAAAACAGTCTGCTAATAAAACCAATTACCAGTATGCTCAGGAAATAAGGACAGATAAACGGAATGATTTCTCAGAACTTGTATTGAATTATGAATACGTCTGGTATGGTAATATTGCCTTGACCAGGGAATTATTTACGGGCATTGAAAAAAAATTCATTGCTTTTTACAATAAAATACAATAACTCCTTGCCTAAAAAATTTCCATATATCATTTTTATCTGCTGTAGCTTAACATGGATTGGTTGCGGGTTAAAGCCACGCCTGCCATCACTTAGGGAAACTTATTCATATAAGGATACAAAACCTTTTGGAACATACACAGCCAGAAATATGCTTGATATGTGTTTTCCCGGTAATTATGTTCAGACTGTAAACGAGCCATTTGTTAAAACTGCTGCAGTTTTTGATGATACTTCTTCCGTTTATTTTTGTATCAGCCGCAATTTATTCTTACAAAAGAAAGATGTTGATGCAATATTAAATTTTGTGTACAATGGTAATTCTGCATTCTTTTCAACTTCAAATTTTGATTCCTTACTTTTAAACAGGATATTTTGTGCTGTGGATTCTGCTTCTTTATTCACAGGATATAAACCAGGTGATTATGAACAGACATCCGTTCGTTTGATGAAGGATATTAATTTGGACAAAGATTCATCCGGATATTTTTACAGGCCATTCCGTAGTTATTTTTCAGTGATGAATGACCGGTATAGCAGGGTTATCGGTTACAATGCATTGGCTGAGCCGAACTGTATCGTTTTTTTCTGGGGGAAAGGAAAATTATTCCTCCATACAGACCCACGTGCTTTCAGTAATTATTTTCTGCTCTCACAGGATAATTATATGTATATGCAGGGATTAATGAGTGTCATGGGAAATGATCCCCAACATGTTTTTTGGGATGATTATTACAATAAAATAAATAACCGAAAAACACCGGGAACCAGTTCAAGTTTAAGCGAAATATTCAAATACCCTCCTTTGCAAACCGCTTTTTGGTTATTATTATCGATGTTGCTGTTGTATATTTTATTTGGTGGAAAAAGACGGCAACGCATTATCCGTGAAATTAAACCAAACGAAAACAGTTCTGTGGCTTTTACGGAAACGATCGCCAGGCTTTATCTTCAGAAGCACGATAATAAGAACATCGCTGATAAAATGATCACTTATTTTTATGAATTCATCCGGAATAATTATTTTTTGAATGCCAATGGAGGTAATAAGGATTTCATTACATCTCTAAGCAAAAAATCAGGCGTGTCAGAAGATAAGACGATTGTACTGTTTAATGCGATCAGTCATGCAAATCAAAACAGTACGATAGATGATTATCAACTGTTATCTTTAAATGGTCAAATTCAGCAATTTTATAAAAAAAGAAAATAATGGAAGATAATATTTTTGAGCAACGCACGAATGTTTCAGAACTGAATCAGGCAATCGATATAATTCGGGCAGAGGTTCGCAAAGTTATTGTTGGCCAGCAACAACTCATCGATCTTTTGCTGATCGGTATCTTATGCGACGGGCATATTTTAATTGAAGGTGTTCCGGGTGTTGCAAAAACCCTGGCTGCAAAGTTGATGGCAAAGATCATCGATATTAAATTTTCCCGCATACAATTTACGCCAGACCTTATGCCTAGTGATGTTATAGGCACGGCGATATTTGATCCCAAAGATGTTGCTTTTGTTTTCAAACCCGGCCCCGTCTTCAGTAATATTGTTTTGATAGATGAGATAAACCGTGCCCCTGCAAAAACACAGGCGGCTCTTTTTGAAGTAATGGAAGAAAGACAGATCACCGTCGACGGCTACACGCATATAATGGAGTATCCTTTTATTGTATTGGCCACACAGAATCCTGTAGAGCAGGAGGGAACATACCGGTTGCCGGAGGCCCAACTGGACCGGTTTCTGTTTAAAATACAAGTTGATTACCCAAGCCTGGAAGAAGAGATCATTATATTACAAAATCAACAGGGGAAAACTCAAAATGAGGTTCTGCAGGAAGTAAAGCAGGTATTATCTCCGGATGCCATCAGGTATTTCCGGAATATAGTTCAACAGGTTTTAATTGAGCCTAAGTTGATTGGCTATATTGCCGGAATTGTAAATGAGACCAGAAATAATCCATCTTTATTCTTAGGGGCATCAACAAGGGCCTCACTGGCATTATTAAAATCGGCCAAAGCATCAGCAGCATTAAAGGGACGTGATTTTGTAATTCCGGAAGACATAAAAGAAATGGCTCCACATGTCTTACGTCACCGCATCATGTTAACACCCGAAAAAGAAATGGAGGGAATACTTCCGGATGATTTGATCAGCAATATTTTGAATGCAGTTGAAGTACCAAGATAGTTCATGGTTCAAAATTGAAACCTCAAACATCGATTGGTAAAATATTTTCACCCGGAGGCCCAAATTAATTAAATGAATAGTTTAAAAAAATACATCGGCGATCTGTTCATTTCTAACAGGTTTTATCTTTATTGGGGATCATGTGTTTTGATGTTTATAATTTCTTTTTTTATTCCGGTACTTTATCCGCTTGTAAGGATGCTCTTTCTTTTATTCGTTATAATAGTATCAGTCGATTATTTTTACCTTTTTTTTATAGCTAAAGCACCAAATGTTACCAGGATCATCAGCGACCGGTTAAGCAATGGAGATGAAAATAGGGTTGTATTGGAAGTGATAAACAGGATGAATTACCCATTGGATATCGAGATCATTGATGAATTACCGGAACAGTTTCAGATGCGTAATTTTAGTTTGAAAAAACATATACTTGCAAGGCAGGTTCTAAGAATGAACTATATTATTACACCCGTGGAAAGAGGACAATATCAATTTGGTGATATACATATATTTGCCCGTTCCTTGCTGGGACTGTTAATACACAGGTTTACGTTACCTGCACAAAAGGAGGTGACCGTATTTCCATCCTATATGCAATTAAAAAAATACCAGGTCAATTCACGAACAGCCCAGATCACTGAACATGGCAGCAGGCGAATGAGAAAGATCGGCCATAGTATGGAGTTTGAACAAATAAAGGATTATGTAACCGGTGATGATGTACGCAGTTTAAACTGGAAGGCCACTGCACGTAAGGGCACTTTGATGATGAATAATTACATTGATGAAAGATCTCAGCAGGTCTACTGTATTATAGACAAAGGCAGGTTGATGAAAATGCCTTTTAACAGAATGACCCTGCTCGATCATGCCATAAACAGTACACTTGTTTTGAGTAATGTTTGCCTGAAAAAGCAGGACAAAATAGGCCTGGTGACTTTTGGTGATAAGTTGGGATCGGTTATTGCTGCAGACCGTAAACCGATTCAGCGTGAAAAGATACTGGATGCATTATATAAACAACAAACAGGTTTTTTGGAAAGTGATTTTGAAATGCTTTATTTACAGGTAAGGAATAAGATAAAACAACGCAGCCTTATCATATTGTACACTAATTTCGAATCGCTCAATGGTTTAAGAAGGCAACTAAGTTATTTGCGTTCAATTTCAAGGCATCATTTATTATTGGTAGTGATCTTTGAGAATACAGAACTTAATCAATTGTCACATTCTGATGCATTGAACCTCGAAGATGTTTATATTAAGACCATTGCAGACAAATTCATTTTTGAAAAAAAACTAATTGTAAAGGAATTACAGAAATACGGGATACTTTGTATTTTGACTGCACCGGAAAACCTTACAATAAATACGGTGAATAAGTATCTTGAATTGAAAACCCGGCAGGCGATTTAACTAAAATGACAGTATCATTGAAAATTGTACATCTAATATTATGTGTTGAATACTTCTGTCCAATCTCAAAAGTAAATATTCATTTGAAATTCTAAATATTTAAAACTTATTTTTAAAAAATTACTTTGGCACATAAAGATTCTTATTACAGAAAACATAAAGAAAAGATCAAGGAAGGTTCCGGTGGTGAACCTCGTATGCCATCCATACAGGTAAACGATGAGGTTAAAGCTGTGTTTGAGTCCGGGAAAGTATTGCTGATAGATAAACCAATTCACTGGACATCATTTGATGCTGTAAGAAAGATCAGGAACAGCATTCGGATAAAAAAAGTTGGCCATGCCGGCACATTGGATCCGCTTGCAACCGGTTTGCTGATCATTTGTACTGGTAAGTTTACCAAAAAAATTAATGAATATATGGCACAGGAAAAAGAATATACCGGTTCTTTTACGCTGGGCGCTGTTACTGCAACATATGATAAGGAAAGTGAACCTGAACAGCAAAAAGATATTTCGGGGATAACTGTAGAAATTATTCAATTGGCTACACTCAATTTCATTGGTGAGATTCAACAGGTGCCACCGATATATTCGGCCATTAAAAAAGAAGGTACAGCAATGTATGTACTTGCAAGAAGGGGAGAAGCGGTAGTGCCTGAACCAAGAAAGGTCAATATCATTTCATTTGAAATAACAGGCATAGAATTGCCATTGGTATATTTTAAAATTATTTGTTCAACAGGAACGTATATACGTAGTATTGCAAATGATTTTGGAGCGGCACTTGGTTGTGGTGCCTATCTTTCTGAATTAAGAAGAACCAGGATCGGGGAATTTAATGTAAGTGATGCAATGACGATGGAGGAATTTGTAGGAAGTCTCATTCATAGTTCATAGTTTGAAGTTCGAAGTTTGAGGTTCGAGGTTGTTTGCAAAGTTCAATCTCAGCACGAAATCTCAAACTTCAAACCTCAAACTAAAACGGGTAATTAATTCCGATCGTGAAATTAAAATTCTCATATCTCCATTGCCTTTCACTGCGGCTGAATATCTTACTCAGGAAATCATCAAATCCAATATCGGGAGCCTTCCAGCCATCATTAATATAAAACAGGTCAGGCCTTTTAAACCTGAATCCAAAGTCGAAACGAACTAAAAAATTATTAAAATCGAGCCTGAAGCCGGTGCCTGCAGAAATCCCAAGTTGCTTCCAGGTATTTTTAAATTTGAACTGTGCACTGTCTTCTGTTCCATCCGTTTTAGTATATTGGAGGTTCCAGATATTTCCGGCATCAATAAAAAGGGCACCCCTTAACGTTAATGTATTGGGTATGATTCTGGCAATATCATAACGGTATTCCATATTAAATTCAAGTTGCATATCGCCTGTACGGTCATTGAATAAAACCGATGAATTAAATGGAGCCAGGGGTTGCCCGCCAATACCTATTCCTCTTATGGGCCAACCTCGCATACTGTTACTGCCTCCACCCAAAAACTGTTTAAAAAATGGAAGTGTTCTGTTTGTATCACTGCCAAGTAGTGGAATTCCAACCCCGGTATAAAACCTGAAAGCCAAAGCAGTTTGACGGTAGTTTACAGTATATTTATATTCTCCGTCAATTTTGATATACCTGCGCAGATATTTTTTCAAAATACCAAGGTTTGCCCAGGTTAAACCTGATTCTTCGACATTAACTTTTATACTTCTTTTTTTGGATAAACTATTTAAATGTACCGGGTTATAGTATTCATTATAAAGACCTGCACCCATGCCTATAACATAAGCAGTGTTGAATGAATAACTTAAATATGGATTGTCTTTCAGAATTGTCTTAAAACTATCCGACTCATCATATAGTTTACTGAACCCGATGTTAAAAGGCCTGATCTCCCATCTGATATTATGTTTATCTAACCAGTTCCAGCCAAAATTGATACCGGCAGATTGTAGCTTGTAAAGATCAAGCCTGTTATTAAATGATAAATTGGTATTTATAAACGATTGTCCGTTTGGCAGGCTGATCGAATCTCTGTTTTTCAAAAAAGGGTTATGAAAAAATTTTAAAAGCCCCGGGAATACCAATCTGGGAATGACGATATTATTATTATAGCTCACAATATTGGAATTGATCAATTCATTATTTGAGCCAGTGGTATTACTGTTCAATTCTATACCGGCACTGACTTTGTGTGTCATTCTGATGGCTTCTTTTCTTACATTTCTGTTTGTAAGGGACAAATTTCCCGATATGCCAAAAAGATTACTACCCAATACGGTACTGCCGGTTGTGCTGGTAGAATAACTTAATTCCAAAGCAGCTTCAAAACCAAGTTTTTTTGCAGGTATCAGTTCAATGATCAGGTCTATTTTATTACTATCTGGTAATTCAATGAACATGATATTTACACTTTGCCATACTGAAGCTCTTGATAAATTATTTAACGTAGTATAATAATCTTTTTGTTTATACAGTTCACCGCTTTTTAAGGTTATATTTCTTGCTAAAAAACTGTTGCGGAATAATCGCTCATGATACCTGTGAATAAAATTTCCTGTATTCATTTGTATAATAGAACTTGTATCATTCATTTCGTCACGTATACGAAAATCTGAAAGCACATAAATTTTATTGATATAGAACTTACTGAGTTTGGTTGTATCTGTAGGTTGATTTAAAGTAATGGCAATTTTAATTTTTGGGGAATCAGCTTTTTGTTGAGCTTCTGCTAATAACCGCAATTGTTCAAAAGGATCATCACTGATACTGGTTAATGCTTCTATGGTAGTATCGCCCTTTACCCTTAATTCAGCTGCCGTAAATTTATAATAACCATTATTTCTGAAACTGTCAACAAGCCGGTTGATCTCACCCAGAACAGCATTTTTCGTTATTGGGTCATACCTTTTTAACAATGATTTGTCAACTGAGTTTAAAGCTAGCTTCTGCAGGTTTGATTTTCTAAGATTATATCTTACCGTATCAATTAATGTTGGTTTTCCGGCTTCAACAAGGTAACGTACGTGCACTTTTCTTTGTAAAGTATCGGCTTTAAAACTCACTTTGGCATTGTAATATCCCAGGTGAAACATGGATGCTTTCATATTATCAGCAGACATAGATGAATATGCACTATCATATACCGGTGGTTTTTTTATGATATGAATGATAAAGAACATGTCTTTTGTTCTTACGGTGGAACTATCTTCTAATTGATTATTCAGCCTTTGTTTTAAAGTGGTTCTTTCTATATTTGTAAAGTTTCCTCCCTTAACTTCTATGCTGTTCTTCACCAGATAGGGTTTGTCTTTTGGCGCTTTACGGATTATTGGCTTAAAACAGGAGGAAAACATAAAAATACAAATGATAATACTGCCTGAACGAAAATAAGATCGGGTATCATTCAAGAAAATATTTGGCATAAAATATCTGGCAATGTTTAACAAATCCACCATCAAATATATTCAAAGTTTACAGCACAAAAAATTCAGAGATGAATACAAGTGTTTTGTAGCTGAAGGGCCAAAAGTTGTTGAAGGGCTTTTATTTGATGGATCATTCCCGCTTACCGGCATATATGCATTGCAGGAATGGGTTGATGAAATGGATAAAACGCTTCAGAAATTGTATCATGATAAGATCGAAATTGTTAAAGATTTCGAACTCATAAAAATTGCATCTTATAAAACTGCTAATAAAGTGGTGGCTGTTTTTGAGCAAAAGTCAATGGTACTGCTGGGTCAGTTCCAAAAAAAGATCACACTGGTATTGGATGACATACAGGATCCCGGAAACCTTGGTACCATAATTCGCACAGCCGACTGGTTTGGAATTGAAAATATGATTTGTTCATTGAATACCGTTGATATGTATAACAGTAAAGTGGTGCAATCCACAATGGCAAGCCTCGGTAATGTAAATATCTTCTATACTGACTTACCTCGCTGGTTAAAAGAACAAAAAAATGTAAAAATATTCGTAGCAACACTAGATGGTAAGCCTTTAAATGAATTCAGTAAAACGCAGGAAGCAATTATCATAATCGGAAATGAATCAAAAGGGGTCAGTGATGTAATCATGAAACTGGCCAATGAAAAGATCACCATACCCAAAAAAGGGCATGCAGAATCACTCAACGCAGCCGTGGCAACAGGAATTATTCTCTCAAAGTTTATTAATTAATGGAGTCTATTGAAAAAAAGGCAACGAATTACATGAATAAATCAAATGCTGGTTCTTAATTAGCTTATTTCGTGTTTTAATTCGTGTTATCACTTTACCTAAACTGTATTGCTTTAACCGGATTAACTTTCCTGATCAATATCGTTGGAATGATCAGTGTGGCAAAACAGGTTACAAGGGTTACAATATCTACCAATACAACCTGCCACCATATTACATCGGCATGGGCTACACTCATATAATATGCTTCTTCATTCAGTTTGATAAACCCTGTTTGCTGTTGTAACCAGCATATTCCAAGGCCAAGTATTGTTCCAGCAAGAATTCCAATCACAGCAATGAAAGTAGTATTGTATAAAAATATTTTCTGAATGTCCCAGTTCCCGGCGCCCAGTGCTTTTAAGATACCTGTCATACGGGTTCTTTCAAGTACCAGTATGATCAGGCAGGTGATGAGATTAACGGCTGCAACGACCATCATGATCAACAGTAAAATATTCTTAAGCTGGCCCTGCAGGTTCAGCCAGTCAAATATATTGGGATAAATTTCTTTAATACTCCTGCTGTACCAGCTTTGAGGTAGTTCAGTGTATATTTTTTTTGAAATACTGTCCGTTTGACTGTAGTCGGATAAAAAGATCTCATAGCCACCGATCTGGTTCTGCTCCCAGTTATTAAGCCTTCTGATCAGGTTAATATCACAAAGTGCAAATTGCTTGTCATATTCTTCAATACCCGTTTTAAATATACCAGTAACGATTAGCCGCCTGGCACTTTTACTTCCGTCATCTCTGAAAAAGAATACAAGCATACTGTCAGAAATTGATATGTTTAATTGAGAAGCAGTGTAACTGCTGATATTTATTTCATTGCTGTATCCACTGTCTTTGAATGATATCCAATGGCCTGCCTGCAGGAAGGATTGCATCCTTTTAAAATTAAAACTACTGTCAATGCCTTTCAGTAAAACGCTTTCAATTTCTGCTTCGAATTTTAAGATACCGGATTTAGTAGCATACCGTTCAGCAGAAACCACCTGTGGTATTGATAACAGGTAATGTTCTACGGTGTCGTTTCTGTAAATTGGATATTCTTCGGCTATACTAACTTTATTTTCAAGGTCCTGTTGTACTCGGATGTGACCCCAAAAACTAAAAACCTTATTACTGATGACTTGTTGAAATCCATTAACAAAACTCAATGCAACGATCATAACAGCCACACTTAAGGCAGTTGCACTGATTGCAAGTCTTATAATAAAACGTGAAAATGTTTTTTGCTTAAACGAGGCAATACGCTTTGCTATAAATATTGATACATTCAAACGAACTATTTTTGCTATCTTTCAAAAGTAAATTAATTAAGCTATTAAATGAACTTCAAAATTTTTCGATGGAGCATTATTTTATTTATTTGCTCTTTAATTGCTGTTAATTCTATTGCCCAGAATGTTGAAAAAATATACAAACCTTTTATTAGAACTGCTCAGTTGTTTATGTATGGTAACCAACAATCTCTGCCGGTATGTGCTTTAAACAGTGCCGATAGGCTTCAACTTGAATTTGATGATATGGATGGCGGTATTAAAAGTTATTATTACACTTTTGTATTATGTGATTATAACTGGAACCCTGTAAACCTGAGTCCATTTGATTATTTAAAGGGGTTTACTCAAAACCGCATTACCACTTATCGTTACTCATCTCTTGCACTTACCCGTTACACCCATTACCAGGCTTTTTTGCCAGATAGAAATTCGTTACCTACCCGTTCCGGAAATTATTTGCTGAAAGTTTTTCTCGATGGTGATACATCCAAACTTGCATTTACGAAACAAATGCTGGTATTTGAACAGAAAGCAGGAATAAATGGTTCAGTTGTGCAGCCATTCTCTGTACAGTTATTTAAAACACATCAGAAGATCAGAATGTTTATAAATATCGCCGGACTCAACACTTTCAGTGCAGCACAGCAGGTAAAAGTTGTTATCCTTCAAAACAATCGTTGGGATGTTTCACAGAGAGATATCCCGCCAACATTTGTTCGGGGAAATATGCTCGAGTTTAATACGGAAGACCGGGGGATCTTTCCTGCAGGTAAGGAATGGCGATGGCTTGATCTCAGAAGTTTCAGCCTGCAAAGCGACAGGGTAGATAGTGCGAAATATTACAAATACAGAACAGATATGTATCTTAAAACCGATATAGACCGTACCGCTCATCGGTATCTGTATTTCCCTGATTTCAATGGGATTTTTAATATCGTCACTTACGAAAGTGTAAATCCATTCTGGCAGGGAGATTATGCAACAGTGCATTTTACTTTCGCAACACCTGATGGCGAGCCTTATTTTAAAAAAAATATTTTCCTTGCCGGAAGTATGACAGGTTATCAGCTTACTGATGAATGGAAAATGAATTTTAATGAAAATACCCGCAAATATGAATGCAATGCATTTTTAAAACAAGGGTATTATAACTATACTTACATCACAGTAGATGATAATTACCCATCTGTGAAAACTGAACTGGAAGGAAATTATTGGGAAACCGAAAATAGTTATACGATCCTGGTTTATTACAAATCTTTTACCGACCGCAGCGATCAGTTGATCGGTGTCAGCAGTATCAATTCACGCAATGACAGGCCCGGGTTTAGTTTTTAATTAATTTGATCATTTGAAAATGTGCCAATTTGAGCATGAAGTTTCCAGCTAATTGAAATTTATTTCATTTTCTCCCGTCTTATGCGGAATCAAATTGAATCATTTCCAAATTAGTCCCCTATATTTGCACCGGCAAGTCTTATACGGCCAGCTCCTGTTGAACTCCCCCAGGACCGGAAGGTAGCAAGGGTAGATGGTTGAGCGGTGCGATATAAGTAACTTGCCATTTTTTATTTCCCCTGTTAAGAAGTTTTTCATAAATATCCACGGTTTATTTGATTGGCTTGTATCTTTGCGCCGTAAAAATCATACATCATAAACCATATATCATAGATAAATTATGAAATTCTTCATCGATACAGCAAATCTTGCACAGATCAAAGAAGCCAATGAGTTAGGAATACTGGATGGTGTTACTACCAATCCATCACTTATGGCAAAAGAAGGTATTAAAGGTCAGGATGCTGTAATGCAGCATTATAAAACCATCTGCGAAATGGTGGATGGTGATATCAGTGCCGAAGTGATCTCAACAGATTTTGATGGCATCATTGCAGAAGGTAAAAAATTAGTAACCATCCATAAGAACATTGTTGTAAAAGTTCCAATGATCAAAGAAGGCGTTAAAGCGATCAAATGGTTTACGGAAAACGGTATCCGGACAAACTGTACACTGGTATTTTCAGCAGGACAAGCTATATTGGCAGCAAAGGCTGGGGCTGCTTACGTTTCGCCCTTTATTGGCCGTATAGATGACAGTGGTTGGGATGGAATGGATCTTATTTACCAATTAAGACAGATATTCGATATACAGGGATATAAAACAGAAATTTTAGCAGCTTCTATCCGCAATCCAAATCATATCATCAAATGCGCAGAAGCAGGTGCTGATGTTTGTACCTGTCCTTTGGATTCTATTCTTGGTTTGCTGAAACATCCGCTGACTGATATTGGCCTTGCCAAATTCCTGGAAGATGCAAAGAAGTTTGCATGATCTGAATTAATTTTTTAATAATATCAATAGGTCAAATCATTTGACATGCAATTAAAAAGCTGAACAATTAGGTTCAGCTTTTTAATAAAGATATTTTCCAGTATCCAGCATCCTTCCTCTTACCCCTTCTTTCTTTTCTTCATATCCTCCATAAGTTCCTCTTTCGTCTGAAGTTTACCATCTTCTTTTTTCTTAATATACATCACAAATTCCTTGAACAGTGCAGGGTTTTTTCTCAGGATAACTTTTATATTCACTTTTTCCTCTGTACATTCTTTATCGATCAACAAACTATTACCATAGAATTTTCCATAAGAACTACTGAATAGGATCTGTGTACTGTCAAGTGGAAGGAATTTACCATTTGATAATTTACCGTCAATATTGATATAATTATAAGTTCCTTTTTTTAAACTGTCCGTATAAAGATTTACATAGATGCTTTCGATTTTCTGTGCCCCGGCAGACGAAAAAACAAAAAGAAAAATGAATAGTAAATATTTTTTCAATAGGCTCATTCGCAAATATTCTTTTATTTGATGATATGCTTGGTTAAAACAATCTTAAATAGTAATAATTATGTATACCAATACTGTAACTAATATGGATAATCTCATCTTCAAATCTTCTCATCTTCTCATCTTCAAATCTTCTCATCTTCAAATCTTCAAATCAAATTATCCTATTTCCCATTCTTTACATACTTATTCAGCCATTCATTCATTTCCCAAAGCATGTGAAGTATGTTTTCTTTTGCGGCATATCCATGAGATTCAAATGGTAACTGTACAAACCTTACTGTTCCCCCATGTCCTTTAATGGCATTGTAAAGTCTTTCACTTTGTATGGGAAAAGTGCCCGGGTTGTTATCGGCTTCTCCATGAATCATCAGCAAAGGTGTTTTTATCTTATTAGCAAAACTAAAAGGACTCATATTAAAATATACTTCTGGTGCCTGCCAGTAAGTACGTTCTTCATTCTGAAAACCAAATGGAGTAAGGGTTCTGTTGTATGCCCCGCTACGTGCAATACCTGCTTTGAATAAACCGGTATGAGCCAATAAATTTGTGGTCATGAATGCACCATAGCTATGACCGCCCACAGCAATTCGATTCCGGTCCCCAATACCCATCGCTGCAATTTTATCAATAGCTGCTTCGGCATTCCAGGTAAGTTGGTCAATAAAATTATCATTGGGTTGTTTATCTCCTTCGCCAACAATAGGGTATTCTGTATTATCCATCACCGCATAACCCTGCGTTACCCAAAAAATAGCGGAACCATAACCTACACGGGTAAATGTATTTGTACTTCCCCGGATCTGTGCAGCATCTGCAGCACTCTTGAATTCACGCGGGTATGCCCACATGAAAACGGGGAGCGGGCCGTCTTTTACTGCATCATATCCTTTCGGAAGGTAAAGATCTGCGGCAAGGTCTACACCGTCTTTGCGTTTATAAGTGATCTTTTGTTTCGTTACTCCACGAAGTCCGGGTTGAGGATCCGGGAAATTTGTAACGGGTTTAACCGCATTATTTTTCAGGTCATGAAGGTAATAGTTTGGTTGTTCTGCCTGGCTTTGCCGGTTGGTAATTAACAACAACTTATCAAAATCCAACACTGTTGTTACCGTTTCATAATACGGATCCGTGCAGCGCCATAAAATATCCTGTTGTTTTGTCACAAGGTCAAAACTTGATAAAAATGGCATATCGCCTTTTGGGGTAGACCCTACACTTCGCATAAGCATTTTTGTGCCATTTACGAGCCGGATACTGTTTTTGCCAAACTTATTCTTATCCATTACTGCTGTACCGGGATCGCTATAAGCATCATCTGTACTGCGATCGATGATAACTTCCATAACACCACTTGCAGGATTGAGCTTACTTGTTTTTGTGCGGTGTTTTACCCGGCTGTTTTCGGTTATAAGATAAATGTCGTTATTTATATCTCCAACAGACGACATACGCATTGTAGTCTTAACTAACTGAGTGGCTGAACCGTTGAAAGGTGCAGTTAATGCAAATGCTGCATCATGATATTCAACATTTTTTTTAATGAGGCCGCTGTCAAGCGGTTCTATCCATGTTAAAGTGGCTGATTGATTATTTAACCATTGATGTGCACGTGGGGCATTTAAAACATTATCGTATCCGCTTGGTGCCAATTCAGAACTTGGTAGTTTAGCGATCTCTTTTATTATTTTACCATTCATATCTGTAACATAAATGGTTGAATTGAAACCGCCCGCAGGAACAAGATATGAATAAGGTTTATCGATCCTTTTTACAAGTAAATATTTGGTATCAGGAGAAATAGAGATATCGCTGTAAATAACAGGAGTGCCGATCTTTGTTTCCATTCCATTCGTATTCCTTACTAATTGAGAAGTTGCAAAAAATTCATATTGTGCTTCATCATTGGGCGATTTTATAAGGTCCTGGTATGTAACACTCGCTGCAACTTTTCCAAGATTCTGTTGCACTACAGGCCCTTTTGGTGCCAATGGTTTTACCGGCGCCATCGTGTAAGGTTTTACAATAGTTTGATACATTAATGAATTGTTACTCATCCAGTCAAAACTGCCATTGATCAGATTTAGTGGTAATTTATTGATCATGGCAGCTTTTTTTTGTTCTACATCTATTACATACAGATCAATAGCATGATCTGAAGTATGGGTAAAAGCAATCTTATTTTCATCCGGGCTCCATTGAACATTCCCTGCTTTCAATTTTTTTGGTAAACCGGTAATAGAAGATTCTACGCCTGTTTTAATATTCTTTAAAATGAGATTGATGATATAAGGCGTCCGGCTCATCCCGAAATTATTCGGATTGATACGCAGACCTGCAATCCTTAACTCCGGCTGCGCAAGTTCTTCAACCGAAGGCATACTGCTACGCTCCATGATGAGCATCCATTCACCTTTATGATCAAAACTTACTGAAGGCGTTGGCTTTGCCATAACCAGGTCGTAAATAGCTGTTGGCGGCACTTTATATTCAATGGCATCCTGTGCATATAAACAGGTACATGTATATGACAATAAAAAAAATAACATTTTTCGCATAATAATTATTTAATTTTTTCCAATAAATGTAACAAGATATAATAATTTAACCGGCGGTAATGGTCTATTAAACATGTTCAGTTTTTTTATTAATGAATGACTAATTTGAAATTCCAACGCGTTGTTTTATATATTCATTTTTTGTAAGCTCATTGATCATGAACATCGAAAGATCACCTGCATTTATTTTCATGGTATTGGGAACAGGAGGATAGGTTGCTGATGTATGATAAGAACCTGTTACATCTGCATTAATAATATCCGGAGGACAAACAAATGTCCAATCCAAAGCAGATTTTTTTAAATGTTCATAAGCCTTATAATGTTCTTTTCCAACCGGTAAAAATTGAACCGGATAATCCGGAGAATTCATGATCAACTCATCATTTGCATCATTTAATACGCCCAATCCACCAACTGCTATGATCCTTTTTACAGAAGTTTTTTGCATTTGTGCAACAATATTTTTCATTCCCAGCGAACGGGTTTGATCTTTACCGTCAAATGCACCTCCCAGAACAGAAAGTACCGCCTCACTGCCTTCTATTGCATTCAAAACCTGTTCTTCATCAAATAATGCTCCTTGTAACAATTGTAAATGGTCGTCTTCAGTAAAATTTGATGTAAAAACATTTCTACCAAATGCTTTTACGAAATACCCTTTATATAAAGCTTGTTTTACCAATTGTTTACCAACCATGCCGGTTGCACCAAAAATTGTAATGATCATAATTCAATGTATAATGTATAATGAAAATATATTTTATTCAAGTCTTCAACACATCTTTAAATGTTTCATGCTTATTTTCAAAAACTGATCTTGCAAAAGGGCAAATGGGTAATATCTTATAATTATGGGCTCTGGCAAATGCAACTGCATGATCCAGAAAAAGGTTACCGACATTTTTACCTTTTAATACCTGATCCACTTCAGTATGATCAATGATCATAATATCCTGCCCTGATATGGAGTAAGTCATTTCTGCTAATTGTAATTCGCCCTCAGCTACAAAAAATGATCCATTAGGATATTCATCTTTATGTTGTATTAGCATAGCTGATAATTTAATTGAATGTACAAAATAAAACCGTTTATTGGTTTACTTTGGTGCAACATTATGGCATGAAGTTTTAGGAAACTTTTTGAAAAATAATTTTGCACATATGGCTTACCCAGTTCATCATGCTGCCAAATTGCAGGAAACTACCGATATTCACATAAATACATCATTTAGCAAATAAGATAAATAAACAACAAGTGTCGAAAATATTGATATTTGATAATTACGATTCATTTACATATAACCTGGTTCACCTGGTTGAAAAGATCCGGCATACCAAAGTAGATGTTTTTCGCAATGATGAAATTTCTATTGAGGAAGTGAATAAGTACGATAAGATCATTTTATCTCCGGGTCCGGGTATTCCTAAGGAAGCAGGCATGTTGTTGCAATTGATCAGTGAATACGCCGCTTTTAAATCCATATTGGGTGTTTGTTTGGGGCACCAGGCAATCGGAGAGTCATTTGGTGCAACACTTTTAAACTTAGATAAAGTATATCATGGAGTTGCAACTCCAATAAAAATATTGGATACCAATGATCCATTATATGATGGCTTGGGTTCAACGATTGATGTTGGCAGATATCATAGCTGGGTTGTTTCATCTATCGGCCTGCCCAAAGTATTGGAAATAACCGCATTAGACGATAATAATTATATTATGGGATTAAAGCATAAAAATTTTGATGTACAGGGAGTTCAGTTTCATCCGGAAAGTATTTTATCAGCATGTGGGGAAACGATCATAAAAAACTGGTTAAAAAGTTGATGTGTTTATATGATAATGCTTTATTTCATCACTAAATTTTTATAAAAACAACAGGATAAAGGCTCGGTAATCATTAACTTTGCAAAATTATTTTTTAACTGAATTACATATTAACCTGCTGGGATAACAAAAGAACCAGGGGATAATTAGAACGGGGATTAGCCTCAAACAAAAATTTACCTTATGAATATTAAAGTTTGTGGTATTACTACAATGAAACAGTTGCAACAATTAGATGGACTTGATGTTGATTTTGCCGGACTCATTTTTTCAAAACATTCTCTACGTTATGCAGGCGATAAAATATCGGGAAAGGAACTTATTGATGCCGACCTTGATATTAAAAAAGTGGGTATTTTTGTTAATGCGGAATTAGATGAGATCATGGAAACTGTTGAAAAATTTGGCCTTGATATTGTACAACTTCATGGAGATGAATCTCCACATTTATGCCAACAGGTTTCAAATGAAATAGAAACGATCAAGACTTTCCGGATCGATGATAAGAGTGATAAATTAATTGATTATATGCTCAAAGATTATGATGAAGTATGTGATTATTATTTATTTGATACGGTATCAAAGAACGGTAATGGGGCTGTTGGACAAAAGTTCGACTGGAAAAAAATAGCAAAAAGCAAGATCGAAAAACCATTTTTTTTAAGCGGAGGGATTGGGCCTGAAGATGCATTGGTTGTAAAAAAATTCAAGCATCCTGATTATTTCGGGGTAAATATCAATAGTTTGTTTGAAAAAGAACCCGGAATTAAAGATATGGCTATGATCTTGCAGTTCATACATGGATTAAAATAGTAAGTAAATATTAGATAATAGTTAATGGCCCTATTTGAATAAATCTTGTTAATTATATGGTCAATTGTTCAAAAAATGCTGAAAGAATTTTAAATTGCATTTCCTAAATTAATATGATGAAAAAATTTTTCTTTTTCCTGGCTTTCTTACCCTTGGTTTGTTTTTCACAGAAAACTGAAAATGCAGGTAAGATAAATGCTGCTTCAGTAAAAAAAGACGTTTCAACGGGTAATTCTGTAAAACCAGCAGATGGCTTTTTGATCATTGGCAAAATAAATGGTTATCCTGATGGGACTACTGTGGCCTTATTAAATGGAAACTCCGGAGCACAGGAAACAACAGGGGAAATTCAAAAGAATAGTTTTAAACTGACCGGGAAAGTAGATTTTCCTGACTTTAAACTGATTCTCATAGATGGCAAGCAGCCTTATATCACTTTATTTATAGATAATAGCCTGGTTAATATTACCGCAAAAAAGGATTCTTTGGATTATGCAATTGTAACCGGGTCCCCATCTCACAATGAATTTGTTGCTTTAAATAATATTGTTATGCCGATTCGTGAATTATTTCAGGAAGGCAATCAAAATACTGCTGCTAAAAATGCAGCTGCAGATTTGTTTGATAATTTTATCAATAAATATCCCAATTCCTATATAGCGCCTTTAGCCATTTACAGGCATTATCAGCTTTCGGGCAATGTTGAAAAAATGGAACAACTTTATAACAGGCTGAATCCACAGGTAAAAACCGGCCCAATAGGAAATTATGTTGCCCAACAGATCAGTATTGCAAAGACCACACCGGTGATAGGCAAACCTCTGCAGGATTTTTCACAGGCAGATGAATCGGGGAAAATGATCAGCTTGAGTTCATTCAGAGGAAAATATGTTTTGATAGATTTCTGGGCAAGTTGGTGCAGGCCATGCCGGATGGAAAATCCAACTGTCGTATCAACGTATAATAAATACAAAAACAAAAACTATACTGTTCTTGGTGTGTCATTTGATAAAACGAAAGAGCCATGGCTCGAAGCTATAAAAGCAGATGGGCTCACTTGGACCCATGTCAGCGATTTACTTGGCTTTAACAATGCCGTTGGCCAGCAATTCAAAATAGGAAGTATTCCTCAAAACTTTTTGATTGATCCAAACGGTAATTTAATTGGTAAAAACTTACGAGGCCAGGAATTGGAAAATAAACTTGCAAGTTTATTTGGGAACTGATTAATTCATTTGAAGCATGGTATTTGATATTCCAGTTTACTTGTAATCCCCTTTTTAGGCAGTAAAATTCGAACTTTAAACCTCGAACTTCAAACTTCTCTTATACAACTGTACTGTATTTTCCAAACCTAAATATATTGCATCACATATAAGTGCATGACCAATAGAAACCTCCAGCAAACCTGGAATATGTTGCGAAAAGTATTTCAGGTTATGAAGGTCAAGGTCATGGCCGGCATTTATTCCTAAATCAAGTTCATTCGCTTTTTCTGCAGCAATTATGAACGGGGCAATTGCTTTTTCTTTATCAGCTTTGAATCCTTTTGCATAGGATTCAGTATACAATTCGATCCTGTCGGTACCTGTTGCTTTTGATGCCTGGATCATTTCAATATCGGGATCAATAAAAATGGAAACACGGATACCCGCATTTTTAAAAACGGCAATGATGTTTTTTAAAAAATCAGCATGTTCAATAGTATTCCATCCATGATTGCTGGTGAGTTGTCCCAATACATCAGGTACCAGTGTTACCTGTGTTGGTTTATTGGCAAGTACAAGCTCAACAAATGTTGCTTCTGTAGGATTTCCTTCTATATTGAATTCTGTAGTAATTATTTTTTTCAGATCATATACATCCCGGTAACGGATATGTCTTTCATCAGGACGGGGATGAACGGTGATACCATTTGCGCCAAATCGTTCAATGTCTTTTGCAGCATTTACAAGATCCGGATTATTGCCTCCACGTGAATTACGCAGGGTGGCCAACTTATTTATATTAACAGATAATTTGGTCATGCTTTTTTTTGTTTAGAACAAAGATGCAAAGGAAATACTAACATACAAAGAAAGAATACATTTGGTGAAGGAATTAAGAATTTATTCTCAATCAGTCTTGCACTGTTATAAAGAAGATCAGTTGCTTTCTAATAGATCCCTGATAACAACAGATGAAACAACTGCACCAAAAGTTGCAGGAAGATATGAGATGGTTCCGTATGCTGATTTTTTATAATTGTTGCCATCCGTCATCATAAGGCTTTCCTTGATGGGTTCTTCGGGAGAAAATACAACTTTGATGCCTTTGTAAATGCCGTGTGTTTTCAACATTTTCCTGATCTGTTGTGCAAATGGGCAGATCATCGTTTTGGAAATGTCTGCTACTTTTAATTGAGTAGGATCAAGCTTGCCTCCTGCACCCATACTGCTTACTATGCGTAATTTTTTTTCAAAAGCCATTTTCATGAATGTGATCTTAGGAGTGATGCTGTCAATCGCATCAACGATATAATCAGGATTACTTTGTAAAAGTTGCTCCACCATTTCGGGGTTTATAAATTCTTTAATAACGGTCAGTTTGAGTTCTGGGTTAATAGCTAATAATCTTTCTGCCATAATATCAGCTTTGGATATACCATGATTGGTAGATAATGCAGGTAACTGCCGGTTACGGTTAGTTGGGTCTACCACATCACCATCAATGATCGTGATCTTGCCAATGCCGCTGCGACAAATGAATTCAGCGGCAAAGGAGCCCACGCCACCCATTCCTACAATCATTATATGCGATTGTGTGAGTTTGTTCAGTTTTTCTTCGCCAATCAATAATTCTGTTCTGCTTAACCAGGAAGTATCCATTTTTATTATATTATAGTTTTATATTAAAAACTGTGCTTACATTTTTATTTAGCTGCCTGCTTAATTCGTCTATTGATATGTTCTTTATTGCAGCAGCTTGTTTGAAAATTTCTTCAATCCTGATAACACTATCATCTGTTTCCAAAAAGATCTTTTCAAGAGGCAGTACTGCAAAGACCGCTGCAATTTTTTCCTGGAAAAGTGCTTTGCCGAAGCAGAGCCAATGTCCATTCAAAAGGATCTTTGCTGCAATCGTTTCATTTTTATTGAATCCGTGAAATATGACCGGTACTTTATTGTTGCATTTTTTCAGGATGGATAAAACCTCTTTATAAGCCCGTACACAATGAATGATCAATGGTTTTTTTATTTCATTGGCCCAACATACCTGTGCTGTAAAAACCTGTTGCTGCAATTGGAGATCAGTATCACAGGCTTTATCCAGCCCGCATTCACCAATGGCCAGTACCGTATCACTTTTACTGAATTGTTCGATCGTTTTTAAAGCCTGCATCCAGCTACCTGTATTAATGTGCCAGGGATGTAGTCCGATAGAATAATGGCCGTCTTTTTTTGTCTCTTCAAAATTGTCATACAGATTTTGAATGACCCATGCACCCTTAACCTCCGGCTTGTGGCTGTGAATATTCGTGAACAATTTTTTTATGCAAACTACAAATAAGTAAGTTAAATAAGATCATAAAAAAACCCACTTCAAAAGAAGTGGGCCTTATGCATGAGGCTAATAGCTAAATGCTAACAGCTGTATCTTAGTACCTGTACATTTCAGCTTTAAACGGACCTTCTTTTGGTACGCCTAAGTAAGCAGACTGTTCAGTTGTTAATTCTTCCAGTACCACACCGATCTTAGCCAGGTGTAAACGGGCAACTTTTTCATCCAGGTGCTTTGGCAACACGTAAACTTTGTTTTCGTATTTATCAGTGTTTGTCCAAAGTTCAATCTGGGCAAGTGTTTGGTTTGTAAATGAATTACTCATTACAAAACTCGGGTGGCCTGTAGCACATCCTAAGTTTACCAAACGTCCTTCAGCTAAAATGATCACATGTTTACCATTGATGGTATACAGGTCAACCTGTGGCTTGATGGTATTTTTTGTACTGCCATGTGTATCGTTTAACCATGCCATGTCGATCTCAATATCAAAGTGGCCGATATTACAAACAATAGCCTTGTCTTTCATTGCTTCAAAATGTTTTGAAGTGATCAGATCACGACAACCACTAGCTGTAACAATAATGTCAGCTTCTTTTACTGCATCGATCATTTTCTTAACTTCAAAACCGTCCATAGCTGCTTGTAAAGCACAGATAGGATCTATCTCGGTAACAATTACCCTTGCACCTGCACCACGTAAACTTTCTGCAGATCCTTTTCCAACATCACCATAACCGCCAACAACAGCAACTTTACCGGCCATCATAACATCTGTAGCGCGACGGATAGAATCAACCAGGCTTTCTTTGCAACCGTATTTGTTGTCGAATTTAGATTTGGTAACTGAATCATTTACATTGATAGCAGGAATAGGCAATGTGCCGTTTTGCATGCGCTCATATAAACGATGAACACCTGTAGTGGTTTCTTCGCTTAGTCCTTTCAGATTACCAATCAGCTCAGGGTACTTATCAAAAACGATATTGGTAAGATCACCGCCATCGTCGAGGATCATATTCAAAGGCTTGTCTGCGCTTCCAAAGAACAAAGTTTGTTCAATACACCAGTCAGCTTCTTCCTGTGTTTGGCCTTTCCAGGCGTAAACACCGATACCTTCAGCAGCAATAGCAGCAGCAGCCTGGTCCTGGGTAGAAAAAATGTTGCAAGAGCTCCATTTAACTTCTGCTCCCAATGCGATCAGTGTTTCAATTAGAACAGCAGTTTGAATGGTCATGTGCAGGCAACCTGCAATACGTGCACCTTTCAAAGGCTGGCTTGCGCCATACTCAGCCCTCAGGCTCATCAGGCCGGGCATTTCTGCTTCAGCTAACATTATTTCTTTACGGCCCCATGCAGCGAGGCTCATATCCTTAACCTTGTAAGCAAGGCTGAAATCAATTCCTTTTTCTGTAATAGTTGACATATTAATTAGTTTAGAATGCAAACTTACAAATGATAGTGTAATATTCTATGTATTTATTAATATTTGGAATAAAAGTATAAAATATGTTATATTTGTAGAATAAATTAACTGTTCATGATAAAAAAGGACATTCAAAAAGAACAAACAACTACCATCCCGGTTTCATTGGATAAAAATGACCTGGCCATATTGAAACTTTTACAGGAAAATGCACGTATTACCGTAAAAGAAATATCTGCAAAGATCCACCTTAGTACCACACCGGTTCATGAACGTATTAAACGGCTGGAACAAAATGGAGTGATCAAACAATATATTACCCTGGTAGATCAGCATAAGGTTAACCTGGGTTTGATGGTGATCTGTTATGTGTCCATAAAAGAACACAGCAAAACAGCAGGGGTTAAATTTATTAAGACGATCAATGAATTGCATGAAGTAAAGGAATGTTACAGCATTAGTGGTGAATTTGATTTTATGCTGAAAGTGATTTGCCGTGATATGAATGCCTATTATGATTTTCATGTGAACAAACTCAGCCAGCAGGAAAATATGGGAAATGTGCAAAGTGTGTTTGTAATGGGGGTCATAAAGGAAACACAACAGCTGATATATTGATTCTCCAAAAAGTGGAAGTATAAATGTTTAATTTATATTAATATTATCAGTCACATACTTTCGTAAATGAAAATTCACTATTTTTCATCATCAATTATTCATCTAATTTCATTGAAGCTTATTTAAAATTAATGTCATGAAAAATTCATTGGGGGTTTTCATTGGTTCGATTGCGCTGATCATTGCTTTCTTTTTAATTGGAAATGCTTATAAATATAAGTTCAGGGCTACAGAGAATATCAGTGTAACCGGTTCTGCTGAGAAAGATTTTGTAAGCGACCAGATTGTCTGGAAAGGAAACTATACCCGTAAAATGATGGATTTAAAAAGCGCTTATGCCTTACTGAAACAAGATGAACTGAGTATTAAAAATTACCTGAAAGGGAAAGAGATATCCGACGCCGAAATGGTGTTTTCTGCCATCAGTATCGATAAAGAATTTAATACACGTTTTGATGAGAATGGCCGGCAGATCGGCAATGAGTTTACGGGTTATAATTTAAAACAAACCGTTACAGTTGATTCAAAGAATATTGAAAAGGTAGAAAAAATATCCAGGCAGATCACCGAGTTGATCGAAGCCGGAATAGAATTCAATTCATCTGCACCTTCCTATTATTATACCAAACTTTCTGAATTGAAAATAGACCTTTTGGCAAAAGCCAGTGCCGATGCAAAATTACGTGCACAAACGATCGCATCCAATACCGGAAGTTCGCTAGGTTCTATACGAAAGGCAGCTATGGGTGTTTTTCAGATCACCGGACAAAACAGTGATGAAGACTATAGTTATGGAGGTGTGTTCAATACAAGCAGTAAAAATAAAACGGCGAGTATTACTATGAGAGTTGATTTTGCCGCGGATTGATATTTAATTAAAAGAATTCATCGCAGCTTGGCTGCGGGATGAATAAAATATTTATTGCCACAGATTCGCAGATTGGAAATTTTTTCTATTAAATCTGTGAATCTGCGGCAATTTGTTTTTTATTTTTAGATACCTCGAAGCTTGCTGCAAGCTCATTCATTGATTGAAAAATAATTCTCATCATAATTTTAGTTCCATCACATAATCATTCATATAATAACCTTCGCCGATATCAATATCTTCTTCTTTTGCGATCGTAAATCCGAAATGATTGTAAAAATGAAGTGCCGGGTTATTTCGGTTAACATTAAGTTCTAATATTTTTGCTCCTGCCGGTTTTATTTCATTGATAATATAGTTCAATAAAAACCTGCCGATGCCTTTCTTCTGATGATCAATTAATACATATAATTTATATAAACGGTAAACGGTTTGTTCATACGGGTATTTATTTGAAAAGGATGCAAACCCAATTGCAATATTATTTTCATAAACTATGATAAACCGGTGTTTCAGTTCTGATAATTGTTTTCCAAGAGCTTCATCACTATAAATCAGTTCCAGCATATACTTCAACTGGCCGGGGGTGATCATATCTTTATAAGCAATTGGCCAGATACTGCAAGCCAGGTCTCTTATAAGGCTAATAGCTGGTTTGCCGGCTTTTTTTATTTCCAACATACTTATTGGATAATGATTTTTAAACCGGAAGCATACATGACCCTTCCTATTGCATCTTTAGCGATCACATCAAAAAAATACAATTCTTCACCGGATTTAAGTTGTTCCTTTATTTTATCGATCCATAAACGGGGAAGAGGAGAAGAAGTAAACCTTTCGGAAACAATGCTGCTTGACGGGCTCACTTTACCCGTTAATTCATCTTCTGTTACTGTTTTCTTTTTATAAATAAACTGGTATGAAGAAACACTGTATTCTGCATTTTTGTCATCAACTACTTTAAGTTTTGCAGCAATGATACTTTCCCCGATTACCAATGGAATGGAAACGGAATCTTTGTAAGTTGTCAGATAAGTATATAATTTAGGAGCTTTAAAATTTTGAGATTTAGTCAGCGGTTTTTTACCGGTATTTTTCTGAGCGTATGAAACGGTAATAGAAAAAATGGTCATTGCCAGTAAAAAAGATATTTTTAAGAAAATGCGCATGGCTTATCAATATTGGTTTGTAATGACGAATCTACAAAAGATTATTTTCAGGTAAACTATTTTAACTTTTACTATAATATTAATTGGACGTGATCATCCTCCCTCTCTTTGGGAGAGGACCGGGGTGAGGTCTTAAAGTGCAGCCAGGCTTTCCTCAATGATCCTGATCTTGGTTTCTGCATCAGCTTTTTTCTTTTGCTCCATGGCCAGTACATCCTGCTTTGCATTCTGAACAAATTTTTCATTACCCAGCTTCTTTTCTACTGAAATTAAAAATCCTTTTAAGTGATCCAGTTCTTTTAAAAGATCGGTTTTCTGATGAGTAGTATTGATCGGTTGTTCTGTTATAATATAGAATTTATCTTTACCGATCACACAAGAGAAACTATCTGCTATGGACGAATGGGTATAAGAAATACTTTTGGCATTAACCTGTTTGGCCAAAATACTTTCTATTGATTTATATACGACTTCATTGGAAGTGTCAATATGCAGTTCGATCGTTTCTTTTGGTTTTATTTGTTGTTTATTCCTTACATCCCTTAATCCGGTAATAATATCCTTCAATAAATTCCCTTTCTCTAAAATCTGCGGATCTGCGGCAACAATGGTTTCAAATTGTTTTATACACAGATCATCATTCCTTTCAATTAACAATTGATATACCTCTTCTGTCACAAACGGCATGAACGGGTGCAGCAATTGCATTAATTCAGTAAAGAATGAAATTGTTTTTTTGTAAACAACAGCATCGATCGGTTGTTCAAAGCCTGGTTTTACCCATTCCAAATACCAGCTGCAGAAATCATCCCATATCAATGAATAAATTGTTTTCAATGCTTCGCTTAACCTGAACTGATCTAACATTCCATCCACTTGGCTTTTTACTTCATTTAATTTACTTTCAAACCATATAGTTGCAAAGCTAGTGGCAAGTGGGGCTTGGCTAGTGGAACCGTCCCCACTTGCTACTCGCCACTCGCCACTGGCCTTTTCCGGTTCCCGACCCGCCCAAAGCTTTACCAACTTCAACGCATTCCACATTTTATTATTAAAATTCCTTCCCTGCTCCAAAGCACTTTCATCAAATAAGATATCATTGCCTGCAGGAGAAGCGATCATGATCCCAAATCGCGTGGCATCAGCGCCGTATTGATCTATCAAACCTAACAGGTCGGGTGAGTTGCCAAGGCTTTTACTCATTTTTCTTCCCTGTTTGTCTCTTACTATTCCGGTAAAATATACGGATTGAAAAGGCTTTTCATCCATGAATTCAAAACCCGCCATGATCATGCGTGCCACCCAAAAGAAAATAATTTCCGGTGCGGTTACCAATGTATTGGTGGGGTAGTAATAATTGATCTCTTTATTCCCCGGATCACTATATCCTTTAAAGACTTCAAACGGCCAGAGCCACGATGAGAACCAGGTATCCAGGCAGTCTTCATCCTGCTTAAGTTCAAGGTTTCTCGTTTCTGGTTTTTCGTTATGAAGCGCTTCTATACTTTCAGCAACATATACATTTCCTGTTTCATCATACCAGGCAGGTATTCTATGTCCCCACCAAAGCTGGCGGCTGATACACCAGTCTTTGATATTCTCCATCCAGTGACGGTAAAGATTTTTGAATTTTGGCGGATAGAATTTTATTTCTTCTTCCATTACTGTTTTCAATGCCGGTGTTGCAATGTCTTTCATACTGACCCACCATTGTAAACTTAAACGTGGTTCAACCACTGCGTCTGTCCGTTCACTATAGCCAACTTCACTGGTATAATCTTCTGTTTTTAAAAGGAAACCTTTTTCTAAAAGTTCAACAACGATCTTCTTCCTGGCAGCAAAACGATCAAGACCGATATAGATCTGTGCATCATTATTTAAAGTACCATCATCATTGAAGATGTCAACCACTTCCAGTCCGTGTTTCTGGCCAAGCATGTTGTCATTTATGTCGTGTGCAGGAGTAACTTTCAGGGCGCCTGATCCGAAATCCATGGTAACATATTCATCTGTAATGATTGGTATCCGTCGATCGATCAATGGTACTATGGCAAACTTTCCATGAAGATGTTTATATCTTTCATCATCAGGGTGTACACAGATCGCAGTGTCACCCATGATCGTTTCAGGCCGAACCGTTGCGATCACTATAACTTCATTACTGCCTTCAATGGAATATTGTAAATGATATAATTTTTGCTTTGTCTCTTTTCGGATCACTTCCTCATCACTCAGTGCAGTTAATGCTTTTACATCCCAGTTGATCATGCGTTTACCCCTATAGATAACCCCTTTCTTATGTAAGGCAACAAATACTTTGATCACAGACTCATAATAATCCTTGTCCATCGTAAAAGAAGTGCGGTCCCAATCCAGGCTGAATCCCAGTTTTCTCAGTTGCTGTAAAATAATGCCGCCATATTTTTCTTTCCATTCCCAGGCATAGCCTAAAAATTCATCCCTGCTTAAAGAAGATTTTGTTATACCTCTTTCCCTCAGCATAGCAACAACTTTAGCTTCTGTAGCAATCGAAGCATGATCTGTTCCGGGAACCCAACAGGCATTTTTGCCCTGCATCCTGGCTCGGCGAATCAAAATATCCTGGATGGTATTGTTAAGGCAATGGCCCATATGCAGCACACCGGTCACATTCGGAGGAGGCATTACTATAGTATAAGGTTCTCTGTAGTCAGGAACACTTTTAAAATATCCTTTATCCAGCCAGTGCTGGTACCATTTATTCTCTAAAGTCCCGGGTTCAAAGTTTTTTGTTAGTTCCATTACGTTCATCTTCATTAAACAAGTTTGCAAAAGTACAAAAAGCGGTTTGGAAAAATGGATTGTTTAGAAATGCAGTATTTTTCTTTATTCTGCATTGTTCTGTCCTCTTTCCTGTTATTTGCGTACTCACATATACATTTTAGCCTAAGTCAAAATATTTTAAGTAATAAACTAAAATAATTAGTAATTTGCTGTTTTTATATGGTATTCCAGGTAGAAACGACAATTAAAACATCACTCACTTACCAATAAACCAATAAACCAGTTTGTACGCAATCGTTGACATAGAAACTACCGGTGGTCATGCTTCATCCAATGGGATAACGGAAATTGCCATTTATGTACATGACCGTGAGCGGGTAGTTAAACATTTTAAAACACTGGTCAATCCCGGCCAAAAGATTCCTTTATACATAACTGCACTTACTGGTATCAGTAATGCAATGGTAGCCAGTGCCCCATCTTTTTGCGAGGTTGCAGCAGAAATATTTGAGCTGCTAAGGGATAATGTATTCATAGCCCACAGTGTAAATTTTGATTTTTCTTTTGTCAATCACCAGTTGAAACAGTGTGGATATGAACTTAAAGTAAAGAAACTTTGTACGGTAAGGCTTAGCCGAAAAGTATTTACCGGCCTTCCTTCTTATAGCCTTGGAAATATTTGTCGCTCTCTGCAGATACCGGTAGAAGACCGGCACCGGGCCGATGGAGATGCCAAAGCGACTGTTATATTATTCGAAAAATTATTACTAAACGGCGCAGATACTCATATCAATGCCATGCTAAAAAGATCTTCAGCGGAACAATGGCTGCCATTGCACCTGGAAAAAAAATCGATTAGTCAGTTACCTTCTTTACCAGGGGTTTACTATTTTCACAATGGTAAAGACAAGGTTATATATGTTGGAAAAGCAATCAATATCAAAAAAAGAATTACCAGTCATTTTACACAAAATGACCCGGCAAAAAAACGTCAGTATTTTTTAAGGCATATTCATAGAATTACTTACACGGTTTGTGCAAATGAACTTCAGGCACTGGTTTTGGAAAGTATAGAGATCAAAAGGCTTTGGCCAAAATATAATGACAGTCAGAAACAACCGGCTCAAAAATATGGGCTGTATTGCTACGAAGACAACAGGGGTTATCTTAGACTGGTTATTGATAAAAGGAAAAAACACTTTCCGGCAATATACCAGTTTAACCTGTTGCATGAAGGGCAAGTACTTTTAAGAAAAATGGCCGAAGTTTTTGAACTGGATCAAAAACTCTGTTATATTGATAAAACAGTTCTTTCGGCTAAAGAAATGGTTCGACTTGATTCTCCTGATCGCTACAATCATAAGGTAAGAAAGGCATTGGATCACCTGGAAAAGCAATTACCCACTTTTGCTGTTGTAGATGCAGGATTAAATAAAGATGAAAAATTATATCTACTGATCGAGCGTGGAAGTTTTTGGGGAATGGGGTATTTAAAATCAGGAGAAAAAATTGAGCATATTTCAGCGTTAAAAGACAAGATCACTGCATATACTGACAATGATTTTATTCGGAACAGTGTTTATGCTTATGTTGCAGCTAATCCAGAAAAGAAATTGATATTGAAAAATTGATACCTGTTACCTTGGCAGGATACCTATTTATCAAACTACCACTTCAATTGTAGCGCCTATCTTTCTGTCTGTAATTGCATCACATTGTGCTTTAAGCGTATCGTAACTACCTTTTTTTACGGCATATTTACCCTTAGTATGGATCAGCATCGCACATTGTTCTGCTTGTTCCTGGCTATGATTACAGATATCTATCAATGTTTCTATAACCCATTCAAAAGTATTGACTTCATCATTCCATACGATCAGGCTGAACTGATGATCTGTTTCTGTAAGTAAGTCGGTTACTTCCTGGTCTGAAATAAGGGACTGATATGTTGGAAGTGCTTGCATGATATAACTCCTGCAAATTTATGAAACTTTGTTATTATTATTAAAACAAAATTCTGATTTAAAAAAGAGAAACCCCACAATTACTTGTGAGGTTTTGTGGGAGTTGACGGGGTCGAACCGCCGACCCTCTGCTTGTAAGTTAGAAAACAAATGATAACACATAATTTTTGATAATTGACCGTAATAGTAAGATTCAATGTAGTAAAGGGTTAATGATAAACAATGATAAACGATGATAGACAATAATATATATATTTGTGATGGAATGGTGACGGAATCATTATAACAGCATGAATATAAATAAAGCCAAAGCAGCCATATACCTGGACAAAACACATCCTAAGCAAAATAAGGAGTGTGCAATCTATATTCGTGTCACATATAACCGGGTAAGAAAATATTACCCTACTTCTAAAAGCCTTACTGAAATTGATTTTGAAAAGGCAGTTAGTGAAAAGCCTGGCAAAAGATTAGAAGATACTGCCCATGATATCCAACAAAAAAAAGTAGAAGCCCAATTAATCATTAATAACCTGCCTTACTTCACTTTTGAATTATTTGAAAAAAAGTTTATTAGTAATAGATCCATAAATGACACAATTGCAGATATGTTTGATTTTGTAATTAAGAAATTAAAGGATAACGATCAAATTGGAACTGCAGTTTCTTATGGATGTGCGAAAAAAAGCATTGAAACTTTTCGGCCAGGATTAAAATTTACTGATATCAATGTTTTTGTTCTCCAATCGTATGAGAAATGGATGCTGGGGGAAAAAAAGAGCACTACTACAATTAGCATTTATTTAAGACACCTCCGGACGCTTTTTAATAATGCAATAGAAGACGGCTTTATTACAAAGGATATTTACCCATTTGGGAAAAGGAAATATGAAATACCGCAAAGTAATAACGTTAAGAAGGCACTTACTTTAAAAGAAGTTGGTTTGATTTTTAATTATCGTTCTAAGCCTGGCACTACTACCGATAGGGCTAAAAACTATTGGCTTTTTATGTATTTATGCAATGGTATGAACATGAAGGATATGGCAATGCTGAAATATGAAAACATTAAAGGTAAATTCATTGAATTTCAGCGGGCCAAGACAGCCAGGACAAAGAGAAATGTTGTGCAGATTAGAGTTGTACTGACACCTGAAATTGAAGCTATAATAAAAAAATGGGGCAACCACAACAAACAACCAGGTAATTATATTTTCCCCATACTCACCAAAGGTATTACAGCTGTCCGGGAAAGGCAATTGATTCAACAAATTATTTCTGTTGTAAATGATCACATGAAAATAATAGGAACTGATTTAAAAATAGAACAAGAGGTAACAACTTATACCTGTAGGCATTCATTTGCTACTATCCTTCAAAGAAGTGGTATTTCTACTGAGTTTATAAGCGAAGCTTTGGGGCATTCTAATTTAAGAACAACACAAAACTATCTTGCAGGTTTTGAAGATGAAAAGAAGAATGAAGTTGCAAAAATACTAACATCATTTAAATGATTTATGGATAAGCAAAATAAAAATAAGCAGGAAAGCAAAGTAAAAAGATTACTTACACCTGCAGAAAAAGAATTGGTAAATCTTATATCAAAAATTATCGTTGCAAATACAATAAGTAAGGCCAGTACAGAAATAAAGTTGAAATACAAAAATGACCAGTGAACAAATAAATATATTAATTAAACACGGTGATATTTGCCCGGTATCGTCTTCCCATTCTGATATGAGTGAATGTACTTTCACTGATACAGATCAAAATATTGAATACTGTATAAGTATTAAAATGTATGAGATTTTTGAAAGATTATTCAGCGAATATTTAGAATTTGAAGTTGATTTTGATCATAAAGTATTTATAGATGCAATCAATAATAAATCTGAATTTATTTCCCCGTTAAAAGAGGATAGAATTACATTTTACAAAGATTATTTAAAGGAGCAAAATGATGAACTTACTTCTTTACTGGATGAAATTTATACTGTTAGTATAGACACTATAGATTTAGCAAAATCCTTATGGCCAATATTTTTATTGAAAAACGGTATGTACCTAATAGAATGTTTAAAATTTACAGTTTTAAAAGGTAAAAAGTTAGAAGCGTTTTCATGGGGCTATTCAGGCACCCCACGATCAAAAAATCATACTTACATAAAAGAATTTTTTTATGCTAGCTCAATAAAAAATCTTTATACAATTGTAACAATCGGCGAAAATATTAGATTTCTTAAAAGCTGCATTCTTGAAATAGACGAATCGAAAAATGAAACTACTAATAACCAAAAAAGTAAAAAAGTTACCCATAGGGATAATGCAATAGCCTATATTTTTAAACAAAATATGCCGAATAGTCACTTTGCCGTATTGACCCGGATAGATTCGAGAAATTTACTGAACGAAGAAGGTAAGCCATTCGGTAAGAATTTTGAAATAGCTCTGGGCAATCTTACATACTTTGGAAAAAATAAAAAAACTAAATACAAGCCTTATAATTCAAAAGACTTACAACGAGTAATTGATTTAAAATTACTAGATAATTACCCAGAAGCTTTAAAGGCCCTTAAAGAAGAATTAATTAAACTAATTGCCAAAAGTAGCTAATGATAGGAACTGTAGCGTATAACGTAGCCACTACAATGTAAATCCCTTCCACTTTTATTTAACATTTGCGCTTATATAAAACAGCACAAATGGAACAAATTACCCAGCCTTTATTTTTAACGACATTAACAGCACCTGAATTAAAAAGCTTATTCAGAAGTGAAATTGAAAATTATTTCAGTGAAAATAATAGTATAAAATCACAGCAAAGTATTAATGAAGATGTTATTCTAAACATTCACCAGGCAGCAAAGTATATTAATCTTTCAATTCCTTCAATTTATCGTTTGCACGGCGCCAAAGCAATACCTGTATCTAAAAAGGGTAATAAGTTGAGATTTAGCAAACAAGCATTAACTAAATGGATGATGGGGGGCCGGGAAAAAACTCTAAAAAAAATTGAAAAGGATGCTGAAAATACGAACTCAATAAGTCAATAAAAAAATGCAACCTTTTAGAGCTTAAAAAAAGTTGCATTTTTTATCAACAATAAAAAAACTGAACCCCGTAGAAAAACAAATATACTTCTTTTTTGCATTTTTCATATCACTTTACATAGAAGCTAGATTTTGTTATCCATTCGGGGTTTTAAAAACCCAATCCTAAATAAAATGAGTGGAAAACATTTACCCAAAGCAAAAGCCTCACCTAATTTCAAGCACCGCAAATTTATTATTAAGAATAATAAGAAAGAGCATTTTAAACGGCATAGAGAAGCTGTAATTATTTTATCAGGCAATTCAGCATTTAAGTGCTATCAATACCGGTTTGGGTATTTTACATATAAAGGGAAAAGGCGAAGGTTTTCAATTCTATTACTTAACTCTAAAAAATTTAAGTAAAATGATTGAAACATTAAAAAACACTCGTAAGGGGAAATCTACTTCCAGGCAGGTACAGAATGAAAATAATATTACTGCTAGCAATAAGTCCTACTTCCAGCAACGTATGGAGCTGCTGGGGATCACTGATGATATCAATAAGATTGCACTGCATAAAACGGAGCTGCAGACTGGAAATGATATCATGGAAGATGTGCAGATCTTCCGGGAGGTTGACCAGGGAATTGAAATACTTGTATATACACTCGACCGGCTAACAATAAGAATTGAAAAGAGCGGGGGCAAACAGAAGAAAGATTTTTCAATGACCAGGTTAAAGGATCCTATCATTAAAGACAATGATATAATAAAATATCTAATACCAAAAGGCGCTGGTACACATCCATTCTTTCCCCCCGGCGTGGTTGATAAATATGAGATGGGTGAGCAGATCCACACACTCTTCCTGGTAGAAGGATATTTTAAAGCTTTCAAAGCGGCCATGCATGGGGCCGATATCATCGGGCTGAGCAGCATTACCCACATGAAAGAAACCGGTAAGAATAACCTGCACACGGAGATCCTTAAATTAATGACCACGTGCAACGTGCAGCGCATGGTTTGGCTTACCGATGGCGATGCCTTAGATATCAGCCAGAAGGAATTAACTGACGGCCTTGACCTTTACAAACGGCCTAATGGCTTTTTTCAATCGGTAAATACATTCAAAACATTATTATCTGACTATGATAATATTGAAAAATGGTTTTTCCATATTGATACAGACAGACTTTTTAACGACAATAATAAATTAGACCGGGCAAATCTTAAAGGTATTGATGATCTGCTGATCAGCTTCCAGGATAAAACTGCAGATATCATCCAGGATCTGCAATCCGTAGGTAATAATAGTTACTATTTTCAAAAATTCAATGTAAGCTATGGCCTGGGTAAAGTTCATTCACATTTTCACCTGGCAGATGTAAAAGAATTTTATTTATACCATGTAGAGCGCCGTCCGGAACTGAAAAACAAAGAATTCATTTTTAATGGTACCAGGTATATATACAATGAAGAAACGGGCAATTGTGATATCAAAATGCCAAAAGATGCAGCTTCATATTTTAGAAGTGGAGATCTTTATTTTGAATTTATCCATAAACCAAATCAGCACCACGAAATTGAAACTATCATTGAACAAAGGCAAAAATCCACCATTGTTGATGATCATGGAAAAACTTTCTTAAAATACATTAAAAAGTACAAAAGCTTTTGTAATGTACCGGATCATGTTTCTTATCAGCAGGTAATTAATAATTGTTTCAATCTCTATAGCCCCTTAGAAATTGGGCCACTTGATGAACCATGTGGCCCGGAGGATTGCCCTACAATCATTTCATTTCTTACCCATTTATTTGGAGAAAACAAAATAGGGTATGAAGACACGGAAACAAATCAAACGAAGGAGTATATCACAATTGATTTAGCCCTAGATTATTTACAGCTGCTATATCAAAAACCTCAACAAAAACTACCTATACTTTGCCTGGTAAGTAAAGAAAATAATACGGGTAAAAGCACCTTCGCTGATTTTTTAAGAAACTTTTTAGGAGCAAATGTTGCCATTGTTGGAAACAGCGACTTGGCAGGTGATTTTAATGCTCACTGGGCCAGCAAAAATGTGGTGATATGTGATGAAACAAAAATAGATAAGCAGCATGTGGTAGAAAAGATAAAAAGCCTTAGCACTTCAAAAAAAATATTTATGAACGCTAAGGGCCGGGGCCAAGTAGAATTAGATTGCTTTATAAAGTTTGTACTCATAACAAATAATGAAGAAACTTTTATTTATGCAAGTGAAGAAGATATCAGGTATTGGGTAATAAAAGTGCCTGTATTGAAAAAAGAAAACCCATTGATCATTGATCAACTAAAACAGGAAATCCCAATGTTTTTAAGTATGCTAAATAAAAGGAAGTTAGCTACAGAACATAAAAATCGGATGTGGTTTCATCCGCAATTATTGAAAACCGATGCCCTGGTAAAACTTGTAGAAAAAACAAAGCCTTCTGCAGAAAAACAGATCCGGCATTATATAAGGGAAATGTTTTTTAATACTGAGTATGATGAAATTTTAATGAGCACCACCGATATCATAAAAGAGGTTTTTAATGGCAGTTCAAAATATGATGCCGATTATATAAACGGCATTTTAAAATCAAACATGAAAATTGATAAATATCATGTTTGGAAAGTTGAGGGGTGCAAAGATAATTATGATAAACAAAGCGAAGCTATTTTATATGCAGAATCAAAGGGTTTAAATGCTACCAGTGCAGTCGTTAAAAATTATATTTCTAAACGCTATACTTATCCAAAAAATGAAGAAGTTTTTGAAGAAAAAAAGGGAAAGGTTTTGAAAATAGTAAGTATTACTGTTGACAAGCCTGGGAGGCCATTTTTGTTTAAACAGAATATGTTTTTAAGCCCGGAAGAAATTCAGGAAATTAAATCGACACTTAATGATTATGAGGATCCGGAATTACCGTTTCATTAAAAATTTAATTGATCTATAAATGTTGTTACAATTGTTACAAAGCATTCAAAAAATGAGAAAAAGCAATATAGATAAAGGTTTTACGCTGTAACAGTATTTTTTATGGCTGTTACATTCTGTTACATTCTGTTACATTTATCTGTTACATATTTTACTATGTTAAAGTAAAGAATATCAAATAGTTAGTAAAATGTAACAATTGTAACAAAAAAATAGAGGGTTTGGGAGATACCTTTTTTTAAAAAGTAAAAGCAAAAAAATGAATAAAAAGAAAATAGAAACATTACTCCCTTTTACAATTATTCAGGGCTTGGAATATGAGGGCACTGTAAGCAATGCAATTCATATTACCAGGATGTACCCACATCAGACTTCATTTGTAAGCATGTATGAGCCAGGTATGTTAGAGGCTAGAATTCCAAACATTCATTTATCTAAGGAATTGAAAGCTTTAGTAATTAGGAACTGCTATTTTCCTAAGCATACAGAAGCTATTAAAAAATTAATTGCCCAGGATGAAATTTCATTTTTAGAACCGGGCAATAAAGAGAAACAAAAAATTAAACGGCCAGCAATAGTTATCTGTACTTCTACTGACCTGGAAGAAATACCGATGGATATTTTTCCAGACAAAGTGGGTTTATTAAAATGCGGTTGATTGAAAGTAAAAATTTAAAATATTATTTTATGGATAGCAAGTGGTTAAAATCAATTATTGTGCAGAATCAATTGTCAAAAAGAGATTCATGTAAAATATTAAATATGACAGAAGAAGAATTTAATGCAATCGATTTATTGGATGAATTGCCGGAAAAAATATCTCTCCAAATTTTTGAAACCCTTGATTTACATTATATAGTTCCTTCTGGTTTAAGTATTGAATATTATAATTATTTAAAGTTTTTAAATAAAAAAACTATTGAAAATGAAAGGCTTCTTGAGCAAATAAAAAATTTAATTAAGGTGCTGGAAGTTGATAAAAACAGGCTAAAAGAACAAATTGAAAAGAAAGATCAAATAATAAAAAAACTAGAAGAAAAAATTGAGTTTGATCAGGCCGAAAACATTGAACTGGAAAATTTAGTGAAAAAACTAAGGCGCTTAAAATGAGTATTAAATTATAAAAAAAATCCTTTTTATGAAACCGGAAACAGCTATTAAAAATGATATTCCTATAGTGATTAGCACTAAAGCTTTGGCGCAAAGAAAAGAATTTGAAAAAATTATAGATCAATTAAAGAAACAAAATGATACTATTTCAAAAATGAATAAAAAAAACATCTTGTTAATTTCTCAGCAAAATGAGCGAATTGCCTTTATTAATAAAAAAATTGAGATGTTTAGAAAAAGCTTAATAATTGCTTGGGGTAAATCACTAAAAGTTTAAAATTAAAAAAAGTGGTAAAAACTAATTGTAATAACCGGCATGAAGTGGATACATACATTCATTTTCCAGCAAACAGAGTGTCCTTTTCAATCGTATTTTATGAATTTAATTTTGAAAGGATTAAGATATAAAACTTAAGTAAAGTTATGAGCGTACGTACAGATGTTATAAACCTCAATGTTAATGTAAATGGCAATAAGGCCCAGAATGACCTAAATAACTTGCGTAAACGAGCTGCAGATGTGAAATTTGAAATGGAAGGTCTTAAAAAGGGTACAGCTGAATACATTGCCAAAAGCAAAGAACTGGCCCAGGTAAATACACAAATGGTTGCATTAAAAAAAGAGATTGGCCTTGCTTCCCTTACTCAAAAAGAACTTACTGCAGAACTTAATAAATTAAAGGCACTACGTGGCTCAGTGATCCCGTTTTCAAATGAATACAAAGAATTAAGCAAATCTATTGACCAGGTGGGGAAAAGGCTTAATGACGTTAAAAATGGCGTACAAGGTTTTTCTTCTTTCTTCTCAAAAATAAAAGATGAAGTAAAACAATTTGGAGTAGTGGCCGCCGGATACCTGGGCTTCCAGTTTCTCACATCCCAGTTTCAAAATATTATCCGTGGTGCAGGCAAAATGAGCGATCAGCTTGCAGATCTTCGCCGGGTGGCCGGATTAACTGGTGATGAAGCTGTAAATCTCAACAACCGGTTTAAAGAACTGAATACACGTACAAGTACCGAAGGCCTCCGGGAGATTGCCATCATTGCCGGTAAGCTTGGCGTGGCAAAGGATGACATCTTTGATTTTACTGCAGCAGTAGATAAGCTCGTTGTTTCCTTGGGCGATGAATTAGGTAATGCAGAGCAGATCACCAGCCAGCTGGGAAAAATATTGAATGTTTTCAATGGAGAAATATCTGCCGATGGAATTACAAAACTCGGTAATGCATTTGTAGAATTAGCCAATACAGGAAGCGCTACCGGTGGTTTTATTGCCGACTTTGATCAGCGCCTCAGTGGTATTGCAAAAAGTGCCGGTATTAGCCTGGGCGCATTAAGTGGGCTCGGTGCCGGGCTGGAAGAAATGGGTGGCAGGGTAGAAAGCAGCGCCACATCTATACAAAAATTAGTAGTCAACATTGCTTCTGATATTCCTGCAGCTGCAAAAATTGCCGGCCAGTCAACACAGGAATTTGATAAACTTTTCAAACTGGATCCCACCGAAGCCATTTTAAAATATAGCGAAGGGCTTGTAAAAAACAAGCAATCATTTTCAGAGGTTACAGCTTCTTTAAAAGATGCCGGCGAAGAAGGTGCCCGTTACATTGAAACCATTTCAAAACTTGGTACCGGTGCCGATCAGCTTCGTAAACGTATTGACCTGGGAAAACAATCCATACAGGAAAGTTCTGCTATTACAGAAGCATTTACCTTAAAAAATGAAACCTTTGGAGCTTCCCTTGATAAGTTGGGAAAAGAATTTAATAAACTTACTACTTCGCCCGGTGTAACTGGATTTTTAAAAGTTGCGGTAGAAGGTGCACTTGCATTTATAAGAGCAATTAAAGCAATACCATTTCCAATTACAATAGGAGCTTTTACAACATTGACAGGAATAATTTTATTATATGCAGCTGCGAAAGTAAAAGCATTCGTAGCTACAGCAAGGCACACAGCAGCAGAATTAATTAGCAGTGCTGTACTTAAAGCAAAAGCGATTGCGACTGAAATTGCTACAAGGGCTCAATTAGCTGCAATTATTGCAACAGATCTTTTTACTGGAAAAATAAAATTGGCTGCAGCTGCACAACAATTTTATTCCTATGTCCTCGCTGGTAGTTTAGGCCCTATTGGAATTTTAATAAGTCTTGTAGGAGGATTAGCAGCAGGATATCTTTTGATGTCTAATAGCCAAAGAAAACTTACTTCTGAACAACGTGCAGCGAATGATCTCTCTAAAGAAGCTGCTTCTATTTACTCAGACCAGGTTAATACAGTTGAGCGACTTAAAAAAATTCTGGAAGATGAAAATGCAAGCCTTAATTTAAAAAAAGAAGCATATAAACAACTCATAGCTATTCATCCTGAATTTGCAAAAACACTCAGCTTGGATGAAACCGGGCACTTAAAAGGAGCAGAAGCTATTAACGTTTATATAAAATCTCTAAAAGATAAAGCTGAAGTACAAGCTGCAGAAACACTATCTAATAAAGCATACCAGGAGATTCTTGAAAAACAGCAGGAATTAACTGAAGTAAATAATAAGTTTTTCATCCAGGGCAGAAAGCATGAGCGCCTGAATTTGTTGGAAGAAATTGCCGACCTGCAGAAAAAGAAAGATTATTACGATAACATCATTGCTCAAAAAATATCTGCTAATTCAAGTACTGCAATTGGTACAAATACTGGCAGCAATAGTGGAAATGCTGCAGCCATTGCAGTAAAAACTATTGCTGTTATAAAAGCTAGGTTGAAAGAACTCGATGATGCCTATGAGAACATTGATATCAGCAATAAAAAAGCCCTGGCATCAAACCGGGCAGCTCGAAAATCCCTCCAGGATGAACTGGATGCATTGGAAGGTAAAAAATCACCCGGACAAAAATCGGATGACAGTGAATACAAACGCCTGAAAGCCGAAGCTGAAAAATTTTATAAGGACATAAAGGCTTTGAAAAATCGGGTTGATGCAGGTGATAACCCAGAAGAGCAGGAAATACAAAGAGCCACTGCCAAATATGAAGAGTTGCTGCTGAAGGCGAAGAATTATTTTATTAAATCGGCCAGCAGTAAAAAGACTTTCAATGAGGAAGAAAAAATAATTGAAGAAGCACAGCAGAAAGAACTGAATGCCATATTTCAAAAATATTTTAAAAAGCGTTTTGAAGAAAGCAGTGCAAAAGAATATGAGGACAGCCTTACTGCCAGGCATGAATTTTCTGATCAGTTAAAAGTTGCTGCAGCTAAAGATTATGCCGATGGTAAAATCTCTAAAATACAGTATGCTGCAGAAATTAAGCAGATAGATAAAAATGAAACAGCCGATCGTATCATTATTGCCGAAGACTATAGCGGCACCGTAAAAAAAGCTGCCAGCGATGTAAGGCAATTCCGTAAAAAAGAAGAAGAGCAAACCACCGCAGATCTCATAACAGAATCAGAAGCCAGGGTACAGGTAGCTGCTGATGAAGAAGCTGCAAAACTCCGCCGGGCGGTACTAACAACCAAGCCGGGATCTACAGCAAATTTAAATGCCCGAAAAGCTGAATTAAAATATGAAGAGGAACTGGAAGTGCAGGCTGCCAAAGATAAGTATGCAGCACTTGGGACGGTTATTGGCGAAGAAAGTGAAATCATTATGGAGATCCGGGCTGATTTTGCTCAAAGGCAAGAAGAGGCTGAAGGTAATCATTGGCAAAATTTGATAGATAAGATAATGCAATATGTGGCGTATTTCCAACGTGCAATTAATAGCCTTAACCAATATATAACTAATCGTGAAACTGCCCAGTTTGCAAAAGAAAAAAAACTGAATGATTTAAAAAGAAAAGAATTAAAAAAGCAATTTGATAATAAACTACTCAGTCAGGCTCAGTATGATAAAAAACTGAATGAACTGAATGAAGAGCAGGATAAAAGAGAACGTGAATTTGCAAGAAAAAGAGCAAAGCGAGAAAAGGCAATTGCTCTTTTTGGGGCCATTGTGAATACCGCTGCAGCTGTAGCAAAAGCATTAGCGGGAAATTTCCCTGTGCCTGTAAATATAGCTTTTGCTGCTCTGGCCGCTGTTTTAGGTGCATTGGAAATAGCAGCCATTGCCAGCCAACCCTTGCCCGAAGCAGGCCGTGGTAAATGGTTTACTGAAGGAGATAAGCATAGCGATGCTTCAGGGGGTATTCCTATAAAAATTGAAAGAGATGAAGCAGTAGTTACGGCTGCTGCTATGACAGATAATAAAGAATACATGGTACGGGGTACACCTGCCCAGATTACCAGCGCCCTTAACAGCCAGGCAGGTGGGGTAAACTGGGCAGGTGGCGCCATCATTAAAAAGATGAGCCATATAACAGATCGGCCAGCAATTATTAACCCTGGGCTTCCCGTACAGCTTAAACAATTTGGGTATGGTAATAGTGAAAATGGTAATCAAAATCAAAATATCGAAGGTGAATTAAATTCAATGCGCTCTGATTTTGTAAACGAAATAAAAGGCTTACGAGCAGATATGAACACCTGGCAAATAAATCTTAAAGCACACGTTGTTTTACGAGATCTTAAAGACAAAGAAAAACTTTATGAGTCTTCTAAAAATTTAAGTGGTTTATCGAAAGCTAGTTAATAAAGGCTGAAATATGAATTCAAAAACAGAAAATAGCAATGAAAGGATTGAATTTCTAGAAAAATACTTTCTTGAAAATTTTATTCCTGTAGAAGCAAGTGAAAAGGATATCATTTTCATGTCAACGAATGAAATTTATAATTCGTTTTATTCTTTATTTCCTTCTGATGAATTAAATAAAGAGATGCTTTTCTCCTGGTTAATGAAAGGTGGGTTTAAATTTATTGACATGGGTAAAATGCAGTTTGAGTGGATGCTACATACTAAGTAAACAATTTTTATAACATAATAATTAACAAAATAAAAAAACAACATGGAAAATCTATTAATTGATTTCAATAAATCTGGTTATGAATCAGAAATATTATCATTGGAAACTTTGAAAATTTGCTTTGAAAAGGTAATTGAACATTACAATTTACTTGGACTTGGACACTTTGAAACAAAGGATTTCCATAATTTATTATTAAATACAGAAAAATTCTTGTTTGATAATTTAATGAAAGACAAACAGGATAATATTTCAGGTTTGCCAGTTTCAAAAGAAAAAATGTTTGAAATAATGGAAAAACCTACGGGTTATTATTCTTTAATATCCGAAATTAAAGATATTAACGAAAAAATTTCATCAAAAATAAAATCTCAATACCTGAAATTATATACAGGTTGTTCACAAAAAAAGGTTATAGATTTTTTTGATTTCGATGCTAAAGGGGCAATTATCATAAAACAGAAAAAGATTGACCAGGCTAAAAAGCTTTATGAATTGTATGCAACAACAGAGCAATCAAAAACAGCCTTTTTGCTTGCTACAAAAGTTTGTGAACTTTTAAATAAAAGTGGGTTATTTCAAAGCCATAATGATTATTATACAAATAACAGACAGGTTGAAAAAATAATGGAATGCATTAAAATTGAAGGCAAATGTGAAAATGCCGCAAAAATTAATATTAATAAAATAAAGTATTTTTAATTAATAAATTCAAAAGCAAATCCTGATATTACTAATCAACTATCGTCTGAACAGACGATAGTTATAAAAATTTTATATGAATCCTAATACAGCTATTAAAAATGAAAATTCTAAAAAGACACCTACAGATACAATTGAGTTTGAAGGAAAAGAATATAAGTGGCAACGTGGAAGTTTCCAGCTGCCCGGTGATACCACAGTTTACATTTCCAAAGATGTTTGTAATGATTTTACTATTATTAAGCGCCTTATAGACATTGATGGACAATCTATTTTAAGAGAATTATATTAAAAGTTTGTAAAATCAAATATTATTTATAATCAGGTGACTGGTATCCTGCAGGTGCCTGATTATAAATAAGTAAATGTTTTCTTAAAATACTTTGTGTACAATAAACTTTTTCCTGTAGCAATACGATACCGGTAATAACATTTCCTCATACTGTCATCACTCCAGGCTTCTTTATCAATGCCTATTCTCTTTCTTACTTCAGGTAAATTACTTTGAAAGTTTGGAAGTGTCGAAATCATATCATCCATTAAAGTATGAAAGCGGCCTTTTATTATAGTTTCTATAAAAATGTTGAAGTTTTTTATATTGCTCTCATTCAGGTTTGCACCAAATCGGCGAAATTCTTTCACAGGAATGTATATACGTAACATTTCAGTGTAGTACTTGCATCTAAAAGATGTTCTACGTTGGTTAGTTGAATGTTGTAACAAATCATGCATCTTTTGCCCGATTTCCATACCACGAGTTTTCATAATAGGCTTTGATCCAAATTTTGTAAATATATAAGCTCTTATATATTTCTTTGTGGGAATATCGACTGGAACAAATCCTTTCATTGCAGTTTAATAGTTTTCTGTAAAATAAAGAATTATATAAAAGAATCAATTATTTTAAGTTCTTAATTTAATTAAGTTTTCCATCCTTTTTATTACTTCGCTAATTGGTTTTATTCCATCAATCAAACCAATTTTTAATGCATCTTTTGCATAGTACATTTTTCCGGTGAATGGTTCATTACCATTTACTTTAAGACGCTGACCACGAAAGAAAGACACCTGATCAATAAAATCTTTTACTAAAAATTTGAGGTCAGCTTGCATCAAAGTATAATTTCCTTTCACGGCCTCTTTATAATCTTTGTTCTTATCAATACTTTGTGGAGCATAGATATTATGGACCTTAATTCCATTTTGTTCAAAGAAACCGGCAAAGTCATAAATAGTACAGTATGCTCCTATACTTCCCACCTGATCAGTTACCCGAGTACAATATATTTCCTGGGCAGCACAACCGATCCACATCGCTCCACTTGCTGCAATTCCATCCTGTATTACTGTAATTACAGGTTTGATTTTACTCACCTGGCGAATTGTTTCAGCGAGCATACCAGTACCATCAGACTGGCTGCCCGGAGAATCAATATTTAATAAAATACCTTTTACCTGGTCACTGTTTGAAAGTCGAATGATTAAATCATTAAATTCAACACTACCGTAGCTGCAGAAATCACCATATTTTAAAATTGGGCCCAGAAGATCAATCACTGCAATACTGTTATTTGGAACCCTTTCTATAGCAGTAGTTGGATTTACACTGTAGATATTATTTTTCGATCCATTAATGTATTTTTTGGAAGGTGATAGAATTTGATCTGTTCGTAATTCCTTTTCTTTAATGGATGTTTGATCCGCTGTTGATGTTCCTTTGATCATTCCTTTCAAAAGAGGTAATAAATTCCGGGCATAACTAGGCTCTATTAACCAATCCCCTCTAAGTATTGCAGATGCAGTTTTAAAGCTCATAATTTTTTTTTTAGTTATGCGAAGTTTAAAGCTTTTAATCAGTAAGAAAAGGACAGCATATCTGTAATTCTATTATTCAGAGCTGCAGTGTTGCCCTGATCACCGGCTATTGCCCTGATCAGTGTGATATCTGCATCAGTTGTGTAGGCAGATCCATCCATGCCAGGCACGGGAGCAATGGGGTATGTGGTAGGCTACCGGCATAGAGGCGCTCAGCTGCCATAGTGAGCTATGCCTAGCAAACCCTTACTAGTAGTGAAGTGTATCGAATGTGTGATTACATATACCCCCAAAAAACACCTTTGGCGTGCGCTCTCAGCCGATAGTGTGGGCGGCAGTTTTTGTGTGTATTTTTACGATTTTTAAAAAATTGAAAAAATAAAGTGTTGATTATCAAAGGAAATTCACAAAACAGGTTTAAAACGCCAAATTATAGCCAGTTCTGTATTAAACTTTAATTGAAATTAGTAGTACCTTGCCAGTGCGACACACAAATAAAGTTTCTTATTAATTCATTATTTATCATATCATTCCCGGCGAAAGATTGAAAGTATCTTCCTTCATTTGCTTTATAGCGGTGTGTGTCGCAGCGACCGGGGATTTATTTAATTAATAAAAAAACAAACATGCGACACACACACAAACCAATTCTAAGCAGTGTAATTAATTCAAAAAACATACAACCACCTGCAATTCTATTTCCTGAAAATGATGAAAAAAAAGAGGCTTTATTATGGAAAATTATTCATGATAAAGATGAAGAAATAAAAGCCTGGATAGAGTTAGTGAATTATCATAAATACAGAATTAAAAATTGTTTATTAAAACAATCAAAAGAAGAAAAGAAAAAGGAATGCGATCTTTTAAGAAGCATTATGGATATCAATCTACAAATAAGCAAGTCTAATGAAGATCTTATTGACTATCTCCAATCAAAAGTTAGATTTCGGGAAGGTAAATTTTTAACAGTCGTTAAATAAATAGTATTCTAAAAAGCTTTTCCGGATTACCCAAATTATTTTGTGTTGAAATTGTGACGGAATTGATAAAAATAAATAAGGGCTTCATTTAATGAAACCCTTATTATCATTGAGTGGGAGTTGACGGGGTCGAACCGCCGACCCTCTGCTTGTAAGGCAGATGCTCTAAACCAACTGAGCTAAACTCCCTTTTGTTTTTCGGACGGCAAAGATAAGTGTAAATTCATTTCAATAAAAAAAATGTGTTCTTTTTTATTTAATTAGGCATAAAAAATCACTTTTTGGGTATTGAAAATTCAATTAATACTGATTATTTCATAAATGTAATTCTGTACAATTAATAACAAAAGGTATAAAAATGTTAGTAAAACATTTTTTTAATTGTAATAAATGAAATTAATTTGTAACTTAAGACTTCTTAACCAAAATCAATTTTATGAGTTTGCTTCATCAAAAATCATGGTCCGGGAAAAATATACCTCATTGGGTTGTAACTGTAAGGATTGTACTTGGCATATGCCTTATTTATAAGGGATATGATTTTCTGCAACATAAAGATCAACTCGACACTTTTTTTGCTGAAACCAAAATGATCAAGAACTTTATTTGGATGATCAAACTTCTACCCTGGATACATATTATTGGTGGAATAATGATATTGATTGGTTTGTTAACAAGGTTTATGTGTCTCATTCAAATACCAATTGTTTTGGGAGCTGTGGTATTTGTTAATGTGCGTGATTCTGTTGAAGGTGCTAAGGGGGGAGAATCAGAATTACCATTTTCATTTCTTATATTGGTATTGGTGATCGTATTTTTGATTGAAGGCGGTGGGTATATGTCACTGGATAATTTTATTCGTAAGCCAATAAAGCCGGATGAACCAGCTCCATAAAATAATCTGCTTTTTTGGAAAGGTTATATTTTAATTATAAAAAATCATTTATCTGCTAAATAAGTATATAAATGATTTTTTCTTTTACCAGTCATCTTTATACAATTCCTATCTTGCAACATCATTAATGGATCATTTTTGTCGTAGGCAATGTCAGATTTTATCACTTTCACTAAAAAATAGTTGAAGCCTATTCATTCATAGAAGATAAATGCAATATATCGGAGTAATTGTGCGTTATGTTATATAAACTGTACAATTTTTAATTCTGTTGCATTTTATATAAATATTCTTCTATGAAAAAATTATACGAATTGGTTTTAACATGCTTTATTATATTTTTTTCAGGCTTTTTATTTTGTTTTCCAATATCAACGAAAGCCCAGGAATTTATGCGTGCCAACCTGTATATCGTGGATGCCAATACTATTACCCTGATGGACGGGAATCGAACCGATTATAATAATAATTACAGTAATGCAGTTGACATAAATGATGCGTGGAAAATGACAAATCCGGGAGTGAACTTTGGTATCCTGCGTGATGGATATAATTTAGTTGTAGAAAGGAGAAGCATTATAGTTAATACTGATACTACATTTTTTAAGATGTGGAATTTAATTCCCAATCATTACCGGTTAAAATTGATCCTGAATAAGCTGGGTCATCCCGGGTTACAATGCATATTGAGGGATAATTATCTTCTTTCAGATACTCGGATCAGCCTTGATGATACTACAAATTATGATTTTACCATAGATGCAAATATTTCATCGGCTAACCAGTTGCGTTTCCAGCTGATCTATGGACCATCCATCCCGGTAAACGAAAATGTAATATTCACTGCAATGGAAGCAAAAAGGACAGATGCCGGTATTCTTGTTGACTGGAGTGTTACAAATGAGGTTTCTGTTGCATCATATACAGTTGAAACATCTTTGGATGGGTTCTTTTTTAGTAATATCGAAAATGTAATTCCCGGAATTGGTTCTGCTTCGAAATCATACCAATTTAATGATACAAGGGCTGCTGAATGTGAAAATTATTACAGGATCAAGGTTATTAAACTAAATGGAAGTATTCAATATAGTATCATTGCTAAAGTACCCCCTTTGGTTAAAGGCTCAAGAATATTTGTTTATCCTAACCCTGTTGTTAATAAAACAATACAATTACATTTTAATAATTACAGGGCAGGAATGTATCAGATAATATTGATAAACAGTAGTTCTGTAAAACAGCAACTGACATCTAAATATATTATTTCCGGAGAAAGTATTCATACTTTAGACCTGCCAAACGGACTTGTACCCGGCATATATCAATTGATCATATCTGATCAAAATAAAAATGTAAAAACTATAACAATCAGTGTGTTATAAATCATAACTATTATTTAAAAAGAGCAAATAAATTCTTTTTTTAATCAAAATTTAAAGCTAACCTCAACATTCTTATATATTTCTTTCTTTTAAACTTGCATTTTTGAAATACTTTATATTTCTTTGTATTCCTTAGTAATATTACTATCGAATCTTTCTCTATATCTTATAGAATTCCCCCAATTATTGGTCCATCTTCATGTAAAGCTGACTTTTTATTAAGCCCTAAACTTTTTATTAAAGTCTGATATGCTTTTATTTAGCCTGTTTAATTAAAATTAATTAATAATAGGCCACATCAAATCTTCCTTGCGCTTGCTTTAAATTTTCTTTTAAACAGCATTGCCCATTATAAAATTGAAGATATGAGATCACATTTAATTTCCCTTATTGCTTTTTTCTGTTTACAATCTGCTATTACTTTTTCACAGTCAACAGTTAATTATAGTTTTTCAAACGACAATACCTCCTCATTGACTGATATGTCATCTGGCGCTACGAATATACTTTTGCCTAATTCAACAACCGGAGACTTTTCCTCATCTGTAAATAATATAGGATTTGATTTTTGGTTGATGGGAGTACGTTATGCAAACTTCTCTGTCAATTCAAATGGTTTGATGCGCCTCGGAAAGTCAGTTGTAAGCAATACAGGAAACAATTCATTAGCAACAGGTACAAATTTGCCTTTACTGACCGCTTTCTGGGATAACCTGAATTCATATAGTGTTTCAAGTACCAGCAGAGTAAGAAACAAAGTTTCCGGTGCTGCACCAAACAGGATATTAACAGTAGAATGGAAAGATTTTATTATAAGCAATAATTCTTCCAGTAGTACCCAATTATCAACTTTTCAAATAAGGCTGTATGAAACATCTGGCATTTTTGAATACGTTTATGGAAGAATGCAAATAGCAACCGGTTCTTCTACTGTAACTGCATCTATTGGTATGACCAATTCAAATGCAAACAATGGATTGATTTATCTTAATTCAATTTCAGCTCCTTCAGTGCTAAGAACAACTGCAGGAGTAGTTAACAATTTAGTCAATTCGGCGGTAACAGGTAATATTGCTAATCTGAATTCTGTGGCAGACGGCACAAGGATAAAATATACATTTACTTCAGTAACTCCAAATGCTGCCCCCACAGGTTTAAACTTTACAGCAGTAGGTACCAGTTCAATGACCTTAAACTGGACATGTGCCGCAACAAACGAATTGGGATTTGCTATTTATCGTTCTGATGATGGCGGCCTGACTTATAATTTTGTTTCACAGGCTGCAGCAAATGCAACCGCTTCAGTACAGGATGCCTTATCTCCATCAACCACTTATTTTTGGAAAGTTTATGCAGTTACTGAAGGAGCTTTGAGTAGTTCAGTGAATGGCAGCCAGGCTACCATTGCATGTATCGGGGCGCCTGTTACAAACATATTGGCTCTCAATACAGGCGGGAATATTAATTGGAGTACAGCCGCAGCATGGTCGCTTGGGCATTCACCCACAGCTTGTGAAGATGCTTTGATCACTTTCACGAGGAATAGTGCTGCAACAAGGACAGTTACTTTGGATATTCCGGCAACTGTAAATAGTTTAACGATAAATGGCGTTTATACCAGTGGGGGAACAAAAATTTTGCAACTTCTTACGGGCAGTTCTGATTTAACTGTTTTAGGAGATCTGAATATTTCTTCTACTGGTGGAACAGGTACTAGTAGTGAAGTGGATTTGTTGGCAAGTAACGGATCAGTTATTACTGTAAATGGTAATACAACGATCGGCCAACTGAGTGATACGAGGATTAGTTATTTTGGTGGTGTGACTGGACAAAATCCTGATTTTCATTTTAAAGGAAATGTTACTTATAATTCTAATGCCGGTAATAGTTGGCCGGGATCTTATTATTTTGATGGAGGAATAACGCAAACACTTACTTGTAACGCCAATGTTTATGCTGTTACATTCGGCAACGCAGAAATTGGTTCTATAACTCCAACTACATTAACATTGGCTGGAGCAATGTCATATAATATTTATACAAATTTTGGAAACTTATCTGTTAATCCAGCTTCAACTTTAGTGATTCCATATAATGCAACATTTAACCAATACACTGCAGGAAATGGCTCATTGGTATTAAAGGCAAATTCCACTTTAAAACTGGGTGATTATTTTGGTGGACAAGCCGGAAGTAATTTTCCTTTAAATTTTGGAAACATATCGATCGATCCTGCTAGTACAGTTGAATATTATTATACAGGTTCGTCAAGCCCCGTGATCTATACTGCTGTATCTTATGGCAACCTGGTCCTCACAAATGTTTCTAGAAAATACATCAACACTGATCTTTTCATTCAGGGGAATTTTACAGTCAATACCGGATCAACTTTTGGATGTAATTACGGAGCCTATTTATATGGTTCTACCATGATAAATAATGGAATTATAAAAGGTGATAGTACCAATAGTCGTTTTGGATTTTATGGAACCACAGCTCAGACCTATAGTGGTACCGGAGCTTTTGGAACAGCGGTTGTGCCCTTTGGTACTGCAGGGATTGATATATTTAATCCTGCGAATGTTACACTAAATGCAGCAATCTATCCTTATCGTTTAAATCTATTCAATGGAAGTTTTATAAACAGTAACCAGTTAAATATAGGAACTGCTTCCTTTGGGCTTATTCAACGTGGAGGGGCTTCGGGGTATTTAGCCGGATCATTGGATGTATATCCTGTTATTAACTGTCCCAATAATTTGATCCTGAGGTATGATGATGCATCTGCAAACATAACTACCGGTTATGAAATACCGGTATCAACTAACACAAATACTTTTTACAGTAATAATATCAATGGCGTTAATTTAACTAGTGACTTAACCGTTTCAAATGACCTGGAACTTTTGCAAAATACATTTCATTTAGGTGCCAATACCTTAAAGATTGGGAATGTTATCACTAAATTCTCCGGAAATATGATTGGTTCAGATGGTACAGTTGAAATGACCGGTTCAACTGCACAAACAATTCCTTCAAATACATTTGTTTCAAATAATCTAAAAAATCTGGTCATCAGCAACAGCAATACTGTTACCGGAGTTACGCTGGCTGGCAAACTGGATATTTATCGTTCGGTAACATTTGGTTCTGCCGGCAGAAAATTAACAACCGGTGGGTTCCTTACTTTTAAATCAACAGCTTCTGAAACAGCCTGGCTTGGGCAAATGACTGCTTCGAACATTATAGCAGGTGATGCTGGTATTGAACGCTACATACCACTTCATAATAAAGCATGGCAATTGTTGTCAACTCCAATAACAGCCTCTAGTATACAAACACTGAAGCAGGCCTGGCAGGAAGGGGCAGCTACTGCAAACGGTAACCCGGTTTTGGGATATGGAACACAACTCACCAGTAACATTGCCGGTGCTGCAACGCAACCCAATCCTGGTTTTGATGTTTACACATCGACTCCTTCAATTAAAGTGTTTAACGCGGCAACAAATAGTTACAATCGATTGGACAGCACAACCGGTCGTATTTCCAATCCTAAAGGGTATATGGTTTTTATTAGAGGCGACAGGAGTGTGATCACTACCGGAGCTGGCCCATCAACTACGATCATGCGCACAAAGGGTACGCTTCATACTCCGGCCAATCCGCCTGTGAACATGAATGTTGCAATCGGTTTTGAATCTATAGGTAACCCTTATGCTTCGGCCATTGACTTCCGGTCATTGACAATTTCAGGTGGGGTACAAACTGATTTCTTTTATTTATGGGATCCGAAATTAACAACCATCGGAGTAAATAGTTCATATGGGTTAGGCGGTTTCCAGACCTTTTCATGGAATGGAAGTTCTTTTGATGTAACACCCGGTGGCGGCAGTTATGCAGGATCAAACAGGTTCATTGAATCCGGGCAGGCATTCTTTGTAAACGCACCATTCGCTGCAGGGACAGTTGCATTTTCTGAATCAGCCAAAGTAAATGGAAGTAACAGTGTAAACAGGGTACCTGCGTTTGAGAAGAAACAACTTCGTACAAACATGTATGTTGTTTCCGGAACCGGCAGGATCTTGCTGGATGGTAATTTAATTCAGTATGATCAGAATTATTCAAATGCTGTAGATATAAATGATGGTATTAAACTGAATAATTCAGGAGAGAATCTTGGTATTACACGTGATGGAAAAACACTGGTGGTTGAACGCAGAAAATTAATTGAAAAAACTGATACTGTTTTCTATAAATTAGGCCAGTTAAAAATAAGGCAATACCAGTTTGAATTTATTCCGGATCAATTGTTTCAACAGGGGATGGCAGCATTTTTAGAAGATAAATACATGCAAACATTCACATCTGTAAGTCTTAGAGACACAACCAGGTTCTTGTTTGAAATAACAAATATTCCGGGTTCATATGATGCCGATCGTTTTAGATTGGTATTTCGCAAGGTGAAGAAAAAAGAATCGCAGGTAATTGCAGGCTTAAACGACAATACAGATAAAAACAATGATGATAAATCGGATAAGAAAAAGGGTAAAGTAAAAGAAACAACAGGCAATTCATTTTCCGGAATTAACATTTATCCAAACCCTGTTGTAAATAAAACAATGAATATTCATTTTGTTGATCAGGAGGCAGGTAATTATAATATTCAGCTTAGTAATAAACTCGGACAATTGGTTTATTCCGGCAATGTTCATTTAAGCAGCAAGCAAATGCTAAAGTCATTGCAACTAGAGGAAAATATTGCAACCGGAAACTATCATGTTCAAATACAATACGAAAACGGAACTAAAAAAACGCTGCAGGTTTTTATACAATAAACCTAATAATACCCTGACATATACACGAATCAATCCATAAAACGGGTGCCTTTGGGCACTCTTTTTTTTACTTAAATAGGCTAAAATATATGGAATGAGATCTCAGCGCAAAAATCGCTGTATTAACTATGGTATGAGCAATTTCATCTAAATCAATTCAGAGAAAAAATCAGTACATTTACACTTGTAAACCCGCTTGTATCCCGGATGAATACAGCAGGTTTTTATGGAAACAGTTTGATCTTTATCCAGGTTGACAGAATTGATTTACATGGTTTCTAATTGTATCTTTTTTGATCAATGGAAAATAATTTTATGAATCACTTATTTTTACTTTTATTCAAAAAGATCCCACTTAATAAACTGAGTGTTCATTTTTACTTACGCTGTTTACTTTTTATTAACTTGTTATGTTTAAATAACGGATCAAAAGCGCAACTGGTTTCAACTTATTATACCTGGACTCAATCTTTTCAAACCTACAATGCAGGGATATCTGCTGCATCTGTAACTCCATCAGATATATTCTCAACTTCGTGGGATGATAATACATATACAGGCTATTTATTGCCATTTAATTTTACTTATAGGGGAGTACTTTACTCAGCCGGTGTTTCTGTATTGGGAATTGATACCGATGGATGGGCTGCTTTTAATTTAACAGCTCCAATGACAATGACCGGCTCAGGAGCTGGTGGATCCTGGGTTTCTTTCAGTAATTCAACGGGTGTATACCTGAACGGTACTGCCAATAATCAGGGTTTTTGTGCCTTTAACAGCGACCTGCAGGAACAAACATTTGCAACAATAACCGGGAATACTGCCAGTGGTTCTCCAACCATTTCTGCTGTTTCAGATTTTAATAATATCAGGGTAGGTACAAGGCTGAGCGGAACAGGTATAACCAATGGTACCGTTGTAAATTCAATAAACCTGGTTAATTCAACCATAACCATGAGTGGCAATGCAACAGTAACTGGTTCAGCAGTAATTATAACTCCACGAACCGGTTTGTATGCTTTTATGCGGGGTATAGCTCCTTACAGGCAGTTTGTTGTACAATGGACCCGTGCTACCAGGTTTAATGCTGCCGGAGATGATTTTAGTTTCCAATTGGTATTAAATGAAGGTGGTGGTAACCCTGCTTATCAGACCTTACAGGCTGTTTATGGAGTATGTAAAGCTACTAATTTAACTGTTCAGAATGCACAGGTTGGATTACGCGGAGCAACCGCTGCAGATTTCAATGCACGTAAAACAACAACAGATTGGTCGGCAACAACTGCCGCAACCGTAAATACGGAAGTGTGTACACTTACACCATCCGTATTTCCTGTAGACGGATTAACTTATACATGGTCACCGGCTTGTCTGGCTGTAGCTTCCAATGCAGGTGCAATTAGCGGTCCTGCAAATGTCTGCCCGGGTACAAGTGTTGATTATTCCATAGCCGGAGTACCAGGCGCTACATTTTATACCTGGACATACACGGGTTCGGGAACAACCCTTTCAGGTACAACCACTTTACCTCTCAATACATTGATCTTTGGAATGGCAGCTACCGGTGGTACACTAACGGTAACGCCTGCCAATCTTTGCGGCAACGGAACAGCTTCTTCTTTTATAATCACAACAAGCGGATTACCAACTGCAACGATCTCTTACCCTGCATCAACTTATTGTACAAGCGCTTCGCCAGTTTCTGTAACGCAGACGGGTACTGCGGGTGGTATATATACAACCATTCCTTCTACCGGCCTCACTATCAATGCATCTTCAGGGCAAATTACTCCTTCAACAAGTAGTGCAGGTACCTATGTTGTCACTTATACGTTCACCAGTGGCTGCACCAATACGTCCACAACTTCTGTCTCGATTAATTCACCCGGAGTTTTAACAGCTTCGGCAACACCTTCAGTTGTATGTTCTGGTGGCAGTGCTCAATTACAGGCTGGTAACCCTTCTGCAGGAAATTATTCTGTCAGCAGCATTGCATATTCAAGCCTGGTGCCTTCCGGTAGCCCAACAGTTCTATGGAATTCTTACCAGCTTGATAATATTTCAGCAGCGATTCCTTTACCATTTCCATTTAGTTTTTATGGGTTACCCATCACCCAGTTTTTTGTTTCAACGGAAGGGTATGTGCAACTTCAAACAAGTACCGCAGTAGCATGGACACCACAATCACTTCCAGATGTGACCATTCCAAATAATATCATTGCTCTGGCATGGGCCGATCTCGTTTTGGATCCTTCAACCAATCCCGGATCAAGTATCCGTTATTTTGTAAATGGAACAACTCCTAACAGGATACAGGTAATTGAATATATTAATCTCCGTTTTCTGGTTGGTACAGGAGCGCAAAATGTAACCGGTCAGATACGGATGTACGAAAATGATAATCATATAGAAGTTGCTGCAGGAGCTGTAAATGACAATGGCGATGCTTGGTCAAAGACACTGGGTATTGAAAACAGTACCGGCGCTACTGCCTTAACACCTGCAGGCCGAAACAATGTTGTGTGGAATACCAGTTTAGAAGCCTGGGCATTTTATCCTGCTTCCGGTACGAATACTTATGCATGGAGCCCTGCAACTTTCCTTAGCAGTACCAGTATCAGCAACCCGGTGGCAACTGGCGTTACTGCTACAACTAATTATACAGTTACCGTGACCAATACATCGAATGGGTGTTCGGTAACAGCTACTGTTCCGGTAACCGTTTCAGCTCCTTTGAACGGAACATATACTGTTGGTGCAGCAGGTAATTACCCAACACTAACGGCGGCGATTAATGCATATAACAATCTTTGTATTGCCGGTCCGGTTATATTTTCACTAATTGATAATACATATCCATCAGAGACCTTTCCCATTGTAATTAACAGTAATTCTTATGCGAGTGCTGTTAATACACTTACGATCAAACCGGCAATTACAAAATCTCCAATAATTACCGGTAACAGCACGGTTGCAATTTTCAAGTTAAATGGCGCTGATTATGTAACAATAGATGGATCAAATGCAGTTGGAGGTACCACAAAAGACCTTTCAATAATTAATAGCAGCACTGATAATCTCACAAGTACCGTTATTTGGCTGAATAGTGTAAATGCGTCAAATGGGTCAACCAATAATACTATTAAGAATAGTGTCATAACAGGAAATGCACCAACAACAACTTTTACAGCTGTGATATCTAGCGGTATGTCTGTTGGGACAAATGCAGAAGCAGCAAATAATAATAATACTTACCAGAATAATTTAATAACAAAATGTCAGACTGCTATTGCAGTTGTCGGTCCCTTGACAAGTGAATCAAATAATATTATTTCGGGGAATACAATTGGCTCTGTATCAGCTGGCAATAAATTAAGTTGGTCAGGAATAGAATTGTATTATCAGGGGAATAGCCAGGTTTTTGATAATAATATTTTTGGAATTGTTTCAGCAAATGACTTAACTGCATCTGGAATATCTATATATGGTAATGCTTCAGGTATAAATATATATCGTAACAAAATATCTGATATAAAAAATACATATCTGGATATATTTAGTTTTGGATATGGATCAAATGGTATTTACCTCGGATCATCTTCTTTATCCGCTAACATAAATGTATTTAATAACTTTATTTTTGACGTAGCCAGCTATGGCGATAATGGTGCCAGGGATGTTGATTATAATGGCTACGGAATTATTATTGATCTCGGCGGAGGTTATAATATTTATCACAATACGGTATTGTTGAATACAAACCAATCGCGTACTGGATTTCCGGCTTGTCTAAATGTAACTTCATTTGTTACAACAACAGCCAGTATCAATATTAAGAATAATATTTTCACCAATACTCAAACGAATAGTGGTCAACGTTATGCAATACAATCAAGTGCTGTTAATACTGTATTTGGAACAATAGATTACAATTGTTATAATACTGCAGGAGCCAATTTGGGATATATCGGATCAAACCGTGCAACGCTAGCAAATATTCAGGCAGGATTCGGTCAGAATATTAATTCATTACAACCTGCAACTGCACCGGTTTTTGTGAGTGCAACAGATCTGCATATAAATGCATCCAATGCAACCAATATCGCCAATCTTGATAATAGGGGTAATCCCATTGCTACTATAACAACAGATTATGATCTTCAGACACGTAACGGACTAACACCAGACATGGGAGCAGATGAGTGGGTAAAGCCAAATTACGGTTCATGGGTTGGTAAAACCAATATTGATTGGCTGGTGGCTACCAATTGGGAAGCAAATTATGTTCCCGATCTTACTACAGACGTTTTCATAACTGGTGGATATACATTTATGCCTACTATTATATCAACCCAGGCTATCCGGAATTTGAGTTTATCTGCTCCAGGCACACCTCCTTTACTAACTTTAAATGCAGGTACATTACAGGTGTATGGCACCATAACCCGAACCGGTGGAACGATAAACGGTTCAAATGGTACCATGGAAATGAAGGGTAGTGCAGCACAAACAATTCCTGCAAACCTTTTCCAAACCAATAATTTAAAGAACCTTGTAATAAGTAATACGGATGCAGTAAGCGGAGTAACGCTGGCGGGCACACTGGATATTTACCGTTCACTCTCTTTTGGAACAGGTGGCAGAAGACTGGCAACCGGTGGGTTCCTTACTTTTAAATCAACTGCAACGGAAACGGCATGGCTTGGACAAATGCTTGGTACAAATGTAATGGTTGGAGACGCAACCATCGAGCGATATATTCCATTGCATACTAAAGCATGGCAATTCCTGGCAACACCCATCACTGCTGCCAGTACACAAACAGTAAAACAGGCCTGGCAAGAGGGAGCAGCTACTGCAAATGCCAATCCTGTTCCGGGTTATGGAACCATGCTTACCAGTAACAGGGCGGGAGCAGCCAGTCAACCTACTCCAGGCTTTGATGTTTATACTGCAGCGGGTCCTTCCATAAAAACATATAAAACAGGTGGCGGTTATACCGGACTAAACCGCACAGATACAGCCATTTCTAATCCTAAAGGATACATGGTCTTTGTCAGGGGCGACCGAAGTGTTATTACAACCGGAGCAGCAGCAACTGCAACGGTTATGCGTACAAAGGGCACATTGCATACGCCTGCGATTCCTCCCGTTACGATCAATATACCCGCACCTGGTTTTGCATCCGTAGGTAATCCATATGCTTCAGCTATCAATTACCGGTTACTGGTTCCAACAGGAGGTGTTCAGACTGACTTCTTTTATTTATGGGATCCGAAACTTACTACCACTGGAATCAACAGTGCCTGGGGATTAGGTGGTTTCCAGACTTTTTCATGGAATATCGGTACCGGTGTTTTTGATGTAACACCCGGTGGAGGAAGTTATAGCGGTACCAACAGGTTAATTGAATCAGGGCAGGCATTTTTCATAAATGCACCATTTGCAGCAGGTACATTGCCATTTACTGAAGCCTGTAAGGTGAGCGGAAGTTATAGTGTTAACAGAGTGCCGGTTGTTAACAGCAGTCAACTACGTACAAACCTGAACGTTATTTCCGGAAATGACAGGATATTACTGGATGGTAACTTAATTCAATATTACCGAGGCTATTCCAATAAAGTAGATTTGAAGGATGGAATTAAGATCAATAATGCCGGGGAAAACCTGGGCCTTTCAAGAGATGGTAAGGAATTGTCTGTAGAAAGAAGAAATCCGATAGTAAAAAGAGATACTGTATTTTATCATCTTGGTCAAATGCGTTTACAGGTGTATGAATTGGAGTTCATTCCTGATGGTTTACAGGAACCAGGTTTATCAGCATGGCTGGAAGATAATTACCAGCATACCAGTACGCAGGTAAGCCTCAGCGATACCAGCAGGATACTGTTTACGGTTGATCATGATCCTGCATCTGCTTTGCCTGACCGTTTCCGCCTGGTATTTATTCAAAATAAACGCAATGAAACATCAATTTTCCAAAAAGAAATAACTAAAACCGGAATGACCTATCAGGGAGAAACAGCTGATAAAAATAATCCTAGTGCTGAAACAGCTACGATCAGTGTCTTTCCCAATCCTGTTGTGACAAAATCTTTACAATTAAAATTCATCAACCAGCCGGAAGGTGATTATTCTATCAGGCTTATCAATAATATGGGGCAGCAGGTTTTTGCCGGTACAGTAGAACTTGGAAAGAACGATCTGATAAAAAATATCCAGCTTGCAGGAATTGTTAGCGGTACGTATCTTTTGCGTATTTCAACCAATGGAATTTATAAAAAAACACTTCAAGTTATTGTATTATAAAACCTACCATCAGTAAAGCCCAACAGGCTTCAACATGAATAGTGCTGAGCGGCCTTTAAGATTTCGATCTGACATCAGTAAAGTCAAACGTGCTTCAACATGAATAGTGCAGAGCGGCCTTTAAGATTTCGATCTGCTATCAGTAAAGTCAAACGTGCTTCAACATGAATAGTGCTGAGCGGCCTTTAAGATTTCGATCTGCATCTGCAAAGCCCAACGGGCTTGAATTTGAATAACCCACGGTGAAACGGTGGGTTTTCAAACGGTTGTACTAACTACCCCGGCAGGGGTTGAATGTGATTTTACAACAGGTATTTTTCATTGAACTCAATTCCGTTTTCAACTAGCAAATGCTTGAATTCATCATAAAAATTTTCAGATGTATGATGTTCTTTTTGATTTTTTATATAGTTGATAATCTTGTCTTTTTCCCTGATTGAATAAGTGAATGCACCATATCCATCCTGCCAGCCTTCAAATGTGGGGAACATACCGCTTTCTTTCATCCAGATGTTGCTGGCTACTTTGATATCTTTTACATAATCGCTCAGGCAAACAGTAGGGTGTAGATCAGACATTATATGGATATGATCTTCAATTCCATTGATTCGATACAGTTTACAATGCTTATTTTTTATGATACCGGCAATGTACTTGTATAATTCTTCATCATAAGTTTTGGCAATGGATGGTTTGCGGTTTTTTGTACCAAAAACAAGTTGGTAAAATATCTGGCGGTATGTACTCATAAGGTTGGTTTTTTATTTTGAAATCCATTTTTATAGTAGTTATTATGCATTGCTTCCGCATTGTATTTTGTAATGCTTTACCAATACCAGGGGATAAATTCAACCCCTTCGGGGTTATGATTTATTCTTATCAATAACCACAGTTTTCACCTGTAGTTATTGATATTAAAGCCCTCCGGGCTATATATCTTCAAACCTAAAAGAAATTCCCTAAAATCAAAAATCGTAGAACTTTATTTTATTCAGTAGAAGTAATATTTATTTAAATTAAGTTTATTGTAAAAGTTTAAATAAACAGGTTATATAAGTTATGGCTCTTATAAAATCATCATGCCAATGATTATATTTAAACGTAATTTTGATTTAACCAATAGGTTAGTTGGAGATAATTCCTTAAAAGACCTATCATTGAAGGATATGCGAAAGATGTAGGTTATAATAATAGGCTGATTCATATTAACTATGAATTTAATTACTGTTCATTTAAAGGAATGATTGTTTTAGATCTTCGAAAAAAAGTAAAGACAATTAAATAATATCAATAAGAAATTTGCTGATGGACAATCAGCTTTACTGATCATTTATATGTTATCATACAACATTTCTATATTCAACAGCCTGGAGAAAATAATAAAGTTATTATGTGTTACCTGGATCATAACCAAATTGGTTTGTTTTAAATTATGGCTTGCCAACAGGTCATTTCCACTGGTACCTATACACGAAATATTTTCATTTGTACCGTCCTTTGTTCATACAATATTTTTTGTTGCTTCACTTTTTTCGTTGTTGTTTTTATTGATCTATCCAAACAAAAAAATTGCAGTGGCGATTTTGTTTGTGGAGGTACTATCCTGTTTATTGGACCAGAACCGCTGGCAACCCTGGGAATACCAGTTTATTTTTATGCTGGCTGTATATATTTTTTACAGGGATGAAAAACAAATACGTTTTGGATGGCAAATTATCCTAACCGGTATTTACTTTTTTAGCGGGTTAAGCAAACTGAACAGCGCCTTTATTCATGATATCTGGCAGGGTCTTATGTTACGCAGGTGGTTGGATATTAGTCCGCCGGGAATTTGGTTAACCCGAGCCGGGTATGCTTTGCCTGTTATTGAAATGACAGCAGCCATTTGTTTATGTTTCATCCGAACCAGAAGGTCGGCTATATGGGTGTTATCTCTCATGCATATAATGATCATTCTAATGTTTGGCCCCGTTGGCTTGAATACAAACCTGGGTATTTTACCCTGGAATGTATTGATGTCTTTATTAGTTTTTATTCTGTTTTACCATGAATCTTTTCATTTTAAACGTGATTTCACATGGAAGCCTTTTTCCTTTATAATACTATTGAGTTGGTGGGTAATGCCCTGGTTACAGCTTGCAGGGTATTGGGATAAATATCTTTCTGCTGTTTTGTATGGCGGAGGGGTTGAACAACTATTTATATGTACAGATAATGAATTGGCAAAAAAGCAATTGGCTTCTTATTTCGACAAGGAGTTTAAGGTCATTCCATGCAAACCCGTTTTAGCCGTGTATAAATGGGGGCTTATGGAAATGAATATTGCTTATTATCCTGAACAGCGCATCTTCAATGCTATTATCAAAGAATGGAAAAAACGATACCCCGACGGTAACAGTTCATTCTACTTGTACAAATCCGGTTTCAATTACAAAGTCAGCGAAGTGATACAAAAAAGCAATTGAATACCAGATAATTAGCATGTTTTCTGCCTTTTTATTTATGTCAATTCATTCTTTTCTACAAAAAAAATGGCTTAATTTTGTTTATCAATCCTCTGGGTTTTTTCTGTATTTACTAATCTGAAAAAACAAGAATGAAACAACTTTTATTGATCCTTTTTCTTATGGTAAGCATAATTACCAGGTCTCAGGTATATATGCATGATTTTGGTACTACCGGTATCTCAGCACATCCATACAATATAGCACCTGGAACATTGAACGCTAATTTATCCGGATCATCCTGGTCAAATAGTACTGTAAACTGGACAAGTTATGCAGGAAGCAACGGAGAAGCGATCGCTTTGTCCAATTCGGGCGGTGCTCCAACAATTACACTAACATTCAATGTTGCTGCAGGGTATAATTTAAATATTGCCAGTTTTAATTTCTGGTGCCAGCGAAGTTCAACCGGTGCACAAAACTGGTCGATGACCATCAATGGGATTGCGACCGGATCTGGAACCATTCCAACTACAGGAGCAGCTATCGGAACAACCAATGTGGCAAATCCTGTTAATAATCTTAGTGGAACCATTACCGTTATTATTTCATTATCAGGGGCCTCAGCAACAGGCACATTCCGGGTAGATGATTTTACGCTGAATGGAACGGTAGTTCCCAATGAATATATTTTGCTGGATCATTTCAACAGGAATGATTCTATCCGTCCGGCTATACCTTCCAGTGGTGGAAGTGCCTGGTGGGTAGAACAGGAACCGGGCTTATTCTGTTCCAGTGGCAGTTTACTTGAAAAGATAAGAATAAAAAACAATCAGCTCGAATTATCCAGTTGTACTTATAGCAATAGTACCTGTTTTAGCAGTCCAACCGAAGCAACTGGTATGAATATGACCGGGAAATATCCAACGATCTTTTCTACTGCAGCCAGTACCATGGAATGGTATTTTAATATGCAGCAAACAAGGGCCGATCCCAATGGTTTTGCCACCGGAGAATATGGCGCTGCTTTTGTTATCGGTTCCAATACCAATAATCCGCTTGCTGCAATTAAAACGGGTTATGCTGTTGTATTTGGTGAAGCAGGAGCTACGGATCCGTTAAGGCTGGTCTCTTTCAATGGTAATGCTTTCAACAGTACAACCTTTACAAACATCCTGTCTGTTCCTTCGCCTGCTGTCAAAACAAACCACATGAGCATTAAGGTTACCTATAACCCCTGCAACAATGAATGGACACTAACGGCCAGGGATGATGGAGCTGCATTTGCTGACCCTTCGACCGTTTCAGGTTTAGGTGCTACTGCAGTCAATACCACTTTTACTTCAACAGACTTGCTCTGGCTCGGACAGGTATGGAACCACGGCAATACCTGTTCGCTGGCAAAATTTGATAATGTATATATTCCAAAAACGGGAACCAATACCGGTACCTATACATGGAATGGCAACGTGAACACTGACTTTCAGTTAGCCAATAACTGGACACCCAAGCGGCAATGTGTCAATGCTTCCGATAAACTTGTTTTTAACAGCACTTCACCTGTTTCTTCGGTATTAACGAATGTTCCCGGCCAGACGATCGGGCAGTTAACAGTAACCAATAACCGTAGCTTAACAATAAAAGATACAGATGCTGATGGAGTAGTAAGCACACTTACCATTGCAGGAGCAACCGGAACAGATCTGCTGGTAGATGCTGGTTCTTTCCTGAATTTTGATGTGAACACAGCAGCAGCAGGAGATGCCTTGGTTATTAACCTGGGTTCTGGTGCAACCGGCAGTATATCAGGCACTCTATCTTTTAATTCAACTCCCGGGGGAACCAAACCTCATCGTCTACTGGCAGCAGATGCCCTGGCAATTACAGTCAACAGCGGAGGACTGATCAAAGCAGTCAATCTCTCAGGTAATCCTTTCGGAACTACCTTGCCACAAAATACGGTAGTCTTTAATTCGGGGGCTGTTTATGAATCTTATAGCGGAGCTAATCCTTTTGGTTTGTCGCAGCCTGATTCAAAAGTGGTATTTAATACCGGTAGTACATACCGTCACTATTCAGCCAGTTTACCTTCTTTACTTGGTCGTACCTATGCAGATTTTGAGTGTTATACAAATATGAATGTTACTTCGGGTGGATCTGCAGCATTCAATGTAAATAATTTAAAAATAGTAACAGGAACAATCCAGTTCTCCGGTACTTCCAACAGTCTTCCGATACATACAAATATCAAAGGAGACCTGGTAATGTCTCCCGGAACGACATTTAATTACGATCCTGTTACAGCAAGTGTATTTACATTCAATGGTACTGCAGTAGCGCAAAAAATAAACAGTGCCGGAATAATTACTTTAGGAAAGCAATTAACGTTAAGGCTTAATAGTAGTTATATAACATCACCACAACTTACAGTTGAAACTGATATAAAAATAGGAGGGGTATTGGATATTGTTCAGGGAACCTTAAGGTTAACGGGTAATATTCACCTGTTATCCGATGGAGTTAGTACGGCCTCAATTGCTCCAATAACCGGTGGAGTAAGTTATGGAGCAGGAAGATTTGTAGTGGAACGATTTATCCCGAATCACAATAAGGCATGGCAATTCATGGCGGTGCCAACATTCGGGCAAACAGTAAATGCAGCCTGGCAGGAAGGAAATGCGCCATTAGCAGTTGGTACAGCCGGACTTGGAACGATCATTAACAGTAATATTGCTGGAGCAGGTTTCGATATCATTGGAGGCAGCGGGCCTTCAATGAAAACATACGACACTACAAGTGCAGGATCCTGGAAAGGTGTCAGCCGCACGGATACAGCTATATACAACAAGAAGGGGTACATGATATTTGTTCGCGGCGACCGGACAGTTAATACAATTGCTGCACCTGCTACTGCCACTACATTACGTACAACCGGAAAAATATTCGATCCTGTTTCCAATGTACCACCTGTTACTTCTATCGGGGCCGGTAAATTTGAATCTATTGGCAATCCATATGCTTCTGCCATCGATTTTTCAAATGACCTGGCGGTTGTAAAATCAGCCAACGTTCAGAAAATATTTTATGTATGGGACCCAAAACTGGGAGGTGGCTATGGTGCTTACCAGACATGTACAAAAGGCTCGGGTATAGATTATACGATTTCACCGGGTGGTGGCAGTTATGGAATTGGCGGATCAGTAAATAATACGATTCAAAACGGACAGGCGTTTTTTGTCCGTTCCGTTGGAGGAACAGGAACCATAACGTTTACGGAGAACGCTAAGATAACCGGTAGCAGCCTGGTCACTAGGCAGGGTATTGATCCCGGTAGTAGAAATAAAGAAATGAGGACTAATCTTTATTTGGTCTCAAGAGATCATTCAACCCTGCTAGATGGAGTTGTAACAGAATTTGATGTGAATTATTCAAATAGTGTTGATGTGATGGATGCGCTTAAACTGGTGAATACCGGAGAAAGTATTGGTATCATAAATCGAAGCGAGATTCTTTCTGTGGAACGAAAAGCGAATATCCGTTCCTTGGATACCATTTCTTATAAACTCGACAGGTTGAAATTGCAGCAATATGAATTTGAATTCAGGCCATTGAATATTTCAAGGCCGGGGCTGCAGGCATTTTTAGAAGACAGTTACCTGCGTACATCATATCCTGTTAGTTTAACAGGAACAAGCATGATAAGTTTTAATGTGCTGAATGATCCTGCCTCATATGCTTCCAACAGGTTCAGGCTGGTATTCAGACAAAAACGTTTGCCCTTCATGTACAGTAATAAAAAAGCAGGTGCTGTAAAACCGGAGGAAAATATTGCAGTATATCCAAATCCTGTAACGGAAAAAATGATCAATCTGTCATTTAATAACCAGCATGCAGGCAAATATCATTTGCAATTTGTAAACCAGGCCGGAGTGGTTGTATTGCAACAGGATGTAAACGTAACCGGTGGGTTTTTTAAAATACAGGTTAATGTTAGTTCTTTTATTGCAGGGCTGTATAAATTGAACATACAAGACGCCATTGGATCTGGAATATCCAGGCAGGTCGTCATCTATTAAATTGACCAATTTCAATTTTTGCAAACCAATGCCTCGGTTCGTGTCCTACCGAAATTCTCAATGCCTCGGTTCGTGTCTCCTATGTTTGCAAAATAGGAAAAATTATGACTTTGTTTTATAATTCTTAAACACCAGGTTGCTTGTAGATTTGTTTATTAGAAGTGAAAAGAGATGAGAGCACATTCGTGTCTAAACAGCTTTTTTAGCATGTTGTTCGTGAGATATTGCCTCATCTTTTTTTATCTCTTAGAGTTTGAACAGAATGTAAGAAATACAGCATGTCTGTATATTCAGAATATCCAACCAGGAGACAAAACGAAGAGAGATTTTCACTTTTATAATTTTTCACTTCATCAATTTAAAAATTATGAAAAAGATTGTAAAGCAAGTCTCAGCCATAGACGTGGCTCAAAAAGAATTAGTGGTTACCCTTGGTAGGATGTATGATGATTGGACACCGGAATTATATGCTAATAAATGCTTTCCCAATAATGAAAAAGGGTTCATTGCATTAGTAGCTTGGGTTAGAAAACTAGTTGATTGTACAGTTTCAGTTATGTATGTAATGGAAGCGACCGGAGTTTATCATGAATCATTTGCCTATTTTTTAAATAATTCCGGTTTGAATGTAAGCATTGTATTGCCTAACAAGATCAGTAATTATATCCGTACACTTGAACTAAAAACGATTACAGACAAGACCGCATCGGAAGCCATTGCACAATTTGGATTAGAAAGAAAATTAGACCAATGGTACCCTCCGAAAGATGTATTCAAAAAAGTAAAACAGCTTTCCCGTGAGCGTGACCAGCTTGTGCAGGAGCGAACTATGGTGAAGAATCAACTTCATGCAGAACAGTCGGAAGCAAAACCTTATAAAAAAAGCATAGCCAGAATAAAAAAAAGAATAGAACTGCTCAATAAACAGGAAAAAGAAATAATAGCTGAGATAACTGAAATAATAAAAGAAGATGAAGAGGTGCGACTTACCATAATACTGCTTTGTACATTGCCTGGCGTTGGTTTATTAACTGCGGCCATTGTTTTATCCGAAACCAATGGCTTTGATCTGATACGCAATAAAAAACAGCTTACCAGTTATGCAGGATTAGATGTAAAAGAAAAGCAGTCAGGAACTTCAGTAAAAGGGAAACCAAAAATATCTAAAAAAGGAAATAGATATTTAAGAAAAGCTTTGCATCTGCCGGCATTAACAGCCATACGCATTGACGAACGGTTTAAAGCAATATTTGTAAGATTAGTATCCAAACATGGAATAAAAATGAAAGCTGCCGTAGCCGTGCAAAGAAAACTGTTAGAAATGATGTACACCCTTTATAAAACTAATAAGCCTTATGAAAAAAATTATTTTAAAAACAATGAAGAAATACAAATAATAGAAGCAGCTTAAAAATTAGAGAGCGGCCAGGATAGGCCGCTACTCTAAACAGGCTGGCATAAGCCGCCTAAAGGATAAAATTATAAAAAAGTATTTGGTTCTTAACACAGAATCTCACGAA
>JANMMS010000064.1:0-21680 GCA_031373525.1 Ferruginibacter sp.
GGCCCGCTTTTCTCCCTTGCTCTGTTCACAGCTCTCAATACGGCATTGTGAACATCTTCCGGGCTCATGCCGTCAACACTATCAGCCGGCATTTCATATGCATCAGCCATTTTATATATATCAAGGGTTTTGCTTGTTCTAGCAACAGAAGTCCCCATGGCGTATTGATTATTTTCACAAATAAACACTATTGGAAGATCCCATAACATAGCCATATTAAATGTCTCATGCAACATTCCCTGCCTGGCTGCACCATCTCCAAAAAAGCACAATACAACATTTTTTGTATCACGGTACCTTTCTGCAAATGCAAGTCCGGCACCTGTGCCGATCTGTGCACCAACAATCCCGTGTCCGCCAAAGAAATTTTCTTTTAAACCAAAAAAGTGCATACTTCCACCCTTTCCCTTACTACAACCGGTAGCTTTACCGTACAATTCAGCCATACAACTTTTTGCAGATACGCCTTTAGCAATGGCAAGTGCATGATCGCGGTAGGCAGTAATGAATTTATCATCCGGGTTGGTTGATGTCATACAACCGGCCGCAACCGCTTCCTGGCCAATATACAAATGACAAAACCCCCTGATCTTCTGCATGCCGTATAACTGGCCGGTTTTTTCTTCAAAACGGCGTAAAAGGAGCATCAGTTCGTACCAATACAGATAAGTTTCTTTAGAAAACTTTGTAGCCAATGGTTCTAAATTTTAGTCGGCAAAGATAAGGGAGAAAATGTAAAATGTTTCATAGTGGTTTAAATGGGGAAAAGCAGTTGGTTTTGTGGGAAATAGAGCAATGCTGAGCATCCAATCGGAGCACTCTTGTAACGCATAATATTTTGAACTTTTTTACCGCGAAGGCGCAAAGGCGCTAAGGATTATAGCAGCCTGGCTTCTTAGCGTCTTAGCGGTAGTTATATTTGTATCTTGCATCTTTATGCTCACCCTCAATAAAATAATCATCACCCATTTCAAGAATTACGATCTTAATTCATTTGAATTCGATCAGAACGTGGTGGGTATCTGTGGCCTCAATGGAAAGGGAAAGACAAACCTGCTGGATGCCATTTATTATTGCTGTTTTACTAAAAGTTATTTTTCAAACACAGATGCACTTATCGTAAACTTTGATAAAGATGGCTTTCGGCTGGAAGCTTTATTTGCCAAAGCAGGGAAGGAACAAAATGTAATATGTATTAACCGTGGCAGTAATAAAAAAGAAATTTCTTTGAATGATGTGCCGTATGAAAAATTTTCGAAACATATAGGTCTATTGCCTGCCGTTATGATTGCCCCAGATGATATTGAACTGATCACAGGTAAAAGCGAAAACCGCAGACGTTTTATTGATACCGTTTTAAGCCAGTTAGATGCCGGTTACCTGCAACAACTGATTTTTTATAATAAAGTATTGCAACAACGCAACAGCCAGTTAAAAAAAATGGAAGAAGATGCAAATGCTTCAAAGGCTGTTCTGGAGATACTGGATGAACAGTTAATACCTCCGGGAGAATTCATTCATAAAAAAAGAACTCAGTTTTTAAAACAATTGATACCACTTGTTCAGAAATTCTATCATCGGATCGCAGAAGATACAGAGACTATTTCTTTGCAATACAGCAGCCAGTTGAATGAATGTGCATTTGTCGGATTATTGAAACAGTTTTATCAAAAAGATCTTTTATTACAAAGAAGCAATGCAGGTGTACATAAAGATGATATTGTTTTTGAATTGAATGGCCAGGTTTTCAAGAACATCGCATCACAGGGCCAACGGAAAAGTTTATTGTTTGCATTAAAACTGGCCGAATTTGAAATGTTGAAACAAAACAAGGGCTTTGCTCCTCTCCTGCTCCTGGATGATGTATTTGAAAAATTAGACAACAGGCGCATGCAGCAATTATTACAATGGGTTTGCAAAGAAAATAATGGACAGGTATTTATTACTGATACACATAAAGGAAGACTGGAAGAAGCTTTTGATTCTTTGGATGTGGAGTTCCAGATAATTGAATTATGACAGTTAATTGAATATCGAACAAGGAACAAGGAATTTCGAATAATGATCGGAGTAACTCACTTCTACATTCGAAATTCCTTGTTCCTTGTTCATTATTATTATCTTCGTTGTATGGCAGAACTTTCCTTACAGGATGCAATGAACCAGTTTTTGAAACACAGCCGGCTTAAAAGCGGAATACAGGCTGTAAGGATAGAAGCATTATGGGAAGAGATCATGGGTAAGACCATTGCGAAGTATACCGACAAGATACAGATAATAGGTACAACACTCTTTATTACTTCAACAGTTGCACCATTAAAAAATGAATTGCTTTACCAGAAAGATATAATTATTGAAAGGGTAAATGAAGCTTTTGGCGAAAAGATCATTAAAGATGTGGTGATCAAATGATCCGTCATTGCGAGGAACGAAGCAATCTACCTAGTCAAATACAAAGATTGCTTCGTTCCTCGCAATGACGTTGACGCAATGAAGTCTTATTCTTTATTCAGCAACGGCCTCAAAGTATAACCCGCTTTTCTCAACAAACTGATCAACCCTTTTTCTCCAACCAGGTGGCCTGCTCCAACAGCCATGAATATATTTTTTTCAAGCAGTATCTTATTCAGTTGAGCTACCCAATTTTTATTTCTGTTATCAAGTAGAATGTCACGATTGTCTTCGATACCAAATTCAGTTTTTGTAAACATTTTCTCAATTTCAGACAATTGTTGTTTTTTGTAAACAATGAGCATACTGTCAAATTCAATTTTGTATGTAGTCATACTGTCAATTGCTTTTAACAAGTCTTTCCCCTGTTTTTCATATGGAATGCTATCAAAAACTGACGCCTGAAATGCAATGGTTTCAAAACCCTTGATCTCTTTTTTTTGTTCTTTAACAATTTTCATCAGTTCCTCTTCTACCCCGCTCATCGTTTTGCAAGGCATCATTTTTGGGTATAGCAACGCTTCCAGAAAATTTGGTTTCATTCGCTGCAGCATGGTCAGTGGCATATCAAGACTGTCGTTAAAATAAGTTTTAAGTCGTACATATTCAACTTCAGTATACAGGTCTTTCAACGTTTTTCCATCTTTCATATTCATAACGAATATCGCACCCAGTGTATTTGCAGGATCATCCAGATCCATTTCAAAAAATACTTCTTGTGCATTGCTGATAGCATTTTTAAGCCATTTGCTGAAATGAATATCTTCCTTACACATTAAATGAAAAGTTCCAAAAAGATAACTGGGTTTTGATAAATGATTGCCGCTTATTTCCCACAGCAATGTATTATCATCATTGTTGGTTGGTATCTGTTCAACAGGCTGGCCAATGCAGGATTGGATCAGAAATAATGGCAAAACCAGGTAGATTAATTTCATTATTCTTGTTATTAAAAAATAAAAATAATTGCAGAAGTAAGCCCGAACTTATTTATTTAAAACATTAAATAAACTTCCGCCTTTATTAAAAATATGTTCGATAGATTTTTCTGTTGCTTCATCCTTTTCAACAGCGGGTGCATGATGCGGCTTTTTCCTGGCATCTATTACCAAAGGCCCATTGCAACCCCAGTGTTTGTTTATTACAAAATGATCAATACCGTATATATCATGCGATGGGTTACACCTGGTGAATGTAACCCATAAAAAATTTCGCAAGGTAGCACCGGTGAACTCTGCATCATCTGCAATAACTATCAACGGAATATTTTTTAGTTGATCAACATATTGAACAAGTTGTTCATTGATCGAATTCATTTCAATATGTGCGGCATCATAATTTGTAAAAGATTTGCATTGCATTACTATTACTCCCGGCATTGCCAAACAGGGTTCTATAAAACCTGATAGTGTTTTTAAAACCTCGGGTATTGTTGTAACCAGTTCACGGATGATTGCTCCGTATGCCGCAAAAACTACCTTGCTCCCGCTGTTTAATCCATTGCCGGAATAATCAAGTGTATCGATCGTTGTATTGGTGTAAAAATGAATATCCCGCTGCAGGTTAATTCTCTTTAATATAAATTGAAAGAATGGTTCAATTTCCTGTGTGTTTAATTTATGTTCGTTTGCTGAGCCAGGCTGTTCTTCTGCTGTAATGAATAAAAATTTAGCCAGGCTTAATTGTCCTGTTCCTAAAATATGATTGGCAATAGTAAGTAATTCTGCCGGTTGTTTTGCAGGCGCATAAGGAGTATAGCGTTCACTGCCAACAGCCAGTAATAAAGGATGAACGCCTGCTGCATCCACTGCATGTACTTCTTTCAGACCGGGTATTTCTTCCTGGACCGCATTGCCGGTAATTGCATGGATCAATTGACCGAAACTGGTATCTTCCTGTGGCGGGCGACCGACAACTGTAAAAGGCCAGATGGCATTTTTTCTTGCATAGACCTTATGGATCTTCATTACCGGAAATAAATGTTTCAGGCTGTAATATCCCAGGTGGTCACCAAACGGTCCTTCAGATTTGTTCTCGCCAGGAAAAACTTCGCCGGTAATAACAAAGTCTGCATCTGTACTGATACAATATCCATCTTCATAAACATATCTGAACCTTCTGCCACCCAAAACGCCGGCAAAGGTCATTTCGCTTATGCCTTCCGGTAACGGCATTACTGCTGCCACAGCATGCGAAGGAGGCCCACCAACAAATACACTCACTTTAAGGGGTAATCCTTTTTTATTTGCTTTTGACTGATGAACACCAATGCCCCGGTGAAGCTGGTAATGAAGACCTGCCTCTTTGTTCAATTCATAATCGTTTCCGGAAAGTTGTATCCGGTACATGCCCAGGTTTGCATGCATGATGCCCGGGTTCTCTGGATCTTCGGTATATACCTGCGGCAAAGTAACAAATGCTCCACCATCCATTGGCCAATGATGAATCAGCGGGAGATCTGAAACATTTATCTGATTTGCTAATACCGGTTTTGAGAAAGGATTTTTTAAAGGAATTGCTTTCAAGGCAGCTAAACCAATATTGAAATTCTTAATCGGATGTTTCAAAGCCTGAAGGGGATCACTTTTCATTTCTATTAACTGTTCAACAGTTTCAAGAGAATGACGGAAAATAAATTTACTGCGTTCCAGTGTACCATATATATTTGAAACAGCACGAAAGGTAGATCCCTTAACATTTTCAAATAACAAGGCAGGCCCTCCCGCTTCATAAACACGTAAATGAATAGCAGCCATTTGAAGGTAAGGATCTACTTCTTCTTTTATTCTTACAAGTTGTCCGCTCTTTTCAAGATCGAGCAGACATTCTTCCAATGAGTGATAGGCCATTAAAAAATTTTACGTGTAAATGTAAAACAGATTTGATTGTAGAAAGTTGAAAAGATTTTTTATGAAAGGCAAATTACTTTTAAAAATCTAATCCTATAAGCAGGATATTAATACAAATAGGCTTAAACAAAAGAAAGTTTTGCACGTTTATAGACATTTTCTTCATCAACTATTAAAAAGCACTTGGGCATTCCAGGCTTGATTTCTTTGATTTTTTTCTATCATTTCTGAATTCTCTAACCCTTTTTCCCGGAGCTATCCTGATCCTGAAAGTTAAACCGGTGAAATAATACCAATCCTTGCTTTTAGCGCTGCCTCTCAATGATCCGCCGGATGGATATGGTGCCCCATTGGGGAGTTCATCACCCCGATAGGCGATATCAGCAGCTTTCTGTCCACGGTTCAAGGCCAGGATTGCTTCATCAACATAAGTAGTACTTACATCATCAATATAGTCCGTAAAAGTTTTCCTGAATCCAAATACAATCCCCAGCCTTTTATTGTCATTAATGGCCCATTGAAAACCTCCACCAATGGGAATTGAATATTGTTTTAACTTATAAATTTTTCTGCCATTGAAAAACCCCTGCCCTTCGGTATTGAGTTCAGCCAGAAAAACGATATTGCCTTTATCTGTCTTCGTATATGGATTAAAATCGAACAGGGCAATTCCGGTAAAAAGATAGGGAGATGCTTTATACTGGTAAAGGTTCAATAGTGTATATTCAAAACCCAGTGAGTATTCTGTAATATTTGAAAAAAAACTAAGGTTCCTTGCTTTGTTTTTGGAACCATATTTATCATGTGCGCTTAAATTGCCATAAGTAAAGTCTCCGCGGATGAGCATTTTATCATTGATCTCATACAAAAGGCCAACGCCAATGGCAGGTCGGGACTGGTTTAATGTAAAAAAATTTTCCTGCAGGTCACCCGAATAATTGCTTGCACCTGCAAAGATGCTGGTAAATAACTTTTGTGAAAAACCATTGATTCCACAAAACAATAAGAGTAAGAAAAAAAAATATTTCTTTTTGTATATTTTCAGAATACTCAAAATATCATTTCTTTAAGTACATCACTTCTTTTACAAGTTTTACTGTACGCGGTATATCGGGTAAATAAGCGGCTACTAAATTGGGTGCATAATGCATGGGGGCATCTGCTGATGTGATACGCCTGATCGGAGCATCCAGGTAATCGAAACCTTCTTTTTGTATCCGGTAAGATATCTCTGAAGATACAGAAGCAAATGGCCATTGTTCCTCAACGATCACCAGGCGGTTTGTCTTTTTAACGCTTTCAAGTATTGTAAACCAATCAAGTGGCCGAATTGTTCTCAGGTCAATAACTTCTGCACTGATATTTTCTTTGGCAAGTTCTTCTGCTGCTCCTAAAGCAACTTTCATCATCTTATTAAATGAAACTATGGTAACGTCTGTTCCTTCTCGTACAATATTTGCTTTACCTATTGGTATCAGGTATTCTTCTTCGGGTACCTCTCCTTTATCGCCATACATCACTTCACTTTCCATGAACACAACAGGATCATCATCGCGGATAGCAGATTTTAACAGGCCTTTGGCATCATAAGGGTTACTTACAGATATCACTTTAATACCAGGGATATTTGCATACATACTTTCAAAAGAAGTAGAATGCTGGGCTCCTAATTGACCTGCACTACCCGTTGCCCCTCTGAAAACGATCGGGCAACCAACTTGTCCTCCACTCATTGCCAGCATTTTAGAAGCGGTGTTTAATATTTGATCTAAGGCAAGCACAGCAAAGTTCCAGGTCATGAATTCTACAATTGGCCTCAACCCATTTTGAGCAGCACCTACAGCAATTGCCGTAAAACCCAACTCAGCAATGGGTGTATCGATCACTCTTTTTTCTCCGAATTCATCCAGCATACCCTGGCTAACTTTATAAGCACCATTATATTCGGCTACTTCCTCTCCCATTAAAAATACACGTTCATCACGTCTCATTTCTTCCTGCATGGCTTCTCTAAGGGCTTCTCTAAAGGCAATTTGTCGCATGGATTGTTTATTTGTTTATTGGTTTATTCGTCGGCAAATTTATTCTTTAAGGGGCAGATGAACAAATTGGGGTTTATATCGTCATTAAGAGGAATGAAGCAATCTTATTTATTAAACAATAAGTAATTTAGATTGCTTCGTTCCTCGCATTGACGGATTAATATTTGGTAGATGTATCTGTAAGCGTTTTCATGAATAATACAAGATCTCTTTTTTCTTTTTTACTCAGATTCAAACTATCGAAAGAGAGGGATTGATTGGGAGGTGCGATGTGAAGACCTTTACCACCTCCATTATTGTAAAATTCAATAACTTCTTCTAAAGTATTGAATGCGCCGTTATGCATAAAAGGTGCCGTAAGAGCAACATTCCGAAGCGTTGGTGTTTTGAATGAAAATAAATGTACTTCAGAACGCGTAACAAAATACCTGCCCGAATCTTTATCAAGTATCACAGGTGTAGCTTTTGGATCTTCCGGGATTCCCAATACTTCACTTTCGATATAATAAAACCTGGGTGGTTTTGCCCCGCTGAATAATGGCATGAAATGGCAGGTACCGCATTTTGCTTTCCCCATAAATACATTGAAACCATTTATTTCATTGTTGGAAAGGTTTCTTTTTCCATTCATGTGTTTATCAAAACGTGCATTGAGTGCTATGAGTGTTCGTTCATAAGAAGCAATGGCATTACAAATATTCACTGCGGCTTTTTCAATTGATTGTTCAGGATATGCTTTTTTATATAATTCAATATACTCCTTTTGTTGCAGGATATTATCAGCAGTTTTCGTTGCTGAACCATGCATTTCCCTGTCATTATTCAACACCTGCATCACCTGGTCCTCCAGGTTACGGCTTCGGCTGTCGACAAACAGGGATCTCTGCAGGCTGGCATTCCAGATCGTTGGAGCATTTCGGGGCAAAGGAGAATGTCCGTCCAGTGCTAAACTGGTTTTTAATCCATCGGTAAAAGCTTTTCCCGGAATATGACAGGTGGCACAACTGCGTTTATTATTAGACGATAGTTGTGTTTCAAAAAATAATTTCCTTCCCAGTTCAATCTTATAAGGAGAGGAAGTATAGTCATCCAGGAAGCGATAAGGATTAAAGGCTCCTGGCCTGAACATAGAATTGTTTTTTTTGATGGCACAGTAAAACTCGCCGGATGGATTGTCCTGATAGTTCATGGCTGATTTATAACGGCCAATTTCAATTGTCAGCGGGTCAAGGAACCGTTGAATGAATTCCATACGGTTAAAGGAATTGAAATTATTGTGTTGATTAATGTATATCTGTGCTTCTGTTAACCTGGAATATATTGATGTGAACGATGAATGAGAAAAAGCATTCATTCTTTTTTTGTAAATATTCAATAACTGCTGAAGCCCCTGTAAAGATGAACTGCATTCGGGTAAACTATTGAAAGCAGCCTGGGAATCAAAACCACTGATGCCCAAAGTAGTTATGCGGTAAAGTTGTTCCATGACTGCATCAAAAATATTGTTGTCGTCAAAATCAAAACTTTCATTCACCTGGGGCAATTCTATTGAATAACGCAGCACTTCAGAGGCCTGCACTTCCAGTTGATCTTTTACTGCTTTATTGATATGGGGAAAGATCCAGGATTCGATCAGTTGAAGGCCTGTTGGTTGTTGTATGGGAACATCTGCTTCGGCTTCTTCATAGAACGGTATCGGCGGGCCGTTTAATTTAACAGCGTAAAATCCAAACCAATATTCTGTGTAAAGTTCTATTTGTTTATACGCCTTTCGTGTTTTCAGGAATTGTTGCTGGATCTTTTTCTCATCTCCTTTTTTGATCAATTCAAATAAAGCTGCAGCTTCATTCCTGAAAAGTGCTATATTTTTTTTGTATAATTTTTTTACTTCAGATGCTTCTGTTGAATCAGATGAGTGACCTGTTTTAAATGAAAAACCGGCAATCAGAACTACAAGGATTAATAGGATAAAATATTTTTTTATCATATAGGGAAGATACTGCAATTATTTAAAATTTGTTTTCCATTTAAGTATTGGCCTCATTTCTAAACTGTGTCGTATTTTTTTAGAACGCCTCTTATCATTCTTAATTACCGTAGGAATATAAATAATTCAACTGATGATGATTGTATTGTAATTTATGAAGTCAAAACCAACGCTTAATATTTAAAAATATTCATCATGACCAGATTAAAATCTTTTAAATTATTGTCATTTCTATTTTTATTTTCATCAATGTTAACTGTAAGATCACAGGGTATTACAACACCGCGTACACCCAGTCCGGCTGCGGCTATTTCTCAAACGATCGGTATCTCTACTGTTGATGTAAATTATTCGAGGCCTTCAGTAAAAAATAGAGAAATATGGGGAAAACTGGTCCCATACGGCTGGAATGTGCAGGCTTTTGGTACAGGGAATTCAGCTCCATGGCGAGCCGGTGCCAACGAAAACACCGTGATCAGGTTTTCACATGATGTTAAGGTAGAAGGTAAATCAGTTCCTGCAGGTGCATACGGACTGTTTTTTATCATTAATAAGGATAATTCAGGTGAAGTGATCCTTTCAAAAGACCACAGATCCTGGGGGAGTTTTTTTTATGATCAAAAAAATGATCAGCTAAGATCAAATATACAGTTACGTGGTATTCAACAAACAGATTTACTAACCTATGATTTTATTAATCTAACAAAAAACAGTGCCGAGCTGGTATTGAACTGGGAGAAAAAGCAATTTCCCGTTAAGATCGAATATGCAGTGGATGATATCGTTATGGCAAATGCTGTTGAAGAATTGAAAGGCCCGATAGGTTTTAACTGGCAGGGATTTTCATCCGCAGCTACTTATAGTTTGCAAAACAAGGTAAATCTTGAACAGGGAATGAGTTGGATCGACCTGGCGATTGCACAGAATAACAGTTTTACCACACTTAGTACTAAATCAAATATTCTTATTGCAATGGGGAAAACTGCTGAAGCTGAAAAGATCATGAAAGAAGCACTTCCGGGTGCAACCGAAGCAGAGATAAATGCATATGGTTACCTGTTACTGGGAGCCGGTAGTGTTGACAAAGCCATTGATGTTTTTTTAATAAATACCACCCGTTTCCCTAAAAGTGCCAATGCGTGGGATAGCCAGGGAGAAGCCTATTTTACCAAGGGTGATAAAAAGAATGCAATAACCAGTTTTAAAAAATCTTTGAGTTTAGATCCTCCTGCCGGTACAAAAGCAAATTCAGAAAAATTTCTTCTACAGTTGGGAGTGAAATAAAGGCAGATAAAGGATTCTGGATGCTGGATGCTGGCTTTTTAATTGTTAGAATATTTTGTTTTGTTCATTTGAAGGATAATACAATGCCGGATACTATAACTATCCGGCATTTTTATTTTAGAAATTTTAAAATACAATAAAAGTATAAATCCAGTATCTAGTATCCAGCATCTATTATCTAGTATCCAGCAAAACCTTCTCAAATTTGACTTTTGCTTAATTAAATAAAAGTTGTAATTTTCAATCTCGTCCAATCCTCTTTATAAACTCCCTTCTAGCCATTTTTTTAACCCCTTTGCCGTAAGGCATTCATTCATTAAATTATTTATTATGAAAAAGTTGTTTCTTATTTTCATGCTGATCCCTTGTTTGGCATTCAGCCAGAAAAAAAATGTTGTTAACGCTAACCGGGTTTTTGCAAAGGTTGACAAAGTGCTTGAATTTGAAAAAGCCCTTGCAGCCCATGCCCAGAAATATCATACCGGTGATTGGAAGTGGCGGGTATTTGAAATACAATCAGGGCCTGATGCAGGTGGTTATCACATTACTGAAGGACCTGCCAGTTGGGAAGCCATTGATACCAGAGGTAATCTTGGTGCAGAACACAACAATGATTGGAATAAAGCTGTTGCAATTTACCTGACAGACAGAAATTCCTCCTCTTATTCTGTTTTCCAGGAAGACCTTAGTACGGTGCAGATTTCTGATTATGCTGATAAGATCAATATTACCCATTACTATCCAAAGGTTGGCTGGAACGAAAGATTAAAAGCCACTCTTACCAAGTTTAAGAAAGTTTGGGAAGCTGGTGGTCAATCAATGGCAGTATACCAGTCCAGTTCTTCCGGACCCGGGCAATATGCTGTTGTTACAAGGTATAAACAAGGTTTAAAGGAAAGGGAAATCGGATTCCGTAAGCCATTTAAAGATCGATACGAAGAAATATTTGGTGTTGACTCCTTTAATGAAGTAGATGAAGAATTTAGGAATTATGTAGATAATGTTTGGTCAGAACTTCTTTTTCTAAGAGCAGATCTGAGTTCGAAATAATGGAGGGAAACTAGATACTAGAAACTATATACTGGATACTAGATACTGGATCGTAGCTGTTTAATAAATTGTATATTTTGTATTGTTTGTATAACAATACAAAAATGCCGGATAAAAAGTTATCCGGCATTTTTTTTAATATTTTATGATCAATGATTCTACAAACCTAGTTTCTTACATCCAGCATCCAGCATCCAGCATCCAGTATCTAGTATCCAGCATCAGTTCTCAAATATTTTCAATCACCATCGCACTTGCCCCGCCTCCTCCATTGCAGATCCCTGCAGCACCATACTTTGCATTGTTTTGTTTAAGAACGTTGATCAATGTAACAATAATTCTTGCGCCACTGCAGCCCAATGGATGGCCAATAGAAACCGCTCCCCCATTCACATTCACTTTTGCAGGATCGAGTTTCATCCGTTTGCTGTTCTCAATTCCTACTACGGAAAAAGCTTCATTTAATTCCCAGTAAGAAATGTCTTCCATTTTTAATCCTGCTTTTGCTACAGCTTTTGGAACAGCTAAAGAAGGTGTGGTGGTAAACCATTCGGGAGCCTGTTCAGCATCAGCATAAGAAACTATTTTTGCAATAGGTTTTAAACCAAGCTCAGTTGCTTTTTCTTTACTCATCAATACCAATGCTGCAGCACCGTCATTCATCGTTGATGCGTTGGCGGCAGTAACCGTTCCGTCTTTTTGAAAAGCACCTTTCAAAGAAGCGATCTTATCAAATTTTACATTGAATGGTTCTTCATCTTTTGCAAAAATAACCGGGTCGCCGCTACGTTGAGGAATGGAAACCGGAACGATCTCATTTGTAAATTTTCCATCATTCGTTGCAGCCTGGCTGCGTTTGTAGCTTTCAATGGCAAATGCATCCTGTTCTTCCCTGCTTATGCCGCAAGTGCTTGCACAAAGTTCTGCTGCATTGCCCATCGCTTTGCCATCGTAAACATCGGTAAGCCCGTCTTTTGCCAGCCCGTCTATCAATTGTGTGTTACCATATTTGTTTCCCCAGCGAACACTGTCAGCATAAAACGGAACATTGCTCATGCTTTCCATTCCCCCGGCAACTACAATATCCGCATCACCAAGCATGATACTTTGTGCAGCCTGTGCGATTGCTTTCATGCCACTGGCACAAACTTTATTGATGGTGGTACAATTCACTTCATTGGGTAAACCGGCAAATTTAGATGCCTGTCTTGCCGGTGCCTGTCCAAGATTTGCCTGTATCACTGAACCCATCAACACATCATTTATCAGTTCGGGTTTTACGCCAGCTTTTTCAATGGCTCCTTTAATGGCAAAACTACCCAGTTGTGTTGCCGAAAATCCTTTCAGTGATCCGCCAAAACTTCCAATAGGTGTTCTTACTGCTGAGATAATATATACTTCTTTCATTTTGCGATTCATTTTAGGCGGCAAAGGTAAGAATTAAGTACCAAGCTGTATTAATGTTGACAGGTTTTTAATGATTTGCCAGCCAGGGAATGAAATACAGGTTTGGAATGCATTAAAAGGGGTTTTTTTCAGTAAACGGAGATATTACGAATAGCTTAAATGCCTGTGGATTTTTATGAAAAAAAAGGTAAATGCATTTATTTCCTTTTATCGGTTTTTAGTCATAACTTCAACATTCAATTTTGTACCGGAATCTGAAAATTTTATCTAACTTTTTGGTATCTAAGTTCATTAAAAAACAAATTCATAAAGCATTATAAATTTAATTTGTATGAAAAAAATATTTTTAGCAATAACCGTTACTGTATTATTTATTTCCGCTTTCGGTCAAAAGATATCAAAGATCGACATCAACAAAGATGGTAATTTTGAGATGTTCTCAATTTTAATGGATGGGAATGTAACCTTAACAATGAAAAATGATGGGAATATCATTGCATGGGGTAATGAAGTATATTCTGATAGAATTCCCAGCATGTCAAAACTTGATGCTTACCCCGGAAGAGTTGAATATTATCCTGCCAATGACAATGAAGCATTCAGAGGTAAAGTTAAATATATCGGTAAAACACTGATTACTTATTATTCATCATTTGATATTGAGTCATTCGTTGGGAAAGTAAAAACCATTGGTTCAAGCAAGATACTATATTATACTTTAATGGAAAATGAAGCATTAAGTGGAAAAGTAAAACAGGCCGGTTCTATTCCAATTACCTGGTACAGTACTTATGATAATGAAGCTTTAAGAGGTAAATTAAAATCTGTGGGCTCTACAAACTTACATTATTATGCTTCTTTTGATGATTTATTGATCAGGGGAAAAATAAAAAGTATTGATCGTGCAATGTTTACTTATTATACTTCAACTGACAGAAAAGAATTTCAAGGTGCAGTTAAGTCCGGAACACAATTGCAGACGATAAATGGTATTAAATACTTTGTAAGATTTTAAATAATAAATAAACCCTCTTTTCCCTTTTTAAGATTGTAATAAATCTCAATATAATTAGTTATTAAGTCTATATCTGCACTTATTAAGCTGTATTAATGTTTCGATCATTTATGATTTATTACAATTTTTTAAAAAAACACTACCCACTTTTTTCTCTAAGTAAAAAATGATCAGATATTTTAATTAACTGATTCATTTAATTCAATTTCTTTATTATATTATGGCATTTAATTTGTTGTAATTTGATATGTAAAAGATAATAACCGATCAAATAAAATCATCATAAAGTGAGTTCAGCAAATTTTTTTAAACAACTAATTCTTATTGTGCTTTTATTTATTGTTGTTGAAATCAAGGGACAACCTGTTTTGTCACTTAGCCCTGTTATAACAACCGGTTTAAATTTACCCATACAACTTGTACATGCAGGCGATGGCAGCAATAGGATATTTATTGTACAGAAAGAAGGAAGTATTTTAGTTTACAATAAAGCATTTGTCCTTTTAGGTACATTTTTAACTGTTACGAATATTATTACATCAGGCGAAAGAGGCTTACTTAGCCTTGCTTTTCATCCAAATTACGCATCAAACGGTTTATTTTATGTTTATTACACCAATAGTAATGGTGATCTTCAGTTGGCAAGATATACAGTAAGTGCAGATCCAAATGTTGCAGATCCATTATCAAAAGATACATTGATTACCATACCACATCCTAACAATACAAATCACAATGGCGGAGAACTTCATTTTGGTATTGATGGTAATTTATATCTTTCAACCGGAGATGGTGGAGGTACTGGAGATGTTCCGAATAATGCACAGAATCCGAATATATTGTTGGGAAAAATATTGCGTTTTGCAGTTAATATATCCAGCACTCCCCCATTTTATACAATTCCATTAAGCAATCCTTTTGGCAACGAAATTTTTGCTTACGGTTTAAGAAATCCTTTCCGATGGAGTTTTGATCGAACAACAAATGATATGTGGATCGGTGATGTTGGCCAGGATTCATGGGAAGAAATCAATTACCGGCCTGCGGATTCAGCCCTTGGCGTTAATTATGGATGGCGTTGTTATGAAGGGAATGTTGTTTTTAATAATAGTGTAGGATGTTTGGGACCTTTAAATAATTATACTTTCCCTGTAAATGCTTATGCCACACCAAGCCCTTCAGGAGCTGTAACCGGAGGAACAGTCTACCGTGGAAATACTTATATTGCTTTAAGAGGATATTACCTGGCAGCGGATTTTTATACCGCCGTTTTTTATAAAGTTAAATATGATACATTAACTTATACTGCTACAACCAGCACCCAGTCACTTCCGGTAGCTTATATTTCTGATTTTGGTGAAACGGAAGACGGGGAATTATATGCTGTTGCATTATTTTCCAATGCGGTGTACAGAATAGTATCTAATGGCCCTATCGGGTATACTTTTACAGGAAACGGGAATTGGGATGTTGCCACAAACTGGAAAAATAATATCATACCTCCTTCAATCCTGCCCGCAGGTGCTGAGATCATTATTGAGCCGGAACTAAACGGGGAATGTATATTAAATGTTCCTCAAATTATTTTAACAGGTGCAAAAATAATTGTTCAAAAAAATACAAAATTCAGAATCAACGGTAATCTGGATATTCAATAACATTTAATTTGTAAACTTTATTTTCTTGAGACAAATTAAACAGTATGACGGATTAGGAGGTAGAAAGTATTTCTCCGATTATTTTATTTAACTCATTTGCCCTGCTCATGACCATCAGGTGGCCAGCTTTATGTATTGTATGGGTTGGCTTCGTATATCTTATCGGTAATACCAGGTCGTTTGTACCGTGAATGTGATAAATATTTTCAGGGATATCTTCATTTTTCCATTTCAATATGGCATCAAGTGCCCAGCGGATGAAACTGCTATCACTGTCTTTAATAACTTGTTTTAATATGAGTTTATCTTTTGGGTCTTCAGTAGAAAAGATTCGTTTCATTATGGAAGCAGACTTTAAAACATACGTTGGTGTTAATTTATGCAGTCTCAGAAAATAGGCGATCCTGAATCTTGCCGGAAAATGTTTGTGAGAAGGTATACTGGAAAGTAAAATCGTTGTAACAGGATTATATTTTTTAGATATTTCTGTAGCGATCATACCTCCCATTGATAACCCAACTAATGAGAAATCTTCTGTGGTATCTATTTTTTCTGCCAGCCTTAACGCATAACTTTCAAGGCTTTCATTTTTTAAAGGTGTGATCCAATCGAGATAAATTGCTTCAAACCCGATTGGTAGAATAAGATTATTAAATACCCTTTTATCTGCAGCTAATCCACTAATAAAATAAACTTTCATATCTCTTTTGCAGGTAATCTAAAATTAAACGCCGGTTAATAACAGGGATATTTTTTTATTTAACAAAAAAATCTACCCTTTTTTCACCCCACAATAAAGAAACCTTCCCTTCAACATCAATGGTAAATGTCATTTTCTCAGCAAATGGTTCTGCTTTCATCTCTTTAACAATTACACGTAAAGCATCTTTTTCTTCTTCGTATTTAAAAGCGCCCCATTGTTTCCATTCTTTATTAAAGATAATTGTCCAGTTCTCTCCATTTACCAAGGTAAATAAAGAATATTTTCCTTTTGGCAATGCTTTTCCATTTACCAAAACATCATTATCAACCTGGAAAATAGTTGCCTCATTTGCACCTGTGCGCCATACTTCGGCTTCTTTTGGTTCAATGTCTACTCCAATTGTTCTACCTTTTATTGATGGCTGGCTGTAATCAATGCTGACGGTTGTATTACCTACTTTTTGAACTACCGAAGCGGGCGGACTTGGACGTTTGGATTTATCTGATTGTGCACATGAACTAGTTGCAAAAGATAATAGTAAGCATACAATGGAAAGGGAAAAAAGATATTTCATTTTTCAGTTTTTTTATGTTAATTAATTGAAGAGTGATTAAGGTATTCATTTTATTACTCGTGACAAAATAAAAGTTATGAACGGTTAACAGTTTTATTGATAAAATGTTCAGAATAGATCAGGATTCTTATGACCGTAAACATCCTAAGTAAAATAACAGAAATATAAATTAAAAAATATTTTTTTACTTGTTTTGATAATTTAGCATAATAATTGTTTAAGTATGTGAAACCATTTTGAAACACCAGGCCCTACTAAAAAAATCACATTGATCCAATCGGTTTTTGAAAATATGTGATTGCATTTAACTAGAAATACCTAAATATTTCATCAAAAAAATAAACCTTTATGAAACAATACAGATCCGATCCCATTATTATTTTCATGTCTCTGGCAGTTGTATATCTGTTAGGATTAATTGGTATTGCGTTTCTGTACATTTCATTCCTATCAAAACCTTCAGCAAAAAATTAACGAAGTGTAAATGAATTATCACTATGTTTGATTTACCCTGTAATTATTTAGTATGAAACATTAGCTGTTATGTATGAAGTTATTAACAATTTTTGATTGGGTTTAATTATTACTATTGTTCTAAAAATATTTTTTATGAGTACAAAAATATTAATGGTTTCCAGTGCAATTGTATTTGCTATTTTTGGGTTAGCGGCAACTTTTTTTCCAATAGAAATATTAAAATATATGAATGCTGGGAATGCCCTTCTTTCAGTTTTATTGATACAGATCATTGGCTCATTATACCTTGGTTTTGCTTTTATGAATTGGATGGCCAGGGCAACGATCATTGGGGGAATTTACAGTAAACCACTTTCAATCGGCAATTTTTCGCATCTTTTTATTGCTTCTGTTTCATTGATAAAAACTTTACCGGTTTATACCGAATCAAAAATACTGTGGATCATTACATTGGTTTATTCGGTATTAACTTTGTTTTTCGCCCGGGTGAGTTTTGGTAAACTGCTAAAAAGATAATACTCATAATATGCACAAGTTTTTACTGATCATTATATCAACTATTTTAATTTCATGTAGTCATAAAAGCTTCAAAGATCCACACATTCTCATTGTTACGAACCTGGGTGATATTGAAGTAGAACTTTACCCGGATAAAGCACCTAAAACAGTTGCCGCATTTTTATTGAATATTAAGGAAGGTATATATACCGGAAGTTCATTTTACAGGGTTTTAAAAGCTGAAGACCTTCCAACGGATTTTAATACAGGTATCATTCAGGGAGGAATCTGGAAGAAAAATAATATGGGTCATTCAGCTTTAAATAGTATTATTCATGAATCTACTAAACAATCGGGTCTTTCACATACCGACGCTGCTATTTCTATGGCTAGGAAGGATACGAGTTCTGCAAGCACAGAGTTTTTCATTTGTATCGGAGATCAAACATTTTTTGATCATGGAAAAGGATCCGGTGCAGATGGTCAGGGTTTCGCTGTATTTGGTAAAGTAATCAAAGGAATGAAAATCGTTAAAAAGATACATTCACAAAAAAGCCTTGGACAGGAGTTTATAGAAAAAATTCAGATAAATGAAATAAAACAACTTTAGATCTCACTTTTGTTATTCTTCTTCTTCGTATTATATCAATCAATATTTTCTGCGACTTATTTAATCAGGTCAATTTTGTAAAGCTTGTTTTCAGCTTTATATATTTTATTTTATATATCCCTTTCCAAATTTTTAAATATTGAGGTCTTAGTTTAAATGTAATTAAAATAGGAATTAAAATAGGACTATATAAAAATTTAAAAATCAATTATTTATAAGGCATCAATTAAATGTTAAAACTATTATAATAAAACAAATATTATTCCGTTTATAGTGAATCCAATATAGCCCTTAATCCAGGCATAAAAACAAATAGAACTAATTTTTATCCAATATCACTATGAACGATGAGAAAAAATTTACTTTTTGTTTTATTATTATTACTGTCTGAAGTATCATTTACCCAAACAGCAAAGCTACCTTCAAAGGTCAAACCAGATCTGGGTCAAACTTATTCAACTGTAAACAAATGGGATGAGATTGAATCTTATGTAAATGGCTATGCCAGGGTATTAAGAAACAGTAAATTTTCCTTTGTGAATAAAAGCGGGCAGCTTATCTGTCCGGTTGAGTTTGACGGTGCCAGAAACTTCTCGCATAATCTTGTTGCTGTAATGAAAGATTCTAAATGGGGATTTATAAATGAATCAGGTAAGCAAGTTGTTCCACTTCAATATGAAATAGTATATGATTTTAAAGAAACTGTTACAGCTGTTTACGCAAACAGGAAATGGTTATTGATTAATTCTCAGGGAGAAATTTTAAAACATTTGGATATTACAATTTTTTATGGATTTAGTAATGGGTTCGCCAAAATAGTTAAAGATCAAAAGAATGGTATCATGAATGTAAAAGGAGAAATTACTTTTACAAACGATCCTGTATCGATTCCTGAAAACTACCGGGTTCCATATATACCTTCATCTGCAAATAGTATCACAGAATGTCCTGAAAACATTGATTTCGAATTTGGGTCTTTCTTAAACTGGAAATGTTTTATCGGTCGTGTAGATTCGATTGGATCTACGAATGTTATTTCAGTAAATCCTTCTCCACCAACAAATAACAGGCATACTTTAATTAACAGGGTGCTTCCTTCAAATATTGATCCCTATGGTTTGTTTCCAACTAATCCACCGGATGGAAGTAATTTTGCAGTTAAACTGGGTAATACCAAAATTGGTGCACAGGCAGAACGGATACAATATCCGATTCGCGTACCAATCAATGATTCAAACTTTTCTATAAAATACGACTATGCAGTTGTATTTGAGGATCCGGGACATACCATCTGGACTCAGCCCAGATTTACAGTAAGGCTTTTAGATTCAGCTACAAATACCTATGTTGAATGTGCTTCATTTGAATATATTTCTACATCCAATCTTCCGGGTTTTGCCAGATCTGTATTAGATACAGGTGTTGTATATAAACCATGGTCAAGTGTTTTTGTAAGTCTGCGTGGCCATGCAGGAAAAACAATGTATCTCGAATTTACTACTGCAGATTGTGTTAGAAGAGGCCATTGGGGATATGCTTATCTTGATGTTGAAAAGCCCTGCGGCCAATCGGTACAGATACAATATGATTGTATGTCACCTAATATTACTACTTTAGATGGCCCTCCCGGATTTCAAACTTATAACTGGTTTGATTCAAGCTATACTACTTTATATGGAACGGGTCAGCATCTTGTATTAAACCCTGGTCCTCCGGTTAATTCTATCATTTGGCTTGAAATGATCCCATATAATAATTTTGGTTGTAAGGATACCATACCTGTAAGAATTACTGGTGTTTTCAATGCCAATTTTAGTTTATCAGACACTTCAGCAGTTTGTGCTCCGCATACTTTTACCTTTTACAACAGCAATATCCCTTCAACTTCAGCCATCTGGAATTTTGGTGATGGAAATACGGGTACTGGCGATACAGTAACGCATACCTATACCCTGCCGGGAAATTATATTGTAACACTTGATGTGATACTTCCGGGCGGATGTATAGGATCCGTTCAGAAAAATATTTCAATATTGCAACCTGTTGGAAGTTTCTATTTCACACAAACTTATTATTGTAATAACCAGCAGGTACGTTTTGATGCTATCGTAAGTAATGCTGACAGTCTATTCTGGAATTTTGGTGATGGCATCATTTTACCAACAACGCTTACGACAGTTTATCACACCTATACTTCACCGGGTGTGTATATTCCGTTTCTTACTGTTCAATCCGCTTTTGGATGCCAAAATACTTTACCCGGCCCTGATACAGTAAGAATAGAAAAACTACAAGCAGGTTTTTTTGAAACACAGCAAAAAATATGTGGCAGTACCACACTAAATCTTACAGATACATCCTACTCCTATTTTGGGATCAATGATCATCAATGGGATTTTGGCGATGGTACTACTGGTAACGGAAATACAGTAAGTCATATTTATACGGTAACAGGAACGTATAATATACAATTGATCATTACCGGTATCAGCGGTTGTTTAGATACGATTGTTAAACCAATTTTTATTAAAGTAAACCAACCCCCGGTTGCAGCCATAACAGGTATTAATATTCAATGTTCCCTTGCTCCAATAACATTCAATAGTGTAATACAATCCGTAGATACCATCAATTTTATCCATTGGACTGCAAGCAATGGCAGCAATGTTTCTGGCAGTACTTTTACCGTTGGTTTTACACTGCCGGGCACTTATTCCATACAACTTATTGTGGGAACTGTAAACGGATGTTTTGATACCACTACTCATTCAATAACTGTGAACCTTACACCGGATGTTGTACTGCCTTCCGACCAGACTTTGTGCAATGGATCTGCAACAACAGCAATAAATTTTACAGGTTCTGTCAGCGGAACAACTTATAGCTGGACGAACAGTGATCCTTCTATTGGTTTAGCGACCAGTGGTTCAGGCAATATTGCAACTTTTACAGCGATCAATAATACATCAACTCCTGTAACGGCAACGATCACCGTTACCCCAACAGCTAATAACTGTCCAGGGATTTCCAAAACATTTACCATAACCGTTAATCCAACACCCGGTTTAGCACAGC
>JANMMS010000072.1:0-25381 GCA_031373525.1 Ferruginibacter sp.
CGCTTTTCCATCCCCCACCTGCAAATGGCTTCATGTAGGCAGGAAAACCAATATATTTGAAAATACCTTCCCAATCTAACGGATAAGCAAGATTGGCAAAAGACTCTTCCGAAGTATCAGCAGGTAAGGTATGAGAAGGTAAAATCACTGTTTTTGGAACCGGTACATTTATTTTTGTTGCAAGGCAGTTATTAAAAAATTTCTCATCGGCACTCCACCAGAAAGGATTATTTATAACAGCTGTTCCACAAAGTGCTGCATTTTTTAAAAAAGCACGATAAAATGGTACATCCTGTGATATGCGGTCAAAAATAACAGCATAACCACTGGGTTCCCCCTGCATAACCTTATCAATTCTTACGGGCTCAGCTATGATACCTTCAACATTTTTACTGTTTATTCTCTGAATAATGGCTTCCGGAAAACTTCTTTCTTTACCATATAAAATACCTATTTTCTTCATAATGCTGGTTTAAAAAATAATAAAATAAAAAAACGATCTGTTGTTCAAATGTATTTTTTAACTCTCAATAAAACAAATTATGTTTTAAGTTGGCTTTCTCTTATTTTATTGTGATCCTTTTCTTATTTTTGATACATATGTTTGCCCAAAAACCGCATTGTATAATAATTACTAACCATGTTATTTCATCCGAATTCCTCGAACGGGAGGTAAAAGTTGACTGTTACATTCCTGTTTCAATTACCGATTCGTCTTCTTTGAGTTTATTGCTGATCAATGACGGACAAGACCTGCGGACCATGCATTTTGAAAAGATACTGGATGATCTTAACAGGAAAAAATCGATCGAACCTTTATTGTGTGTAGGTATTCATTGTGCGCCTGACAGGAAAAATGAATATGGTACTGCTAAGATCCTTGATTATAAAGGTCGTGGAGCAAAAGCTGCCTTGTATACAAAATTCATTTTTGAAGAACTCCTTCCATTTCTAAGGGAAACCTATAGCATTTATTCGTTTAAGCAAAAAGCTTTTGCAGGATTTTCGCTTGGAGGATTGAGTGCCCTGGATATTGTATGGAATAACCCACGCGAATTTTTCATTGCCGGGGCTTTCAGTGGTTCTTTCTGGTGGCGTGATAAAGACCAGGATGACCGTGATTTTGACGAAAGCACAGACAGGATCATGCATCGCCAGGTCAGGGAAGGAGGACTATACCCCTGGCTGAATTTCTTTTTTGAAGTTGGAACCAAAGACGAAACAGCCGACCGGAATAATAATGGCATCATTGATTCAATTGATGATACCCTTGGCTTAATAGAGGAATTATCTAAAAAAGGATATGAAGAAGGAAAAAATATCCATTATCTCGAATTAAAAGACGGCAAGCATGATGTGCCTACCTGGGCAAAAGCATTCCCCGCCTTTTTAACCTGGGGATGGGGGAAGGAAGGGGTTATTGTTTGAGGTTGAAGATTTAAGATTTTAAGATTTTAAGATTTTAAGATTTTAAGATTTGAAGATTTGAAGATTTGAAGATTTGAAGATTTGAAGATTTGAAGATTTGAAGATTTGAAGATTTGAAGATTTGAAGATTTGACTAAAGAGTTAACGTAAATTAATTAATGTTTAGTTTATAGAATCATAATTTTGAAATTTGAAATAAAAAATCCGCTCAATTTGAGCGGATTTTTTATTTTATTATATCATCATTTAATTAGAAACTATACCTGATAGTTATTTGTCCATTCCAACGGCTACTGTTAAATGCATTTACCCCATCACTGATAACGCCTGGTTTATTATCTGTTGGCTTAAAGAATTTGTATTGCGGTGTAGAACCTGCAAATCCTTCAAAACTGACTGGTTGAGCCTGATCGAAATTAAAGAAGTATTGGCGCCCGGCATTTTTATCAATAAAGTTTGTAAAATTGAACATATCTAATCTTACAGAAAGATTATGTCGGACTGCTCCGGTCTTTAATGAGAAATTTTGAGTAATGCTCATATCAATAATATGAGTAAAAGGAGATCTTGCACCATTACGCTCAGCATGTTTACCACGATTTTTTCTAAGGTATTTATCAGAATTGATGTAAGATTCAAATTCATCTTTTTGTGCAATGATATCTGCAGCATTGGCCGCAGGGGTTGCAGCAGCTCCGGTTAGTCTTGTAAGGAAGACCATTTGGTCCATTTCTGACCTGCTTGCAGGGATATACATAAGGTCGTTATTGGTTACTGCATCACCAACAAATCCTCTGTTGCTCATAGTATAACTAAAAGGGCTACCAGATTGTCCATTATAAGTAAAAGCAATTACTGTTGATAAATGTTCTTTGAAATAAGTGAATTTCTTTGAAGCCAGAACAAAAATACGATGCCCCATATCGAAATCTGAAATGGAAAGCGGTAGTGAATTCCTGCTGTTTACAACTTCCATATTTTGCCAGTTTGAAGTATTGACAGAACTTGTGGCTTCATTGTGAACCATTGAATTGCCATAAGTATAAGCAGCATTGAATGCAAAACCTTTTTTGGTTTGTTTATCAACTGTTAAGGTAAAGTTGTAAGAATAACCTTTTGTACCTGTTGAATTTCTAATTAAAATTACATTGGTATAAGGATTCCTTGCAGAGGCGGTAGCACCATTAGGGCGATAGATCAGGTTAGTAGGGTTGCCACTATATGAATATATTAATCGGCGGTCAGGGCCTGAAGAATATAAAGTAGGGGTTGCAAAGTTTAGATTCTGCCAATCAACTTCCTGGATATTCTTAGTAAATAAACCTTCTACACCGATTGTCCAGCCATGAGATAATTTTTTATCAACTGCCAAAGATGTTTTGAAAACTGAAGGTAGTTTGAAATGCTTTGAAATAACATTGATATCACCTTGTGGTTTTAACAATGCAGGATTTAATCCAAAATCAGTTTGTGTGTATTGGTTGTTTACATCAGGCCTGAAAGGCAGCGGAGCAGCAGGAGTTCCAATAGTTACAACCGCGTTATTAGCAGCACGCTGATCAACAGCACCAATAGTTACCCCTGTATTCTGGTATAAGCCACCAGGCCAAACCAATGGTGTCCTGCCGGCAAATATTCCCAAACCACCACGTATAGTAATGTTATCATCAACGAGATATTTAAAACCAAGACGTGGGGAAAGTTGCCAGGTTGGTGAGAATTTCTGCCCGCTCCTTGCACCTTCTAAATCATATACTTTGCTAATTTCAAGAAGGGCAGTATCATTAAAGAATTTATCTACCGGGACATCTGTTTTAAAGGATGTTTTATCAGCCCTTAACCCGATCGTAACCGTTAGTCTGTCATTTACTTTTATATCATCATTTAAAAAGAATCCTAAACGAACAGAATTAAAGTTCGCTCCTGCATTCACATTGTCATCACCACCTTTGTTTCCGGCATCAACCAATGAATATGCTCTTCTGTAACGTGATGGGCCAAGGTCCTGCATAAATGCAGCTAAAGGATTTATTTGATTCGGACCAGCCGCTCCAATGGCAGAATACTGGTAAAAACCCAAAGCCCTGTTCATAAATAAATTATACGATTTATTGAAATCTATATCTGCTCCAATTGTAAATGCATGCTTGCCTGTGTAGTATTTAAAGGCATCATAAAAGTTGATGATCCTTTGTTTTAAAAGATTGGCACTTGAAGCTACTTCAGAACCAAAATTAATGGTTGGGCCGCCATTGTAACTTGATATGCTGACATTAGGGAATGGAGTTCCTGTAACATCCCTGTCATCCACAACATCAGTAAATGAAGCCCTGAATTTATTATTCATTTTGTTTGAAAACTTCGTATTCAATTCCAGGTTTCCGGAATGCGTTGTACTTGGAAAAAATTCTGCACTGTTCGTAAAATTGATGGTATTATTAGTACTTCTGCCCGGGTTATATCTTTCTGCTTTTGTATATCTGTAGCTGGCAGTTAGTTTATTCTTTTTTCCTAAATTAAAATCAAAACGGCTATTGATATTTAAACGGTCTACTTCATCAGGATTATTTAAATAATCTCCCGGATCATAATTATAAAAAGTTCTCAAATGATTTACCAGCTTGGCAACTGTATCCTGGATATTAAATCCGGAGGCAGTTGTGGATGGAGTGTACGGTTGCGGACGAGTATCTTTTTGTTGTTCAACGTTTAAGAAAAAGAACGCTTTGTTCTTAATGATTGGCCCACCGATCGTAATTCCATAAGTTTGATTTTTAAAATCAGTTAGTTTTACCCTTTGGTTATCAGGTACTTTACCCGGCGTTTTACCAGCAAGGTCTTCGTTACGGAATACATAATATGCCGAGCCATGAAAATTATTGGTACCTGCCTTGGTAATGGCATTAATAGCGCCTCCTGTGAAATTGCCCAAAGCAGCATCATAAGGTGAGATTTGAACAACGATCTGATCTACGGCATCTATACTGATTGGAGGTGTATTTGCACGTCCGCCATTAGTACCTGATTCGCTGATTCCAAATACATCATTATTTACAGCGCCATCAATTAAAAAACCGTTATAGCGGTTATTTTGACCTGCAATAGAAATACCACCGTTTGCAGTTAACTTGGTCTGCGGCGTGAATTTAACAAAGTCATTGATACCCCTTCCAACACTGGGTAATACTGCAAGTTTATCACGGCCAATGGTAACTTCACTTCCGTTTTTGGGTGAAGAAGTTCTGACACCCGTAAGTACAACTGTTTTAAGTTCAGTTGTTTTATCAGATAATGTAAAATTCAGCCGTTGGGTTTCACCCAAAATCAAATAAATATCAGATTGATTGTTTGGATCATACCCGGTAAATGTTGCTGCAATAGTATACGGCCCGCCGGGGTTCATATTATTAATATCAAATCGGCCTCCTGTGCGGGAAATGGCAGTATATACCGTGCCGGTAGGAATATGGGTTGCAGTTATTGAAGTGCCGGGTAATGCACTTCCACTGTTATTCTTTACAATACCAGAAATACTACTGGTTGTAACCTGCGACAACAAGAGAAATGGCATTGCTGTAAGCGCAATGATAATAGGTAGAATTTTTTTAATATTCATATTAGTTAGTTTTACAATGACAAAGAAAGTAAATTATTGCTAATTAAGCATAACATTCTTTTAACAAATTCTAAGGCAGTCTTAATAAATAAATTGCTGCTTTGTTGTTTTTACACATATTTATATAAAAATTAATCTTTTTATGATCAGATTCCTGGTTTTCGAAAAACGAAAACTTAGTAACTCAGGAAATAATCCTTATTAACTTTGTACGATAATTGAAAAATATGTTAGATAAAATTGAAGATGCTATTGAGGATATCAGGAATGGCAAAATGGTTATTGTAGTGGACGATGAAGACAGGGAGAATGAAGGAGATTTTATTACTGCAGCCCGCAATGTAACCCCGGAAGTGATCAATTTTATGAGCAAACATGGTAGAGGCCTGATTTGTGCAGCAATTATTGAAGACCGGTGTAATGAATTGAACCTTCAACCAATGGTTACTGATAATACCTCGCTTCATGAGACTGCATTTACAGTTAGTATCGATCTTTTAGGGAACGGATGTACAACAGGGATATCTGCTCACGACAGGGCTAAGACAATACTGGCATTGATAAACCCTGATTCAAAAGCAGATGATTTTGGAAGGCCGGGACATATTTTCCCTTTACGGGCAAAAAAGGGAGGTGTATTGCGCAGGTCAGGTCATACGGAAGCTACTATTGACCTGGCAAGGCTGGCAGGTTTTGAAGCCGCAGGTGTTCTGGTTGAGATCATAGCGGAAGATGGAAGTATGGCCAGGGTTCCCAGGCTTATGGAAATAGCTAAAGAATTTGACCTGAAGATCATTTCCATTAAAGACCTGATTGAATACAGGTTAAGAACAGAATCATTGATAGAAGAATCCGTTAGGGTGCAAATGCCAACAAAATACGGGGTATTTGAACTGATCGCTTATAAGCAGGTAACTACAGGAGAGATCCATATGGCGTTGAGAAAAGGAGAATGGAAAAAAGATGAACCGGTATTGGTTCGGGTACACAGTAGTTGTATGACCGGAGATATCCTGGGGTCTTTGCGCTGCGATTGCGGAGAACAACTTCATCATGCACTTGAAATGATTGAAACCGAAGGGAAAGGTGTAGTTTTATATATGAACCAGGAAGGGCGGGGCATCGGTTTGATCAATAAACTGAAAGCCTATAAACTACAGGAAGAAGGAATGGATACTGTTGAGGCCAATTTACATCTTGGGTTTGGGATGGATGAAAGGGATTACGGGGTAGGAGCACAGATTCTTCGGGAGTTAGGCGTTAGTAAAATGAAACTAATCAGCAATAATCCAAAGAAAAGAGCTGGTTTATTAGGGTATGGGCTGGAAGTAACAGAAACGGTTCCGATAGAAATGAAACCCAATAAACACAATGAAAAGTACTTGTTTACAAAACGGGATAAATTGGGGCATGAGATCTTGAATGGGTTGTAAGGGAGAGCAGATACAAGATACTGGATACTGGATGCTGGATGAAAACAACATTACTTTCATGTGATTTTCTCTTGATTTTTTACTAGATTGTTTTTAGTTTGGGCTATCAAAGCCTGATCTATGAGTTATAAAAAATTGGAAATCTGGCAACTGGCCAGGGAAATAACCATTGATATACATAATATGACTTTTCTGTTGCCAAAATTTGAGCAATTTGAAGAAGCTCAGCAAATAAGAAGATCAAGCAAAACGTTAAGGAGTTGTATTGTAGAAGGATATGGAAGAAGAATGTATAAAGCGGATTTTATTAAATTTCTGATTTACTCTTTATCTTCAAATGACGAAACAATCGATCATCTTGAAACGCTTTTTGAAACCGGATCGTTAACAGATGAAATACTTTTCAACTTGTTACATCTAAAACTTGAACGGTTAGGTAAAAAAATTAATAATTTTTTACAAACCGTACAACGAAGTCATAACGAATTCAAGTATTAGATGAGTGTACTTTCCAGCATCCAGTATCCAGCATCCAGTATCCAGTATCCCCCTCACTTCTTCTCCAAATACTTAATGATCGCTAACCTGATATCCGAAGACGGATCCGGTAATATTTTAACGATGCCACTGTTACCGGGTTTCAAAAACCCCAGATTCGATTCACCGCCGGTCAGTAAAAAATCGGGTAAGGCTACCCGGTAGGTGTGAAGAGAATCGATGTTGGTATTCTTAAGTTTCCAGCTATTTGAATTGGTATCAAAACTTACTTCATCATTATAATGGAGGTAACCACCGATACCTTTATTTTTTACACCTTGTTCAAGGATCTGCAACAGAAGGCTTCCTTTCATTTCTGCTTCACGAATACTACCTCCAAAAGGGAGGCATCGTATGATATCATATTGTGTAACGGGCATTTGCAGAATATCGTCAACTCTTATTGAGCCGGCATTCATGATCACAACATCTGCATATTTAGCTGTACCTGCAATTCCATTAACAATAAGCCTGGTAAGGTTAGTTGGTTTACTTCTGATCTCACTTTCACGGCCATCTAATGGCTCATTGTTATTAAGCACAATTTTTTTCGCATCAAAACCAAGTGAAGCATAGCTATTCTCAGCTATAGTTACCCAACGCTGAACCACTACATTGGTGGCACTGTCCGGTATCATATTTTCATCTAATTTCTCCGGGTAGGCTTTTATTTTTATCGTTTTTCTGTTTTTATTAATTGCAAGATTGATCACAAAAGCAGATTTTGCATTTGCCATGGCTTTGGTAATATAAATGTGCCCGATCTTTTCAAAGTGCTGATCGTGTTCGTGTCCACCCATAATTAATGCCAGCCCGGGAATTTCCCTGGCAAGTTTCTCATCATCTTCTATAGGCTGATGTGTAATAGCTATCACGGCATCTGCAGAATCTTTTAACCTGTCATAGAGGATCTTTGCTGATGTTATGATATCAGTATAACTAACATAACCTGCTTTATTGAAAGGCAGTGTCAGCCCTATAAAACCGATCCTGGCAATAGTGCCGTCTGCATCTGTTATTGTTTTTATGAAGCTAACCGGAAAAGAAGTACTGCCTGTTTGATTCGTTTTTACAAATGGAACAATGGTATTTTTTTGCCTGTGGTATGTATTCGATGCGATCCATTGAAAATTCGATTCGTTTATGCGTTCCTGTAATTCCAATTCTTTTATATCAAATTCATGGTTTCCAAAAATAGCGAGATCTATTCCTGCAGCATTCATGGCTTCAATCATTTGTTTGCCACGAATGGCTTTACCCTCGTATTTCAGACTATTATATACAGAAGGGCTGAGAAAATCACCGGCCATCACTAAAAAAGTGTTGGGATTCAGGGAAAGATATTTTTTCTTAATGCTGGCTACTCTTGCCATGCCACCTTCCTTTCCTTCTGACAATGGAGCAATTTCATATACATCATTTACCTGTACGAAATTCAAACTGATCCTTCCATCATCGGCAGAAGTTGTTTTGTTAGCAGTAGTACATGATGCTGCCGAAAATAACATGATCATGCAGTATTGAAAAATTCTTTTCATACCTGAATAGTTGACTTAACTATAAATATTAATTAGGAACCTGTCTCACTTGTGTTTTATTTTGTTCCATTTCTTCCTGCTCTAGTTTCTTTTTATTTTTAAATATATCTGATAGTTTATTAAAATCTTTGCGGTAAGATAATTGGATACCAGAACGGTTTCGCTGGCCATTTGTAATATCGATGCTGGTCCGGTTGAATCCTACTACCCGTAAAGATCCATCTTTATTTAATAGCCACTCAATAGTTATATCGGGAGTAATCAATCCTTTTTTATTTAATTGAGCATATGGATTATTGTAATCAAGTGTACCGCCTATAAGGAAATAAATTCTTTTACTTAAAAATATCTGAACGCCCGCTTTTACATTTGCCTGTAGCTGACTGAGTTGTAAATCGATCGTAGGGTTAATATCAATATAGGTGGAAACAACACCATTTGTTGCTCTTAAAAGTTCTTTATTGAATAAATTGGTCAACCATACACTTACAATTCCGCCAATGGTACTGGTAGCCTGTGAGAGTAAATTTTCGCCGGAAATAAAACTCTGTCCACCACCACTTGTACCACTGTTAATGAAAGTATTGAAAAGTAAAAGGCTGGCTACCTGCTTGTTCATTTCATTTTCATCATTTTTAAGATCTTCCAGTCTTTTTATAATAAATGGGTCGCTTTTCAGGTTGCTTTTTTCCGGTAACCTGATTTCAAAGCTGATCTCAGGTTTTGAAAGATTTCCATTCAGATGGGAGAGTATGATCACATCTTCAGGTTGTTTTAAAGGACTGGAAGAATTAATATTGGCCGGGTTCAGGCTGCTGATATCCACTTTCTGGGCAATGTAAATAGCATCCAGGTCAATGATTGCCTGAGAGGGGTCTCCGTTCCATGTTATACTACCACGGTTAAGTGTAAATGGTTTTTTTAGAAATGTCTGGAAGTTGAAAGTATATTCTCCTTTTGTAATTTCATATTTACCCCTGATGCTTAAAGGCTCTTTATTACCGACTTTTATATTTAGCGTGCCATTACCCCGCCCTTTAATGATGTCACCGGTTTCTTCATCCAGGATCACATCTATTTTGCAAGCCGGATTGGCAGTAAGCCTCATATTTACTACGATATTTGTTGTTTCATTTATTTTAACTGAATCCTCCATCAGGGAACCAAACTGCACGAAATCAATATAATCAATTGTTTTGCTCTCTTTACTGCTACCTACCGGTAAATAGATATGACTGCTGTCAAATATACTGGGTTGCCCGTCGATATACATTACCAGGTTTGAAAGGGGCCCATTCAAAGTCATCAGCGCTTCTCCGGTAACATTTCCGTAAAATTGACTGTTGTCTTTTTTGGTTGTGTTGAGCAAGAGCAATTTTCCTGTTTCAAATCTTACATTTTCAAAAGAAAAATTTCTAAAAAAATTGTGTCCAATTTTGCCACTCACACTGCCATAATTGTTCAATGTATCTTTTAATTTCATTCTGCCGAGGTCTATTACATTTTTTTTGAATGTAACTGTTTCATTAGTAAAATGATATTTACATTTTGTATAATCAACTGTTAAAGAGCCGCTGTCAATAGTTGCCTGCCCTGTCAGGTATTTACCGCCGGCGCCACCAAAAAGTTTAAGATCACTGTGTACAATTCCTTCCATTTTACTGAAGACAGAGCCAAGGTAAGGTTCAAGAATATTCAAATTCAGACGGCCGGCATATAAATTGATATCCATCTGGTTTTCAGAAGAATCTTTTTTATAGTTGTACATTCCGTCTACTTTAAAAATATAATCAGCTTCATTGGCATCAGCTTTGAATGTTACATCACCGGTAACTGTGTTCGCAGTAGCTTCGAGGTTAACTTTACCCACATATTTATCGTCTTGAGAAAAGCTATCTGCTACTCCTTTAAAATCTAATTCAAATTTCCCGAAAGGATCTTTTACGGTAGCTATACCCGACAAAAGCCCCTGGAGGGAAGGTGTTTTAAGTACAAAAGGCATAAAATCTCCGATATATACTTTTTGTAGCTTTGCAATGATATTTGTTTCGCCAGAAACTTTATTCAGTTCAGTTGAAATTACGATCTGTTGTTTATCCTGTATGAATTTCAATTCATTTGCATTCACATAATTTTTTCTGAGTGTTAGTTCACCATCTTTTTCCAGTTGCCATTTTTTATCGTTGATGATAAATGAGGAAGGGGAGAAGTTGATTTTTACGCCATCAGAAAGAGTTTGTATACTGGCATTTAATTCTGCATCATTCAATGTATTTCCTGCACTTGTTTTTAAATGTATTTCGGATATATCATTGTTTGCAATCAACTGTAATTTAGTGCCGGGAAAATGCAGGCTGTCTGAAAGAATAATATCATCTACTGCAATATCAGCTTTTAGTGTATCCCGGTTTCCGCTTCCTTTTAGATTTATATTTCTAAATTTTTTACCATTGTATTCGAATTCAGGTACTATAGCATTTACATTCAGATTGTAATTTCCGAGATTTAAATTGCCTGAGATATCCGAATTGTTTAAACCATTTAATTTTTTATCGAATAATTTAAAGTAATCAGCAACTTGTTTTGTTTTAATATTAAAAGTAAAATCCTGGTTACTTACTTTATAAGATGGCTTTTTGATATAAACCGGGTAATACCGGCTTAAAAAAACCCTGAAGGCATCCGGTAATTCCATGATGATGAATTTGCCACTTAATTCAACATCAATTTCATTCGATTTCAGCGTAAGATATTTTTTATCCTCTTTCATGAAAGAAGTTAGATTCAGTGAATCAAAGGATAGTTTTGTAGAATCGTGTGATAAACTGGCATCATACACCCTTGCTGTACCAAGAAAATTATCAATATTGTTGCCTGTAAAATTCAGGCTGAATAAACCGGAAAGTTCAAAATTCTCATTACCAAAACGGATGTTCTTTAAATTGGCATATTGCAGATCTGCATTAAGTTTAAATGCCAATTGCTCTTTCGAAAGGCTTAATGTTCCATCAAGGCTTTTAATTTTAATATTGGGGTCATCAATTGTTAAATGGCCGGTGAAGAGATTTTTATTAAAATCTCCGTTAATTACAAGATTTTGAAAATTGTAACCGTTATACTCAATTTGACTTATGTTTCCATCAAAATTTGCATTCAATTTACTTAATTCAAATCCACTTCCGGTTAATTTTCCATTCAAAGAGATGCTGCCTACTTTTGGATCGTTAATAAACTGTCCAAGTTTAAATCCATTAGTAACAAGCTTTCCTGAATATGAGGGGATGCCATTCTCAGGGAGTTTCATGTTAAGGTCAGCATTAATAACACCAAGATCTGTGGCGATCATACCATAAGCAACAAAGTCATTTAAAAAGCCGGTAAAATTTCCTTTGTAATAGATATTTCCCAGTTTATTAAATTGTGGCTGCCTGATGTTTTTTAATGCAGGTATCAGTGTAACAAGATCTGAATAGTTTGTTTGCAAGCTATTACCTTTAAAATCTATAAAAGTTGAATTGATATCCGGTAATCCCCTTAATGCGAGGTCTCCGTCAATGATTGTATTTCCACTTTTAATCTTTAATTTTTTTGCAGAAAAATTATCTATGGTTCCTTCAGCATTTCCTTCCGCATAAAATATTTTTTTCCAGTTTGCCATTCCCGGGGCGAATATGGCAATGTCATTGCTGTTGATCTTACTTTTCTGAAGATCTATTTTTAATGTAACTTTTTTAATGAAATCATTCATGTCTTCACTGAAATGATTATAATTCATTGAAAAATAATTACCGATCCTGCTATTGTTCGTTTCTATATCAAGGTTATTGAATTCCATTTGCTCGGGAGTAAAGCGCATATATGTTTGCAGTTTCTTTATTTGCAGGCCATTGCGTTCATTTGCAGTTAAGAGTATTTTTGCTTTAAGGGTATCATTTTTAAAAACCATTTCATCAATACTCCCTGAAATAGATGAAAATTTAAGGTGCTGTCCGTCAAATTGGTCTGTATAAGCTGATCGTATTGTTTCTTTATCATTTGCAAAGCTGCCATTGCGCAATTGTAATTTTTTCATATTGATACCCCATCCTGAGTTATTCCATCTGAAAGGATTTTTTTCAGGTATCTTAATTAAAATTTTTTTGCTGTCTTTTAAAACCGTTTCCATACCTGTATAATCAGATATTGCAAAATGGGGTTGATCGAGGTATATGTCATTAATGGTAACCTGTTTATTTTTATAATCAATCGACTCCATGTTTATATCAGCTTTTTTAATAGAACCGATCATATCCTGGCCGATCCATTTATCCACTTTATTGAAAAAGATGTTATTTAGATGGATCTCTTTAAGATCAAATTCGAATGTTGCAGATTGTTCGTTGGATTTTTTGGGCGAAACAAAATAATCAATAAGAAACTGGTAATTCCAGACAGAATCTGTACGATTCATATTAACAACAGCATCATTCAGGGCTATATATTGAAACGTGATTCTGTCTTTTAAAAAAAACCAATCGGTCAGATTTACCTTTGCAGCACCTGCATAAAGCATCGTATCCTTTTTCCTGTCCTCAACCATCAATCCCTCAATAGATAACTTGTTGAAGAAAGCAAGATCTACCTTTTTAACAGTGACCCTGGTTTTAAGTTTTTCAGAAAGGTTGGCGGCCACTTTTTTTACAACCCATGTTTGGATGGGAGAAAAGTGTAAAAGCCCGTATAGCAATAACACAAGCAATATTATTGCCACTACTATCCGTTTCAATATTTTGAGAAATCTCCGCAGAAAAAATAATTATCTGTAAAATTAACTAATCGGGCTGTACACGCAAATTCAATGCCCCTTTTTATGAAATATTTATTCGATTATGAATATAAATGAAAATATAGGCATGTTTGTATATAAACAGGTCAATTAATTGGAAAGGTTAGTTTCGAAAAATGAAATGATTCCCAGAACAAAGGGGCAGCAGTCATATGTAATAATTTTCAGGAGTCTGGCTAGTTGGGTCTCTTTGGTTGAGATATACTTAATATAATTGGTCAAAAACCTGCTGCATCATCATCACCCCGTATATCAGCAATGGCTGTAATTTGTTTTTTTGGTTTATAGTTTATCATGATCAATTCAGTTCGGCCAATGGCTTCACGTTTATTTATTTTATAGCCCATGGCCTCTAATGACTGTAAGGTCATGGTTGGAAAAGATCTTTCAACATATACGGTATCGGGTAACCATTGATGATGAAATTTTGGTTTATTAACAGCATCTTCGGGATTTAAATGAAATTCAAGTATATCTACCAGGCTTTGAAAAACACTTGTTGGTATGGTTGTGCCTCCGGGCGAACCAACAACGATAATTGGTTTATTGTTATGTAATACAATGGTTGGTGTCATGCTGCTTAACATTCTCTTGCCGGGGCTGATCGCATTTTTATCATTACCAATGGCACCATACATATTTGGAACACCTGGTTTTATACTGAAATCATCCATTTCATTGTTTAGGATGAAACCTGCACCTGCAACAATGGTTTTGCTGCCGTAACTGTCATTCAGGGTGGTTGTTATTGATACCGCATTCCCTTCATCATCAATGATACTCAGGTGGGTGGTTTGTTCACTTTCTTTGATGAAACCTGCTTTGGTTGCATTACTGCTCCCGGCTTTCAAAGGGTCATAATCCTTCATTCTTTCAATAAGATATGCATCACTGACCAGTTTTTTTACAGGCACTTTTACAAAATCATGGTCTCCCAGGTATTCTGCCCTGTCTGCAAAAGCCCTCCGTTCAACTTCTATCATCAATTGTGTGGCTTGCGGAGATAAAAATCCCATGACAGCAATATTCTTTTTTTCTATCATTTTCATCATTTGTTGCAATAGGATCCCCCCGCTGCTGGGTAAAGGCATACTGATGATATGCGCACCTTTATAATCAAACTCAATGGCATCCCTTTCAACAGCTTTATATGCTTTCAGATCTTCATAACTGATGATACCATTTCCTTTTTGCATTTCTTCAATAATGAACCTGGCAGTTTCTCCCTCATAAAATCCTTTTAACCCGTTTTTGCGTATACGCTTTAATGTGTTCGCCAGATCTTTTTGAATTAATACATCCCCTTCTTTCCATGCGATATCTTTTACGAATGCAGGAATTGAGGTATTTAATTTAATGAATGATTCCCTGGTCTCATTAAAATCATTTGCCTGTGCACTGGTTATGAGGAACCCTTTTTCAGCCAGCTCTATAGCAGGTTGTATCAATGTAGCGAAAGGCAGTTTTGCGTATTTCATGGTAGCAAATAATCCGGCAACGGTTCCGGGTACGCCTGCGGCTAAATGCCCATCTTCAGATAATTTAGGAATCGGATTGCCATTACTGTCTAAATACATATCCCTGCCTGCTTTAGCTGGTGCTTTCTCCCTGTAATCCAGTGTTATATTTTTTCCATTCTTTAGATGTGCTACCATAAATCCACCTCCACCTATATTACCTGCACCCGGATAAACAACAGCCAATGCAAGCTGAGTTGCAATGGCAGCATCAAATGCATTTCCGCCGGTTTTAAGTATTTTCAGCCCTGCTTCACTTGCCAGCGGATTTGCAGATACAACGGCAGCTTTATAGCAGATTATTTTTTTCTGTGGTATATGCTTCTTGCTCTCTGTCTGTGCTAAGCAGCAAAAAGAAGCCGGCAGAAGAAATGCAAAAAGTATTATTTTTTTTATGATCATGCGGGGGTTGATTTGTTCAAAATTAAATTTTCTTTTTTTAAGGACTTAGATTTAATACTTTCATAGATTAAAATTGAACTTATGAGAGGAAGAATTTTATTTTTGGCATTTATTGTTATATCAGTTATTACAAATGCTCAGGGTTTAAAAAGCCCGGAAGCTTTTTTAGGATACAAGCTGGGAGAAAAATTTACCCTGCATTATAAGATCGTACAATACTTTGAACAGGCTGCAGCTACCATGCCTCAAATGATGAAACTGGAACAGTATGGTACTACTAATGAAGGAAGGCCATTGCTTCTTGCAGTGATTACATCTGAAGAAAATTTCTCCAGGTTGGATGAAATTCGGAAAAACAATTTACGCTTAACAGGTTTGCTAACTGATAAACCTGCAGATCTGCAGGCACCGGCTATCGTATGGATGAGTTACAATGTTCATGGTAATGAGGCTAGTTCTTCGGAAGTGTCAATGAAAACACTGTATGAATTACTGGCTCCTGCCAATGCTCAGACAAATCTATGGTTAAAGAATACCGTTATCATCATAGATCCCTGCCTGAACCCGGATGGGCGTGACCGTTATGTTAACTGGTTTCAACAGGTTTCCGGAAAGCACCCTAATGCAAATGGCGATGCTATAGAACACAATGAGCCATGGCCGGGTGGACGAAGCAATCATTACAATTTTGATCTGAACAGGGATTGGGCATGGCAAACACAGGCAGAAACACAAAGCAGGATCAAAAAATACAATGAGTGGATGCCTTCCATTCATTGCGATTTTCATGAACAATATCCCGGTAGTCCATATTATTTTGCCCCGGCGGCTGAACCGTTTCATGAGGTGATCACACCGTGGCAGCGTAGTTTTCAGGGTACCATGGGAAAGAATCATGCAAAATATTTTGATGCAAAAGGATGGTTGTATTTTACAAAAGAGTATTTCGACCTTTTTTACCCGGCTTACGGAGATACTTACCCGATATACAATGGTTCCATCGGCATGACCTATGAACAGGCAGGGCATAGCAGAGGCGGCTTAGCCATAGAAGTAAATGAAGATACCCTTACTTTGAAAGACAGGATCGAACACCATTTTACCACCAGCATGAGCACTATTGAAGTTGCATCTGTCAATGCGACAAAGATCAATACTGAATTTAAAAAATATTTTGATGAAGGTATTTTAAATGGGAGTGGTATTTATAAAACGTATGTTATCAATGCGGCCAATCTTAATAAAGTTGCAGCTTTAAAGGATTTGTTTACCCGTAATAATATTGCATTCAGTTATTCAAAAAAAGGGACAGTATTAAAAGGGTATAATTATTTTACAGGTAAAGAAGATAATTACACAACCAGTCAAAACGACCTGCTTGTATCTGCTTTTCAGCCAAAATCAACATTGGTAAAAGTGTTGTTTGAACCGCTGTCAAAATTAAATGATTCGGCTACTTATGATATAACAGCATGGGCCTTGCCTTATGCATATGGTGTACAAACGTATGCTGTAAAAGAAAAGCTGGCTGGTGAAAATTCCCCGGCAATAAGTACTAAAACGCTTGTCAGACCCGATGAATACGGATACCTCATAGCATATGCATCTTTTACTGATGGTAAGTTATTGGCTGCATTGATCAAACAAGGTATTAAAGTACGTTATGCGGAAAGGAATTTTTCTTTCAACGGAAGTAAATATGACAGAGGAACACTGGTAGTATTGAAAGCAGGAAATGAAAATAATATCGGCAAATTCTTGCAGCTTACTGAAAAGTACAATGCTGTGGTTACCGGGGTTTCTTCCGGGTATATGGAAAGCGGCTTTGATTTTGGATCTGATAAGATCCATCTGCTTAAAAAGCCAGTAGTGGCTATGCTTACAGGTGATGAAGCTTCTTCTACGGCAGCCGGTGAAGTGTGGCATCTATTTGAACAGCAACTGGATTACCCGATAACCAGGATCAATACTGCCGACATTAAATATGTAAACTGGAAAAATATTGATGTACTTATTATTGCTGATGGGAACTATAAAAATTTGTCGGATAAGGACGCAAATACCGACCTGAAAAACTGGGTAAGGCAGGGAGGGAAAATAATTGCAATGGAAAATGCCGCATCTCAAATGATCACCGGAGAATGGGGATTGAAAAAGAAGAAAGATGAAGAGGCAGATAAAAAGGAGGATGATAAAAAACCAACTTACAGTGATATTAAAAGATATGAGAACCGTGAAAAAGATTTTATAGTTAATAATATTCCAGGTGCCATTTATAAAATTGAAATGGATGAAAGCCATCCTTTGGCATTTGGATATCCTTCGTTTTATTTTTCATTGAAATTGAACGATCATATCTATGAATTCATGAAAGAAGGATGGAATGTAGGCGTAATAAAAAAAGAAAACCAGGTTTCGGGGTTTGTTGGAAGTAAGGTTGTGACAAAGATCAAAGATGGTACAGTCATAGCAGTTCAGTCATTTGGTAAAGGTTCGGTGATCTATTTTGCTGATGATCCTATTTTCAGAAGTTTTTGGGAGAATGGTAAGTTGATGATTGTGAATGCGGTTTTTTTGGTTGGGCAATAGGGAGTGGGGAATGGGTAGTAGCAAGTGGGGGTTAGCGAGTAGGAGTATAGCAAGCACTTCCCATATAGAAAAATTCAAAGCGTATATAATCTAACCCACTAGCTATAATCCACTAGCCATTTACTATTTATATAAACCAACCTACTAGCCATACCCTACTAGCCACTAGCCTTATTTTACAATCGGCTATAATAAAAGTTCTTAAACCTGTAAATTCGCAGCACAATCACTATATATGTATAAACTTACTTCGATCATTATTTCAATTTTTACTTCTTTCATTGTTTTTGCACAGGCTCCCAAAAATTATACTTCTTCTGAGATATTATTACAAATAAAAAAGCTGAACGTACTTGGTTCTGTACTGTATATCGGTGCACATCCCGATGATGAGAATAATTCATTGCTTCCTTACCTGGCCAATGAAAAATTATACCGTACTGCATATTTAAGTTTAACCAGAGGTGATGGAGGTCAGAACCTGATCGGAGATGAACAAGGTGTAGAACTTGGACTGATACGTACACAGGAATTGTTGGCTGCAAGAAAGGTAGATGGGGCAGAACAATATTTCAGCCGTGCGTATGAATTTGGTTATAGTAAAAGTGCAGAAGAAGCATTGAGGATTTGGGACAGGGAAAAAATACTTGCTGATGTGGTATGGGTGATCAGGGAATACCAGCCGGATATCATCATCAAGCGTTTTCCCGGAGATTCAAGAGCAGGTCATGGCCATCATGCAGCATCTGCAATACTGGCTGATGAAGCTTTTACCGCAGCAGCAGACCCAACGAAATTCACTGAACAATTTCAATACGGAGTAAAACCATGGCAGGCCAAAAGAATATTATGGAATACATTCAATTTTGGCGGTAATAATACAACCAGTGATAATCAATTGAAGATAGATATAGGTGGTTACAATGCATTGTTGGGAAAAAGTTACGGGGAAATGGGTGGCGAAGCCAGGACGATGCATAAAAGCCAGGGTGAAGGCCGTCCCAGGAGAAGGGGACAATCATTTGAATTTTTTTTAAATACGGGTGGTGATGCCCCGGTATCAGACCTCATGGAAGGGGTCATTATTGACTGGACAAGAATTAATGGTGGCGATGCCATACGGACAATGATAAACGATCTGATCACAAAGTATCGAACAGATCAACCGGAATTATCCGTACCGGCATTGATAAATATTTACAAAGCTATCAAAGAACTGCCTTTTGATAACTGGCGAAACAAAAAGATGGCTGAGGTTCAGCAATTGATAGAGTTGTGCAGTGCTTTATTTATTGAAGCCACTTCGGGTCAACAAAATGTTGTTCAGGGTGATACTTTAAAGATCAGTTTCATTTTTAATAAAAGAAAAGAGGTAAATGCAGTTTTACAGCAGATCAGTATGGATAAATTTGATACCAGCTTTTCAGCGATCCTGACAACCAATCAAAATCTTCAGATCAATAAAAACATCGTAGTCAATAACAAGGAAATTTCTCAGCCGTATTGGCTGGAATATCCATTGAAAGGAGGAACTTTTGAAGTGAAGGACCAGCGCATGATCGGCAAGGCCGAAAATGATCCTTCCTTTGAAGCAAACATGAAATTAAGTATCAATGGAGAGGATTTTATTATCAGGCGCCCGGTTCAATATCGTGTAATAGATCCTGTTAAAGGTGATACATACCAGCCCATTGCTGTTTTACCAAAAATGGAATTAAGTTATTTCAACGATAACTTTATTTCAGTTAACGGAGCACCTGTAAAAGCAAGGATCGATCTCAGAACAAATGCAAATGATACCACTGGTTATACTGTGATTCAGCAGTACTCAAAAAACTGGATGAGTGATGATCCTTTTTTTCAACTTTCATTTAAGGATAATAAGGAATATTCCAGGCCAACATTATTCAGTTCAACGACTGAAAATACAAATATTTCAGAAGAGATCTCTTTAAAGACCAGAGATGGGAAATTCGATGGATATAGAAAAACGATCAATTATGATCATATTCCGGCAATCACTTATTTTCCAAAAGCAAAAGCAAATCTTGTCAAGGTTGAAGTAAAAATAGCAGGCAAGAAGATCGGTTACATTGTTGGTGCTGGTGATAAGGTTCCACAACAATTGGAACAGATGGGTTATTCAGTGAAACTGATTTCAGAACAGGATCTGACTGATGAGAATTTAAAACAGTTTGATGCGATCATTACCGGAATCCGGGCTTATAACATTCATGAATACCTGAGTAATAAAAATGAAGTATTGAACAGGTATGTACAAAATGGGGGCAACCTGATCGTTCAGTATTTAAAAAGTAACCTGGTTGGACAGAAAAAAGTTATTGCCGGTCCATATCCTTTTACGATTGATGGAAGCAACAGGGTTACTGAAGAAGATGCAGCAGTGAATTTTTTATTACCGCAACATCCTGTTTTGAATTATCCGAATAAAATAACAAATAAAGATTTTGATGGATGGGTTCAAGAAAGGAGTACATACCAGGCAGTAAAAACCGACGAACATTTTGAAATGCCACTGGGAATGAATGATAAAGCGGATAAGCAAAGTAACGGCAGCCTGGCCATTGCAAAATATGGCAAAGGTAATTTTGTATATGCAAGCCTGGTTTTTTTCAGGCAATTGCCGGCGGGTGTACCGGGAGCTTATCGGTTGATGGCGAACCTGATCGCATTGCCAAAAAATAAATAGCCTTGATCTTTAATTATATAAAAATATTTCACGCTAAGGTCGCAAAGAAGCAAAGCCGCAAAGAAAAATGAACTGAAAAATAAATCATTGCGCCTTTGCTCCTTTGCAGTCTTTGCAAGAAACAAAAATGCAAAACGAAAATTCATACTGGAATAAATGGTACCTGGCTGTAGGGGCATTTTTAGTATTACAGATCATCTTATTTTACTTTATCACCAAGCAATATCAATGAGTAAAATAGACTGGATCATATTAATAGCAACGTTGGGCAGTATCATCGTATATGGTATCTATAAAAGCAAGACCAGTAAGAACCTGGAGGGTTATTTTCTCAGCAACCGAAGCCTTCCCTGGTACCTGGTATTGTTAAGCATCATGGGTACACAGGCAAGCGCCATTACATTTTTAACCGGTCCCGGACAGTCGTACAGTGACGGGATGCGTTTTGTACAATATTATTTCGGGTTGCCATTAGCCATGATCGTTATCAGTATATTTTTTGTGCCTGTCTTCAGCAGGTTAAAGGTTTTTACGGCCTATGAGTTCCTCGAACATCGTTTTGATCTGAAGACCAGGACTTTCACCTCCTTTTTATTTTTGCTCTCCCGCGGGCTTAGTACAGGAGTAAGTATTTATGCTCCATCTTTGGTATTAAGTTCTTTGATGGGCTGGAATATATATTATACCAACCTGGTCATGGGCGGCTTACTGATCATATATACCATGAGTGGTGGCGCCAAAGCAGTTGCACACACTCAAAAACTGCAAATGATCATTGTGTTTTTTTCTTTATTTATTGTTGGATACCTGGCTGTTAAATTATTGCCGGAAGCTGTTGGATTTAATGGCGCTTTGCATATGGCGGGCGAAAAAGGTAAAATGAACATCATAACAACCGGTTTTACTGATCAGGGATTTAACTGGAAGGATAAATACAATATCTGGAGTGGTTTGATTGGCGGTTTCTTTTTGGCGCTCAGTTATTTTGGAACCGATCACAGCCAGGTTGGACGATACCTTACTGCAAAAAATATTAAGGAAAGCAGGAGAGGTTTGTTAATGAACGGACTTGTAAAAGTACCCATGCAATTTTTTATTTTACTGATCGGTATTTTGATCTTTTCTTTTTATCAATACCATAAGGCACCTATATATTTTGATGAAGCAACAAGTATAGCTGCAAAGCAAACAAGTTTTAAAGATTCACTTTTTATAACAGAAGCAAAATATAATGATGCATTGGCTGCGGGAGATCAACAGGAAGCTTCATCTATGCGTGCCGAATATAAAAGCACATTAAAGAAAGCGCTTCCGGGCCATGATGCGAATGATAATAATTATATCTTTTTGAGTTTTGTAAAAGATAATTTACCTGTTGGATTGATCGGGATCATTTTTGCGATCATATTCCTGGCAGCGTGGGGAAGTATTGCTGCAGCTTTGAATTCTTTGGCGGCCTGCACGGTAATTGATTTTCATAAAAAGTTCTTTGTAAAAAATGAATCGGAGCTGAGTGATTATAAAGTATCACAATGGTATACATTGGCCTGGGGAATTTTTTGTATTGTGATTGCCATGTTTGCACAAAACATCGGGAATAGTTTAATTGAAGCAGTTAATATTCTCGGATCAATATTCTATGGAGTTATACTTGGTATTTTCTTAGTGGCCTTCTGGTTAAAAAAAATAAAGGGGAATGCTGTTTTTATTGCTGCCGTCTTTTCTGAAATAATGGTTATTACCATTTATTATATGGATATCATTTCTTTCTTATGGCTGAATGTGATCGGGGCGTTGCTGGTGATCTTTTTGAGCGGGCTGTTGCAGGTTTTTTTACGAAAAGTTGATAAAGTAAATTAAAGTATGTTAATAAGTATCTATTGGTAATGGTTTCACGCAAAGCCCGCAAATCTGCCTGTCGGCAGACAGGGAAGCAAAGCCGCAAAGAGTCTTTTTGAATTTTATTGTTTCTTAGCAAATTTGGTAAAAAAAATGCTACCCGGTAAAGGCAGCATTTTAAATATATAATTCGGTAAAATTTTACTTCAACTTCTTAATTAACTCTTCATTCATTTTCACATAGTCATCATTTTTTTCTTCTTTAGCCAATTCAAGTGATTTGGTAGCACTGATCAATGCGCCGGCGTTATCTCCAAGGTCTTTTTGAATCCTGGCTTTGTACAGCAAGATCCAATATGCTTTAGGATTTGCTTCTGCTGCCTTGGTTGCATATTCCAATGCTTTAGTGCTGTTCTTTTCATATTCGTTGTAAAACTGTGCGGCAACCCAGTATGGTTTCTTATCTGTTAACATAGCAGCCTCCAATTGAGCTTTTATTTTTTCTTTTATATTGGTAACGATAGGAATGGCAACAGCCGTTTTTTCCCACATGATATGTAACGCACAACTTTCCGGTTTAATATCTGCAAATTGCATGGTGAATGTTTCAACCTTTGATTTCATTTTCATTGGCTCAACTTTTATCCTGGCTACATCATCTGATTCAGCGTAACCATCGATACCCCAGTTTTTAACGCCTTTATTTAAAATGATTTCCCAGGTTTCTTTGCCGGGAATGGTATACAGTGCGTATGAACCTGTATCAATTTTCTTCCCCATGATCTCTACGGGTTCAGAAAATTTTAAGATTGTAGCACCATTGGCACCAGTGCGCCATAATTTGTCAAAAGGTACCAGGTCGCCAAATATTTTTCTGCCTTTAGCTCCGGGCCTTGAATAAGTTAATTCAATATTACCCATTCCAAAATCCTGTTTAATGGTTTGTGTTGGAGAAGGCTGAGGCATTTTTACCTGAGCATACATAACGATGCTTGTTGTAAAAAGCAATCCGAGAAAGAATAATTTTTTCATTTTTTTAAATTTTATTTATTGTGTTTTATTGAAAATAGACCTTAACGGTCTGATAGAATAAACGGTTATTTATGAATTGTTGTTGAGAATTTTTATGTTGTTTTTCTGAAAATCCTTGTAATCCAAAAAGTCCGGCAGCATTACCTTTGTTAATGGCGATCTCCAGATAGCCTGCTGAATTGAACAGGGCCAGTTTTTCACCTTCGGTAACATCTGCGTATGTTTCGCTGATCTTATCAATGACCTCATCTCTTTTAAAAACAATGGTAAAACTTCTTCCTTTGCGTTGTTCTTCGAATTCTTCTTTATTAATATTTACAATTACATTTTCAAAATTATCAATAAAAATGATCTGCCCTTCAATATAATTATTCCCCAAAAGCGGGTGCAAAGGATTTTTAACCTGGATGGAAACCGTAGCATCGCCGATCTCATTCAATTTTTTACCTTCCAGTAATTCATTAATGGCATTTGCAAAAATGTTTATACAGAATAACGTATTTTTTTGATTTGTTTTTCCCAAAGAAAGTGCAACAACATGTTGAGGTGCTTCTTCAAGGATCATAGTAAGTAATCCATTATCTGAGCAACCGATATAATGGCCATTGTGTTCAGCTAACAGGAGGTGTTCGGGCTTTTCATCAAAAAGGTTAACCAAAATCAAATGAAAAGTTCCGGGGGCAAAGTTTTTGATCGCATTCCGGCAAACATATGCTGCCTGCGGGTAATTGAAAGGGGAAAGGGCATGAGTAATATCAACAATATTAAATTCTTTGTTTGATTGTAATAACTGTCCCTTAATAGCGCCAGCTAAAAAATCCTGTTCGCCGATATCACTTGTAAGGGTTATTAAAGCCATGAATTATCTCTGAATTGTTGAATTTATAATTTAATATTCTACCCGACTTTTATTTTATAAGCTTACCGTTCTTGAAATAAAATCTTTTAGTAAGCTTGTCTGCCAAAGAAGGGAAGAATTTTGTAAGGAATACTGTTTGTTTTCCAAGAAAAGTGAGTACCAATGATCTTTTCCTTTTTTCAATGGCTCTTAGAATATATGCTGCACATTCTTCCGGACTCATCAATTCGCTTTCATTTACAGGGCTTCGGCCCTGGCTTTCTCCTCTTTCATTCAATGCGGCAACTCTTGTATTACTGCGGGTAAATCCCGGGCTTACCCACATAACATTTACGCCATCATCCTGCAATTCAATTCTTAATGCTTCCAGCAAACCGATGATCGCAAATTTGCTGGCAGAATAACCACTGCGGCCCGGTAAACCTCGATAACCAGCAATGGAAGACAATCCAACTATGGTTCCTTTTCTTTCTAAAATAGAATCAAGAGCCAATTTGGTACAATACACGGTTCCGAAATAGTTTATTTCCATAACCTTTTTAAAGATATCAACATCAGCATCTTTTAATAAAGCCCTCATTACAATGCCGGCATTATTAATAAGGATATCAATACCTCCGAACTGGCTAATGGTAGAATCAATAAAAAGCTTACAGTCGTTGTAAATGCTTACATCTGCTACAATACAATGTAAGGGAGCTGTTGAATGCCGCAATTGCAGATCGTATAATTTATCCTGGTTGCGGGCACAAGTGGCAATTTTTGCACCTAAAGGCAACAATTGTTCAATCAGGGCCTTGCCTATTCCGTCGCTTCCTCCCGTAATGGCTACGACTTTATTTCTAAAAAAATCACTCATAAAAATAATTCATGACAAAAATAGGGTAGTTATGTGGCTGTTAACAAAGAAATAGGGAATTTAATAAATATTAATCCCGGATTTTTTTTAAAATAATTTGATACAATATGTTTTTGCCTTATTTTTGCACTCCTTTAAAAAGGGCAAGGAGAATTGGTAGCTCAGCCGTAGTTTTTCTTAACGACTTTGGAGTTAAA
>JANMMS010000078.1:0-27903 GCA_031373525.1 Ferruginibacter sp.
AAAGGATCGGTAGTTCAGTTGGTTAGAATGCTGCCCTGTCACGGCAGAGGTCGCGGGTTCGAGTCCCGTCCGGTCCGCAAAAATACTAAAGCCTTGTAAACATTGTTTTCAGGGCTTTTTCATTAGCTAAAAGTCAGTATCATGGAATTAAAACAGCAATTCGAAAAATCAGTCCTGGATAGTAAAACCCTGTCTCAAAAACCTGATAACGAAACATTATTGAAATTATATTCCCTTTTTAAACAGGCTACGGAAGGAGATATTAATACAGAACCACCAACAAATATGTTCGATTTTGTGAATAAGGCCAAACATGATGCCTGGTCTTCACTAAAAGGAAAAACTAGCGGGCAGGCAATGGAGGAGTATATAAACCTCGTAAGTAAGTTAAAAGCCTGACTTTAAATAATATAAAAGCCTGACTGGCATATTTTATTATATAACAGACTGACAGTATATAAAATAAATTATCCTTTTTCCCGTTTTGGAATAGTTGTTAAAAAAGCTCTAAATAACTTCAATTAAATATATTGGTTAGTTATTTGGTAACTATAAAATATAACTTCGCATTCATTATTGCAGATATCTAAAATCATTTGTATATCCTCCATAATAACTAAAAACTGATTACCCTGCTAAGAGTTGATATACAGGTTTTTTTATAAAACCAACATTCTGACTTAATTATTGCTATAGATCTTTTTTGAGTAATAAGTGAAAAACCAAATTAAAATGAAAAACATCCTAATTAAAAACACACAGCTATTCCTTACTTTCTTTCTGCTCTTTATACTCCATTTGCCATTTGTTTTTGCAAATACAAAGCCTTTTAATGAAAATGTTGTAAAGGGTAAAATGTCTAATGAATTAATGGATAATACAGGGAAAGTGTCCTTAATTGATGCTGCTACTATGTATGACAATATGAATTTAAATGATCTTGGATTATCTGAGCAGGCCTTTGATTATGCTGTAAAAGGTTATGAATTTATGAAAGAAAATGGGAAGATCATTAATGATGATGTGATTTCAATTGTTGATTTTTCTAAGCCATCATCACAAAAAAGATTATATGTAATTGATCTCCGGGGTTGCAAAATATTATTTAATACGTATGTAGCACATGGCCAGGGTTCGGGAAAAGAATTTGCAAAATACTTCTCAAATAAACCAGAGAGTTTACAAAGTAGTCTTGGCTTTTATGTTACATCCGATACCTATACAGGAAAAAATGGCTTTTCAATGCATTTAAATGGTATAGAAAAAGGGATCAATGACAAAGCCGAGAATAGAGCGATCGTAATGCATGGAGCACAATATGTGAGCGAATCTTTTATCAGGTCACAGGGTTATATTGGCAGAAGCTGGGGTTGCCCGGCTGTTCCAGAAAAACTGAACAAGCCTATCATAGATAAAATAAAAGACGGATCCTGTTTATTTATTTATGGTAATAACAAGAATTACTTAAAGAAATCAAAAATATTAAATAGCTGATATCCGGTATTTATTAAAAGACCTCGTCCTCTCCCGAGCAATCCGGAGGGGACATTTTTTGTTAAACCCCAGAGTCACAAAGACACGAAGAAATATCAAAAAAATAAGCTATTATAATTTGCGTCTTTGCGCCTTTGCAGTTATCTGTTAACTTCACAAAAATAATCTACATGAATTTCAGGCAAACACTCAGGGGTACAGGTGTTGCAATAATTACTCCTTTCAGTAAAGATCAAAAGATAGATTTTATTGCATTAGGTAAATTGATCGATTTTATCATCAATGACGGAGTATCTTACATAGTATCTCTTGGCACAACAGGTGAAGCACCGGTGCTTTCAAAAAAAGAAAAAATTGATATCATCGAATTTACATATGAGCATGTAAATAACCGAGTACCCGTTATCGTTGGTATTGGCGGCAACGATACCCTTTCACTGGTAAAAGACCTGGAGTCTTATCCATTGGATAAAGCAACGGCAGTTTTAAGTACAAGCCCTTATTATAATAAACCTTCCCAGGAAGGACTATTTCGACATTATAAGTTATTGGCAGAATCATCCCCTAAACCCGTTATATTATATAATGTACCAGGGCGTACCGGCAGAAATATGACTGCAGTAACAACACTTCGTCTTGCTCATGAAGTTCCTAATATTGCGGGCATAAAAGAAGCAAGCGGTGATATGCAGCAATGCATGGAAATTCTTCGCGACAGGCCCGAGGATTTTTTAGTCGTCAGTGGTGATGATGCCCTGGCTTTACCTCAGTTGGCTTGTGGAATGGATGGGGTGATCAGCGTTGTTGCCAATGCTTTTCCAAAGAAGTTCTCCGATATGGTGAATTATTGTCTTAACCATGATTTTGCATCAGCTAAAAAGCTCAATGATTCATTAATGGATGCATATCATATCATGTTTGCAGAAAATAATCCGGCAGGTGTGAAAGCTTTTTTACATGAAATGAAAATGCTCGAAAACATAGTAAGGTTACCCGTTGTGCCTTTAAGCGATCCATTTCATGCTGAAGTGAAAAAATACCTGGAAAAATGACTTCAACTTCAACTACATACAATTGCAAAAAGATGTTTTGTAAAAAAACATCTTTTTTGTTTTTTATGCTGTTGCTGGTTTATGCTGGCACTTTTGCTCAATTTGATCTTCATATCGTTATCGGTTCAGTCCCTTTAAAGCATACTACCGATACAATTTTCATAGCAGGCAGTTTTAATGAATGGGGACCACACAATGAAAAATATAAATTTGATTCTGTGAATGGGAAATTGACAATTGATATTACTGGTTTAAAGCAGGATATTTATTTCTTTAAATTTACCAGAGGCGACTGGCGAAAAACAGAGTCAGATTCAAATGGAAATGATATTGATAACCGGGAAATAAAATTAACATCTGATACAACAATTGAATTTTCAGTTAAAGGATGGAAAGATGATTTTGCCAAAATAAATAAACAACATACTGCTTCATCCAACGTAAAAATATTGGATACCGCATTTTTTATTCCTCAATTGAACAGAACAAGGAGAATATGGATCTATTTACCAGAAGATTATAAAAAAGGTAAAAAAAGATATCCGGTAATATATATGAACGATGGACAAAATCTTTTTGATGATTATACATCTTTTAATGGAGAATGGGGCATAGACGAGTGCCTGGATTCGCTTATAAAAAAAGGTAAACCTGCTTCTATCATAATTGGTATTGAAAATGGGGCTAAACGAATAAATGAATACAATCCTTATGATAATGCTGACTATGGAAAAGGAGAAGGGGAGGAATATGTTCAGTTTTTAACCGAAACTTTAAAACCATTTATTGATATGCATTACAGGACATTATCTTCCAAAGAAAATACTATAATTGCAGGAAGTTCTCTGGGGGCTTTGATCTCTTATTATGCTATGTTGCGTTATCCAGGTATTTATGGTAAGGGGGGCATGTTTTCACCTGCATTCTGGATTGCGCCAAAGATCATTAATCTTACTGATTCAGTTGGGTTTAAATTGAATAACCAGTTTTTTTTTATTGCCGGAGAACTGGAAGATGGATCTGTTATAAAGAATATGAAAGAACTTGCTGATAAACTTGGTGAAAATTCAGATGCACTCATTTATATGGTTACAGATCCTAAAGGCAGACACAATGAACAAAACTGGCGAAAATGGTTTGAAGAATTTTATTTATGGATCACAGGGAATGGACTTAGTTACCAGGTGAGAACAATTAATTAAATTTTAAAACACGATCCTTCTAACGCCAGTTCCGTATTTTCAAAAACCTCTTTTGCTTCATTCAGAAATTCATCTAATAATTCATACTTGGATGAAAAATGACCGATCAGCAATCTTTTTACGCCAGCCATTTTTGCAATCTCAGCTGCCTGTACTGTTGTACTGTGAAAGCGCTCCGCTGCTCTTTCATGTTGATCTTTAAGATAGGTTGCCTCATGATACATCAGGTCAACCCCCTGTATTTTAAAAGCAAGTGATTCATCGTAAATGGTATCGGCACAATATGCATAGCTTCTTGGTTTTGCAGCAGCAGTTGTTAATTCTTCATTAGGAATTATTGTTCCTTTTTTTGTAACATAATCTTCTCCTTTTTGTAATTGATCATAAAATGAAGATGGAACTTCAAAGGATCTTACCTTTTCTGCATCAATGCTTCTGGGCTTTTTTATTTCCTTAAATAAAAATCCCCAGCATGTTATACGGTGTTTCACTTTAAAACAAGCTACACTGATCTTATTGGTATTTGCAATAATCCCCTCATTAACGAGTGGATGAAAATGAACTTTATAAGTTAATGTTGTACTTGCGGCATTTAACTGGAGGTCAATTACTTCTTTTAGCAATGGTGGAGCATGAAGGTGAAGGTCCTGTGTTCTGCTAAGCAGGCTCATACTTGTTAATAAGCCTATCAGCCCAAAATAATGATCGCCATGCATGTGAGAAATGAAAATATGGCTGATCCTGCTTTTACGGATCTTGTATTTTGATATTTGCATCTGAGTACCTTCGCCACAATCAATCAGAAAAATATCATCCTGGGTTTGGAGAACCTGTGAAGTTGGGTTTCTTCCAAAAGCTGGAATTGCTGAATTATTGCCTAATATCGTAAGTGCAAGCAAAAGTAAATTTAATTAAGGGTTATATACAAAATAAGGCATTTATTATTAATAAGTAGTATCTTATTAATCAGTGTTATTATCAAAATCTCTCATTAATTCTCTTTCAATTTCTTCCATTTGTACAATATCCCAAGCCTCACTTTCTGTAGGGGTCACATTCATTGTACCAATAAGATCCTTCTCTTTAAATATACTTTCTATACTATTTTGAAGCTCACACACAATAAATGAGGCATTCTTTTCGTAAAATTGAAGTTGCAAATCACTGATCTTTTCAGCGGTTTCATTATCAATGCTAATCACATACTTCATATTTAATATTATATGGGGCAAATCTTTGGCAAGATAAGCATGCAACATTTCAATCAGTTGGTCTGTCATATTAGCAGTAATTTCAGACTCTTTTGGTGTTATAACACAGAATTTTTCTTTGGTATCTATTTTGACATTCATACTTATAGTAATAAATCTATCCTGTAAAATAAATTAAATTTTGAATTGACGAAGTTTTTTTATTAGATGTTTTATAAATAATACATCTCATTAATGAAGAACATTAAAGAATGATTCAGTTTTTTATTTGTGAATTACTTTTAAATGATGACAAAAACTTTAACTTTTCAACATATCAACATTTAAGATTACAGGTGAACTAATGGAAACAAATATTCGTTATTATTGTAACAATTAAAACTAAAAGAATGGATAATAATTTCTCCACACAGGTAAAAGAGATCATTTCATACAGCCGTGAAGAAGCATTACGCCTTGGAAACGACTTTATTGGAACAGAGCATTTGGTATTAGGATTGATACGGGATGGTGAAAATACAGCCGTTAAAATATTAAAATCACTCAATGTGGATCTTTACGAACTTCGTAAAGAAATTGAGATTGCTGTAAAAGACAAGACCGGTAAAAATATAGCAAACATCAATTCGCTTCCTTTAACCAAGCAAGCCGAAAAGGTCATTCGAATAACCGTTCTTGAAGCAAAGGCGCTTAAAAGTGCATTAGTAGAAAGCGAACATTTGATGCTTTCAATCCTAAAAAACAAAGAAAATATTGCAACACAAATCTTAAATCAATTTGACGTGGACTACGATGTTTTTAAAAATGAACTGGGTTTTGTTACCAGCAATCCCCCACAAGCAGAATTTAATGAAGATGATGATTTTGATGAAGAAAGAAAACAATATGGTGGCCAGCAACGTTCCCAAAAACCTGGAGCTGCCGGTGCAGTCAAAACCAAAACCCCTGTATTGGATAATTTCGGAAGGGATATTACCCGGCTTGCTGAAAATGGCTCATTAGATCCTATCGTTGGTCGTGAAGTTGAAATTGAAAGGGTATCACAAATTTTATCCAGGCGCAAAAAAAATAACCCGATACTTATCGGTGAGCCGGGTGTTGGTAAGACAGCTATCGTTGAGGGACTGGCATTACGAATCGTTCAAAGAAAAGTTTCCAGGGTTTTGTTTGATAAAAGAGTAGTAAGCCTTGACCTGGCTGCATTGGTTGCAGGTACAAAATATCGTGGCCAGTTTGAGGAAAGAATGAAGGCCATTATGAATGAACTGGAAAAAAACAGGGATGTTATTTTATTTATTGATGAAATTCATACAATCGTTGGCGCTGGTGGTGCAAGCGGTTCATTGGATGCTTCCAATATTTTTAAACCGGCACTTGCCCGTGGTGAATTACAATGCATCGGGGCATCAACACTTGACGAATATCGCATGCACATTGAAAAAGACGGAGCTCTGGACAGACGTTTTCAAAAAATCATCATTGAACAGCCATCTGTAGAAGAAGCTATTGAAATACTAACCAATATCAAAAGTAAGTATGAAGATTATCACAATGTAAGTTATAGTAAAGAAGCAATTGAAGCTTGTGTTAAACTGAGTGACAGGTATATGACAGATCGCCTGCTGCCCGACAAGGCCATTGATGTACTTGATGAAGTGGGTGCAAGAAAACATATAAAGAATATCAATGTTCCGGAAACGATCATCGAACTTGAAAAAAAGATAGAGGATATTAAACTGGAAAAAAATAAAGTTGTAAAAAGCCAGAAGTTTGAAGAAGCTGCATCTTTAAGGGATACAGAAAAACGTTTGCAGGAAGAACTGGAAAAAGCAAAAAATGACTGGGAAGAAGAGAGCAAGAACAAAAGATTCCCAATTGAAGAAGAAGATATTGCAGAAGTAGTTTGTATGATGACAGGTATTCCTGTTAAACGCATGGTACAGGCTGAAACGGATAAACTAAGGCGTATGGCGGATGACCTGAAAGGTGCCGTAGTTGGTCAACAGGATGCTATTTCCAAAGTTGTAAAAGCGATACAACGTAACAGGGTAGGTTTAAAGGATCCTAAAAAGCCAATTGGAACTTTTATTTTCCTTGGCCCTACAGGTGTTGGCAAAACAGAACTTGCCCGTTCACTTGCAAGGCACATGTTCGATAGTGATGATGCCCTCATCCGCATTGACATGAGCGAATACATGGAAAAATTTACTGTAAGCCGTTTGATCGGTGCACCTCCGGGATATGTTGGATATGAAGAAGGTGGTCAGTTAACTGAAAGGGTTAGGCGTAAACCATATAGTGTAATTCTGCTGGATGAAATTGAAAAAGCACATCCTGATATTTACAATATATTATTACAGGTTTTGGATGATGGCCAATTAACTGATGGCCTTGGCCGAAAAGTGGATTTTAAAAATACCATGATCATCATGACATCCAATATCGGGGCCAGGCAGTTAAAGGATTTTGGCGATGGTGTTGGTTTTGCAACACAAAACAGGCAGGATAACCTGGATGAAAATAATAAAGCCATCATTGAAAAAGCACTAAAGCGTACTTTTAGCCCTGAATTTTTAAACAGGATCGATGATGTGGTGATATTTAATAATCTTAATAAAGAAAATATTTTCGAGATTATAGATATCTTAATGAAAGGAGTAATGAAAAGATTGAGTAATCTGGGTTTTGCACTGGAACTTTCTACAGAAGCAAAGGATTTTATAGCAGAAAAAGGGTTCGACAGCCAGTTTGGCGCCCGACCGTTACATAGAGCCATTCAGAAATACCTGGAAGATCCTTTGGCAGAAGAGATCCTGAATACTCAGATCAAGAGTGGTGATGTTGTTGTTGCACAACTGGATAAGGAAAATGGAAAGATCATATTTTCTTTGAAAGAAGAGCCTAAAAAGAAAGAAAAGAAATCTGAAGCTTAATAAAAGCTTAATAATTCATATGATCCGGTTGTTAAATGCAACCGGATTTTTATTTTAAAGAAAACCGGAACTTCATTTTGTAATCGTCTTTTTTTAAACCAATTTTACAGGTAGATGGCAAAAAAGATAATCATAACAATAGATGGGTGGAGCAGTTGTGGTAAAAGCACACTTGCTAAACAAATGGCAAAGGCACTTGGCTATGTTTATGTAGACAGTGGAGCCATGTACAGAGCAATTACCCTGTATTTTTTAAGAAATCATATTGACTGGACGGATGCAGCTGAAGTAAGAAAAGCATTGAAAAATATAAACCTGAATTTTGAGTATAATGAGAAATCGAAACAATCTGAAATGATGTTGAATGATGAGAATGTAGAATATGTGATCCGCGACCTTGTCATTGCAGAAAAAGTCAGTGATGTTGCAGCCATATCTTCTGTAAGAAAATTTGCAGTGGCACAGCAACAAATGATGGGAAAGAAAAAAGGGATCGTAATGGATGGAAGAGATATTGGTACCACTGTTTTTCCGAATGCAGCATTGAAAATATTTATGACTGCTGATATTTCGGTGCGGGTAGAACGAAGATTTAAAGAGATGTTTGAAAAAAATCCGAATGTAACTATTGAGGAAGTGAAATCTAACCTGGAAATGCGAGATTATATCGATTCTAACAGGAAAGTTAGCCCATTACGTAAAGCAGCAGATGCGGTGGTTATTGATAATACAAAAATCAGCATGGAAGAACAACTAAGAATTGCAATGAACCTTGCGAAAGAATTGATTTGATCTCAACTGAAAGTTATAAAATTGCAAAAGAATATTATATCCTTTGATTATGCTTTGGATTAAGGGAGCAAAAAATTCCTGAAATAAACCTTGATCATTTATAAAGCAAATGCAGCAACGATATTTTCCACAGAAATTGAAGGTTCAAAAAAAGCTGCTATTTTTTTAATTACTTCTTCCACCAGCGCATCCGGGCAACTGGCACCGCTGGTGATCAATATTTTAACAGTATCTTTTTTTGGCAGATAACCATGTGTGATCAATTCATTTTTTTGATGAAAGTTGAAATGTTTTATTGCTGAATCAGAAATGATCTTATCAGCATCATTGATAAAATAAGTGGGAAGTTTTTGCTCACACAATTCTACCAGGTGAGAGGTATTGCTGCTGTTGTATCCTCCAACAACAATTGCAAAATCCGCCGGTTCCTTTAATAGGCCATAAACCGCTGATTGATTGTCATTGGTTGCATAACACAAAGTATCCCTAGTTTCGGCAAAACGTTCTTCTGTATTGGCTTCACTGAGATTATAAGTTGAAACCATTACAGACTTTAAAAAATCAGCAATAGCTTGTGTATCACTGGCAAGCATAGTGGTTTGATTTACAACTCCAATTCTTTGAAGGTCTTTTTCTGCATCAAAATTTTCAGAATACCTGCCGTTGAATTCCATATAGAATTCAGTTAATAGCTTTTCACCGGTTATATATTTAGATAACCTGATGGCTTCTTCCATATCGTTTACAACAACTGTTGCAGTATTGGCAGCTGCATGTGAAAATGTAGCTCTGGTTTCTTCATGCGTTGGTTTTCCATGTACAACAACTGTGTAATGTTGTTTTGCGATCTGTTCACTGCGGTTCCATACCTTTTCTACAAACGGACAGGTAGTATTGTATTTTTCTATTGCGATTCCAATGGCTCTTAATTTCTTTTCAATATCTAATGTGGTTCCAAATGCAGGGATGATGACTATATCTTGTTCATTTAATTCTTCAAATGGAATGACCTGTTTGCCATGAGTATCCTGTAAAAAAATAATACCCCTTTCAGCCAGATCTGCATTTACTTTGGGATTGTGGATCATTTCACTCAAAAGAAAAATTCGTTTTCCTGGATTTTCATCAATGGTCTTAAATGCAATTTCGATGGCATTCTCAACACCATAACAAAATCCAAAATGCCTGGCAAGATATAATTGAACTGATCCGAAATCGAGCAGGGTAGGACTAAAATCCTTTTTCATTTTATCATCCTGCTTTCTTTTTTCTTTAATGGCAGCTATTAACGGACTGCGATATGTAAAAGGAATAGTAAATTGCTTCATAACTTAATACAAAGGTACAAAGTTGATCGTGTTTTGAATGACACGGATTATTCAATAGTCAATTTTAAAATATAAATAAAAACCATCATTCATTAATGGAAGAAACATTTTTTAAAAAAGCAACCTGGATAAACAATACAAATATCTATGAAGTAAACCTTCGTCAATATACTCCGGAAGGAAGTTTTAATGCTTTTGCAAAAGAACTGCACCGTTTATTCGATATGGGAGTAAGAACATTGTGGTTTATGCCCATAACGCCTATTTCCAAAAAGAATGGCAAGGGGAGCCTCGGAAGCCCTTATGCTTGCAGTGATTATACTTCCATCAATCCGCAATTGGGAAACCTGTATGATTTTAAAAGCCTGGTAACCCTGGCACACAACATGGGTTTTAAAGTGATCATTGATTGGGTGGCAAATCACACAGGCTGGGATCATATTTGGACAATATCACATCCAGATTATTATAAAAAAGATACTACAACCGGAGATTTTCAAATCGCCAGCGGTATGGATGATATTATTGAACTTGATTTTAAAAACCCGGCATTGAGAAAGGCAATGATCAATGCGATGGAATATTGGGTCAAAGAATGTGATATTGATGGTTTCAGGGCAGACCTGGCTTTTTGGGTTGAACTGAGTTTTTGGAAAGAGGCAAGAACACATCTTGAAAAGATAAAAACATTGTTTTGGCTTGCTGAAGCCGATCCCTTGGATAACCCGGAATACCTGGAGGTATTTGATGCTGCTTATACCTGGACCTGGATGCATAAAACAGCAGATTTTTATAAAGGGAATGCAGATCTTTCTATTTTAAAAAATGTATTGCAACAATATGAAAATATTTGTGGTAATAATGGGATCCCTCTTTGGTTTACAAGTAACCATGATGAAAATAGCTGGAACGGTACTGAGTATGAAAAATACGGTGATATGGCCAAAATGTTATCCGTTTTTAGTTTCACTTACAACGGGGTGCCTATGATTTACAGCGGGCAGGAATTGCCAAATTTAAAACGTCTTGAATTCTTTAAAAAAGATGTAATTGAATGGAACGGTAATAACCAGCTACATGATTTTTATAAAACACTTTTAGCGTTGCATACTAATAACACGGCATTAAGGGCTGCAGATCCAAATTGTAATACTTACCAAATAACTTCAATTGAAGAAAATAATGTTATTGCTTTTCTACGTAAAAAAGGGAATAATGAAGTTTTGGTATTACTAAATTTCAGCAATGAAAAAATAACATTTGAAATTCACCATGAAGAACTAGATGGTATTTACTTAAATGTGTTCAGTAAAGAGCTAACAGAACTTAAAGGAGGAAAGGAATTTGAATTACAGCCATGGGGTTTTCTCGTATATGAAAAATAGTTGTTAGCCATTAGCTATTAGCTAATGGCTAACAACTTGCAGCTATTCTCCCAATGTCAAAGGGTATTCATATAATCCATCATAACCCGGATAAAACCCGGTGATCGTAATTGACTTTTCAGAACCAATTGCATCGTTAAGCTCAGCTATACTCTTAACATCTTTGTCATTTACTTTCAAAATAATAAAACTGTCTTTCATTCTTGTCTGGTCATTCAAAGCACCTTCTTTAATTTTCTTAACAATAACACCTCCCGGAATACCGTACTCTTTCGCCTTTTTTGAATCCAGAGTTAGAAAATCAGCGCCAAGCAGATCCATAACCGCATCATTCTTTACTATGTCGTAATTGCCGGCTTTATTTTTTAAAGTAACTGTAACAGTTTGTTGCTTACCATTTCTGGATAAAGTAACAGGCACTTTATCACCCGGTTTATAACGGCTAACCTGTTCTTGTAATTCTCCTCCGCTCATAATATCAACATCATTGATCTTTTCAATCCTATCGCCGGTTCTGATGCCGGCAGCATATGCACCACCATCTTTTGTAACATCAGTAGCAAAAATCCCATCATAAGATTCTACCGGAACATTGAATTTCTTTTTAGCCTCTTCGGTCATATCAGCAGCATTTCCAAATGCTATGCCCAGGTAGCCTCTTTGAACTGTACCAAACTTCATAATATCATCAACTACTTTTTTTACAATGTTAACAGGAATTGCATATGAATATCCTGAGTAATAGCCAGTTGGGGATGCTATTGCAGAATTTACTCCAATTAAACGGCCATCGGTATTTATTAATGCTCCACCACTGTTTCCCATATTTACTGCAGCATCTGTTTGTATGAACGATTCTACTGCACCGCCGGGATTTCCAGTCTTATCTTTATTAAGACCAAGGCTTCTGGCTTTAGCACTTACAATACCAGCAGTAACGGTAGTTTCAAGGTTGAGAGGATAACCAATTGCCAATACCCATTGTCCGATTTTTACATCATCGGAATTTCCATAAACCAAATAAGGCAGGTCTTTTGAATCAATTTTTATGACTGCAAGGTCATATGACGGATCTGTTCCAATTAGTTTTGCTTTAAAGGTTTTTTTATTATTAAGCGTTACAGTTATTTCATCTGCATTTTGTAAAACGTGATTGTTGGTAACAATGTATCCGTCTTCACTTATAATAATCCCCGAGCCTGATGCACGTTGTTCTGGTATCACATTGGCCCTTCCTCCTCCAAAAAGTTGCTCAAACATATCATCACCCAACAAATCACTGAATGGATTCTGTCTTTGTGTACGGGGTAAATTATTATTTACCTGCTTTGCATTTGTTTTTGTTTTAATGTGAACTACAGTAGGAGTTGCAGCCATGGAAGGTATCGTAAAATCAATAGCTCCGGGTGGCGGTGTAAGGCCATCTGTTAAACCGGCATATTTATAATTTATTGGTTCAATGCCGGCTGGTTGCCCACCATAGAAATTATTGTTTTGTTTGAAATAAGTTCCATACCCCCAAACTACAGCCAATGTAGTAATGGCACTGATGGTAATGGTAAATAATACTTGTTTTAGTTTCATTTTTAATAGGTTTTATTTTTTCTGCATTTTTCAGGTTTCAAATCCTGTGCCTTTGTATGCAAAATAACATCAAACTGACAAAAAGATATATACCTCCTGCCATCTTTAACAATTAATTTAGTAAGACCTTCGTAGTTGATAAAGAGATATCATCTCTTTTCATAAAGTTAATAAAAACTGCATGGTATCTGCTCCATCTGCATAAGAAAATAAATCCGGCGATTGTGCTTTTCCAAATGGGATCCAATCCTTACCTGTTATGCATTGAATATCCTGCTGATTTTTTAAAAATTCATTTAGTTCTTTTATACTATCATAATATTCATAATTCACCGTACTTATCGACGAAAATGCAGCCGGGTTTTGAACCAATAAGGTACTTCCATTGGTCATGTAATAAACATGATTCAATAACATGATAGAAAGCTGGTAGTCATAATTGTTTGTGTATTTGTGATGATCCCTGAAATATTTATACCGGTCAAATGATCGTAATAAAGGCACAAAATCATATCCTGTAGGAATGAACAATTTGGTTACATTTCTGCAGCCCAATCCAAAATAAAGATGAATGTCTTCAGATAAAGCATCTAGCTCAACTTGAGATTCATTTCCGTAAAGCACTGCCACTGAAGTCTTGTTCCTGCGGATGATATTGGGATATTTTGCGAAATACTGATCAAAATAACGGGCAGAATTGTTACTTCCGGTTGCTATATATGCATCACAGCCTTTCAGTAATTCAGCAAAACAAATCAGGTTTTGGATTCTGTTATCGATACTACATAATTTTTTTACAAGGAAAGTAATCAGCACATCATCTTTTGAAGAACATTTAATGGTTAGTCTGTGTCCACTGATGAAAGCACATAAAAAATCATGAAACCCAACCAGGGGTATATTACCAGCCATAACTATGCCTATATTATTTTGAACAATATTATCGTCCAGGTGGTAATATTTTGCCCATCGGTCCAAAAGATCTTTTTGCAAAAATTTTTCAACAATATTTTTAACGGCGATATCAGTAAATTCAATAGTAAACCATGGATTTTTCTGAAAGGCCTGCAGTTTGGCATTCTGCCATTCAGGTTCATTTTTTTGTAAATAATCGCCCAGTTTTATTAATAATTCAATTCGGTGTTGTAAATTCATATTGTTCTTATTAAATTGCAACAAATTTACGACACATGGCAATAAAGATTACAGATGAATGTATAAACTGCGGTGCATGCGAACCGGAGTGTCCCAATAACGCAATATATGAAGGCGGTGTTGAATGGGCGATCTCTGATGGTACAACCATTAAGGGAAGTTTTACTTTAATGGATGGATCAATGATGGATGCAGACCAACGCAATCCACCTGTAGCGTCTGACATTTATTATATTGTTCCAAATAAATGTACAGAATGCCAGGGTTTTCATGAAGAACCACAATGTGCTGCTGTATGCCCTGTAGATTGCTGTGTTCCTGATGATGATTATCGCGAAACGGTAGATCAACTGATGGACAAGAAAGGCAGGATGCATATTTAATTTAAAAATAAGAAGCCGCAAGGCTTATTTGGCAGGTGATATTTCCTGCTCGGCAGGCGAGGGTATGAATGAATACTTTCGCCTTTTTGTATAGTTAACCCACTTCCCGATTCTATGACCTGGTTTAATCAAATTGCATTATGAAATATTCTATGTTTTTTACTGTTGTTGTAATTCTGTTGTTTTCTTGCAAAAACAAAAAAGATGCTACACTAACAATTCCTGATAAAAAAGAATTGATGGAAATTGACAGGACATTTTCAAAAATGAGTGAGGAAAAAGGAATGAAAAATGCTTTTATTGAATATATCGATAGCAATGGAGTATTACTTAAGCCTGGAAGGATGCCAATCATAGGTGCAAATGCGATCGATTACCTGATCCAACTTAATGATACGGGATTTTCACTTACCTGGGAGCCTAATAACGGTGATATTTCCGCGTCTGGTGATCTCGGCTATACTTTTGGAATTTACGCACTTAAACCGAATTCAACAGACACAACCATTTATGGTACTTACATCAGTATCTGGAAAAAAGAAAAAAACGGGAAATGGAAATTTGTTCTGGATTCAGGAAATGAAGGTATCGGTGACCATTCAACAGATAATGAATAACAGAAATGATAGAAAGTAAAATCTTCTTGCATACTTTTAAAAAAGATCTGCAAAAGGTTGAAATTATGTTAATCTTTATACTGTAGAAAAACAGGATGGCTCAATTCGTGAATACCGTATGAAATTTTGTTTCTTTGTCTTAAATAATTATGTTTTAAATAATGAGGAAAAAAATTGCCCTGGTTACTGGCGGATATTCAGGAGAATCTGTCATATCTTATAAAAGTGCTGCTGCTATTCAAAATAATATCGATACCAATAAATGGGAGTGTTATTTAATAGATATCTGTCCCACAGGATGGTATTTTACAGATGATGCAAATAATAAGATACCTGTAGATAAAAATGATTTTTCCATCAGTATAAATAATCAGAAAATAAATTTTGATGCTGTCCTGGTAGGATTACATGGCACACCTGGCGAAGATGGAAAATTGCAGGGATATTTTGATTGTATAAATATTCCTTACACAACCTGTGATGCCGCTACATCTGCGCTTACTTTTAATAAAAGATATACTGTTGCAGTTGCTTCTTTTGCTGGTATGCATGTAGCAAGGTCTTTGCACCTTTTTAGTAAAATGACACTTACTCCAACAGAAATATTGAAGCAATTGAAGTTGCCTTTGTTTGTAAAACCAAATAACGGCGGAAGTAGTTTGGGAATAAGTAAGGTTAAAGAAGTAAATGAACTGGAGGCTGCTTTATTAAAGGCTTTTAAAGAAGATGACCAGGTTTTAGTTGAAGAATTTATCAGTGGCAGGGAGTTTACAATAGGTGTCTTTAAATCAAAAGGGAATATCATTGCATTACCCATTACTGAGATCGTTTCAAAAAATGAATTTTTTGACTTTCAGGCAAAATATGAAGGAGAAAGTGATGAAATAACACCTGCCAAAGTTGAAGAATCTGTTGCGGAGAAAGTAAGGGCTGAAGCGAAAAAAGCATACGAGGTTTTTAATTGCCGTGGAATTGTCAGGATTGATTTTATTTATGATGAAACAACGGGCAACCCGTTTTTATTAGAGATAAATACTGTGCCCGGGCAAAGTGCAGCCAGTATTGTACCTCAACAGGTAATAGCAATGGGATGGTCACTGAAAGAGTTTTATTCTGCATTAATTGAAGAATGCTTTATATAAACAATGTGTACATTAATAGCTGTACAATGTATTTTATTATTTGAAATTTATTATTTGTGTTTAAATTTATTACCAGCCGCCCGCTATGGGTAAATGCACTTGCAGCTATCCTGCTTGTATTGTTGATAGTATTTATATTTCTGCAATTGCTGGGAGTTATTACAAAACATGGTCAATACCTTACCGTACCTTCTGTGACCGGAAAAAATACGACCGAAGCTATAAAATTTCTGGAAGGGAAGGGTTTTGAGGTGGTCATTCAGGATTCGATTTATACTGATACAGCGAAAAGAGGTATTGTATTAAAGCAACTGCCTGACCCTAATAGTACTGTTAAAATTAACCGAACTGTATTTTTAACCGTTAACAGAGTGACCTTACCAATGATCGATATGCCTGCATTGGAAGGTAAATCTTTGAATTATGCATTGATCATCCTTGAGCGAAGTCATTTAAAACTTGGCGATACTACCTTTAAACCTGATTTTATGCGTGGTTCTATTTTAGAACAATTGTATAATGGAAATAAAATTGCTTCAGGTACAAAACTTCCCTGGGGAAGCTCAATAGATCTGGTTATAGCTGGTGGGTTGACTAGTGAACGATTCCCTGTCCCTTCATTACTTGGGCTAACTGTAGAGGAAGCAAGGATTCTTTTGGAAGCAAATGGAATTTACATCGGGGCATTAATAACTGACCCGGGTATTTCAGATACAGCGGCTGCATTTATTTTCAAACAAAAACCAATGCCACTTAATGAAGATAAAGTACCAATGTATATTCAGTCAGGGCAATTGATAGATCTTTGGATCAGCCCCGTTATGAAAGTATTGGATTCAACTATTGTTCAATAAATAAATTAATACATGCAAGTAATTTCTTCTTCTGAATTAAAAACAAAACTTGATTCCAATGTTCAAGTGAATTTAATTGATGTAAGAGAACCGGCAGAACATTTGGAATTTAATATTGGCGGTAAGCTATTACCTCTCGGACACATACAATCTATGATGACTGATGACATTGATGATCTGAAAAATGAAGAAGTCATTTGTTATTGCCGGAGTGGAAACCGAAGTATGCAGGCCTGTCTGATGTTAGAGACATTTGGTTTCAAAAATGTAAAGAATCTTACAGGAGGTATGTTGGAATGGCAGGAGAAATACAGGAGTTCTTAGTTCATAGTTGAGGCTGCAATATTTGAATAGTTATCTAAGTTAAATAACTTACTAAGAACTATTAACTATAAACTTATTACAATTTTATATTCACCCCCACCATAAAATTCACGGTTGCCATAGGGTAATAATAATTCTCAGTATTTAAACTACCTCCATAAATATAACTGAATGTATAACCATTCGGTTCGTATTTTTTTGAAAAAACATTGTTGATTTGTCCAAATAACCTTATTGATCTTATTGTTTTATTTTCAAAAAGGTAGCTCATTCTGATATCCTGTATATAATAATCTCCCAGGCGCCTCGATCTGTTGGAAGTATTATCAAGGTATTGACTGCCTACATATTTACTGATGAGATTGATCTCAGCATTTTTAAAAGCTGTTAGATTTACAGAAGCAGCACCAACAATTGAAGGGGAAAACGAGATATCTGTTTTATTGAAAAAATTAGTTTGTTGGCCGCCGTTATCATAATTGTCAATATATTCAGTAAAATTTTTTATTTTATTTTCACTGAATGTAATATTGCCGTTGATGGATATCCATTTATTAAAAACTTTATTTCCTGTTAATTCTATGCCAGCCCGGTAACTGTTAGGTATATTGGTTCTCGTATAAGCTCCCACATCATTTATCTTTCCGGTAAGTACAAGCTGGTCTTTATATAACATGTAGTAAATATTTATTCCCCATGATCCTGACAGGTTCTTTTTTTCTATTCCCGCCTCAAAGTCATTCAGTATTTCTGCTTTTGCTGTTGTAATAATTCCTGCTTCAAAATCATCGCGGTTTGGCTCCTTGGCAGAACGGCCATAAGAGATCCATGCTTGTATTTTATTTTTTGTATAAGTTATTCCTGTCTTAGGATTTAAAAAAGTATAATTATTTTTTACCAAAAGTGATGGATTATTTCTGAACCCGTTTATTTTGTAATTAACTGACCTTACCTGAAGATCAATAAATGTTTGCCAGTTGCTGTTGATCTGTTGGGTCCATTTTGTATATCCCGATAGTTCTCTTTTGAAAGCGGTCAATTGGTACCACCTATATTGATAGGGGGCAGCACCCTGAACTTTAGTCCAGATGATTTCCCCGAAATGTTTTCCATCATAACTATTCCATCCGCCACCAATGATGATATTTGTCTTGCTTTTTGAATATTGAACAGAAAATATTGACCCGTAAAAACTGTTGTCGAGCCAAAGCCTTCTAATGAGATCTGTTTTGTCAATAATTGTTGAACCTGTATTATAATCGGGTAAACCATAATCATGAAGACTTTGATCTGCTTTATACTGTTCATAATATCCTTTTCCTTTGGTTAAAAAAATAGCTGCATTCCCTTTCCAGTATAGATTAAATTGATGATTGAAAAAAAGTTGGTAATGTGTCTGGGTATAATTATCGGTTTCATTAAGGTATGGCTCGCCTGTTTTTTCAGTGCCTGCTGAATTATACCTTCTGTTTATTGCAAGCGTTTTTTCATCTATACCGTTCCATGCCTGGTATGTTTTTTCTTTTCCTGAAAAAATATTCAATCGCAAAGAGTTCTTTGCATCAATATATGCAGCACTAGTATAAAATGATCGTAAATGCGTTTTAGCCCTTTCAATATATCCGTCACTTTGTATATTACTGATTCTTGCATCGACAGTAAAATGTTTAGCAAAAATTCCACTGTTAACTATTAATGTATTTTTCAATGAATGATATGAACCCAGACTGTTATTAAATTCTATTGTTTTTTTTGTTACAATTTCATTTGTGCTCACATTAATGGCGCCTCCAAATGAACCGGTCCCATTCGTTGTTGTGCCAACGCCTCTTTGTATCTGAATGCTTCCTGCGGAAGATGCAATATCAGGAAGATCTACAAAGTAAGTACCCTGGCTTTCAGCATCATTATATGGGATCCCGTTTATCGTAACATTGATACGGCTGGCATCAGATCCCCTGATCCTGATCCCCGTATATCCAATGCCATTTCCGGCATCTGAATTTATGGTTACAGAAGGGGTTTGGTTTAGAATAAATGGAAGGTCCTGCCCGATATTATTTTTTTCAATTTCTGCTTTTGAGAGATCGGTCTTGGCAACAGGTGTTTTACCTGTTGCACGTAAAGAAATTAATTCAACTGGTTCCAAAAAAGTTGTATCGTTTAAATCGCTTGTTTTCTGGGCATTACAAACAAATATCACCTGGCACAACAAAGTGCAGATCATTAAAAATTTCATACAATAAAAATTTATGCAGAAGATCCGGGTAAGAACCGGTTGAAAAATTAACTCCCTTCGCAGGCATTATCCTGTGCAGGTTAAACGGGTTTGATCTCAGCCTTTATTAAAAGCACCCCGGAAATTCTGGCAATGATGAAAAGAACAACTCAGTTGCAAAACTATACTCAAAAAAGTGAAATCCGTTCTTTTCTTAATTTTATTTTTAATATTTTGTAACAAAAGCATTTATCATTGCGTATAATAATAAAAATTATAGCCATGAAAATCTTATTTATTTTACTAAGTGCTTTTTTCAGTACCGTTGCAATTGCACAGGAAAACACAGTTATTAGTGATGCAGATGCGAAAACACGTTCATTAAATGCTTCATTTTCAGCAATAAGTGTAACTGATGGTATTGAAGTTTACCTTTCACAGGGAACTGAAGAGTCGCTTGCAGTAAGCTACAGCGATGAAAAATACGCTGAACATTTTAAAACAATAGTGGAGAAAGGAGTTTTAAAGATATACTATGATAATAATGCTATAAACTGGAGTGATAATAACAGGAGAAAACTAAAAGCATATATATCTTTTAAGACACTGGAAAAATTAACAGCGAGCGGAGGTGCTAATGTAAAACTTCCAACCGGCATCAATGTGGCAAACCTTGATATAAAATGCACTAGTGGTGCTTATTTCAAAGGAAACATAAAAGCAAAACAATTAGTAATTGACCAGAATAGTGGTTCAGATGTGAATATTTCCGGAAGTTCAGATAAGATCAGGATTGAGGCAAGCAGTGGTGCCAGTTTTAAAGGATATGAACTGGCTGTAGGTTTTTGTGATGCACAGGCAAGTAGTGGAGCAGAGATTCGTATTACAGTTGAAAACGAATTATCTGCTAAGGCAAACAGCGGAGGAGGTATACACTATAAGGGAGCCGCTGTGATTAAAGATATTAATATTAACAGTGGCGGTGTGGTTAAAAAATCTAAATAATTAATTCAAAGAAAATTGAAATGAAAAAAATATTTTTTCTATTAAGCATACTGTTTTTTACAGCATTTGTATATGCACAAAAGCAATTCGTGGTAGATGAAAATGCTGTTACACGTTTATTGAACGGTAGTTTTAATTCAATCTTGGTTTCGGGCGGGATTGATATTTATCTTTCTCAATCTGATAAAGAGGAGATTGCAATAAGTGCTTCAGAAGATAAATACAAGGATGGTATTAAAACGGTTGTGGAAAATAATGTTTTAAAGATATATTATGACGGCGAAAAGAACTGGAGCAAAGGGAACAGGAAATTAAGGGCTTATGTATCATTTAAAGACCTGGTAAAACTTGATGCATCCGGAGCAATAGATATCATTGTAGCCGGTGATATAAAAGTACCTTCTCTGTTATTAAAGTTATCCGGTGCAAGTGATTTTAAAGGAAGTGTTACTTTAAGCAGTCTTACACTTGAATTAAGTGGTGCTTCTGATGTAAGTATTAAAGGTTCCGCCACTACTGTTAATATTGAAAGTAGCGGCGCCAGTGATGTAAAAGCATATGACCTTTCCGCTGATATATGCACTGTCAAAGCATCCGGTGCTTCTGATGTGAACATAACAGTAAATAAGGAAATGACTGCACATGCCAGTGGTGCAAGCGATATTTATTTTAAAGGGAATGCTGTAATTAAGGATCAGCATAGTACCGGTGCAAGTTCAGTTATTAGAAAAAACAGGTAATCAATATTGAAGGTTCCCATTATTTATTTTTCACCAAAAGCCCAGATAAGAAATGATGGGAAATAATGGCTCCAGTAAATATGATTATGTAATCCGTTGGGGTCTTCAGTGTAGATAATATCATCAGGACTGCAAACCTGTTTCTTTTTAATTAGTTCAATAAGATCTTTACTGTCATCAACAACATCAATAATGCCATCCTTGTCACGATCCCCTTTTTCTTCTTTATTACCAGCATAAAACCAATATTTTAAGTGTGGTTTTTTTCTGGAAGAACGTATCTTACTGATCATGATCCTGTTTTTTTCATCTGAGTAACCTGAATCAGATGCATCTTTATTCCGCCACCAGAAAGAGCCTGAGAAAACACCTACATTATCTATTTTATCCGCATGGTCCCAGGCAATATCAAAAGCGGATAATCCTCCTTGTGAGTATCCTGCAATCGCAACAGATTTGAATTTTCTGACGCCTGCTTTTTTCTTTACAAATGCATAGAGTTCATCTTCAATGAACATGGAATATTTTGCAGCTTTGCTTCCCTGGTTCTTATAATCCGGGATATCTGAAACACCATATTCCTGTAACCGGTCACCAGGATGTATCCCAACTACAATTAATGGCCTGATCAGGTCTTTACTATAAAGACTGTCTACAATTTCTTTTACCCGCATTTTTTCTATATCCTGGCCATCATTTAATAATAATAAATTCATCTCAGACTTATCTGATGGCACAGGTGTTGAGATGATTGTAAGTTTTACATGCTTTTGCAGGTGCCTGCTGTAAACTTCATCTGTTCTTGTTTTTACTGAACTTTTACAACCGAAAAACAGAATGGTTGAAATAACCACTAAAAACGGCTTGAAATATTTTCTTAACATAGTAACAATTGAACAACTAAAATATAAATTTTGGCTGCAACGGCATAATATCTTATTTTTGCACCGCGAAGTAGAGCAGCGGTAGCTCGTCGGGCTCATAACCCGAAGGTCAGAAGTTCGATCCTTCTCTTCGCAACTAACAGGCTCGGAAAAACCGGGCCTTTTTTTATAATTTTGAAATGAAAGTAGGTTTTGTAAATATATTTGGTAAGCCAAATGCCGGGAAAAGCACGTTATTGAACGCTTTAATGGGCGAAAAAATGGCCATTGTATCCCATAAGGTACAAACAACCAGGCATCGCATAAAAGCAATCCTGACCAATGAAAATTACCAGATCATTTTTTCTGATACTCCCGGTATCATTGAGCCGAAATATAAATTACATGAAAAAATGATGCAGGCAGTAAAGGGTAGCCTGGAAGATGCAGACCTTGGTTTATTGATCGCAGATGCCAGGGAGGAGACTAAAGAAAGTCACAATATATTCATGGCGCTGCACCTAAAAGCACCAGCTTTACTTATATTGAATAAATCAGATGTAATAAAGGATGAAAAGGCCTTGGAAGCTATAAAGATATTTTATGCACAACAGCCATATTGCAAAGAAGTAATTGTTATTTCTGCTCTTAAAAATAAAGGGATAGATATTTTATTGGAGCGGATACTTCATTATTTACCGGAAGGCCATCCTTTTTATGAAGGTGATGACCTGAGCGATATGCCAACAAAGTTTTTTGTTAGTGAACTGATCAGGGAAAAAATTTTCCAGTTGTTCCAGGAAGAATTACCTTATCATACTGCTGTATTGGTTCAGGAATTCAAGGAAAAAACTACCCTGGTAAAGATAACTGCAGATATCATTGTACAACGTGATACACAAAAAGGTATTATTTTAGGGGAAGGAGGCAAAATGATAAAACAACTTGGCACATTGGCAAGAAAAGATATTGAGGAATTTTTGGGTAGTAAAGTGTTTCTCGAATTGTATGTAAAAGTAAGGCCAAAATGGAGAGATAATGAGACACATTTAAAGGAATACGGGTATTAAAACTAAAAGCTTATAGCTAAAAGCTAATAGCTTAAATTAATTATAAACATTAAAATCAAGTTCTTCGCTGCGGTGGAGACAGGTGTATGAGTTTTACAGTAGCAATAACAGGAAGGCCAAATGTTGGCAAAAGTACATTTTTCAATCGTTTGCTCGAACAGCGCAAGGCAATTGTGGATGATGTAAGTGGTGTAACAAGAGACAGGCAGTATGGTGTAGCAGAATGGACTGGAAAATCATTTAATGTGATTGACACTGGAGGGTTTGTGCCTCAAAGCCAGGATGTATTTGAAAGAGAGATACGTAAACAGGTTCACATTGCCATTGATGAGGCCAATGCCATTATATTCATGGTTGATGCGGCTACTGGTATCAGTAATTTAGATGAAGCAATGGCAGATATGCTTCGCAAAAGTACCAAGCCTGTTTTTTTGGTGGTTAATAAAGTTGACAATCATAACCGCCTTCTGGAAGCAAGTGAATTTTATAGCCTGGGTTTTGAAAATATTTTTTTTCTGTCATCAATAAGCGGAAGTGGTACAGGAGAATTGCTGGATGCTCTTGTTGCACTGATCCCGGAAGATAATGTTGATGAAAATGCTGCATTGGATGAGGTGCCAAAATTCGCAATCATCGGCCAGCCAAATGTTGGGAAATCATCTTTATTAAATGCTTTGATCGGTAAAGATCGAACCATTGTAAGCGATATTGCCGGTACAACCAGAGACACCATTCATACACATTATAATTTATTCAATAAAGAATTTGTTTTAATAGATACTGCTGGTATCAGGCGCAAAGCTAAAGTGCATGAAGACCTTGAATTCTATTCTGTTATTCGTGCCATAAAAGCAATGGATGAAGCAGATATTTGCCTTTTATTGCTTGATGCAGGTAAAGGTATTACTGCCCAGGACCTTTCAATCTTTGCACTGGCGGTAAAAAAGGGAAAGGGAATTGTTGTACTTGTCAATAAGTGGGATCTGGCTGATAAGGAAACCAATACCGCCCGTGATTATGAAAAAGACCTTAAAAAAAGATTTGCTCCATTTTCTGATGTTCCGATCCTGTTCATTTCTGTAACAGAGAAGCAACGGATTTTTAAGAGTATTGAGGCAGCTTTACAGGTATTTGAAAATAAGCATCGAAAAGTTGCTACTTCAAAATTGAATGATATCATGTTGAAAGCCATAGAAAACTATCATCCTCCTGTGGTAAGGGGAAATGCAGTAAAAATAAAATATGTTACCCAACTACCTACTCATACACCCAGTTTTGCTTTCTTTTGTAATTACCCCGATGACATCAAAACACCTTACCGGAATTACCTGGAAAACCAGTTAAGGGAGCATTTTGAATTCAGCGGGGTACCTATCAGGCTGTTCTTCAGAAAGAAATAAGGTAATTTTTTTGGGGTAAAGATATTGGATATAAATATTTGTTTTCTATAGAAATCATATTACTTTTGCCCGAATTAAACAAACTAAAAAAAAATAAAATGAAAAAATTATTTGCAATTGCTTTGATCGCTGTAACATTTGCAGCTTGTAATGAAAGGGGAAAAACAGAAGAAACAACTCCTCTTGTAGATTCACTGGTAACTGATGCCAACAACATGGCTGATACTGCAAAAATGATGGCTGATACAGCTACTAAAATGATGGCTGATACTGCGAGCAAAATGATGGATAAAGCTGCAGATAAAATGCAGGAAGGTGCTGATAAAATGAAAGAAGCTGCTGAAAAAGTGGAGACCAAAAAACCTTAATCGGTAAAAATTGATATATCTGGCCGGCTTTTCGTGATTAGCCGGCCTTTTTATCTAAAAAATTAATCAGATCCTAACCAAACTTTTTTATTACCAGGTAAGCGATCGTAATAAGTAACAGCAAGAGTAAAATGCTGAAAAGAAGCAAGGGTTGTTCTGCAATTTTTCTTTTTTGTTTTCTTTTTTTCTTCCTATCCAGTTGTTTCTTAAGGCCAATATTCATTTGTTGAACGATATCAGCGATCTTATTTTTATCTTCTAATGATTGTAATCCTTCCACTGCATCATTCATAAATTCATCATCATTCATTTGTTTTTCAAATGCATGTTGTTCATCATCTGTGAGATGACGGTTAAGATATTGAAGCAGTTTTTCCTGTTCAATATCCTTATTCAGGTTTGATAATATATCTTTCAGGTCATCGCTCATTTTGCTGCATTCTTTCCATGTGTGATTTTAAATTCCTTTTTCCGTTTTGTATGTGGCTCTTTACCTGCATCAGGCTGTAACCTGTATGATCTGCAACCTGCTGGTAACTTTTCTTTTCAAGATAAAATAAAGTTACGCAAAGCTTTTGCTCTTTGTTAAGATCTTCTAATGCTTGTGACATTGTTTCCAGTGTTCTGTCTTTTTCTTTTATTTCCCTGATATCCTCATTATCATGCGGTGCAGAAATTACCTGGTCATTTATTTCATAAGTGCATTTTCCTTTGTCCCTTATTTTCATCAGGCAATGGTTTTTTGCCACCATGTACAACCAGCTCTTGATATATTCTACTTTGTATTTTTGAAGTTCATTAATTGTTTTTAAAAAGACCTGCTGAACTGCATCCTTGGCTTCTTCTTCATTTTTTAAATATTTCATGCACACACCCAAAAGAAGCATAGTGTACCGTTGAAGCAATACTCCAAGCCATTCATTATTGCCGTCATTATAAAAACGTTGCAATAGTTCCTTGTCGTCTATATGGTCGTGATTGCGTTGGCTCAAAATTAAACGATCAATGATTTTTTCTTTCTTTAGATGTGAAAAATACTTATTTCCATAACCAATATCTAAAAAAACAACATCTAAGAAGAATGAATGGGTTCTTCTATAATTACTTGATTGCTTTGCTGACCGGTGGATTTCTTCTTATCAAAAAAAAGTAGTTTTATTGCAATGATGATCATAAAGACAGCAAATATTTTTTTGATCATTTCCTGAGGCAGGCTTAAAGCAAATTTACTTCCGAAATAACTTCCTATCAGGAAAGCAGCAGATATGATCAATACAACCCTGATATCAACATATCCTTGTTTGTAATATTGCATTACACCTAAAATTCCTACCGGAAGCAATAATATTCCAAGGGAAGTACCCTGTGCCAACTTTTGAGAAAATCCCAATATCAAAACAAGTGCCGGTACTATCACGATACCTCCGCCAACTCCTACCAATCCACTTAATATGCCTGCGGCAATACCTACCAATATTAGTAATAGAATTGTTTGAATGTCCATATGTTTGTTTTTATTATACATGATTTCACGGAAATTTATTTTTGTAAAATGCTATGGCACCCTCAATTACTTTGTATGCAGTTTCTTTATCCTGAAAATTATCAATCTCTACTTTTTTATTTTCAAGTACTTTATATTGTTCAAAGTAATTTTTTAAAACTGCAAAAAAATGTGCCGGTAATTCATTGATATCTGTAATATGGTTTACTGAAGGGTCTTTGGTTGCAACAGCAATGATCTTGTCATCTTTTTCACCACTGTCGATCATCTGCATATTACCAATAACCGTAGCTTCAACCAGGCAGAGAGGCTGAATACTTTCACTGCACATAACCAGTATATCAAGCGGATCTTTGTCTTCACCCAATGTTTTAGGAATAAAGCCATAGTTCACCGGGTAATGAAAGGATGAATAGATCACCCGGTCAAGTTTGAGTAGTCCTGACTTTTTATCAATTTCATATTTGCAACGGCTTCCCTGTGGAATTTCAATTAATGCATTTACAATTACAGGTGCTTTGTCGCCATGATCTGCCCCATGCCATGGGTGAAGTACATACATAATAAGTTATTTAGTTTGTCACTAATTTAAAACCAAGCCATGCCGCAGCTATTCCAAAAATGATACTTGAACTAATGTATAGCAATGCCGAAAGATATTTGCCTGCCTGAAGCATTTGTAAATTCTCTATACTAAATGCTGAAAAAGTAGTAAAACCACCGCAAATACCCGTAGCAATAAACAACTTCCAGTTTTGAGAAAAATGTACATCTTTCAAACTAATGCCAATGATAATTCCTATGATCAGGCTACCCAGAATATTCACAATAAACGTAGCTGTCGGAAAATTTACTGATCTGAAAAAATACCAAAGAGTATATCTCATCATGCTGCCTAAACAACCACCCAAGCCAACAATGAATAAATTTTTAATCATTGTTAATTGATTGGTAAATTTCCTGATGAAATATATTTAAAATCAATACACCATTCATTATTCTTCCGAACCACTTTTATTTCCATTGGTTTATGCATATATGAATTAGAATAATTGATGATGGTTGTGGAATCATCCAGATCCAGGTATTTATTTATTTCATAAGAAGCAGATTTATAATTTTTCCTTTTTTCAGCCGGCATTCTGTTATACAACATTTTATACGATTCAAATAACTGGAGATTTTGAGTGTCATTTAAAAGCAATTGTTGGGTAATAGCAAAGTCACCATTAAGGCTGGCACGTATAAAAGCCCGGCCAGTATCTAAAGCTGTTGTTGG
>JANMMS010000094.1:0-10724 GCA_031373525.1 Ferruginibacter sp.
GCATTCGAAAAATCTTTTATCAATTGAAAAGAAATGGTATTATCCCTGTTGATCAGGTTAAATACTTCAAAGCTTGCCCAAATATTATCAAAACCTCTGAAAGGGCTATGGCTTCTTCTTAATGATCTTTCACTTAATAACAATGCGCTGAAACCTACATCTAATCTTATATAAGGATCTATGATCAATGAATTTCTATAACGCACACTGTTGGGAATATTATACGACATGTTGCTTCCGTACAACAGGTTTAAATGCACTTTAAAATTTTTATTTGTAGATAAATAATCTTCCAGGTATAAACCTATTGTGATCAGCCTGTCAGTTGGCCTGCGCAACCAACCTACATTATTTTGGATGCTATCTGTCACAACCTGATCAGCAGATCCGGAAGTGATGATCTCTCCTGCTGCATTTGTGTATACATAATATTTATCATCATTTAAATTTTCTTTGCTTCGCATAAAACCAATGCTTAACCAGCTTTCAGCATCTTTAACCAATTCTCCAAAAAGCCTTAACTCCAATCCTGTTGCATATGCTTTTGCATTGTTTTCACCAAGATATTTTATTTTAACATTATCAATGTCATATGGAACAACGTCACGCATTTCTTTATAATATGCTTCTGTTGTAAGTCTGAAAGGACGGCCACCCCATCCTTTAAAATTATAATCCATGCCGGCAATAAACTGTACACTTTTTTGTGCCCGGATATTTGTGTTTATGCTCCCGTTATATTTTCTAAGTTCTCTGTAAAAGGGAGGTTGATTATAAACACCGGCAGCGGTTTTAAAAACAATATCTTTTTTCCATTTAGGTTTCCAGCTTGCCTGTAGCCTTGGACTGATAAAAAATTCCTTATTCAAACTATTATAATTATACCTTAACCCGATCTGTAAGGTTAAATCGTGTTTTGTTTTTAGAAAATGTATATTATCCTGTATGTAACCACCATACTTTTGAATGGTTAAATGTGTGGAACTGTTCAATGCATTAAATAATTGAAGGCCGGATGGGTTATAGGGCAGGGAATATCCTGCAGAATCCTGGTATTCCCATTGCTTTAGTTTATCATTTATTATTGTTTGTTCAATGCTGTTACCCCATTGAAAAAAATGCCTCCCTTTATCCATGCTACCTTTATGACTTGCATTCCATACTTCAATGTCGAGTTCATTGCGTGCATAATTCTGGTAAAATCCCGAACCCAGCGGATTAACGATCTGTCCGAAAGTACTGCTTGTATTGTCAAAATCCCTGTCTCCAAAAAGGTAAGATCCACTAATGTCAAATTTTTCCTTTTCATCGTCTTTGAAGCGGCTAACCATCCACTTTAATTTCAGATTCTTATTAGGTGAATGTAATATTGTAGCACCGATCATACTTGTACTGTAGCTGTCTTTTTCCTGCCCTTCAAAATAGATATCCAGGCCAAGATTAGATGTGAAAAGCGGTGAAAAAACAGAAGTAGTCTTTTTAACGGATTCAGGGAAATAGGTAAATCTGGATGATGAGAGAATACCCAGAAACTCAAATTGCAATTTTGAATTTAATCGGTAAGTAATATATCCCTGGATATCTGAAGCGGAAGGTATATATGAACCTTGAGTTGGCTGATTGCTAAGAATGCTGCGGTTACTTTTATTTCTTACTCCAACCAGATAAGTTATTGCATTCTTTTTTGCAGAACCCTCCAGGTGAAAACCTTGTTCCAATAAACTTATGTAAGCAGTACCGCCAAACTTATTAGTTTTTTTATATTGAATATCCAAAACACTGCTCATTTTATCTCCATACTTTGATTGAAAACCACCGGTATAGAAGTTTACATTTTTTGTCAATTCGGGGTTTATTAAACTAAGTCCTTCCTGCTGTCCGCTGCTTACCAGGTAAGGCCTGTAAATTTCAAAATCATTAATGTAAATAAGGTTTTCATCATAATTTCCGCCTCGAACATTATATTGAGAAGTAAGTTCATTATTACTGCCTACCAGTGTCTTGATCAATGCTTCTATACCTCCGGATACACCAGGAATCACCAGGGCATTTTTGGGGTTGATTTTTACAAGGCTGTTTTCCCTTCGTTCTTTTTCATCAGTTACAACAACCGTTTCAAGTATTTTGCCATCCCGATTCATACGTATTGATATTTGTTCCGTTTCTCCGGGGCTCAGATAAAAATTCTTTTGTACTGTTAAAAAACCAGTGTAACTAAAAGTAAGCGCTAATGATTTTTCTGCTGGAACACGAATACTGAATGTTCCGCTATCAGTAGATACAATACCTGAATTTTTACCAAGAATAACAATGGAAACATTGTTTAATGAATGTTCATTTTCATCAATAATAAGGCCGGTAACTGTTGCATATTTATTCTGAGCAGTAACAGTGGTACATAAAAAACAAAATATAAAAGCAGTCAGCATTCTCATGGGATGAAGATAATTTTTTTATGCTTTATAAACTAAACGGTTTATGTAAACTATTCTAATTATTTTTGAAAAAATACAATTTTTGAAAACATATTTTATAAAACTGTTCTTTTTGATCTTCCTTTTTAGCAGATGTGCCGGTAATAAAAACAATGAACCAAATACAAAGCAGCAGTCAATAAGGTCCAAAGATACTGAACTCATTGATTTTGCTGCCAGGGGATTAGAGAATATGAATTCATCCGGAATAATGAAAGATATCATTTGTCAAACCTGGGAATTTAAAGAAGATATAAAAGATGCCGTTGATGCCGATCCGTCATCTGTTATAGAACATGTTTATCGTGGTTTTTGCCTTTTTAGTGATGGAACTTTGGTCAAAGATCCCAGGGGTATTATTCAGTTTGGTAATTGGAGTATGAATGATAAAGTAAAACCGATCACAATCAATTTTTCTTTTACCAATGGCGAAAAAAAAATATATCAGCTTGCTTATTTAATGCCATATGAAATGAAACTTGCCAGAATCGTTGGCGAAAAAAAAGTTATCATTGATCTGTCTTCTGAAGCAATAAGGCATATCAATTTTAATGATGATCTTTTTATATTTCCAATAATTTATGGCGTTTGAAACCTGCCAAAATCGAATCAGATGAACAATTAAAGGCACGGTTGAAAAGCTGCATTCATTTCTATGTCTTATTTTATAACCAGAAGATACTGGCAAATTCAGAAGTAGTATCATTTACAGGACTGCCTTCTTGTTTTAAGTGGTACGGCGGTGGTATTTTTTTACAAAAAGAGAATCAATTACAAAATAAATGGGTACAATCATTTTACAATAAGGATCAGGCTATGAAAGCATATAAACTGGCAGATAGACTTATGAGTTATAAATATGTCTGGCCAAAAAAAGAATCTAATTGGTTAAAACTAAATTTAGCGGTTTTAAAGCAAATGGAAAAAAAGTTAGATTCTCTTTAAATGGTAAACATAAAAAAAGCATGAGTTGTAGTAAAAATTCAGATACACAAGTAAATTCAGTTATTTCAAATTCTTTAAAGATTCAATTGTAGCTATCGGATCTTTTGATTTAAATACAGTATTTCCTGCTACCAATATATCCGCACCTGCTTCAATAATGGATCTTGCATTTTCAAGTGTAACACCTCCGTCGATCTCTATTTTTACATTCAATGAACGTTCATTGATCATTTCTTTTAATTGCTTTATTTTATTGATCGTGTGGGGTATAAATGATTGTCCTCCAAATCCCGGGTTCACACTCATTAGACAAACAAGGTCAATATCAGCCAAAATATCTTTCAAAGTATCAACGGGTGTATGCGGGTTGATGGCAATGCCGGCTTTCATGCCAAGGCTTTTGATCTGTTGTATGTTGCGATGAAGATGCCTGCATGCTTCTATATGTATGGTAAGGTTATCGGCTCCTGCTTTTTTAAATGCTTCTGCAAATTTCTCCGGCTCTTCAATCATTAAATGCACATCACAGCATTTGGTTGTTGTTTTTCGGATAAATTCAATGATCATTGGCCCAAAACTAATATTGGGAACAAACCTGCCGTCCATAACATCCAGGTGAAACCAATCAGCACTGCTTTTGTTGAGCATATCGCAATCTCTTTGAAGATTAAGAAAATCGGATGATAAAAGTGAAGGTGCAATGAGTGCCATGGATCATTAATTTATTATGATACTTGATATTTGAGTTTAGATACCGGATACAAGATACAGGATATTATGCTTTTTTGATTCCGATCTTTTAACTTCAATCTCCTAACTCCTATCTCCTAACTTCAACAATGCTTCTTTAGCTTCAATATAATCCGGGTCAATTAAAAGTGCATTCTTGTATGACTGTATTGCTTCCGGAATACGGCCTAATTTTTCAAGGCATTTGCCACTATAATAATATCCTTCATCAAAATTATTTTTCAAAGTAATTGCCTTATCAAGTACATCAATTGACTCATTAAATTTTCCCAAATCATAAAGGGCAATCGCTTTCTCACGGTAAGCATCCATAAAAGTAAAATTCAGAGAAAGGCATTTGTCAAAAAATTCAATGGCTTTTATTTTTTCATTTTTATTCGAAAAATACAAACCCTTTATAAAATAAGCTTCTTTATCAGCTTTGGATTTATATCCATTCAGTAATGCATCAGCCATATCAATGGCTAGGGGGTTTTTTGTCTGTGCATATAATGTTCCTAATGAAATAATGGTTTGCATGTCCGGAAAGATCCCAATAGATTTTTCAAATGACCGGATTGCATTTATTGTATCTGTATCCTCAAAATGTAAGGTTGCTTTTATATTCCAAAGCCTGGCATTTAAACTGTCTTTTTCTAATTCGACATTAACTTCTTTAAGTGCAATATCATAATTTCCACTATCCCTGAAATATTGGATCAGTTTTTCTTTAAGCAATAATGAATCCGGGTATATACGAATGGCTTCCCTTAGTTTTCCTTCTTCAATCGGTTGTTTAGAAAGCTGAATAGTCTGTTTTTCTGGAGTATTATTATTACAGGCGAATAGGGTAAGAAATATAAAATATACCGTTTTTTTCATGATTGAGATTTCAGCTGCAAAAATAATGTTTCAAGTATAGAAGCGTGACAATATTATTACAATTTAAGATTCTTACAACAGTATCTTTGTGCAAATTCAATAAAATTGAGTAAATGAAATACAAATTTATTTTACCCGTCTTTTTCTTGATTACAGTGATGGGTTTTAGTTTTAAGAAAAAAATTATTCAGGTTTTGCCTGCAGTTACCGATACAATTCATTTTCCCGGAGAAATACATTTTAAGAATGTTCAGCAACTAACCTTTGGTGGTGATAATGCTGAAGCGTATTTTAGTTTTGACGGCAAGTACCTGGTTTTCCAAAAAACAAATCTGAAAGAAGGGATTGCCTGTGACCAGATATGGTTGGGAAAAGTACCCACTGAACCCGGTGAGAAATTTACTCCCAAACTGGTTAGTACCGGTACCGGACGTACCACTTGTGCATATTTTTATCCAGATGGTAAACATATTCTGTATGGCTCAACACATTTAGGAAATAAGGATTGCCCTCCGGTACCTGACAGAAGTAAATACGGAAATAAATATATATGGGCTGTTTATGAAGACTTTGATATTTTCAAAGCAGATACCAATGGCAGGATCGTAAAACGACTTACTAAAACAAAAGGGTATGATGCTGAAGCTACTTTTTCTCCAAAAGGGGATAAGATATTGTTTACATCTATGCGTGGCGGTGATCTGGATTTATATACCATGGATCCGGATGGGAAGCATGTAAAACAGATCACCAATACATTGGGATATGATGGTGGTGCCTGGTTCAGCCCGGATGGAAAGAAGATCATTTGGAGAGCATCAAGACCAAAAACGGATGCTGAAATAAAAGAATACAAGGATCTGATTGCTGAAAACCTGGTTGCTCCAACACATATGGAGGTTTGGATCGCTAATGCCGACGGCAGCGATGCAAAACAGGTTACAGATCTTGCCCAGGCAAACTGGGCTCCAAATTTTACTCCGGATGGCAATCATTTTATTTTCTGTAGTAATCATGAATATAAAAGAGGCTTTCCTTTTAATATGTACTTAGCTAATAATGATGGTTCAAATATTCAAAAGATTTCCAGGGATAAAGGATTTGATGCATTTCCCATGTTCAGCCCTGATGGTAAAAAAATTGTTTTCTGTAGCAACAGGAATAATGGAGGAACAAGGGATACAAATATGTTTATAGCGGACTGGGTAGAGTAAGAAGCAAGTTCATAGTTTATAGTTCATAGTTTGTGAACTTACTATGGTTTGAAGTACTTCAATTATCGAAGGCCCAACTATGAACTGTAAACCAAGAACTGGTTTTATAGTTCTATCACTTCACAATCCTTCATCTCCTCCCCATCAATTACAAATCGAATAATGGTTCTGACTTTTTGCCATCCTTGTTTTCCGGCAGCACCCGGGTTCATATGCAGGCAATTCAGTTTGTCATCATACATGATCTTTAATATATGAGAGTGTCCGCTAATAAAAAGTTTTGACTGATGTTCAATGATCTCATTTTTTACGCCCGGAGCATAGCGATTGGGATAACCACCGATATGTTGCATGAACACATTTACTTTTTCGCAGGCGAAATGTAATTTTTCAGGATAAATAGCCCTGATGTCATTGCCGTCAATATTCCCATAAACACCCCTAATCTTCAGTCCGCTCAAAACAGCCAGACGATTTACAAGATCAACACTACCAAAATCACCTGCATGCCAGATCTCCTGGCAATTTTTAAAATGCTCAAAAACAGTTTCATCGAGGAAATTGTGCGTATCTGATATAAGGCCAATTCTTGTCAAAATAACTCAAATTAATATGGTAAATTTGATTTGAAGATAAATCACAATTTTATCACATGCCGCTTTTTAGAAATTTTACTTACCATATCGATAAACGCAACTGGAAATATTATTTCCTAATGCTTGCCCTGTGTAAAGGTTATTAGTTCAATTGTTTTCCAATAAACCAATTTACTAATAAACTAATAAACTAAACATGCCCCATTATCATAAACTAGGGAACATTCCCCACAAACGTCACACACAATTTCGTAAACCAGATGGTAGCCTGTATGCCGAGCAGTTGTTTTCAACGGAAGGTTTTTCCAATGATTATTCTTTGCTTTATCATACCCATGCACCTACTATCATTGTAAGTTGCGATGAACCGATAAATGTTGCTCCAAAGATAGCTGAAGAAAAAATGCTTAAACACCGCAGCCTGGAAGGATTTAAAGTTAAACCTGAAGCAGATTTTTTGCAAAGCCGCAAAGCTGTTCTGGTAAATAATGATTGCCATATCGTTTTGGCTGCTCCTCAAAAAAGTATGACGGATTATTTTTATAAAAATGCAGATTCAGATGAAGTCATTTTTATTCATGAAGGTAGTGGTACTTTTAAAAGTACTTATGGCGAATTGAAATTTGGATATGGTGATTATATTGTTATTCCAAGAGGATGTATTTACCAGATTCATTTTGATAAAGCTGAAAACCGTTTGTTTATAGTGGAATCACATTCGCCTATCCGTTATCCTAAAAGATACCTGAGTAAATACGGACAGTTAATGGAGCATTCACCTTTTTGTGAAAGAGATATACGTACTCCGGATAATCTGCAAACATTTGATGAAAAAGGAGATTTTATTATTAAAACTAAAAAGCAGGGATTTTTATATGGCATTCATTATGGCACTCATCCTTTCGATGTGATCGGTTGGGATGGCTGTTGTTATCCCTATATATTCAGTATTCATGATTTTGAACCCATCACCGGAAGGGTTCATCAACCACCACCGGTTCACCAGACATTTGAAACGGATACCTTTGTTATTTGTTCTTTTGTACCCAGGTTATTTGATTATCATCCGTTGGCAATACCGGCTCCGTATAATCACAGTAATATTGACAGTGATGAGTTGTTGTATTATGTTGATGGCGACTTCATGAGCCGTAAACATGTAACCAGAGGAATGATCACATTGCATCCTGCAGGTATTCCACATGGGCCTCAGCCGGGGCTTGCAGAAAAAAGTATCGGAGCATTGGAAACCAAAGAGCTGGCTGTAATGGTAGATACATTCAGGCCATTACAACTAACAGAAACTGCAATTGAAATTGAGAATATGGGATATGTAATGAGTTGGGCGGAGTAAAATACAAGTTCATAGTTAAGGCTTTGATTTTAGAATCTACTTTAAAGTATAGAAAACTATGAACTATGAACTGGTTTTTAAGAACAATGAACTTATTTTTTTAACTGAATAAAATTTGTATTAAATTGCTTTAACCAATAAATCGAACAGCTATGATAAAATTCCATGAAATAAAAGTAGGGGATTACCTGATTGCAGATAATGACGGAGATAGCCTTAGGGGAGAAGTGACTAATTTAAACGGGGATGAAAAACAGGTATGTGTGGATACCGGACAGGAATTCTGGTATGAAACAAACCAATTAGTGGCTATAACACTTAATGAAGAAGAATTATTGCATCTGAAATTTCATAAACATGTAAATGATGATGGTACTTTAAAATATTCAAAAGGAGCATTTCGAATACTCATTCCAAAAGAAGGTGATTTTTCAAGAATGGAAATATGGTACCGGGATGAAACCAGGCATATATTACAGCCTATATGTGTTCATAATTTGCAGAATCATTTTTATGAAATGACTAAGGTACATTTGAACACGGAGTCTTTTGATTAATTAAAAATCTTGTATACTTCATGCATAAAAGAATCCCCCCGTTAATAAACGGGGGGATTAAATTTATTATCAGAAAATATTATGCTTGTGCATCATCTTCCTTTGCAGTATCTGCATTGTCATCTTCAGCTTTAACTTCAACTTCGGCCTTAGCTTTTGTTTTAGCTTTTGCTTTCACAACTTTTGGTTCAACAACTTCTGATTCAGCAGCTGCTGTTGTTTCAACCTGTTCAGGAATTACCGTTTCAGCCACCTCAATTGGGGTTGCTTCTGCTTGAATTGTTGAAGTTGGTTCAGCCTCTTTACTTTCCGTACCGGCTGCATCATTGTCCATTTTAGCTTTTAAACCTGCAAGAACACCAAGGTCTCCAAGTGTAGTTTTTTCAACCTTGCTTTGAATGGCTTTTACAGCCTTCTTGGTTGATTCAGCTTCCACTTTTTTCTCCTTATATAGTATTTGCTTTTCTTCTTCTTTCTCCTGCTCCCAAAGACGTGTATGGCTTAATACTATGCGCTTATCATTGCGGTCAAATTCAATAACCATGAAATTTGCAATTTCATCCGCTACAATTGATTTGCCATCTTCTTTTACAAGGTGGCGAGCGGGTGCATATCCTTCAAGTCCATATGGTAATTGTACCACTGCTCCTTTATCATCTTTTTTAACTACAGTTCCTTCATGTAAAGAACCTTCGGCAAAAGTAGACTCCAATGAATTCCATGGATCTTCTTCAATTTGCTTATGTCCTAACTGAAGCTTACGTCCTTCTTTATCGATATTAAGGATGATCACTTCAATCTGGCTTCCTACTTTTGTATATTCATTTGGATTGTTGAAACGCTTTAACCAGCTTAGGTCACTGATATGAATCATTCCACCAATACCTGTTGATAATTCAACAAAAACACCATATGGAGTAATGTTTTTTACAGTTCCCATATGACGGCTTTGTTCAGGGAAACTGTTTTCGATAGTACTCCATGGATCTTCAGTCATTTGTTTGATTGATAGACTCATTTTGCGTGTTTCCTTATCAAGTGTTACCACCTTAGCTTCGTATTCATCATTCAGTTTAAAGAATTCCTTAGCATTGATAGGAGTATTTGCCCATGTGATCTCACTAACGTGAACCAATCCTTCTACACCAGGCTTAATTTCAAGGAATGCGCCATAATCTTCAATATTAACAACTTTGCCTTTTACGATCTCACCTTCTTTAAGGTTTTCTGCCAAGGTATCCCATGGATGCGGAGTCAATTGTTTTAATCCTAAGCTAATACGTTTTTTATCATCATCAAAATCAAGTACAACTACATTTAGTTTCTGATCCATTTTCAGTACTTCACCCGGATGGTTGATACGTCCCCATGAAATATCTGTGATATATAACAAGCCGTCTAATCCACCAAGATCAAGGAATGCACCGAAATCAGTGATGTTTTTGATGGTACCTTCCAGTACCTGGCCCTTTTCCAGTTTGCCGATTATTTCAGCTCTTTGTGCTTCTATATCGCTTTCAATAAGTGCTTTATGAGATACAACGGCATTTTTAATGGCTTCATTGATCTTAACTACTTTAAATTCCATTGTTTTTCCTACAAACTGATCGTAATCTGTTACAGGTTTAACATCAATCTGAGAACCCGGTAAGAAAGTCTCCATTCCAAAAACATCAACGATCAAACCACCTTTGGTTTTACTTGTAACAAGTCCGGTAACGATTTCGCCGGTTTTGTTTACTTCCACAATTCTTTCCCAAGCCCTGGTTATACGTGCAGATTTGCGGCTAAGATTCAGGTTGCCTTCCCTGTCTTCTTTTTCTACAACCATGACTTCGATGATATCACCCACTTTTACACCTCCCGGTATATCCCTGAATTCATTCAAAGAAATTAAACCATCACTTTTAAAACCGATGTTTACAACTACATCTGTTTTGGTTAATGATTCTACAGTTGCCTGTATCATTTCG
>JANMMS010000097.1:0-8746 GCA_031373525.1 Ferruginibacter sp.
CTGGACAGTTGCCCTCAACGCCGCGGTGTATGTACAAGGGTTTACACTACAACTCCTAAAAAACCAAACTCTGCTTTACGTAAAGTTGCTAAAGTTCGTTTGACCAATAAAATTGAAGTTATTGCATATATTCCCGGAGAAGGACATAATCTTCAGGAACACTCAATCGTATTGATCAGAGGAGGAAGGGTAAAAGATCTTCCGGGTGTACGTTACCATATTGTGCGTGGAAGCCTTGATACTGCCGGTGTAAAAGACCGTAAACAGAGTCGGAGTAAATATGGTACTAAAAAAGCTAAGAAATAAATAATAAAAAAGTTAATAATTAGTAATTATTAATACTAACAAATAAAGAAATGCGTAAAACACAACCAAAAAAGATTCCTTTAGCACCAGATCCTAAGTTCAATGATGTATTGGTTACACGATTTGTAAACAACCTGATGTGGCAGGGTAAGAAAAGTGGTGCATATAATATTTTTTATAATGCAATAGAAAAAGTTACTAAGCAAACCGGTGAAGATGGGTATGAGGTTTGGAAAAAAGCACTTACTAATATTACACCTGGTGTAGAGGTAAGGAGCCGCAGAATTGGCGGTGCTACATTTCAGATACCTGCAGAAGTTCGTGCTGATAGAAAGATCTCACTTAGTATCAAATGGATGGTAAAATATAGCCGCGACAGGAATGGCCGCAGTATGGCTGATAAACTGGCTAATGAAATTGTAGCTGCAAGCAAAGGTGAAGGTGCATCTTATAAAAAGAAAGAAGATACACACCGTATGGCTGAAGCTAATAAAGCATTCGCTCACTTCAGGATCTAACTTTTTTCTAAATAATTATTAAAACCGTTCTTTTCAGAGCGGTTTTTTATTGGCTATATTAAAATTACAGATCACGGATCTTTATTTTAGTGTATTCAGGGATAAGAAATCAATGAGTAAAAAAATACTGCAAAGTGTAAATAAATTTACCTGGCATATGTTTACTCAGGGAATAGAATCCTTTAATGGTTTAACCGTTTTATTATCTTTCTTTACTTTCTTTCCTTTCTTGGGTTTTGTAACAGGTTCTTCGCCGATATCATCTTCATTCATTTTATCCCTTGCATGTTGCAGATTAAAATAATAGTTCGTATGTATACTTTCATCCGACAATGCATCAACTATATAAAGTAGTGTTTTACTTTTGGGTGAAGTTGTTGTTTTATTTGCTACGGTCAATCCGACATTTTCAATAAAGTGTTCACCATCAATGAGCCCCAGTGAAAAGATCGCCGCTTCCTGTGTTTTGCCTTTACCACTATAGATCATTGCACCCATTACTTTATCCACAAGATCCATAAAATATTTAGCACTGTCTTTTTTACGTAATTGATGATATGAATAAGATCTTTCTTTTAATATCCTAAGGCTTACCGGATGGGTTTGTAAATAAGTTTTTGATTCAACAAGCGCACCTTCATAATCGCCATCTTCATTCATGTCAAAGATCTCCTTTTCAGTTCCCATATCTTTATATGGTTTATAGTGAGAATTTTCTGTAAAGCCGATCAATAATGCCAGCATGTCTGCCCTTGCCAGAGACGAATCATTGTCTAAAAAACGGATCAGTAATTTTTGATAATAAAGATCACTGGTTTTGTCTTTTGTTTTTTCGAGAATGGTCCTAAAATCCCGCTGATAAATAAAAGGAGTGAGCGATTGCTCATAAGATAATAATCCTGCAAACAAAAGAATTGTGGTAAAAATAATTCTCATAAAATATCTTTTTGGATGTTAGGGATTCTTTTAATGAGATAAAAGAAAAAAACCAATACAAGATACAGTATAAAGCAAAAAATCACAATTAGAAAACTGTAATTTCTTAAATTATTTGAATGTAGCGTCAATTTCCAATGCCTCTTTCAATAATATTTTAATTTGAGCTTCATTTATTTCATCTGTTGAATGAAAGATCTTGTAATAAACCTGTTTGTTGGTTCCATGTATCAGGTAGCCTGAACGGTCAGATAATTTATTGCCTTGACAAAACCCTAATAAAACACCGGTTTTTATTCCTCCCCAAGGAATGGAAGCGGGCCAAATTAAACAGATCCTTCTTTTACCATAATAGAACGGAACATTATATGCCAGTTTTTCTTTGCAATGTTTTGGAATGTTTTCAATAATGATCTGCCTTAAAACATCGACTATTATCCGTTCATTTTCGGGAAGCCAATCCCAGAATTCTATCTGTGTACTGAATTTTATTCCATTTTGAAAACTCATTTTTATTTACAGTCATTAAATTGATAATGGCAAGAATAATTTTATTGAACAATAAGGTCGCCGGTTACCCTGAATATTTTATTCGTCATCACTGTTAATGTTGCCCCTGAAGAAATGATCTGAGCTCTGTTTAAAATACATTCTGCACCAGTTGGTGGATTAATAAAAATTTGTGAACAGGAAGGAAGTGTTGTAGGAGGAATGATGTTATTGCTCCAGTTTGATGCTATGTCCCAATTACCTGTACCGGTAAAAGTATAGGTGTTTGAAGCATTAACTCCCATTGTAATAATATTTGAGCTTGCTGCCTTTATTGCGGTATGGGTAAAGATCATATTGGGCCTCATAGAACCGCTGTTGCCGGTTAGTTTCGTGCAGGAACCTGCTCCGCCCACGCCATCTGCCTGGTAATATGTTGTTGAAACAAAAGAAGAACTTGTCTGGTAAGTTTGGTATGCAGCATTCCCAACGACCTGGTTTGAAAAACAAATATCTACAACAATATTTGAAATTCCGTCCCAATAGAATGCATTTGAGAAAACATGTGTGTTTATAGAATTTAATGTTGGTTTATAATTTACCGGCCCGAATACGGTTGTAAAAGTTGGGGCAAGGAAAGAAGTTGTCAATACTGTTGCATTTGTCTGTGCTAATTTAATCGTATAACCATTCAGGGTATTAGGATCTCCGATTGTTCCGCCTACAGAAAATCCTAGTGAATTTATATTACCTGTTGACAAGCCCAAAGCTGTTAATTCTGAAGCCCGAATAAGATATTGTTGTCTTCCACTACCATAATAAGTTGGATAAGCTGCCCCAAGGTCGCTTCTAGTATTATTCAAAGCAACTCCTGTTCCTAATGTTCTTATAGTAGGACAGGTTGCTGAAGCAGAAATATCGCATCGGACTGTTTGGCCATTTGTAAGGCCATTGCTGGTAAATGTATTCGAATTAGTACCAGCATTTGAACCGTTCAGTTTCCATTGATAAGAAGTATTATTCGCATAAGAAGCAGTAGCTGTAAATGTTGCGGTTTCTCCGGGGCATTGGGGATTGGTGCCTGTTGTCAGTCCTATATTCACTGAAGGATCGACCGGTGCATTTATCTGCATTGTAATTCCATTGGAAGTAACCTGAGGAACTGACAAACAGCTAATATTAGAAGTCATTATACAACTAACAATATCTCCGTTAATCAGGCCTGAAGTCGTGTAAGTGGCATTGTTAGTGCCAACATTCGCTCCATTTATTTTCCATTGATAAGTTGGATTTCCACCATTGGTTGAAGTTGCAGTAAATGTAACGGAAATTCCAGGGCATGTTGGATTACTGCCATTCGTAATAGCAATATTCACAGTGGCAACAGAATTGGCTGGAATAACGTTTATTGTTATGGGTAGTGAAGTTGCAGTTGATCCTCCGCAAGTTGTAGAAACGGTGTAATTTCCTCCTGTTGAAACAATGATTGACTGTGTTGTTTCACCGGTTGACCAAAGGTAATTTGCTTCTGTACTTGATGTGAGTGTTATCTGTTGCCCGGTACAAAAAGTTGTAGGTCCGCTAGGAGTGATGATCGGAGAAACACTTTGCTGGGTTAATGTTATTGGAACTGCAACCCAGTTATTATTCTCATCACTCTCCAGGAAATTATTATCGGGGTCTGTTATGGATACGATATAATAATTTCCATTGCAAACATTTTGTAGAGGTATGGGATCATTTAAACTAATACTATAATAATCAAATTGCCCGGGATAAATTCCCTGATTCTTTCCGCAACCTGAATGCCAGCCAATTTTATTATTTGGGACTGTTAAAACGGTATCTCCGTTATTAGCAATACATTCTCCGGGTGTTTCAGAGCAGGTACCTAAATTGATCAGGCAAAAACTTACTTTGGTTCCGGATGCTACAATGGGCCAGGTCCTCGCATCAGGGTTAGCTGTTGGAGTACGTAATGTATATCTTGACCAATTGTCAACATGTAAATGTCCATGTGTACTATGAAAGACCATTTTACCGGCAACCCGGTCATAATACCCCAAAGTGTCTTTTCCTGGGATCTTTTGAAAAACACGTTGTTTAATTGCGTGTTCAATAGGGTCGCCATTTGGGCAAACCGTGTTACAAGGAACACGGGTAGTGCCACAAAAGCAAGAATCAATTCCAAAAATATCCAGAGGGCCATAGCCAATATTCGGTGTTGCATTGGAAATATATAAAAATCCTGGCTCTTCCGTATGATTCAATAATATTTCTCTGGCTGATGCTGTCATGTCAGGTAGTAAATCGCAAGATGCAGTTCCTCCGGGACAAACGCAGGTTGCACAAATATAATCACCCACCGGGGCACCACTTCCGCTGCTTGGAATAAGTAGGGGAGGATTATTTGTAAATTCAATGCTGGCAATATGTACTGAACCTGTATCCGGACTGGCTATATCGGTTACAATTAGCTGCCAGGTACCATTGGGATTTTGGCCATTATTAAATGAACTAACATCTCCAACAGGAAAAAATAAACCGGAATAAGGTGGTACTGCATTAGTGAAAGCGGTTCCGTCCAAACCCAGGCAGGTACCAATAAAATTATTCCCTGAACCTCCGATATTTTCAATTAATACAACGGTGGTTCCTGTTGGAGAAACCAGTTTTACAACCAGGTCGGCATCATAGGAATGTGTAATATTCAGGCAGATATGAGCTACACCATAATTATTATTAATTGTTGTGGGTGCTCCGGAAACAACAATTGGAATACTAACAGTTTGATTATCGAAGATTGGTTCTAACCCTGTCCATGAAAATGTTTGAGCTTTTGAGCAAATTGATAAACCAATAATCAGAAACAGAATGGGTATAATTTTTTTCAACTTATTAGTATTTTGAGTATTAAATATAAAGGATAATCTTTAAAATTTTACTTTATAGTACTACATATTATATTTTACCTGTAGAAATATATTAGTAAAAATTTGGTATTATGAATTATAGTTATTTATGTAGAATACCCAAATAAAAAACCACAGTCTTATATTGAAGACTGTGGTTTTTTTATAAGTTAATGGATAATGATAATTCCTGTTGAATTAAGGAATCAAAACATCACCAATAACATGAATGACCCCATTTGTAGCAAGAATATCACCCGGATTTGTTTTAGAGAAATTGTTATTTCCTTTTCCTTTCACCCAGCCAGTATTAAAACCAAGAATAGTAGTAAGTTTATTTGATGCAGGACTTGCAAGTGTTTCTATCTTTGAAAGAATTCCAAGATCCCAGTTAAAATAACGACTTCCGGTTACATGGTATTTAAGTATATTGGCTAAAGCATCAATTTCAGCCTGGTTTGTTATATTTCCAATATTTGCAGCATTATTGAATGGTGCTGGTAATTTTGCAAATGCAGCATTGGTTGGTGCAAAAACGGTAAAATCTCCATCACCTAAAAATACACCTGCCAGGTTCGTTTTAACAAGGGCAGCAACCAATGATGAGAAATTTGTTGGATCTGCAATGGCAATTTCTGCAATATTACTTGTTGGGAAAAGTAATACTTTATTGATTACATGAATTACCCCGTTATTTGCATTGATATTAGCTTGTATAACTGTTGAACGGCCATTGATGCGTATCAAACCAAAAGTTTTTGAAAGATAAATGGTATTATCATTACTGGTACCCATTGGTTTAATAGTTTCAGCACTACTTTTTCCTGAAGCTACCTGGTTGCTAAATACTTCTGCTCCAAGTACATGGTATAATAAAACACTTCTTAAAAAATCAATTTCAGCAGCATTAGAAATACCTGCAATATTATTTGCATTATTAAATGGAGCCGGAAGTTGAGCAAATGCACCATTTGTTGGTGCAAATACAGTAAGGTTTGCATTTGCATCAGAAAGTGCTCCTGCTAAACCAGTTTTCACAACTGCTGCTACTAATGAACTAAAGTTTGGATTAGAAAGAGCTATCTCTACAATATTGCTTCCGCCATCGCGGCTGTATTGTAAAAGGCTGTTAAGTTGTAGTTCTTCAGCTTCTTTAGCTGCTTCAGCAGGTGCTGTTTGCTCCAGTGCACGAGCTGATCTAACAGCCTCAGTTTCATTGCCTGTAATTGCCTGAGTTGGAACAATTGAATCAGATTTGCTACAAGAGGTTACAAGAATTGTCATAAGCAAAATAAAACTGAAGAATTTTGCCAGTTGTTGGAATTTGAATGTAATTGATTTCATATGTTTTGTTTTTAATAATGTATAATATGTTTAAACATTATTAACTGGCATATGGAAATTGGCAATGTACAGGCTGGTATCTTTCTCACCTGAATTGTATATTTTAGGGAGTAAACTGTAGGAAATAATATTGAAAAATAAATGAACTATTTCTTTTTTGATTTGATCTTACAAAGTGGTTTTATAAGAAAAGCGCAGTTTTGATTGAAAAGCAACTATTATTTTACCTAAAAGGAAAAGTAATGAATAATATTGAACCATGAAAAGTGAAGCAACTTTAATGTACTACCTGATTAAAACGACATAACCTTTCATTATTTTCAAATCGCCTTTTCTGTCAACGGCTTTAATGGTCCACACATAATTGCCAATATTCTGATTTACCCCTTTATACTTACCATCCCATCCTTTGGTCATATCATTGGTTTCATAAACCATAACACCATAACGGTCATATACCCTGAAATAATCCATACTTGCTATACCTACAGCAGTTGGCCGGAATATATCATTCAACCCGTCTCCATTTGGTGTAAAGGCAGTTGGAACATAAAAAGTAGGGCCTTTGAAGACTCTTATATAAACTGTATCATAATCTGAACAACCGATTTCATCTTTAACCATCAATATGAACCTCGTATCATCGGATAAAATGGCTACCGGGTTTGCAACCTGAGCATTGTTAAGCGGAAAAGCCGGTGACCAAAAATATTGAGCACCTCCACTTCCATGTAATTGATAAGGGGCATTCAATTCTGCATTACCATCCAAACCGGCATTTGCTGTTACCGGTGGTTGTATGGTAAGTGTTACAATTGCGGTGTCAATGCATCCGGAATTATTTGTTACCAGCAATTGGTAGATGCCTGAAGTTGCAATATTTGTTGGATTTGTAACTGGGATTTGATTAAAGGTCCAATTGCTTGTTAATCCAATAGTATTATACAGAGATAAGAGGTTAGCCGAATTACCAAAACAGATCTTGAGGTTTTGGTCAGCACCCAATGCTGGTTTGCCATTAACCTTAACTGTTATCAATGCCCTGGGACTTACGCAGATACCGTTTGTCTGGCTTACATAATAATTTGTTATGCCTGATACGTTTGTAAAAGGAATTGGAGCAGTTGTTGAACCAATTCCTCCAGACGGAGTCGTATACCACAATAATTGATTGGTGCCATTAGCACTAAGTGCACTGGAAACACTAAACTGACAATAATTTATTGGTGAAATAACGGTTGGTGCCAATGCTGTTTGATTGATTGTAAGATTGAGTGTTGCCAGGGAATCACAACCAGCCGAACTGCTAAGAGTAACAACGTGTAAACCACCTGTTAAATAACTTTGTCCATTCCATATATAAGGAAGCTGAATGCTGCAAATGATTGCGTTTGTGGTACTTGATACAACCGGGTTTATAGTCAAATTAAGTGTTGCGACAGAATCACAACCAGCAGAACTGGTGAGTGTGATGGAATAAATTCCTGTACTTGAATAAGTTTGTCCGTTCCAGATATAAGGAAGCTGATTGTTACAGGTTCTTATGTTGGTTAAACTTGTTTTAACAGGGTTAACAATTAGGTTGAGTTTAGTTATAGAATCACAACCTGCTGAGCTTATCAATGTTGTAGTGTATAGCCCACCGGTTGAATATGATTGCCCGTTCCATAAATAAGGAAGCTGATTAGAACAAGTAGTAATATTAGTTATACTGGTTACAACAGGATTAACTGTTAGGTTAAGTGTTGCCAAAGAATCACAACCTGCACTGCTTAAAAGTATTACTATATGAAGTCCGGAGGTTGAATATGATTGTCCGTTCCATAAATATGGAAGCTGATTAGAACAGATAGTAAAATTAGTTGTGCTGGTCACATTTGGATTTACAGTAAGGTTAAGTGTTGTGACAGAATCACAACCTGCACTGCTTAAAAGCGTTACTACATGTGGCCCGCCGGTTGCATAAGTTTGTCCGTTCCAGGTATATGGAAGTTGATTAACACAGATCGTTGTGTTCGTTGTACTGGTAACATTTGGATTAACGGTGAGATTAAGCGTTGCCAAAGAATCACATCCTGCACTGCTCAGCAGCGTTACCATATGTGGACCGCCTGTTGCATAAGTTTGTCCGTTCCATGTATAAGGAAGTTGATTTATACAGATCGTTGTGTTCGTTGTACTGGTAACATTTGGATTAACGGTGAGGTTGAGTGTTGCAACAGAATAACAACCTGCACTGCT
>JANMMS010000051.1:0-54999 GCA_031373525.1 Ferruginibacter sp.
CATATTTTCCATTATTCATGCCTGATTTTAGCAGAAATAATACGAATTCATTTCAAATCGTCACCGTTTATTTTTCGGCTCAAATACACGTCTATTAGGAATTTCAAAGAACTTTTATATAGTTTTACAGGACACTAGTGATTAATATTAATTAATTTGTAGACTCAATATACATAAGCAAATGGCAAATGAAATTAAATGTCCCAATTGCGGGCACTCCTTTGAACCCAATGATGCGATCAGGGAAGAAGTGGAAAAGGAATTACGGTTAAAGGTTAAGGACTGGCAGATAAAAAAAGATGAGGAATTTGCTTTAAGATTAGCAGAAGAAAAAAAGATGCTGCAAATCAGTATGGAAGAAAATATCCGTAAATCGATCATAGGTGATTTTGAAAATAAACTGGAATTACTGAATAAACAGAATAACGAGAATGAAGAAAAGCTAAAAGATTCCAGAAAGAAGGAATTGGATTTTTTGAAGAAAATGCAGGAATTGAAGAACAAGGAAGAAGAACTGGAACTGGAAGTACAAAAAAAGATACAACAGGAAAGATCGCTGATCACTGAACAGATCCGTAAACAGGAAATGGAGAAACATTCTTTAAAAGACAGTGAACACAGCATGAAATTAAAGGAATTGGAAAAACAGCTGGAGGACCAGAAAAAACTGGCAGATGAAATGAGGCGTAAAGCTGAACAAGGCTCAATGCAATTACAGGGCGAAGTACAGGAACTGGCGCTTGAAGAATTATTAAGATCCACATTCCCTTTTGATATAATCAGTGAAGTTGGTAAAGGAGTACGTGGTGCAGATTGCATCCAGACAGTCAGAAACAATATCGGCATTGAATGCGGGAAAATAATCTATGAAAGTAAACGTACCGAAAATTTTACTGCAGACTGGATCGAGAAATTAAAAGCAGATATGTTAAGCCAGGGTGCAGAAATTGCTGTTATTGTTACTAAAACAATGCCCAAAGACATGCAGCAATTTGGTGAAAAGAACGGTGTTTATATTTGCAGTTTTTCTGAAGTGAAAAGTTTGGCAACCGTACTAAGAAACGCTGTTCTGAAGATCAGTGAATCAAAGAAAAGCCAGGAAAACAAGGGGGATAAAATGCTGGCACTGTATGATTACCTGACCAGCCAGGAATTTGTAGGCAACTGGAATGCCATCAGAAGCGGATTCCGGCAATTACGTACCTTATTGCAAAAAGAAAGAGAAGATTTTGAAAAGAATTTTAAGAAAAAAGAAAAACAAATTGAACTGATCATTCAAAATTCACTGCATATCTCCGGTTCCATCGAAGGAATTGCTGGGCAGGATTCTATTAACATGCAAATACAGGATGGCGTTGATGATTCTCTTTTAGATAACGGATCATAATTGAAATTTTCGTCTACCCGTTTATAAGAATTATAAACACAGAAAAAAGATTGCCCGATTTTCTCTGTGTTTTCAAGTTTTAAACATCGCTCTATAAATATTCCTATCTTAAATAAATTGATTTTATTGCTCTGGTATTAAATAATTTTGCTAATTTAGAATATTGCTTTGTAACCCATTAAATTACCAAACTACCTTATTATGAGAAAATTACTGCTATTATCATGCCTAGTGCTAAGCAGTTATCTGCTTTCAGCACAACAAAATTTCACGATTAAAGTAACAGATTCTAAAACGGGTAACCCCGTTACAAATGCATCTGCAACGGTAAGGTCAACCAACAAAGGAAGCTCAACCAACAATGATGGCATTTTACAGATCAAAGGAAAAATTAATGATGTGGTTGATATTACCAGTGTAGGCTACAAACCTCAATCGGTTAAACTTTCAGGGGCATCTGAAATTTCAGTTTCATTGGAAGCGTCATCTGTTGACCTGGGTGATGTTGTAATCACAGGAACAAGGGGTGCAGCAAGAGCAAGAACTGAAACAGCAGTACCCGTTGACGTTATTAAAATAAACCAGGTTGGTTTGCCTACTGCTAAAATGGACCTGACCTCCGTTTTAAACATGGCTGCTCCTTCTTTTAACTATAACAAACAAACCGGTTCGGATGGTGCTGATCACCTGGACCTTGGAACTTTACGGGGGTTGGGCCCCGATCAGACATTGGTATTAATAAATGGAAAAAGGCGACACCAGACAGCATTTGTAGGATTGTTTGGAACAAGGGGAAGAGGTAATTCCGGGGCAGACCTCAATGCTTTTCCACAATCTGCTGTTGACAGGATTGAAATATTACGTGACGGTGCTTCGGCACAATATGGTAGCGATGCTATGGCAGGTGTAATTAATATCCAGTTAAAAAAAGATGTAAACCACTGGACCATAAATACCGGATGGAGTGGGTATTATGATACAAAATATAATGCTTATAAAACAAGAGCTGACAATCAATATTATAACAGTCATGCCATTGATGGCGGAACCGTTTCATTTTCAGCAAATAATGGTATAAGTCTTGGAAAGAATGGCGGATTCATTAATTTCTCTTTCGATTTCCTAAAACAGGCAAAGACATACAGACAAGTACCTGATACCAATGTTCAAACCAATAAAAATGCATTGCCGCTTAATACAAGCCGAAGGGCTTTTGGTGATGGCTCTGTTCAAACAGAAGGTGCAATGTATAACATGGAATTACCTTTATGTAAAGACAGTAAAACGGTATTTTACTCTTTTGGAACAGTTAACCATAAAGCATCTGACGCATTTGCATATACCAGAAACTTAAGTGCAAGACCTGACCGTTTTCCTGTAGATGTTACCGGTACCCCAATCTTTGTTCCATCCATCATGCGAACTGCCATTGATGGTGAAGTTTATTATAACCCACATATAAAAACTGAGATCAATGATGCGTCTATTTCTGCAGGATTAAGAGGAACTACAGCTAAAAACTGGAACTGGGACATCAGTTTTACAACCGGAAAAAATGATTTTCAATATTTCGGAGATGAGACATTTAACGCTTCTTTAATTGGGAATACAACCAAAACATATTTTTATGATGGTGGATTCAGGTTCCGTCAATCAACAGTAAATCTGGATTTCAGCAAGTCATTTTTAACTATTGCACAAGGTCTTAATCTTGGTTTAGGTGCTGAGTACAGGCATGAAAAATACAGGATCGATCTGGGAGAAGAAGCCTCATGGCAAGGATATGCAAATGCTTTTGACCAGGCTCCGGGATCACAGGGTTTTCCGGGATTCAGCCCTGCTGATACCATTAATTCAAAACGTCATTCCTTTAGTGCATATGCAGATGCAGAATTGAATGTTACAAAAAAATGGCTGATAGATCTGGCAATTCGTGCAGAAGATTATTCTGATTTTGGCTCTCTGGCAACTTTCAAATTTGCAACCAGGTATAAAGTGACAAAAAATTTAAATATCAGGGCATCTACCAGCACTGGTTACAGAGCTCCATCATTACAACAGATCAATTTCAGCAATACGCTTACCTCTTTCAGCGGAGGACAATTGGTGCAATCACGTATTGCCAGAAATGCTGATGCTTTGACAAAATCTGCAGGAATACCTGATCTGAAACAAGAAACATCATTCAATGCCAGTGTTGGTTTTGCATGGAAACCAATGAAAGGTTTAACTGTTACCGTTGACGGATACATGATAAAAATTAAAGACAGGATCGTTTTATCAGGGCTTTTCAATAAAGACGATGCAACCTTACCGTTAGCATTTACCTCTCAACTAAACAGTTTAGGAGTTCAAACTGCTCAGTTTTTTGCTAATTCAGTAAATACAACTAATTACGGTATAGATATCATCATTGATTATTCAAAAAAATGGGGTAATAAAAGCTTTAAAGCTTTGCTTGCCGGAAATCTTCAAAATATGAAAGTTGATGAAGTTCATACACCAGCTCCACTTGATGACAGTTATCTTCACCGCAAAACTTTTTTCAGCGACAGGGAAGAAGCATTCTTACTGGCCTCTGCACCTAAAGCAAAATTTTCCCTTAACCTTGACCTTAGTATGAAAAGATTTAGTATCGGAACGAATATCAATTATTTTGGAAACATGAAAACCCTTGGATTTGGCTGGACCGGACTTGCAAGCGCAGCTGGTACCGGCGGGCCCGGAGACCCTGCTATTTCAGGCAGTTTCTCTGGCATTGATCCATATGTAGATATAGATGGATTTAGTAATGGTGTAAATGTACAAAAAGAGATATTCAACTACAAAGCAAAGATCACAACCGATCTGTATGTTTCATATAAGCTGTGTAAAATATTAACATTATTTGTAGGTGCGGATAACATTTTTAATACACATCCTGATTTTGCTGCTGTAAAAAATTCTCATTACCAGGCTTTTGACAATGAAACAGGTGGCCCATGGGAATCTGTTCAAATGGGATTCAACGGAAGAAGGATCTTTTCGAAACTGGCATTTAACTTTTAAAAGCTCCCTTTAAGAGGTTTAAGAAGTTCAGGAAGTTTAAAAGGTTCAAAATAATATAACTTGAACTTCTTAACCCTCTTGAACTTTTTTTTAATTTATAACAAAAAGGAATTTGTATGAAAAAATATTTCCCCTTTTCCCTTTTTACCCTCTTAATTATCCTGTTTAACCTCAGTAGTTTCTCGCAAAACAAGATCGTCGTCTTTCAATCAGATTTTGGATTAAAAGACGGAGCCGTTTCTGCCATGAAAGGGGTAGCGATGGGAATTGATACCAGCCTGAAACTGTTTGACATTACTCATGAGATCCCCGCTTATAATATCTGGGAAGCAGCTTTTCGATTAGAGCAAACCGTTAGCTATTGGCCCGCAGGCACTGTTTTTGTATCTGTAGTAGACCCCGGAGTGGGTACTGAAAGAAGATCAGTCGTATTAAAAACCAACACAGGTCATTTTATTGTTACACCGGATAATGGAACACTTACTCTCGTAGCTGCATCACTGGGCATTTCTGAAATAAGGGAAATAGACGAAGTAATGAACAGGAGGAAAGGATCCGAAAGATCCTATACTTTTCATGGAAGGGATGTTTATGCTTATACTGCTGCCAGATTAGCCGCCGGTGCCATAAGTTTTGAACAGATTGGAAAGCCATTAGCAAAAGAAGTAGTGAACATCCCTTTTCAGAAAGCTGTGATCGAAGGAAAAAAGTTAAAAGGAACCATTGCAATTTTAGATATTCAATATGGAAATATCTGGACCAATATACCAACTGAACTTTTTAAACAATTAAATGTAAAAATTGGAAATACTTTACATGTCATCATATATAAAGGGAATGTAAAAAAATACGAAGGCTATATGCCATATACAGAAACATTTGGAGCTGTTGCAAAAGGAAAAGCATTGCTATATCTGAATAGCCTGTTACAGGTATCATTTGCACTGAATCAGGGGAGTTTTTCAAATACGTATCATATTAACAGCGGCAGTGAATGGACGGTAGAAGTAAAGAAGAAATAAATTGTTATTTCCCAACTGAAATTTTGTTTTATATCAATTCCTTTTTATTTAAATGATCATACTCCCTCTCCTTCGTCGAAGACCCCGATCATTTCGGGGGAGAGGGCTGGGGTGAGGTTTTAGGTAATAACCCAGGTAAGAAAATTGTTATTAAAGATCAACCCATGGAGTTTTAACTCAACAGGCTCATTTTTTATAAAAGTACAATATGCTATAAATTCATTATCATGCATTTCAATATTTTTTATTTGCAGGTGTGCCTTAAAATCTACTGTTCCATTCCCATACCATTTAAACATGGTTTCTTTCAGGCTCCATGCAAGGGTTAACAATTGAATATTGAATAATGAATATTGAAAATTTGAAGGCATTACAATATTATTGAGCAATTCCTGTTCCGGATTTGATAAAAATTTATTCCTTATTCTTCCCACTTTTTCTGAAATAACTTCGATGTCTACCCCCACCCTGTTCAACTTACTTACAATTGCAGCAGCATAATCACCACAATGGGATATGGAAAAATGAAAAGCTTCATCAGGTAAGAAAGGTTTCCTGGTATCAGCTATCTTAATAAGTTCCAGTGGAAAATCTTCATACAATTCAGTCAACAGGTATCGGCCTGCCAGGTGTTGCAAACGCTTGTGGGGATGTGTTATAGCATTGGATAACATTACCTTCTTACAAAAGAAATCTTCGTGTTCGGTTATATGCCAAACTGCTATCCGGGTAGCTTCGTTGATATTTTGTTGATAAACCAAAGGCATAAAAAAAACGAAAAGTGTAAAGTGAAAAGCTAAAAATTTACTTTTACAAATACTGCAATAAAAATAAACCAATAAACAACAGAAATGATATTAAGTGATAAAAGAATCCTGGAAGAAATTGAGAAAGGAACCATTAAAATACTTCCATATGATCGTGAGTGCCTTGGCAGCAACAGTTATGATGTACATTTAGGAAAACACCTGGCTACCTATGAAAATGAAGAACTGGATGCAAAAAAACACAATACGATCATTCATTTTGATATCCCGGAAGAAGGGATCGTATTGTTGCCAAACATGTTATACCTGGGCGTTACTGAAGAATATACCGAAACACATGAACACGTTCCCTTCCTGGAAGGCAAGTCTTCTACCGGCCGTTTAGGCATTGACATACATGCAACTGCAGGAAAAGGAGATGTAGGATTTTGCGGCAACTGGACATTGGAGATATCAGTAAAACAACCGGTAAGAGTATATAAAGGAATGCCAATTGGACAACTGATATACTTTCCTGTTGACGGGGAGATTGAGATCAAGTACAACCAGAAAAAAAATGCTAAGTACAGCGGCCAGCCAAACAAACCCGTTGAAAGTATGATGTGGAAGAATAAGTTTTAAAAATGGAGAAATTTGAAAATTTATTTAACTTTATATTGTACCATCTTCAAATCTTCAAATCTTCAAATCTTCAAATCTTCAAATCTTCAAATCTTCAAATCTTCAAATCAATTCAATTTCCAGATCGCAAAATTCAATATAGCAGCAAAACTTACCCAGCAAATATATGGGACCAGCAACCAGGCTGCTGTTGATGATATTTTTCCAAACTGCAGAATGGTGATCAATATAAGCATCCACATCAGTATAATATCTACCAACGCCCAACCGGGTTCTTGTGCATAAAAAAATATGAAAGACCAAAGAAAATTAAAAAGCAATTGTATCATATAAATTCCAAGTGCTTTATTTTTTTGCTTTCCCTTCTTTTTGGAATTCCAAACCATGAAACTAGAAAATCCCATCATAATATACAATGTTGTCCATACAGGTGCAAATAACCAATTGGGGGGATTAAAATCAGGTTTGATAAGACTTGTGAACCATCCATTTACCGAAGTTGCAGTAAATGAACCTGCAATAGCACCGATCGCAACAGGTATGGCAAGAGCTATGATCAATTTAGCAATTGGCTTCATGACTTCATTCACAATCATAATACAATTTAGTTCATTTTAGTCAATTAGATCCGCCCATACCTTTTATAATATGCTATGATAAAACCGGTAACCTCATCATAACTTAATACGCCGGCAGGTTGTTCATTGTTTTGTAAAAATTTATCATAAACCCAACTTATTACCGGCTCTGCAATACTTCTATGTTTCTTGTTAAATGCTTTCCATTCTCTCAGATCAGCAATAACATCTTCACTCAATGCTTCCCTGTATATTTTTGCTGAGATCGAATCACTATAATAAAGATTTCGGTTTGCATAAATGAAAAGATCCAGGTAAACTGAATACTCAAACAAAGTATTTCCGGAGTTACTTGCAGCGAGATACCCGACAAAATTTGCTTCCTTTTCTTTTGCATAACCAAGTTGGTGAGCAACTTCATGACTTGCAATAAATGGTTGAAGAAATTTTGGAACATTGGTATTTACCTGGGCTTCAAATGTAAAGGGATTATAATATCCTGTTATACCTGTATAATTTATCAACCATCCCCACAAAGAAGATTTAATTGATTGCTGTCCATAAATTAAAAATGGATACTTTGCCGAGACTTTTTGATAATTATCAGAAACCATTTCAAACAACTGCTTGTCAGAAGGGTAGATTATCTTTTTTTCAATGATCGTTTTTTTAGCTGTATTTAACTTTTCAATCAAAACCCCATTTATTTCTTTAACGTCCTTTGTGTCGTATTTTTCCATTTTCAGGCCAAGCTGCCAGGCAATACCTTTCCTGTTGTAATTTATCCCCCAAAGAATATTAAAAACGATATAAATACTGCAGCAAAAAATAAATACATCTAAAAAGGCATTAGAAAAATACGTTTTTTTGGAAATGTCCGGTTTCTTTTTAAAGGCCAGCCTTAAAAAACAGGCAATTTTCCAGATTAGCCAGCTAACCAGTAAACCATACAAAATATCCCCAAAACTAAAAGGTATTTTTCCGAAAATGGATCTAAAAAAGCCGGATAACTGATTAAACAGGCGGGTACTATAACCGCTTTCAACTCTGACTTTATTGCTGCTATACATATGGATCATACCCACAAACAGGAATAAAACAGCTGCCCATCCAACTTTCTTTTGAAGCTTCATATGAAATAAAATTAATCATTACAGGTAATTAAGGACTATATATATACAAAAAATGATAATTTTTAGCTTATAATTCATAATTTTCTCCTACCTTCGCCGTCCTTTAAACTGAACGCAATGGCTAACAGACGAGCTTTTGAGATTGCTTTTGTGGGATTAAAGCCCGGAGTTCACCAGTTCAGTTACGATTTAGATGATAAGTTCTTTGTAGAAAAAGGTGCCCAGGATTTTACAAATGCAACTGCAAATGTAAAACTGTCAATAGAAAAAAATACCGGTTTCATGCTTTTAAAGTTTGAGGTCGGTGGTAAAGCAGAAGTTACCTGCGACCGTTGTGGCAATCCTTTGAAAATGGATCTCTGGGATGAGTTTAAAATGCTGGTGAAACTGGTAGATAATCCTGAAGAGATGAACGATCAGGAAGAAGATCCCGATGTTTATTATTTATCCAGAACAGAAAGTCACCTGGATGTTAGTAACTGGATCTATGAATTTGTTATGTTGAGCGTGCCAATGCAACGTATGTGCATCGAATCTGAAATGGGAGGGCCGCAATGCAATAATGAAGTTTTGGAGAAACTAAAAGAGATGGAAGCGAAACATATAGATCACAATGCAACCACTTTGTGGAAAGGATTGGATAAATTCAAAGATAATTAAAGAGTGTTTTTTAAGAATATTAATATTAAATTTTAAAATAAATAAGTCATGCCAAATCCAAAAAGGCGTCATTCGCAGCAACGCAGTGCAAAAAGAAGAACACATTATAAGGCTGTTGAAGCTACTTTAAGTACAGACTCTACAACCGGAGAGATACATGTACGCCACCGTGCGCATGTCAGCGAAGGAAAATTATATTATAAGGGAAAAGTTGTAGCTGAAAAAGCACCGCTAAAAGCTTAATTTTTTTGCCGTAATAAAGATATTGATTCCAAAATCAACAATTGAGTAACTTCATGTTTGGTTTTGGAATTTTTGGTTTTAAAATTTTAAATGTATGATCAGGATCGGCCTTGATATGATGGGTGGTGATTATGCTCCGCTGGAAGCAATAAAAGGAGTAGAAGCTTTTTTTGCTGATAAGCATGATGATATTCATTTGGTTTTGATCGGAGACGAAGAAAAAATAAAAGCACATTTACCTGAAGGCCACAAGATCCCCGAAAATAATTTCAGCATTGTTCATGCTGCACAGACAATAGAAATGCATGAACATCCCACCAAAGCTTTAAAAGAAAAAAAAGAATCTTCCATTGCCATTGGATTCCAGTTATTAGCAACCGGAAAAACTGACGCATTCATCAGTGCCGGCAATACAGGCGCTATGATGGTTGGTGCTTTATTTAGTATCAAGGCAATTGATGGAGTACTAAGACCAACCATTGGAGCTTATATGCCAAGGGAAAATGGTTCACTTGGTTTATTGGTTGATGTTGGTTTAAATGCAGACTGTAAACCGGATAACCTGAACCAGTTTGCAATACTGGGTTCATTGTTTGCAAAACATATTTTAAAAGTTGATAACCCAAAAGTAGGGCTGGTAAATATTGGTGAGGAAGAAGGAAAGGGAAATATCCTCTCCCAGGCAACCTATCCCCTGTTAAAAGAAAACAAACAAATAAATTTTATCGGGAATGTTGAAGGAAGAGATATTTTGCTCGATAAGGCAGATGTACTTGTCTGTGAAGGATTCACCGGCAATGTTGTATTAAAATTAGCAGAAAGCATTCATGAAATTTCAAAACGACGTGATATCCATGATGAATATTTTGAACGTTTTGACTTTGAAAAATACGGAGGTGTGCCTGTTCTTGGCGTATCCAAACCAGTTATTATCGGGCATGGTATTTCACATGCCATTGCATTTAAGAATATGATCAGGATCGCCGCTTTGATGATGGAAACTGATTTGACAGGTAAGATCAAAGAAAGTTTTGCATTACAGGCTTAATTCTTTTTCTAATTTCTCTCACGGAATAATAATTCATATTGAGAATAAAAATTAACGATACATTTTCGCTGGAATTGATCCATGAAACCCATGCACAAGGCATGTTCGATTTAATTGATTCAAACAGGCCGCATTTAAAAGAATGGCTGACATGGGTCAACTATATACTTTCTGTTGAAAATTTTAATAATCACATTGCAGATTGTAAAAAACGCGAAGAAGCAGGAACAGATTATGCATTCGTTATCATGTTTCAAAATGAAATAGTTGGAAGGGCCGGTATTCATTATATAGACAGGCAAAATAAAATTGCCTCATTGGGGTATTGGCTGGGAGCAGGTTTCCAGGGAAAAGGAATCATTACAAGATCTTGCAAAGCATTAATTGATCATTGTTTCAATGATCTTGGCATGAACCGCGTAGAGATCAAATGTGCATCCGGAAATATAAAAAGTAGTGCCATAGCTGAAAAACTGAATTTTAAAAAAGAAGGAATTATCCGGCAGGGTGAATTTCATACGGATCAATTTTTTGATATTAATTTGTATTCCATGTTGAAAAAAGAATGGGTGATGTAAAGAGATGACATCTTTTATTTGAAATTTACCGTGATATATTTTCAAAAAGACAAACTCCCGACCAGGGGAAACTGTACTTCGGGCCAATAGGTTCAGGAAGACTGGCGAATTCCATCAACTCAGGTGAAAGTCTTTTTAAAACTGCAGCAGTTTTTAATTTCGATCTGGATTCAAGCGGACACCAATGGAAATGAAGAAAGAAATCTTCTCCCTCTACTGGTGCAAATTTGAATTGCGAATCGGAATCTTCCAAAAGCGAGCCAATTTCTTTTTGTATCAGGGGTAGAATTCCCGGTGAATAAATATCATTCACCCAATGTTTGAATTTTTTTATTTGCGAAAGATCATAAGCAAATGCACCTGCTTCAGATTCATCCAGATAAACCATCAGGCCCTCTGTGACTACCAGGATCTTTTCACCACGGTTTGCTAATTGCCCGAACAGATCAACCCTTTCATTTCTGTTCGAAAGATCCATAGTGATTCTTTCGTGAATACAATTCGGTTTCTCATTAATCATCATTGAATGTACATAATTGATCATGTCGGGAAGGTCAACATCGATCCATGTCAGCGTAGAAGGTAACGGCAAGCGGTACACTCTTGTATCCAGTCCACAGGCTAGGTTAATGACCGTATCATAACCCGCATTCACGTGTTGCATGATGTATTCATCAAATAAAAAAGTACGAGCAATAAATGACCAGCTATTTTTACGCCCCGATTCCATAGCCTGCACGATCTGTTCTCCACGTTCGCCGGCCAGCCTGCGTGCAAAGGGATCGTGAAAGACGGCATCCGGGCGTTCGCTTTCATCTGCCCGGTATACGGCTACCCATAATGCTGTATCGGCTATATTGCGTATGAGTAAATCCATCTTTTTTTATTTGCAAAGCTAACTGTTTGAAGTGGATAACAGGACTGGTAAGCCTACGGTTTATTTATTAAATGTATTAAAACAAATATTTTTTTGTTAAAGCCGGACTCAGTTTGTTAGAATTAAATGGTAGCAAGTTAGCTTGCGGAAAACTGGCACCAGTAATGTTTTCATAGATAATAATTTTTGTATTTTTTTCTATTGGCATTACTATTAATTTAATTCTTAAAATACAGGAAGGTTACCTGGCAAGATTACATGCACATATTTAATAGTTGGCGGCTATTTAAAAAATTCTGCGTACCTGATCAACCTATTCAGTATTTAATTTGATAAGCGGTATCAATTTTCTTAAAATTAGATTGTACTTTTCTATTCTAACAAACCTAATTATGAAAATATTTCATTTGACCTTAGCAGGATTTTTATTCTTTTTAAATATTCCATCTTTTTCACAAAATCCTGTGGTTATTGATCTTCATAATGCGGTTAAGAATAAAAATATTAAGGTTATTAACAGAACACTTAGCCTCTTAAATGAAGAATCTCATTTGGGTATTAGTTTAAGCAAAGATGAAGGAGAAGGGATTGCTTGGTTAAAGGGAATTGAATTTTCAAATGGAATTTTGGAATTTGATGTACGCGGAGAAGATGTAAAACAACACAGTTTTGTGGGTATCGCTTTTCATGGAAAGGATGATTCTACATTTGATGCGATTTACCTTCGCCCATTCCAATTCAAAGCACAAGATGAATTTTTGAAAAGCAGGGCTATCCAATATATATCACTACCAGACTTTCCCTGGAGAACATTGCGTGAGAAGTTCCCCAATAAATATGAACATTCAATCGAACCTTCTCCTGATCCAAATTCCTGGGTCAGGGTTCGGATTGTCATAAAGGATTCTGCAATCGATACGTTTATTAATGGCAACAAAGAGCCAAGCTTAGTAGTAGAAAAAGTAACTCATGTTAGTAGTGGTTCTATCGGATTCTATGTTGCAGATACTTCAGGAGGAGATTTTGCAAACATTACCATTACAAAAACTGATTAATCCGACATCAGTATTAAAAACGGCCGCTAACAAAACATTTACACAAGCCGGGAGGACGGAAGTAAAATCGGCTTCATTTCTCTACTCTGCTTCAGTTCAGGCTTTACCGTTCATTAATTAATTATGAGTTACTTTCCAATCAAATAAAACTGGCCTTTTTGAGGACATGGAATATTGCAAATGATTAGTCCGACATATGCTTTGTATGACAAAAAACACGAACGCACAACAGAGCATTAATTGGTATTGAAAAATGCAACATCTAACAATTATTTTATTTCTTTCTTTTTGTAGTTCGGCTAGAAAGATCAATGATTGGGTTTTGTAGTTACAATTAATTTTCTCTTCGTTAATTAGCATCAGCATTTGGAGGACAAAGCATCGAATGCTCAAACTGCGTAAATATCCTACCTTATACATCAGCCGATTGGCAACCTTATCAGGACAAACAAGATGCTGTTAGAAAGACACTATTAAGTTTAAAATAGATTATAAAAATAAAGTTTAAAAGATATCTTGAAATTAAAAAAGAGATGAATTCCCATTGTTATTCATCCTGAAATTAAACCCTACGGTTTTAATTTAAAAATCTTCATCCAACCGACCAATTGACAATCAAAAATTGAAGCTTGCGATTCGCGGCGGCGGACAAGCTGCATTTCCAGCACAATTGCAGCACAACAACGCGGCAAATCATTTCTATTCTAATCAAACTTAGGTAACCTATAATAATCCGCATAGAATATTTTTATGTGTTGTAGAAAAGAGATTCCTGAAGACCCGAAACACAGCTGATGTGCACCCGTATAACACTAGAATTTTATAACTTATTTATAAGATTGTGTAACATTTTTAATCACGAATTAACCAACCTTTACATTTCGATGAGGCAGCCTTATCATTTTTTTTAATTTATATGGAAACAATAAAAAAGCAAATGAACCCTATACCTGGATTTGAAGCAGTTGCATCAGCGAAGAACGAAAACCGCCGGCATAACCCGGGGCTTAAGGCATTATTATCTATGAGGAATTGCAATATTACCCTTGAAAAGGAATATGAGGAACTCCTTGAAATTGAAGCTGAACTGGATGCAATGAACAAAACCGGTATGTTGCAGATAGCAACTCATTGTAATTCCGAAATGCAGGCCAAATGGAAGGAGCAGGTGGATAAAGGTAATGAAGAGATTGCAGGCCTGAATAAAACACTGAAGGAGGAAAAAGAAAAAATTGAAAAAAAAGAAGTTATAACTTTTACTGATTTATGGAACTCATTGGCATCGAATGTAAATAAGTTAAGAGAAAGCGCTAAAATATCCGGAAGCCTGGGTTTTGAGTTGTTGCCGGAAACGGAACATGCAAATTGGGAAAGCAAATTTTTAAACTTACAAAGGCCCCTGGTGGAGATGGTTATTTCGTATGTGGAATCTTGCATGGTGCTGCTTCGGATGATTGAAAAATACACCCCTGAAGAGTTGAATATCATCACCAAAATTGTGGTGGACAAAATACCATTGGATTTTACCTATAAAGAAGCAGTTGTATATGAAAAGGACTATTTTAAAGCATTGGTTGATTTTAAGCAGGAATTTAAAGAAGAAAAAAACCTTTGGGATAAGTTCCTGGATATTTTAGCGGGAGGTACCCATCAGCAACCATCTGAGCGTGTGATGATGGAAAGATGGATTGTAGGCGAAAAAGGCGATTTATTATAAATGAGCGATTACAGAAAGAATTGAAAATCTCTCTAAAACACGTACATACAGATTTGACAAGTATTTTGGTGTAACAGTCTAAACCGGAATTACCATAATAAACAGATTAATTAATTATTACAAATGCACATAACATTATCCAGTACTCAACAGTAAAATGGCAACAGCATTTTAGTAATTATTTTCAATAAAAATATTTAACAGTAATATAATGACACCTAAAGCAAAGCCGATTAAGTTTGATGAGGAAGTACAACAAAACCTGGATGAACATATAGACCAGGATTTTCCAGGTTTTCCGCATGCACCTTCTGAGAGAAAACACATAAATCCAAAGACTGTTTCAGAAAAAATAGTTGCAGGAGTAATTAAAAAACCCGCAACAAAGACTTAAACAGTAAATAATACCATCTGGAAAGAAAAAGTTCTTTTTTGGTTATATTATTTGTATTAATCTTTCAACCATTTCTTAACTAAAAAACATTTCACATGTCGATACATCTTACAGAGGCAGTACAACAAAATCTGGGTTATGCTCCATTAAATAAAATTGATCCAAATACACAGGTAGCAACAAACAAAAACGGTTCACCGAATGAACATAGTTTCGGACAGGCAGCAATACCATCCATATTAACTGCATTTTATAAATATATACAGTTGGATGAAGGGGCTACTTCCTTTTTACAAAACAAATATTCCAATGAATGGGTGAATAAAATTTTTGGAGATCAATCCCAAGCTGCTATAGCATCTATTGCAGCTTATACCCGTGACCTAAACGATGACCCGGTTATTTTGTTGAACAAGATAGCCGAAGAAGTGGTGGCTGTAGCAAAACAGCATTTGCCACCTGATGCCGATTTTAAGGATTTAAGGATGTTTTTTAGTAATGAAAGAAACAATATCCTGCTATATTTACCGGCCGAACTTAATATGGGAGGATTACTGGATGATGAAACGCTAGACGACCTGACCAATAAAATGGAAGGGCCTATATCCAACATGGTACACAGTGTTGGTGCTGCATTTTCCACACCAGTTACACAAGAAAAGAATTAGTAAAAAGGTTTATAATCTGTTAGATTATTCATAATACTATATAATTTGAGACAAAACCCTATGCCCAATTTTGCTTTACTGCAAACAAGTGCAGACAGTGGTATTTTCATTCTAAAATCCATATTCAGCATCGGTTTCGGATGGAAGTGAAAACTTCTGTATGCACAGTAAGTGTAGAAACATTGAAAATTATTAAAGAAATGAAAATACAATCGAATAAAGCGTCCCCTGTAGCGTCCCCTACAAAATAAAAAATCCTTGAAAGCAAACACTTTCAAGGATTTTAAATTATTAACTGTGCCCAGAACAGGATTCGAACCTGCACATCCTTTCGAACGCTGCCACCTGAAGGCAGTGCGTCTACCAATTTCGCCATCTGGGCAGATCGCAAATGTAAAGTCAAAATTGATTTAAAAAAAACTAAATATCCCTGTTACGCCATCCGGTCAATAAAACACCTGCTATCACAAGTACGGTTCCCGTGATCTGCGCAGCAATTAATTTTTCACCTAATATAAAATGTGCCTGCAGGATCGTAGAGACCGGCCCTACACTGGAAATAATGGCCACATTATTGGAACCGATCTTTTTTAATCCGTTGGAAATAAAAAATGTTGGGATAACGGTTGCAATAATGGCGAGCAATACTCCATATCCCAGAATAGACCCGCTAAAATGATGTACTGTATTTCCTGCTACAAAATAATGGGTTATCACACCAACAGCAGCTGCAGTCATCGTGTAAGCTGTGAATTTAGTTGCCCCGACAACAGGTATCAACCTGCCGCTTCCAACCAGGTAAACTGAAAATGTTAGTGCACATAAAAAGATAAAAAAAGTGCCAAGAAAAAAATCGGGATTGGAATCATCCATTTTCAGTTCTCCAAAATAGGCTATAGCAATACCGGTATAGGTAAGTAACAAAGCTATCTTTTGTATCCTGTTTATCCGCTTTTTATACACGGCTGCATTCAGCAAAATAGCAAAGGTGGGATATAAAAAAAGTATCAATCTTTCCAGACCTGCAGAAATATACTGAAGGCCCAAAAAATCAAACAGGCTGCTCAGATAATAGCCGATAAGACCGAGAAAGATTATTTTGAACCATTGCCTTGTTGTAAATTTTACATTGCTTTCCCTGTAACTATACAAAATGGCAATGCCGATATAAAAGGGAACTGCAAAAACCATTCTCAGCGCCAACAGGCTAACCGCATCCACATCTGTATTTGCAAATGCCAGCTTTACAAAAATTGCTTTTGTACTGAATAAGATAGCACCAATAAAAGTGATCAAAAAGCCAAGAGTATAGTTCTTATTCGTCGTATCACTCATTTGATTAAGAAAATTAACCGCTAAGACAAAAAGGCGCTAATACAGCTTTGAGTCTTCGCGTCTTTGCGGTAATAACTACACTGCCACATTAAAATCCCTCAACGCATCATTCAAACTAATTTTCAGATCTGTACTTGGTTTTCTTTTACCAATGATCAATGCACAACCTACACCATAATCACCTGCAGGGAATTTCTTTGTATAACTACCGGGTATCACTACACTTCTTTCGGGGACGATCCCTTTCATCTCAATTGCTTCAGTGCCGCTTACATCGATGATCTTAGTCGATTGTGTCAATACTACATTTGCTCCCAGAACAGCTTCTTTCTGAACCCTCACTCCTTCAACAACGATACAACGGCTGCCGATAAAACAACCATCTTCAATGATTACCGGGCTGGCCTGCAGCGGCTCCAAAACGCCGCCAATGCCAACACCACCGCTCAGGTGTACCTGCTTTCCAATTTGTGCACAACTGCCAACAGTTGCCCATGTGTCAACCATGGTCCCTTCATCTACGTAAGCGCCAATATTGACATATGATGGCATGAGCACCACATTTTTTGCAAGGTATGCACCATAACGGGCTACTGCATGTGGTACGGCACGTACTCCAAGTTCTTTATAATTGCTTTTCAGTTTCATTTTATCATAAAACTCAAATGGAGGCAAAGAATAAGTTTCCATTTGCTGAATACCAAAATACAAAAGGATCGCTTGTTTCACCCATTCATTAACCTGCCATCCATCACCCGAAGGTTGAGCTGTGCGTAAACGACCTTTATCAACCTCTTCCATCACTGTTCTTACAATAGCAATGTATTTGTCATCTTTTAATAATTCTCTGTTTGACCAGGCGTCCAGAATTTGCTGTTTTAAGTCCATTTCTTTTTTTTGCAAATTTAAGCTGATATGTCCAAGTAGGAAAAGCATTTTTAATTGATAACTTTGCCCATCTCATGAAAAAGATACTTATCATACAAACAGCTTTTATCGGCGATGTGGTACTGGCAACTGCCATGATCGAAAAATTGCATCGTTATTACCCTGATCTTTACATCGACTTTTTAGTAAGGAAGGGAAATGAAAGCCTGCTGAACAACAACCCTTATCTCCATGAGGTTTTGATATGGAACAAAAAAGAAAATAAGATAAAGAATCTCTTTGCCATCCTGAAAAAGATCAGGGCCAATAAGTATGATGTGGTGATCAATGTTCAACGCTATTTTGCCACAGGTTTGTTTACAGTTTTTTCGGGCGCAGGGCAAAAGATCGGGTTCGACAAGAACCCCCTTAGCTTTTTATACAGTAAAAGCATAAAACATGTTTTTGACCTCACAAATCAGAAACATGAGGTGGACAGGAATAATGAATTAATAAAAGATCTGACGGATGATCAACGATCAAAACCGGTTTTGTATCCTTCTGTTGAAGATGAAAAATTTATTCATCAATTCATTGGCGGAAAATTTGTAACTATGACACCCTCAAGTGTATGGTTTACAAAAAAATATCCCCGTGAAAAATGGATTGAACTGATCGATAAATTTGACCCTTCATTCAACATTTTACTTTTAGGAGGGAAAGACAATACTGAAGAATGCGACCTGATTGCAAACAGTTCAAAAAATAATAACATAACTGTGCTGGCGGATAAACTTAGTTTTTTACAATCTGCTGCATTGATGAAGCAAGCAGCAATGAACTATGTAAATGACAGCGCTCCGCTTCATTTTGCATCTGCAGTAAATGCTCCTGTTACTGCTATCTTTTGTTCTACCATACCGGCATTTGGTTATACGCCTTTATCAGACAAGTCATTCATCATTGAAACCAATGAACAATTAGCCTGTCGCCCCTGCGGACTTCATGGCAAAAAAGTATGTCCGTTAGGCCATTTTAAATGTGGCTATGAAATAGAAACAAGCCGTTTACTTGAAACAATTAATTTATAATAATGCTCATCCAAAACGATATAGAAGCCTGTTTACCTGTTTTAAAAATCGGAAGATTGATATTATATCCCACTGATACGATATGGGGCATTGGCTGCGATGCAACAAATGAAAAAGCAGTTGCCAGTATCTATGCTTTAAAGAACAGGAATGAATCCAAAAGCATGATCATTTTACTGGCTGAAGAAAAAGATATCTTACAATATACAGATCAACCTAACCTGAAAGTATTTGATTATATAAAAGGTGCAAATAAACCCGTGACAGTTATTTATAGCAAGGCAAAAAATCTTGCTAAGAATTTAATTAATGCAGATGGCAGCATAGGTATCAGAATTGTAAAAGATGATTTTTGCAAAAGATTGATCACAGCATTTGGTAAACCATTGGTATCTACCTCATCAAATGTTTCGGGTTACCCGGCGCCCGGCATATTCAATGATATTGATATAAAAATAAAAAATGGAGTTGATTATATTGTTCAACACCGACAGGATGAAATTGAACCTGCTGCACCAAGTACTATAATAAAGATCAATGATGATGGCTCTTATAATATTATCAGGCCATGATATTAAAAAGTGAACCCCAGCCCTGCCTGAATCGTTTGACTTTTCCATTTATCCTGGTTATCTATATCATTTAAGTTACTTAATCCTATTGCATATCTGCCATATATTCTTAACCGGGAAATATTTACCTGAAGGCCGGCCAACATACTAAAATCTCCTTTCTTAAATGCATCATTTCCGTTCTGCAGAACAGTATTACCATTATCAACCAGAATACCAAATTGCGGGCCTGCCTGAAGGGAAATATATTTACTCGGTCTAAAACTTAGCAACAGTGGTATGTTAACATATCTTAACTGGATCTTAGATATCTTCCTGAAATTATAAATATCACTGAATTGACTACTGGTATCAATATTTACCTGGCTAAACTGCACTTCAGGTTGTATTCCAAATTTTGAAGAAATTCCAATTTCAGTAAAAATACCGGCATGATACCCATATGAAAACTCGTCCTTAAAAGACTTTCCCGATAATTTTTTTACATCCGTACCTGCTTTTATACCGAATTTAAATTTTTGCGAATAAGCATTACTGACAGTTATTGTTATGCAAAAGGATAAAAGGAAAATGATTCTTTTCATAAAGAGAATTTAATTTCATGATAAACCAAGATATATGCCAAATGAAATAAAAAGAAGTAAATAATTGTTAAATGCAGAACAATTTTAAAAAGTATAACTTAAAGCAACAGAATAAATAGCTGTAAATTTTTTGTCACTGCTCTCAGGTAAATAATAATCCAGGTAAACCTGTGGGGAAATTCCAAATTTTCCAACCAAATAATTTAAATCAAGGCTACCGGCAATTGATTGGAATTCAAAAGGTGTATTATCCTGTAATCTGCCCAGGTTATTTCTACGCTGAGCACGCCTGTAAAAGAAAGCACTATATGGATTATAATGTGTTTCAGAATATCTGTTTGATCCGGCATTTAAGATAAATTTTGGTTTGACCAATAATGCATCACGTTTTTTCAAAAGGTTTACGAATTGAAAACTGTGTTGTATAAAAACACTTATAGAAAAAGTTTGGATCTTTATTTTTGTTGTATCAATAAATACCCTCCTTGTGCCAAATAAAACAGTATCAATATTTTTATACTCGGTATTTTTCCCTCCAGAGTAACCCAGTGAAATACCGGGCTCCAACCACGATTTTTTTAAATTAAATGTTGCAAAAAGATCATTTTGTATAGGTGATGCTGCAGTAGCTAAATCATTTTTTCTGAAAAACCGGGTAAAACTTACTACAGCAAAAAAATATTTACTCTTAGTATATGCATATGAAGGAGTCAAACTGAATTGATAAAAATCAGTCTTGCCCTTATAAGATGTTAAAAAAGCAGCTGCTGCGAGTGACATACCACTTTTATGAAGATATGCTACACCGGGAGTAAATACCAGTTTACTTTCCAATTGTGTTGCACCGATACGCTTATTCTTTATACTAAAATAATTGTTCCCCAAAACTGCATTTACCTGGATATAGCTTTTAGGCGTGATCGACTTTTTAAGCATATTAAAAAATTCATCATTTTCAAACATAGAATCCAATGTCGCCTTTTCAGCTTTTGTAAAAGTTCTTTGTTGGGCAAAACTGCTCTGTATGATCAATAAAAAAAGTATGGAGAAAAACCCTTTTGCCATCAGAAAGTAATTTATAAATCAGGTTTGATTAAGAAAATTAAATACGGTTTAAGCTGAAAAATGATTTTTTAAAGCATTATTACCGTTTTAAAGTGTAATCTATTTAAATAATAGCGTTTTTCAAATTTAAAGCCGTACATTTGCGCCGATTATTAGAAACATGGAACTACATGACATGTTCAGTTGCTGTTGATAGCAGGTATTAAAATTCTCTTTTCTCCAATAAGATAATTTCTCTCCCCAACGGCCAGAAGCATTACATGTGACCATCAAAAACAATTTTTTTGACCACATGTATATTGCATACTGCAATTTCATGGTCTTTATTAAAAAAAACAGAACAATGAGTGCATTTAAAGCATTAGGCCTGAACGATCAACTTGTACAGGCAATTACAGATTTAGGGTTTACAGAACCAACCCCAATACAGGACCAGGCAATACCAATCTTGCTTTCGGGTACTACAGACTTTGTAGGTCTTGCGCAAACAGGAACAGGTAAAACTGCAGCTTTTGGGCTACCACTGATACATTTAATAAACCCTGCTGATAGATTTCCGCAGGCTTTGATCGTATGTCCAACCAGGGAACTTTGTTTGCAGATCACTAATGATTTACAGGATTTTAAAAAACATTCTAAAGGAGTAAACACGGAAGCTGTATATGGCGGAGCATCGATAACCATGCAGATCAGGAACCTCAGACAAGGTGTTCAGATTGTAGTAGCCACACCGGGTAGGCTGATAGATCTGATCGAACGAAAGGCAATTGACCTGCAAAAAGTAAAATATGTTGTATTGGATGAGGCTGATGAAATGCTTAACATGGGTTTCAGAGATGATATTGATTTCGTTTTAAAAAATACGATCAACCGTCAAAGTATCTGGTTATTTAGCGCTACGATGCCACCGGAAGTAAGAGCAATTGCTAAAAACTTCATGGAAAATCCTAAAGAGATCACCGTTGGTAAAAAGAACAGTGGTAATGTAAATATCGATCACCAGTTTTTTGTTTCACCTGCGCATTCACGTTATGAAACACTTAAAAGATTAATAGATTTTAATCCGGGTATGTATGGTATCATTTTTACCCGTACAAAAGCCGATGCACAGGATATCGGAGAAAGATTATCCAAAGCCGGTTATGAGATCGAAGCATTACATGGCGACCTTACCCAGCAACAAAGAGACCGGGTGATGGGGCGTTTTCGCAGCAAAGCATTACAATTACTCATTGCAACTGATGTTGCAGCCCGTGGCATTGATGTGGATGGTATTACCCACGTTATTAATTACGAATTACCGGATGATATAGAAGTATATACCCATAGAAGCGGCCGTACAGGAAGGGCCGGCAAAACCGGCATCTGTTTATCTATCTGCCACAGCAGGGAAACCTTTAAAATAAGGACGCTGGAAAAAATGGTTAATGCACAATTTCATAAACTGGATATCCCCAGTGGTAAAGATGTTTGCCGCAAACAATTCTTTGCATTTATGGATAAACTGATAAGTACAGATATATCTCATGGTGACTATGAAACATATTTACCTGACCTGATGAAAAAATTTGAAAGTGTAAGTAAAGAAGAAGTTTTACAAAGGGTAGCTGCATTGGAATTTGACCACTTTTTAAAATATTACGAAAATGCAGAAGACCTGAATGCAAAAGATGCAGGCCGCAAAAGAGAAAGATTTGATGGGGTTGTAAGAGATGACAGCAGTAGAAAAGACCGAACCAGTTTCAACAGAAGAGATAATGGTTATACCAGGCTTTTTGTAAATCTTGGCACTAAGGATGGTTTTTATAAAGCAAGTTTTCTTCAATTTATTTTAGATGAAAGTAATTTGAAAAAAGAAGTATTGGGCAAAATTGATATGAGAGATATGAATAGCTGGGTAGAAGTAGATAAAGCCAATGCAAGCAAAATGATCACTGCAATTGATGGTAAACGTTATAATAACCGTACAGTACGCATGAATGAAGCAGACGGTGGTTTTAAAAGGCCAAATGATGAAGGCACCAGCGTAGGAAGAAGTGACAGGTCTGAAGGAAGGAAAAGGACGTATGCACCAAGGAAGTTTTAAATAATATCGAACAAGGAACAAGGAATATCAAATGTTGAAGTGGGTAACTCCGATCATAATTCAATATACCTTGTTCCTTGTTCATTATTGGTATTTTTAAAAAAAATTAAACAAGCTCAATCACCGTAATCTCCGGCAGTATCCCTACCCTTCCCGGGTACCCGATAAATCCAAAACCCCTGTTCACATATAACTTTTGTTTTTCACCTTCGTACAATCCGGCCCATTCTTTATACATATATTGTACCGGGCTCCATTTAAGACCTGGGATCTCAACACCGAATTGCATTCCATGTGTATGACCGCTGAGCATAAGGTCTATATCAGTATATTTTTCTTTTATTTCAGCATGCCAGTGACTGGGGTCATGGCTCATTAATATTTTGAAAGGATATTTTTCAGTGCCTGCATGAGCCAGGTCCATTCGCCCATGCTTGGGAAATCTTGCTTTAGCACTCCAGTTTTCTATACCCAATAATGCAACCTGTTCAGCGCCTCTGGTTAAAACAACATGTTCATTCATTAGTAAGCGCCATCCCAATCCGGCATGAACCAGTTTCAGATTTTTAAGATTTTGTTCTTTACTGATATCGTTGTGTGGCCATTGTACATAATCGCCATAATCATGATTACCCAGGGTAGAATATACGCCCATAGGTGCTTTAAGCTGACTGAATATGTCCATGAATTCATGCATCTCTGTTGCTCTGTCGTTCACCAGATCACCTGTGAACAAAATGATATCTGCCTTTTCTTTCAATATCATTTGAACGCCATGTTCAACTGCCTTTTTATTTAAAAAACTACCACTATGTATATCACTGATGTGAACGATCTTTAAACCCCTGAATGATTTTGGTAAATTATCAAAAGACAACTGAAGTCTTTTTGTTTGATAATTATACTTATTACTAAACCCATAGAGCAAGCCGCCAAACAATGTACTTCCTGCCGCAATACCCAACCAACTCAAAAAGGCTGAACGGGTAATTCCATCTCCACCCATATTTTCACCTTCAGTATTTGAAAAGAATAATTTTCCGGCGATCCATTGTATTCCCCTGCGCATATCATCTACCAGGAAAAAAACTGAACCGGTGATCTTTGCAAGAAACAATCCTATGATCGTAGCAAATAAGAACGTACGTATTTTTTTACCCAGAAAATCCTGGCCACTGTATACAAATAATAAAAACCCTGCAATGGCAATGATCGTCAGAACCCAATAAATGAAGTATATGATGGTCCTTGTTTTAGGTGATGCAGATATTGCAACCGATTTTATTGCCTGAAAAAAATAAGTATCCAATAAAAGCATGAAGGCAATAAAAATAATAACACCGAGTGGTGTACGCATATGTGATTTTTTTATAAAATTAAGTGAAGTTTAGAAAAGTTGACATTGTTTAGCATGTTTAGTTTAAGTCCAAACTGTCTAAACCCGACAAAACCCTAAAATAATTCGGCTTATTAAAAGTTAATAAACTCGTCCAATTGTAGTTGAACGGCATCAATAGTTGTTGTATTGGAAAAATGATCTTCTTCATCCATAAGTTTATCCACAACACTTATGGGTAATCTGTTTGGATGAACGATCATTTTCAAATACAATAAAACCCCCGTTAAATGCTCCATTCCCCTAAGATTACCTGCACGACCGGTAGATACCCCGGTTAGCAACACTTTCTTATGCCACCATACTTTTGCAATATCAGTATTGTCGATCATAAGTTTTAAAATACCCGGGTAAGAACCATTATATTCAGGAATAATGATGATAAACTTACTAGCAGATTTCAGGAGTTCTTCCTCCATTTTTATAAAAGATTCATCCCTGACATTTACATTCATTTCATCTAAAGCAAGCAGGACAGACTCAATATTCTTTTCTTTTAAAAATCGTTGATATTCTAAAGCTACTTTTTTGCTATTATTATCCCGGTTAGTTCCGGATATGATCGTGATCATTTATATTATTTAATAATTATCATTAAAGCTAAAAATGCACAAATGAATATGCTCTTTTAAAATTTTACTCAAATATTCTTTCAATTGAGGATTTATATCAGTTGGTTAACAAATAAGCAGCATTATTGTTCCCAATTTTATACCGAATAACTAAATTTGCCAAGATGGCACTTTTCGTCCATTTAAACCAAAAATTACAAGTATCATATTATGCGAATAACTTATTACGGACATTCTTGTTTTATGGCCGAAGTAAATGGGAAAAAATTGTTATTTGATCCTTTTATTACTCCCAATGAACTTGCAAAACATATCAATATCAATGATATTGAAGCTGATTATATTTTACTTAGTCACGGCCACAGCGATCATGTAGCAGATACAGAATCGATCGCATTGTCAACAGGGGCCACTATTATTGCCAATTATGAAGTGGCTATGTGGTTTGCTGCAAAAGGCATTACTAAGTATCAACCAATGAATACCGGGGGGAAATGGGATTTTGATTTCGGTACAGTAAAGTGTGTAAATGCCGTTCATTCCTCATCCATGCCTGACGGAAGTTATGGCGGCAACCCCATGGGATTTATCATAATAAGTGATGAAAAGAATTTTTATTATAGCGGAGATTCTGCTTTAACCCTTGATATGCAATTAATACCGATGTTTGCCGATATCGACTTTTCGGTATTACCTATCGGCGACAATTTTACAATGGGGATAAAAGATGCTGCTGAAGTTGCAAAAATGGTAAAATGTAATTCCGTAATTGGTGTTCATTACGATACCTTTGGCTATATTAAAATTGATCATCAAAAAGCAAGGGATATTTTCAAAAATAATAGCCTTGAATTACTTTTACCTGCAATAGGCGAAACGATCACCATATAATGTAACAATAACTCTAAACCAACAACGAGAAACGAGAAACGTTTATAAAAATGGCAAGAACAATAGGAATAGCTAATCAGAAAGGAGGAGTTGGTAAAACAACTACTGCAATTAACCTTGCTGCAAGTTTTGCAATACTGGAATATAAAACACTGTTGGTTGATGCAGACCCACAGGCAAACAGTACCACCGGAGTCGGTTTCGATCTGCATAATGTAACCAAGAGCCTGTACGATTGCATGGTTAATGAAGCAGAAATTAAAGATGTCATTTTAAAAACCGCTCTCCCTTTTCTTGACCTGGTGCCATCACACATTGATTTGGTTGGTGCAGAAATTGAAATGATCAATTATCCAAACAGGGAAAGTGTTTTAAAACAAATCATTGATCCGATTAAAGACCAATACGATTTTATTGTGATCGATTGTTCTCCTTCTCTTGGATTGATTACTGTAAATGCTCTTACTGCTGCAGACAGTGTAGTGGTACCTGTTCAAACTGAATTTTTTGCTTTGGAAGGGCTTGGAAAATTATTGAATACTGTAAAGATTGTTCAAAACAGGTTAAATACCAATCTGAAAATCGAGGGCATTTTAATGACCATGTATGACGGAAGATTGCGCCTTTGCAACCAGGTAGTAAGTGAAGTGAGGCGCCATTTTGATGAGATGGTATTTAGCAGTATTATACACAGGAATACCAGGTTAAGTGAAGCGCCCAGTTTTGGAAAACCGGTAATTTTGTATGATTCCGATAGCAAGGGTGCTGTAAATTATCTTAATCTTGCAAAAGAAATCCTGCAAAAAAACAACCTTACTAAAATAAACCAGGAAGACAAGGTAATAAGTTAATTATTCAATTTGAAGATTTGAAGATGAATGCACTCACCAAACTTTGTTTAATAAAATAACTTCGTTATTGAGTAAGTCTTAATCTCCAAATCTTCAAATTCTCAAATCTTCAAATTAAATATGAGTACATCACAAAAAAAAGATGCCCTTGGTAAGGGAATCAGAAGCCTTCTTCAAAATATAGATGCTGATTTAAAAACAACTGCAGGTAGTTTAAAATCTGAAATTGCAGAAAAGACAACTGGCGTTTTACGTATAACACTGGACCAAATTGAAGTAAATCCCGGCCAACCCCGTAAAGATTTTGATGAAACTGCTTTAAATGAACTAGCTGCATCCATTAAATTACATGATATTATACAACCCCTGACCGTTTCTGCATTGCCTTCAGGAAAATACAGGCTCATAACCGGTGAACGCCGATTCCGAGCTTCTAAAATTGCGGGATTAAAAGATGTGCCGGTTTATGTCAGGCCTACTAATGGAAGTCAATTACTGGAACTGGCTTTATTGGAAAATCTGCAGCGTGAAAATTTAAATGCCATTGAAATTGCTATCAGTTACAAACGCCTGATGGACGACCTTGACTATACACAGGAACAAGTGGCCGAAAGAATGGGTAAAGAAAGAAGTACGGTAACCAATTATATCCGCTTATTAAAATTACCTCCTGATATACAGGTTGCCGTTAGAAACGGGGTGATCAGCATGGGACATGCCAGGGCATTGATCAATATCGATTTAGTTGACAAGCAATTGTTTGTATTTTCAGAAATAAAAAATCGCGGATTATCTGTAAGGCAAACAGAAGACCTGGTTAGAAAAATGTACAGTACCGGTACTGTTAAAACAACTGTAAAAACTGAACTATCCCCTGCTTTCAAAAAGATAGAAGATAATTTAGCATCACAATTCAGCACGAGGGTAAAATTAACTCATAACAAAAAAGGGTATGGCAGTATTTTACTGGAATATTATTCATTGGAAGAATTAAACGGATTGCTGGAGAAATTGAAAATTAATGTCAGTTAATGGGTTCTTATTTAAAAAAAATCATTGTTGTTTTAATTTACTTTTTTTGTTGCCATAACCTATATGCACAAAAAGACAGTACGATTAATAAAGACCCTAGTGTTGATGTTACAAAAAAAGCATCATCAAACATTTCCGATACAACTGTAAAATACCGCCCCAGAAAAGCGATCATTCGATCAGCGATCATTCCGGGCTGGGGCCAGGTTACCAATAATAAAATATGGAAAGTACCAGTTGTTTATGCTGCCATTGGAATACCCACTTATCTTTTTTTCAGGAACCTGCAACAATACAAAGATTCTAAAAATGCCTATATCCTTGCAACTGACAGTGACCCTTCAAATGATTACCTGATCAAAGAACCCTATTTTAGTGTAAAAAACCAGCCTGACAGGATCCGAACTTTCAGGAACCAGGTGAGACAAAACGTAGATTATTCCGCTTTATTCTTTTTAATATTCTGGGGGTTAAATGTAGCTGATGCAGCTGTGGATGCGCATTTGAAAACCTTTGATGTTAATGATAACCTTAGTTTACAGATCAAAGGAGGTTATAGCCCGATTGCCAATACGAATGGTATCAGTTTAGTGATGCATATTGGGAAATAATTATTCTTTTAACCTCAGCCTTCACCTTAACCTTAACCTCAACCTCAACCTTTTTATTATATTTGTCCTCAACTCTATTATAAATTTTCAGAAAGATGAATATTGCATTGATTGGCTATGGCAAAATGGGTAAAGCCATTGAAGAGATCGCTTTGCAGAAAGGGCATGAGATCGTTTTAAAAATAGATGTTGAAAATCAAAATGAACTGACTGAAATAAATTTGCAGCAGGCCGATGTAGCCATAGAATTTACCGGCCCTCAAAATGCACTCAACAATATTTATAAATGCATTGATGCAAATATCCCCGTTGTGTGTGGCAGTACCGGCTGGTTAGAACATTGGGCCGACGTAGAAAGATATTGCATGGAAAAAAACGGCACTCTTTTATATGCAAGTAATTTCAGCATCGGCGTAAATATTTTTTTTGAAGTAAATAAAAAACTGGCTGCATTGATGTCGAAGCAACCTGCTTATGACGTTACGATCGAAGAGATTCATCATACAGAAAAAAAAGACTCGCCCAGCGGAACAGCCATCACATTAGCAGAGCAGATCATAAAAGAAATTCCAAAAAAATCTACCTGGATCAATGAACCATCAACAAATAATGATTCACTTGTTATCAATAGCATCAGAATGGATCCTGCACCCGGTACCCATACTGTAACATACCATTCAGGCGTAGATGATATTACAATTGTTCATACAGCCCACAACAGGAAAGGTTTTGCCGGAGGTGCCATATTAGCGGCAGAATTCTTACAAGGAAAAAAAGGAATATTTTTTATGAAGGACGTGTTGGGGTTTTAATTTAACAAGCAAGAAGGAAAAAGGCGGAGGGTTTAGGGTGAAAGGTTATTAAATTCGAAGCTTTATAAACTACCTTGCATCAGAACATATCTACCTTACACCTTACACCTTACACCTTACACCTTACACCTTACACCTTACACCTTACACCTTACACCTTACACCTTACACCTTACACCTTACACCTTACACCTTACACCTTCAGATTCTCAAACATATCCTTCGTCATTTTAGCCAGGTCAAACTCTTCCTTCCAGCCCCAGTCATTTCTTGCTACACTGTCATCAATACTTTGCGGCCAGCTATTAGCGATCTGTTGCCTGTAATCGGGTTTATAACTTATGGTAAAATCAGGGATATGCTTTTTAATGTCAGCAGCTATTTCTTTGGGAGAAAAACTCATGCCCGAAATATTATATGAAGTGCGGATCTTGATCTTCTCAGATGGCGCTTCCATCAATTCAATGGTTGCTTTAATGGCATCAGACATATACATCATCGGCAGGTATGTATCTTCTTCTAAAAAACATTCATACTTTTTTTCCTCCAGTGCTTCATGAAAGATCTCAACCGCATAATCAGTTGTACCACCACCTGGTGCACTTTTGTAACTGATCAACCCGGGGTAACGGATACTTCTAACATCTAACCCATAGCGGTGGTTATAATAATTACACCAGAACTCACCGGCAAATTTACTGATGCCATACACTGTTATTGGTTCAATGACTGTTTGTTGCGGACAATTTTGTTTTGGTGATGTAGGGCCAAATACAGCAATACTACTTGGCCAATAAACTTTATGCAAATGCTCTTCTTTAGCGATGTCAAGCACATTCAGCAGGCTTTGCATATTTAAGCTCCAGGCAAGATTTGGATTCTTCTCCCCAGTTGCAGAAAGAATTGCAGCCAATAAATATATTTGCGTGATCCCCTGCCGTATCACCTGAACATGTAACATTTCCTTGTTCATCACATCCAGGGAAACATAGGGGCCGGTTCCATGTAACAGTGCATTTTCTTCCCGCAGATCAGAAGCGATCACATTGGCATTACCATAAATTTTACGCAATGCAAGTGTTAATTCAACGCCTATCTGGCCGGAAGCTCCGATAACTAATATTCTTTCTTTGATCATAATGAACTTTTAAAATACAAATGTAAGGGGTTAATGGAATTTCGCCATCTGCTAAATGGTTTCTGTAAACGGCTCAACATCCCTTTTAAATATAGATTCAATATTTCATCTTGTTATATATTATTACAGATGAAAAAACAAATCTTTACAATACTTACTATAGTTTCTTTTTCCTGTATAACGGAAGCACAAACAATTAACAGGATTTCTGTTTCCTCATCGGGTGGTACGCTTAATGGCAGCAACGGCAGTATCAATTATAATATTGGTGAAACCGTCATTGCTTCATTGAGTGCTGTAGGCAATCTCCTGACACAGGGTTTTGAGCAACCTTCGGAAAGCAGCCTTAGTCTTAAGTTGTTTTTGCAGGGCTATTATATAAATGGAGGCAGCATGCAACCGGTATTGATCAACCAGGGCATTGCATCAGGTGCAAACGAAACAGATACCCTTGAAATAAGCCTGCATGATCCGGAAACATTTACAAAATTGGAGAGCATCAAAACCCTATTACTTACAGACGGTTCTGTTTTGGCAAACTTCACACAACCGGAAGGGAGCTATTATATATCTGTAAAACACCGAAACAGTATTCAAACCTGGAGTGCTAACCCCGTGGAATGTACTGCATCAACAGTATTATATGATTTCTCCGCATCCGTCAGCATGGCAATGGGCGACAACCAGGCAATGGTTGAAGCGGGAGTATTTGCTTTCTATACAGGAGATATTAACCAGGATGATTTTATTGATGGAAATGATTTCCCGGCATTTGATACCGATTCCTTCAATGGTGTTGCATTTGAGTATGTAGCTACCGATTTGAATGGAGATGGTTTTGTAGATGGAAATGACTTCCCGGTTTTTGATAATAATAGTTTTAATGGCATTACATCCATTCATCCATAACAGTTTTTTGTTTCAGTAGTAAGCAACATAATACCTAAACTAATTTAATTCAAGTAAAATGAAAAAGTACATCTGTTTTATGCTAGGCTTAATGACGATAGCGTTCATGGCAAATGCACAGGCACCCCAGGCAATTCCATACCAGGCTGTAGCCCGCAATGCATCGGGATCAATTATTGCATCACATGCCATCAGCTTACGTATCAGCATACATGATCTTACAGCAACAGGTCCGGTTGTGCTTAGTGAAAACCACAGCGTAACCACCACAGCTCTTGGATTGTTTAATCTTGATATTGGTACAGGCACCCAACTGAGCGGAACGCTTGCAGGAATAAACTGGGGAAGCGGCGCTAAATACATACAGGTAGAACTTGATGCCCTGGGCGGCAGTACATACCTGGATATGGGTACGACGAAACTCAACAGCGTTCCGTATGCACTGTATGCGGGTAAAAGTGAGAGCCTGCCCGATGGTACGGCCAATGGAAATACCATACACTGGAATGGAACGGATTGGATAGCAGACAACACGATTACGAATGACGGCTCAAAAGTAGGCATCGGGACCTCCGCACCCGGAACTAAATTAGATATCGATGGTGATATGGGGTTGCGGAGTGCAGACGTGATCATTGCAACTACTTATAATTATGCGCTTGATCTATATACTGATAAAAAAAGCGTTTATCGGCTGTTACAAAACCCGCCCATAATAGGAAATTTTATTATAGCAGGGATTGCCGGAGGGGTTAACGGTAGAATCATTACCCTGGCAAACCGTAGCGGCTCTTCTATGGAGATCTACAATGATGAAGCGGCATCTTCTCCCAACGATCGTATCATAACAGGTACGGGTACTACATTCGCTATTTATAATGGCGGTGCCGTTACATTAAGATATGATGTTTCCATACAAAAGTGGGAAGTGATAAACAGTCATTACAATAGCCTGGATTATTTTGGTGGAGGTGGTGGTAGTTCGTATTGGGATCTATCAGGGGTTAATATCAGCAACAATAATCCTGGTAATATAGGAATTGGCACTACCAGCCCGGGATACAAGTTAGATGTAAGGGGTGATGCCCGTTTACAGGGAAATGGCTTGTATGGTAATGGTATCAATGGTGGGGCATTAAGAACTGAAACAAATAACCTCCCCGGTACTCAATCGCAATTTTTAAATATCGACGGGCAACAAATTCAAAGCGTGGGAAGTGCGAATATCATAACGCCCACTACTCCCAAAAATTTATACATCAATCCGTTTGGCGGCAATGTAGGTATTGGAATTGCCGGTGATGCTCCTTATAAACTCAGCATTTACCAGCCGGTGATAGACGGTGCCTCTAATAATACATTTGTTGCACAATTGAGGGGACAAAATCCCATCTTACATTTTGTTGATCAATTCAACACTTCCCGAGGTTATATAAAAGGGGTTACAAACAGAGTTGCCACCCCTCACTTTAGCAGGGAAGGTATAGAAATAGGAACAGGTGGTGGTGATATTTATTTAACGGCTGCTGGTTATATGCCTGCCTTAATGGTAAATGGCACAAACAACAATGTAGGGTTAGGAACAAATACTCCTTCTTCGCCGCTCAGTTTTGCCAATTCATTAGGAAAGAAAATAAGCTTTTGGAATTCAGGTGTTAATAATGATTTTGGTATAGGTATCCAATCAGGGGAAATGCAATTTTATACAGCCGGACAAGACAAGATTAGTTTTGGTTATGGAAGTTCAAATAGTTACAACCGTACAATGACTTATTATCCCGGCTCAGCACAATTAGGCATTAACTGTCTTCCGCAAAATGGATATACCCTGGCTGTAAAAGGCAGCATCAGAAGTACAGAAATAATAGTGGAAACGGGTTGGGCGGATTACGTTTTTGACAAAAAATACAAATTGAAACCATTGACTGAAGTAGAGGAATTTATAAAAGCTAATAATCATTTGCCGAATATTCCTTCAGCTACACAAATACAAAAAGAGGGTTTAAATGTTGGTGAATTGCAAACCAGGATGATGGAAAAAATAGAAGAACTCACCCTCTATGTGATTGAACTAAAAAAGGAAATTGAATTACTAAAAGCTAAACCATAAACCGATGAAAACAATAGCTTTTGGATTAGTGGCTACTTTTTGCTTTACCCTTAGCAGCCTCAGTCAAACTTTGCCATGTGGAACGTCGAGTAAGAGTGGAAAAGCTTATGTAATTACAAAACAGATGTTGCAATCGAGGCTTGTTAATGTGCCGTATTGTGTAAGAACTTATATTACAGTTTTTGCAGACAACAATGGTAATAACCGGGCGGCATCGGATGAAGCTATTATACGGCTCTTTGACCAAATGGTACTAAGTTATAAACCTTACAGTATATGCTTTATGCTCATGGGTATCAAACAAGTAAATAACAGCGATCTTCTTTACCAGGATAAATCCGAGGAAAGCGAACTTGACCCTTTTAAAAAAGTAGGAATGCTAAATGTTTTTATACATCTAACCGTCTCAGATGGCACTAGAACTATAGGTGGTACTTCATATGATATACCCAATACCGGTCACTATTGCAGTATATCAAGTGGTAGGCTTACTTATCCAGATGACAACAGTACAATGGCGCATGAAGTGGGTCATGTATTTGGCTTGTATCACACTTTCGAACCACATCCCTGGGATCCGTTTCATGGTAAAGAGAGTGCAGAACGGAACACAACGTTTTTTTGTTATGATTGCGAAGAAGATGGCGACCTTGTTTGCGACACTCAAGCAGATCCGGACCAGGATTTAGCGTCCGGTCAGCCTAGCTACCTCGAGGCACATACAGATGCTAATTGCGTTTATAATGGCACTAATGTGGATGAATGCAATAATGTGTATCATCCTGCAACAAATAACATAATGAGTTACGGCAGAGTAGAATGCCTGACCTTCCTTACTTATGGTCAAGGTGAAAGGATGAAAGCCACGATTGCAAATGAACCAGGTTTGAGAACTTGTATGGCAGATGATAATGCCACCTTTGGTGTAGCACCGCCCCTTTTTTATAATTCAAACGACAATTATTTAAATGCAAGAGACCAGCTTAATGGTTTGGGATTTATACAACTAACTTCATCGTCATATCTGCAAATGCAGGCAAAAAAAATTGTGCTTCAACAAAACATACGATTTTCACCCGGAGCCGGTGGGCGCGTAGTATTAAAGACATTTAACGGATGCGATTAAACGTACTATATGTGACCCAATAGCAGACATGTTTTAATGTTTACGGGCAACTTTCACGACCTAAAATATTTTAATTCCTGAAAATTAAACCCTTATTTATGATAAAAAAACAACCACTCCCCTTTCTTCTAATCAGCATAACTATATGCTCCCTAAATTTTAGTTGCAAAAAAGACAAAGACATACCTGCAGAGAACAATTTCAACATTCCCAATACGTCCTGTGTTTTAACAAAAGCGTCCAATGATCTCTTTGGGAATGTCTTAGAATTGACCTATGATGTTACGGGAAAAATCACGACTGCATTTGCAATTCCTGTCGAGTATGATTTGCTAAACCGGCTGAAAAAAGTGGAATCGCCCTATACGATCTTCACTTACAATTATGCAAACTCAAGGTTTTTGCCCACAGAAGAATTTTATGATAACAAATCCAATTCAGATTCGGGGCACAGGACATTTATGTACAATACCAATGGACAAATGATCAAAGAAGACGTGTATGTAAATACAGCTTCAGTTGGCCTTACCATCTATACAGATACTTTGATCTATAATTCAGCAGGTAATGTTACCAGGATATCAAGAAAACAAAATGGCACAGTTACAAATGTGTATGAAGGGCTGAGCTACGACAACAATCCAAATCCACATAGATCAAATCAATGGATAGTACAATTGTTCAGGTATGTGGGCGATGATCCATTCACCTATTTGTACAGGAACAACAATAACGCCACCAGTTGGAAACTAATAGATTTCGGTACACAATATAATTGTTCTGTAACCTATACTTATAATGCAAAGAATTTCCCCTTAACGATACATACGCTAGGTATTTGTCCGACTGACCCAAGCTTGAATTTTGACAGGACAGAAACGATGGAGTACACATGCCAATAAATTCGTGGAATAAACTGTCACGGCCTTGTTAGGTTGATACTGCATTTTGCACAAGAGTAAAACAAGGTGATTAAAATTAATCAAAGTAGAATTAATTACCTATCTTAATTATCACTATGTCGCTTCGGAATTCCATCTTACTGCTTGTTTGGTTATTATTGGCACCTTGTAATATAGAAATTGCTTTTTCTCAAACTAAGGAAATTGATAGCTTAAAGCTTGCACTATCAAATGAAATAGAAGATACCAATAAAGTAAATACGCTTTACAAAATTGGTGAGCAGTTCTGGAATCGCTACGATTATGAGAATACTATTAAATACACAGATTCTTCTCTCAGGTTAGCCAAAAAAATAAAATTTACTTCAAAAGAATTTAACGCCCTCATGTGCCTTGGGAATGTAAATGCATTTAAAAGTAAAATTTCAGAAGCACATAAATATTTTTCAGCTGCGATAGAATTATCCAAACAAACAGGCAACAAAAAAAAGGTTGCCGAAACCTATATTGAGATTGCCTCCTGCTACAAATTTGCATTGAACTACCCGGAAGCATTTAAAAATGCTTTTATTGCATTAAAATTATTTGAAGAAATAGGAAATAAATATAACATCGCCCAGACATGGTTAATGATTGGAAGAATTTATTCATACCAGGAGAATTTTACGGAAGTTGAAAACTGTTGCAAAAAAGCTTTGATACTATTTTATGAATGCCCCGAAAGAAAAAAGGATGACATCGCTACATGCTACCATTATATAGGCAGGGCCAACCTTTTTAAAGGCAATTATACTAATGCAATTGAAATGTTATCGGCTGCATTAAAGATCTGGCAGGAAACGGGGAATATATATTTTATGAATGGAACAAATTATCATATTGGCCTGGTTTATAAACGGCTTGGAGAAAGGGCATCAGCTAATGGAGATGAAATCACTGCGAAAAAAATGTATACTGAGTGCCGGAAGAAATTCAGTAGTTATTTACCCTTGCCGGAAGATGATAACAATTTTTTATACATAGCGGAAAATAACCAGGAACTTGGAGATATCAATATACTTTTAAAAAACTTTCCCAAGGCTCGACAACATCTTAAGAAAGCGTTGGAATTTACAGAGGCTACAAAGCTTTTGGATACATATCGTGATATTTATGGCAGCTTATCGAGATTAGACAGCGCAGAAGGTAATTATAAACAGGCGCTTGAACATTATAAAATATTTATTCTCTACAGGGATAGTATCATCAACCAGGAAAGGTCAAAAAAAACAGAAGAATATAAAATGCAATACGAGTTTGATAAAAAAGAAGATTCATTAAAGCAAAAGCAATTTATTACAGAAGCAAAACTCGGGGAACAAAAAAAGCAACGATATTTTTATTGGGTTGGCCTGGCCCTGTTGGCATTGCTTTCTTTTTTTATATTCCTGAATTTTCGTAACCAGAAAAAAATAAACAGGTTGGCTATAGAAGCCCATGCCAACGAAAAAACTGAACTGGAGTTACAAAGCCTGCGGGCACAATTAAATCCTCATTTTATTTTTAATTGCATTAACAGCATCGATGCCTTCATTCATAGTCATGATAAATACAATGCTACTCTTTACCTGAATAAATTTGCCAAACTTTTACGCAATATTCTCGACAGCAGTAAACAAAATACCGTAGCTTTTACAAAAGATATTGAAACATTAAAATTGTATATCGAACTGGAAGAACTACGCAATGATAATAAATTCAAAACAATTATTAATATAGACAGAGAATTGCTCGACAGTGATTACAAAGTTCCTCCACTCATCATTCAACCCTTTGTGGAAAATGCCATCCTGCATGGATTAAAAAATAAAGATGGCGATAATGGTTTATTGGAAATTGAAATAAAAAAGATACAGGATAAAATTGAATATTGCATAAAAGACAATGGTATTGGAAGACAGGCGGCAGCCCAAATTGTAAAGAACAAAGAATCTTCCTACGGAATACAGTTAAGTTTCGACAGGATCAGGTTGTTTAATAAAGAACAAGAAGCATCTGTAAATGTTACAGATCTTTATGAGGGTAAAAATGCTACAGGCACATTGATAAAGGTGCAATTACAAATTATTTAACATGATTACAGCAATAATAATTGATGACGAAGCAAAAGGCAGGCTGGCATTGCGGCAAAAATTGCAAAGTTATTGCCCCGATGTAACGATCCTTGCAGAAGCAGCCGACGGTATTGAAGCATTATCAGCCATTGAAAAACATCACCCTCAATTAATTTTTTTGGATATTGAAATGCCAAAAATGAATGGCTTTGAAATGTTGAATACCATAAAAGAAAAAAACTTTCACATCATTTTTACAACAGCTTACGACCAGTATGCCATCAAAGCAATTAAATACGCTGCTTTTGATTATTTATTGAAACCCATTGATATTGAAGAATTAAAAACAGCTGTAGAAAGAATAGACGGTAGTGAATCAGATCAGACAAAAAGACAAATTGAACTACTTCAGCAAAACATACAGCACCCAAAAAAACAATTGAACAAATTAGCAATCCCTACCTTGGAAGGCTTATTGTTCTTTGACATAAATGACATCATACAACTAGAGGCAAACAGCAACTATACTAATATCATCTTTACAAATAAATCAAAGATCATAGCATCCAAAACACTCAAGGAATTTGAAGAACTGCTGCCAACAGATATCTTTTTTCGCACCCATCACTCCCACCTCATTAATTTAAATTATATCAAAAGGTATATCAAAGGGGATGGTGGCCAGATAGAATTACAAAACGGAAACTATGTTGATGTTTCAAGGAGGAAAAAAGAAGAATTTTTGAAAGCTATTGGTTATTGATTTTATTCTTTTTTTGCAACTTTAATAATTTGTCATCGTGAGGAACGAAGCTATCTAAGTGTTAATAATAATATTGCTTCATCCCTTACAATGACGACTACTTTTTGCAACAGATTCACCTGATTAAAAAATAAGTAAATCTGTGGCAATTTTTCTAATACCGTTGTCAATCACCCAGCCAACAACCTGATGATGCAATTTCAATCCTTCTTAGTAATTTTGCCTCATGGAAAAATATTTACAAGAGCTTTTCAGCAAACAGCAATATGATACAAAAAATTTCTTTTTAATTGCCGGCCCTTGTGTGGTAGAAAGTGAAGAACTGATCGATGAAGTGGCGGAGAAAGTTGCTGCCATCTGCAAAAGACTGGGCATCCCATATATTTTTAAAGCATCGTATAAAAAAGCAAACCGCACCAGTGGCAATTCATTTACAGGTATTGGAGATGAAGCTGCCATGCATTTGATAAAAAAACTCGGTGAAAAATATTCCCTTCCAACCACAACAGATATACATACAGCAGCAGAAGCTGCCATGGCAGAAAACTATGTTGATATTTTACAGATACCTGCTTTTCTTTGCAGACAAACGGATCTGTTAATTGCTGCTGCAAAAACAGGTAAAATTGTGAACGTAAAAAAAGGACAGTTCCTGAGCGGGCCTTCCATGAAATTTGCAGTAGAAAAAATAAAAAATGCCGGCAATGATAAAGTTGGATTGATTGAAAGAGGAAATACTTTCGGCTACCAGGACCTGGTAGTTGATTACCGCAACATCACCTGGATGAAAGAGATCAATGTTCCGGTTATCATGGATTGCACACATTCATTACAACAACCTAATCAAACAGGCGGTATTACCGGTGGCAGTCCGGAATTAATAGAAACCATTGCCAAAGCTGCCATTGCCACAGGCGCAGATGGATTATTTATTGAAACACATCCCAATCCTGCTGTTGCAAAAAGCGATGGTGCCAATATGTTGCGGTTAGATCTGCTGGAACCGCTATTGGAGAAACTGGTAAGATTACGATCTGCAGTGGTTTAATTTTTGTCCCAACATCAAATCAATGCTCAGCATCGTTGCATCGCCCTCTTGTGCGGTAGCGCATGAATGAATATCGAACAAGGAACAAGGAATTTTCAACAAGGAAGTTAAATACAGAATAGAAAACAGATACTGGCGTTTCACTTCATCACTCAACATTCCGTGTTCCTTGTTCAATGGAGGACTTTTAGTACCTCAACGGATTCCGCTTCGAACTAAAAATATACCGCTTAACATTCATCCAGAATGCTATAAAAAGATAAATAATAACTGGCGATCCCATTGTAAGAAATGAGATATAAATAAAGTACTTCCTTATAACAGAAGTAGCAATACCCATTTTTTCACCAATGGCTGTACAAACCCCAAAAACGTGCCATTCTATAAAATGCCTGAAACGATTCATATTGCAAAAGTAATCAGAAATAGATCTAAAAACAAGCGCTTTAAATAATGCCATAGTTTCAGTAAATTTGCCGACCAATTTGAAGATTTTAAGAATTGGAAATCAGTTGAACTAAATAACTGTTTTCTTAAGTTGCTTTTCATTTTCAAATTGATATTTTTTCAAATTTTCAAATTAATCTATGGCATTCGACATTGAAATGATCAAAAAACTTTATGCAAACTTCAGCAACCGTGTTGAAACCGCCCGTAAAGTAACAGGAAAAGCCCTGACACTTACTGAAAAAATATTATATGCGCACCTTTGGGATGGAGCAGCAAACAAAGCTTTTCAAAGGGGAAAAGATTATGTGGATTTTGCACCCGACCGTGTTGCCATGCAGGATGCAACAGCCCAGATGGCTTTATTGCAATTCATGCAAAGTGGCAGGAATAAAGTTGCCGTGCCATCAACCGTGCATTGCGATCACCTGATAGAAGCCAAAGTAAACAGCAAAACAGATCTCGACAGAGCTGTACATGAAAGCAGTGAGGTATATGATTTCCTTGCTTCCGTTTCGGAAAAATATGGAATTGGTTTTTGGAAACCGGGCGCAGGTATCATTCACCAGGTGGTATTGGAAAATTATGCCTTCCCGGGTGGATTGATGATCGGTACAGATAGCCATACAGTAAATGCAGGTGGTTTAGGAATGGTTGCGATCGGTGTTGGAGGAGCAGATGCTTGTGATGTAATGGCCGGACTTCCCTGGGAACTCAAAATGCCCAAACTAATTGGAGTTAAATTAACCGGGAAATTAAATGGCTGGGCAGCACCGAAAGATGTAATATTAAAAGTTGCCGGTATATTAACGGTGAAAGGCGGTACAGGCGCAATTGTTGAGTATTTTGGCGAAGGCGCTACCAGCATGAGTTGCACTGGCAAAGGAACCATTTGTAATATGGGTGCAGAGATCGGAGCAACCACTTCCACATTTGGGTATGATGAAAGCATGAGCCGTTATCTTAAAGCAACAGGCAGAGAAGAAATTGCTTTACTGGCTGATAATATTGCAGCACATTTAACCGGTGATACGGAAGTTTATGCAAATCCTGCTGCTTATTTTGATCAGGTGATTGAAATTGATCTGAGTAGACTGGAACCGCATTTGAACGGCCCTTTTACTCCGGATTTAGCTACCCCCATTTCTAAAATGAAAGAAGCAGCAGCGGCAAACGGTTGGCCCACCAAAATTGAAGTTGGATTGATCGGAAGTTGTACCAATTCTTCCTATGAAGACATCAGCCGTGCTGTTAGCCTGGCAAAACAGGTTACAGAAAAAGGATTGAAATTACATTCAGAGTTTACGATTACACCTGGCAGTGAGCAGGTACGATTTACTATTGAAAGAGATGGATTTCTGGATATTTTTGACAAGATCGGTGCTACCGTTTTTGCCAATGCCTGTGGTCCATGTATTGGTATGTGGGCACGTGTAGGTGCAGAGAAGAAAGAAAGGAATACAATTGTACATTCTTTCAACCGAAACTTTGCTAAACGTGCAGACGGCAACCCGAATACCATGGCATTTGTAGGATCACCGGAACTGGTTACAGCACTTGCCATAGCAGGAACGCTGAATTTCAATCCGCTTACAGATACACTTACCAATGATAAAGGTGAACAGGTAATGTTAGATGCACCAACAGGATTTGAACTTCCTCCAAGGGGATTTGCTGTTGATGATCCCGGATACCAGGCACCATCAGCCGATGGCAGTAAAATACAGGTAAAAGTTTCACCTGATAGCAAACGTTTACAAATACTGGAACCATTTGCTGCCTGGGAAGGAACCGACCTGAAAGGTTTGAAGCTTTTAATTAAAGCAAAAGGCAAATGTACAACCGATCATATCTCCATGGCGGGCCCCTGGCTTAAATTCCGTGGCCACCTGGATAATATAAGCAACAATATGTTGATTGGCGCCATAAATTTCTTTAATGAAAAAACAGATTCAGTAAAAAACCAACTGACTGGTGAATATGGCACAGTACCTGCTACCCAAAGAGCATATAAAGCTTCAGGTGTTGGTACTATAGTAGTTGGCGACGAAAATTATGGTGAAGGATCTTCCAGGGAACATGCGGCAATGGAACCACGTCACCTTGGTGTCAGAGCGGTATTGGTTAAATCTTTTGCACGGATACACGAAACTAACCTGAAAAAACAAGGCATGCTTGGGTTGACATTTAATGATAAGTCGGATTATGATAAAATAATGGAAGATGATAGCATCGACATAATCGGTTTGACTGAGTTTGCTCCTGATAAACAATTAAAACTTGTTTTAAATCATGCAAACGGAACTGTTGATGAGATCATGGTTAACCATACATATAATCAGCAACAGATCGAATGGTTTAAGGCAGGTGCTGCGTTAAATATTATAAGGAAGGAATTTGAGAATAGAAAGTAAATACAAGTTCACAGTTCTTAGTTCATAGTTGGGACTTTTATAATTGAATTATCTTTAAAAGTGGTAGTTTCAACTATGAACTATGAACTATGAACTATGAACTATGAACTATGAAATATGATCTATGATCTATGAACTATGAACTATTCAGTTATAAAACATCAAACCAAACCTTCTTCCCATCATCCCAGTTACCATTGTAATTGATCGTTAACTCCTCCCCTTTTTTAATAACCCGTACCGTTTTTATAAATATAGTATCGTCTTCAAAATCCATGAAATATTCGCAATTACTTTTATAACTGTGATTGTATATTGGAATTAAACCAAGTGCCATACAGCATTTATCTTTTAGCTTTCCCCATTCAAAAATATAATCGTGTAATAATGTTTTGTCGAGGTATTGCCTGTCTTCAAAGCTCATTACAATAACGGGAGAAATTTCAATGATAGTTCCTGCAGCTATTCTTTCATTTGTAAAAACTGCTTTTCCTTTTTCTGTTGTCTGCTTTACAATTAAATAAGGCTTGATCATTATATTTTTAATTGGTAAATTAAAAATAATCAAAAAATGGCTAAATAAATTTTCGTCATTGCTAGGAACGAAGCAATCTAAACTTTAATAATCAGATTGCTTCGTTCCTAGCAATGACGAATCAATATTAAATTCAAAATCATCGACTTTTAAGAAAGGCAATAACAGCCAATTAAAACTATTAGATTAAATTGCAGTCAATAAATCAATAAAAAATAAGTCCCGAAAAATGTCACTGGAGACTGATGAAATATCTATGCAGCAGCAATTTGAAGAGATCATTGCTTCGGAAGATAAACTGGCTATACAGGAATTTCTGAATAACCAGAACATCAGTGATGTTGCTGAACTTATATATGATAATACCGATTTTGAGACTCAGATCGTATCACATTTGTCTATTCACCGGGCTGCAGGCGTTTTTAAGATCATGGATGTGGTTGTTCAAAAGAGGATCATCAAAAATCTTCCTGCATTCAAGTCTGCTGAATTATTAAATGAATTACCTCCCGATGACCGGGTGGCTTTCCTGGAAGAACTGCCAAATAGTACGGTAAGGGAATTGATAAAAACACTTGATCCTGAAGAAAGAAAAGTTACACTTGAATTGCTGGGCTATCCTGAAAACAGCGTGGGGAGATTGATGACTCCGGATTATGTGTATGTATATGAATACAATTCAGTTAAAGAAGTATTGGAAACCATACGCAGGTTTGGAAAAAATACAGAGACCATTGATGTGATCTATGTTATAAATGAAAAAGGCGAATTGATTGATGATATCCGGATCAAAGATATTATCATGGCTGCACCGGAAACAAAAGTTAATGAGATCATAGATGGCCGCTATATTTCATTGAATGTAACCAAAGACCAGGAACTGGCATATGAAGCTTTTAAAATGAATAACAGGGTAGCCTTACCCGTAACTGATGATCAGAATATTCTGCTTGGAATTGTTACAATCGATGATGTACTTTGGGTTGCACACGAAGAATTTAGTGAAGACATACAGAAAATTGGCGGAACGGAAGCATTGGATGAACCCTATCTTGATATCAGTATCATAAAACTGGTTAAAAAAAGAGCAGGTTGGCTGGTTTTACTTTTCCTCGGTGAAATGCTTACTGCCACCGCAATGCAATTCTTTCAAAAAGAAATTGAAGCAGCTACTGTACTGGCATTGTTTATTCCTTTGATCATGAGCAGTGGTGGAAACAGTGGTTCACAGGCATCAACCCTCATCATACAAGCCATGGCACTCGGCGAACTTACTATAACAGATTGGTGGAGAGTAATGAAGCGTGAACTGATATCAGGATTCTTACTTGGTGTAATTTTGGGCAGTATCGGATTTCTGCGCATTTTGCTATGGCAAAATCTTCACATATTTGATTATGGCGTTTATTGGCAACTGGTAGCTGCTACCATATTTTTCTCATTGATCGGAATCGTACTATGGGGAAGTATGATGGGTTCCATGTTGCCGATAATATTAAAAAGACTGAAACTTGATCCGGCAGCATCTTCTGCTCCATTTGTTGCAACGTTGGTTGATGTAACCGGTATCGTTATATACTTTTCTGTTGCCTATTTCTTCTTAAAAGGAATTTTATTGTAAAGGTTTCATTTTAGATGGCAAACCTGTTGCCTTTGATTCGTTACCATATTTCAGTTTCCTTAAAAAGGCCTTATTCTTTTTTTTAGTGATAACATATAAATTATCATGTTCATGATCAGGTAACTCATTTGGTAAAAAATCTGGAATTCCTAATTTTTTTATGATAACAGGAACAGTATTGCTGTGCCCTATGATCAACACATTTTCAGGCTGATGATTTTGACTGGTGATTTTATTTATGAGATCAATTGCAGATGTATCTGCCAGATAATGTACTGTATCAATTTTTTGATAGATCCTTAATGAATCAGCAGTCAAATGGGTTCTACGGAATTGACTTACATAAATTTTATGAATCCGTTTATTTTTCAGTGCACGGTATAGATCTCCTGAACGTAAATATCCGGCAACCGTCAAGGCAGGATTTTTTCCTGTATCTTTTTCTGCATGCCTAACAATATAATATTTACCATCCGGAATTAATTGGTTTACAATTTGTGCATTAGCTGATCTTATACCCAAAATAAAAAAAATGGAAAATAAAATAGCCGATTTAAATCTTTTCATTAACATGTTTGATCAATTGCTAATATATGCTTAAACCCTTTAATATCATTGTTAGAAGCATTTTTTTCGATAAATTCGTGCTTCAAATTTTTATTAAATAATCAATGATATATATATGTGTGGAATTGTAGGTTATACAGGACCAAGAGAAGCTTATCCCATCATCATAACAGGTTTGAAAAGACTGGAATACAGGGGTTATGACAGTACAGGGGTTGCCTTGCTGAATTCAGGATTGAAAGTATATAAAAAGAAGGGAAGGGTTGCCGATCTTGAAAATACGATCATTGGTAAAGACCTCCACGCAAATATTGGTATTGGCCATACCCGTTGGGCAACACACGGTGAACCCAGTGACAGAAACGCTCACCCTCATACCAGTGCCAGTGGTAAACTTGCCATGATCCATAATGGGATCATAGAAAATTATGCCCAGATAAAGAAAGAACTTGAAAATAAAGGGTATTCATTTACCAGCGAAACTGATACAGAAGTTCTGCTGAATTTCATAGAAGACATCAAACAAAACAATGAGTGCGATCTGGAGGAAGCTGTAAGGGTTGCGCTAAAAAGAGTAACAGGTGCTTATTGCATTCTTTTGATCAACTCAGATGACCCACAAACAATTATTGCAGCAAGAAAAGGCAGTCCATTGGTCATTGGCGTTGGAAAAGGCGAGCATTTTCTTGGAAGTGATGCCAGCCCGATGCTGGAATATACCAAGGAAGTAGTCTATGTGAATGATTATGAACTGGCCATTGTGAAACCGGATGAACTCATTTTAAAGAACCTGGGTAATGAAAAGATCACGCCATTCATTACCAAACTGGATATGGAACTGGCAGCTATTGAAAAAGGCGGTTATGACCATTTTATGTTGAAAGAGATTTTTGAACAACCAAGTACCATTCATGATTGTTTGCGCGGCAGGTTAGATGCAGCAGCCGGAACGATCACTATGAGTGGCGTTCAGAATAATATAGAGCATTTTAAAAATGCCAACAGGATCATTATAGTAGCATGTGGAACCAGTTGGCATGCTGCTTTACTTGCTGAATACATTTTTGAAGAACTTTGCCGTATTCCGGTGGAAGTTGAATATGCATCTGAATTCAGGTATCGCAATCCAATCGTAAATAAAGGCGATATCATTATTGCAATCAGTCAAAGTGGAGAAACAGCAGACACCCTGGTAGCTATTGAAAAAGCAAAGGAACAGGGCGCAATCATTTTTGGAATTGTGAATGTCGTTGGTTCCTCTATTGCCAGAATTAGTGACGGAGGTGCCTACACGCATGCCGGGCCTGAAATAGGAGTAGCAAGTACAAAAGCATTCACAGGACAATTGGCAGTTATAGCCATGATGGCATTAAAAATTGCAAAAGAAAAAGGAACCATCAGTGATAAAAGATATAGTGAATTACTATTTGAACTGGAGGCTGTACCTGAAAAAGTACAATCTCTCTTGAAAAATGCAGCGTCGGTTAAAAAAATTGCGGAAAAGTATAAAGGTGCTTCCAATGCATTATTCCTTGGAAGAGGTTATAATTTTCCAATTGCTTTAGAAGGTGCATTAAAACTAAAAGAAATTTCTTACATACATGCGGAAGGTTATCCTGCTGCACAAATGAAACACGGGCCCATTGCCCTGGTAACCGAAGCATTACCGGTTATTTTTGTTGCAACCAAAGATTCATACCACGAAAAGATCGTGAGCAATATCCAGGAAATAAAAGCCAGGAAAGGAAAAGTAATTGCCATCGTGACCGAAGGTGATGAAGTGATCCCCGGACTTGCAGATGATATTTTTTATGTGCCGTCAGCAGATGAAATAATTGCTCCTATGCTTAGCACGATCCCTTTGCAATTACTAAGTTATTATGTTGGTATTGCCAAAGGAGTTGATGTTGATAAGCCACGAAATCTCGCTAAAAGTGTTACAGTTGAATAGAAAAAATGGATAGTGGATAATGCGCAATTTATTCATCAGAATAAATTATATTTATCCCGTATTGCAGGGTTTGATAATGAGATGAGACATATTATCCATTATCGATTAATTAATTATCCATTTGAATAGATGAATATTATAAAAACACATCCGGTAAAAGATCTTGGCTATAATTTCATAGAAAAAAAATATATTCCAAAAGGAAAAGATGAATATTATCTCCGGAATCTGCAAAACAGGAATAATGTAAGTTATCGTTCACTGACCACCGCTGAAATAGATACACTTGTTTTGAACAGGAATACAAGTGATAACTGGAATATGATCCTTGTCTCCAGGCTCTTTAATGCAAATCTTGTTAAGAATTGTAAATTTTTTGGCCTGGTAAGAATTGGCAGGCTACAGGAATTATATCACGAATTTCACAATCTGCGTATGCCTGTTGGTTTATACAATAGCACCATAATCAGTTGCGACTTTGGTGACAATGTATGCATAGATAATGTAAATTACCTGAGCCATTATATTATTGAAAATGATGTAATGATTGCCAATGTCAATGAACTGGCCGCAACAGATATATCAAAATTTGGAAATGGAATATTAAAAGAAGGAGAAAATGAAAACGTAAGAACCTGGGTAGAAGTTTGTAATGAGAATGGTGGAAGAAGTATCATTCCATTTAATGGCATGCTTGCAGGTGATGCTTATTTGTGGAGCAAATACAGAGATGATAAAGAACTTCTGGAAAAATTTAAAACATTTACTGAAAAGAAATTTGATAAACAACGTGGATATTACGGAAAAGTTGGTGCCCGGACAGTTATTAAGAATTGCAGCATTTTAAAAGATGTATGGGTTGGAACTGATGCCTATATCAAAGGAGCAAATAAATTAAAGAATTTAACGATCAACAGTGACCCCGCAAGAAGATCCCAGATAGGAGAAGGCTGTGAAATGGTTAATGGTATTGTAGGATTCGGCTGTCGGATTTTTTATGGTGTAAAAGCTGTTAGATTTGTGATGGCTTCTCATTCACAATTGAAATATGGAGCACGATTGATCAATTCTTATCTGGGTAATAATTCAACCATATCATGTTGCGAAGTATTAAATTCATTGATTTTCCCATCACATGAACAACACCATAACAATTCATTTCTATGTGCCTCTCTCATCATGGGGCAGAGTAATATTGCAGCAGGTGCTACTATCGGAAGCAATCATAACAGTCGGAGCCCGGATGGCGAAATCATTGCCGGACGTGGCTTTTGGCCCGGACTTTGTGTAAGCCTGAAACATAATTCAAAATTTGCATCCTTTACGATTCTTACAAAATCTGATTACCCGGCGGAACTGAATATACCTTTGCCTTTTTGCCTGGTAAGTAATGACATATCTAATAACAGATTACTTATTATGCCCGGTTATTGGTTCATGTATAATATGTATGCATTATCACGCAATGCATGGAAGTACCAGGACCGGGATAAAAGAACAGAAAAGATACAGCTCATAGAATACGACTACCTGGCACCTGATACCATTAATGAAATGTTTGATGCTATTTCATATTTAAAAAATTTACAACCAAATGGTAAGGGTGAAGCAATGGTATCTGGATGGGAAAACACACAAAGAGAAACTATAATAACCAAGATACCCCAGGCAATAAAATTATTTTCAGAATTGATCAGCTTTTATGCTGGTACCATTATTCTGAAGTTTATTTTAAAAAGTAAAATTTCAGATTTTAATTTGTTGAAAAAATCATTGTCAGCAAAAATGTCCAGGAGTGAATGGCAAAATATAGGTGGTCAGCTTATCATGAAAACCGGTGTTGAAAAATTAAAAAGTTCCATCAAAACAAACAAAATAAAAAACTGGGATGAGGTTCACCGGTTTTATATAGTAAATGGCGAAGATTATGAAAAAGACAAATTAGAACACGGATATAATAGCCTGCTGGAATTACTGAATATTACTTCTAAACAGTTTACACCTGTTGTTTTAAAAGACGTATTATTAAAAATGACCAGTACAAAAGAATGGATGAGTAAGGGTATTTATGATGCCAGAGCAAAAGATTATACAAATGCATACAGAAAAATGATATATGATACAAATGAAGAAATGGCTGAAGTGATCGGACGTATTGAAGACAATAGTTTTATTCAGGATCAGTTCGCAGAATTTGAATCATTGAAAAGATCTGTAAAATCAGTCATAAAAAAAATGAAATTATAACCGCTAAGGCACGAAGGCGCTATGTCTTTTACGACTTTGTGTCTTTGTGGTTAAAATAACTAAGCGCAAGTTCATATACCTTTAACCCAAACCCACTAATAACACCCAAAGCTTTCCCCGAAACATGAGATAGTTTTCTGAAATCTTCCCTTCCAAATACATTTGAGATATGTACTTCAATTACAGGTGTTGAAATTGCAGCAACTGCATCACCTATAGCAACAGAAGTATGTGTATAACCTCCCGGATTTAATATAATTCCGTCATGATCAAAACCCACCCGTTGAATTTCATTGATCAGTTCTCCTTCAACATTGCTTTGAAAATAAGTGATCTCCACATTTCTGAAAGTATCTTTTAATTGATTGAAGTAGGATTCAAAAGATTCATTGCCATAAATACCGGGTTCTCTTTTTCCGAGGAGGTTTAAATTAGGCCCGTTTATAATTGCTATTCTCATAACACGAATGTAAGCGAAATTTTGAAGCCCAAATTTTCAATGATTCCACCCCCTCTCTTTTGTCGCAGACCCCGATCTTTTCGGGGGAGAGGGCTGGGGTGAGGTTATTTAATTCGTGTTTATCATCCTTACAAACTCATCAAACAAATACCTGCTGTCATGCGGCCCCGGTGTGGCTTCAGGATGATATTGAACAGAGAAAGCTTTTTTATTTTTTACACGGATACCTTCAATGCTATTATCATTTAGGTTTATGTGGGTTATTTCAATATGTTTATTCTCTTTTACAGCTTCAGGGTCAATACCAAATCCATGATTCTGCGTTGTGATCTCACTTTTACCTGTGATCACATTTTTAACAGGATGATTCAATCCCCTGTGACCATGATGCATTTTAAATGTGGGTATATCATTTGCAAGTGCCAGTAACTGGTGACCAAGACAAATACCAAACAAAGGCTTATCAACAGCCAGTATTTGTTTTACTGTTTTAATCGCATATTCAAGTGGTGCAGGATCGCCCGGGCCGTTACTAATAAAATAACCTGAAGGTTTAAATTTTTCCATCTCCTCAAAACTGGTTTTCGCATTAAATACTTTAACAAATGCACCCCGTTCAATAAGGCAATTCAAAATATTTTTCTTTATACCAAAATCCAGGACCGCGATTTTTAATTTACTTTTTACATCTCCAATTTCATAGGTTTCTTTTGTACTTACTACCGAGGCAAGTTCAAGCCCATCCATAGAAGGCACCTGATTTAATTGTTTTTTTAATAACTCAATAGATGTTCCATCAGATGATACAATACAGTTCATGGCACCTTTTGTACGAATATGTATAACCAAAGCCCTTGTATCAACTGCATCTATTGCTACCAACTGTTGATCTTCGAAATACTCCTGCAAAGAAGCATCTGCCATAAATCGGCTGTAATTCTCTTCCAGATTACGTCCTATTACAGCCTTTACCTTTATATGATCACTTTCAACATCGCTGGCCTTTACACCATAATTACCCACGTGTACATTATTCATGATAAGTACCTGCCCATAATAACTGGGGTCTGTAAATACTTCCTGATAGCCTGTCATGCCTGTATTAAAACATATTTCACCGGTGGCAGTGCCAATCTTACCAAAAGCATTTCCATGAATAATGGTTCCGTCTTCTAAAATTAATATTGCAGGTTTTGTTGTAGGAAGTGCCATCTATTATAAATGTTTTGCAAAGAAAAGGATTCAATTTCGTTCTGAACAAATAAAATTTCTCACACTCCCCTCTCCTTTAGGAGAGGGGCCGTGGGTGAGGCCCATAAAAAAAGGCTCCGATAAATAAATCGGAGCCTTTATATAAATAATCTGTTTCAAATTATGCTTCTGTTTTTTCTTCAGTAGAACCTGCTTCATCAGTTGTTGTTTCAGCAGCTTTTTTCTTTGCGCCACCTGCACGACGTGTTTTCTTAGCCGGTTCAGCTGCTGTAGTAGCACTAATCCCTTTACCATAGATCTCATTAAAATCAACCAGTTCTATCATAGCAATTTCAGCATTATCACCGATACGTGCACCCAACTTAATGATACGGGTATAACCACCCGGACGAGCTGCAACTTTTGGTGCAACTACAGTAAACAATTCTTTTACTGCTGCTTTATCATTCAGATAACTAAATACAATACGGTGATTGTGCATGATAACCTCTTTAGTATCTGTGTGTTTGGTCTTGGTTATCAATGGTTCAATGTAAGTACGCAAAGCTTTTGCCTTTGCAAGTGTAGTTGTGATCCTTTTGTAAGTGATCAACTGGCAACCCAGGTTCATAAGCAAGGCCCTTCTGTGAGAAGCCGTTCTGCTTAAATTGTTGTTTTTGTTTCCGTGACGCATGACTGTTTGTTTTTGAACCCTGCACCGTGTCAGGAATTGCAAGGTATATTATAAATGATTTGAAAATTTGAAGATTTGAAAATTTGGAGAATAAATCAATCATCAAATTTTCAAATCTTCAAATCAATTTATTCGTCGTCTAATTTCTACTTGCTAAGGTCCATACCAAAGCTTAAACCTCTTTCTTGCAAAACCTGGTCAATTTCGCTCAAAGATTTTTGTCCAAAATTCCTGAACTTCATCAGGTCTTCCTGCTCATATTGTACCAGTTCGCTCAAAGAATTGATCTTGGCTGCTTTCAGGCAATTGAAAGCACGTACTGAAAGATCCAGGTCTTCCAATGGTGTCTTCAACATCTTGCGTAATTGCAAAGTATGTTCGTCAACCAGGTCTTCTTTTTTATCTTCTTTAGTATCGAAAGTAATATTCTCGTCAGTTATGATCATTAAATGCTGGATCAGTATACGACTGGCTTGCTTAACAGCTTCTTCCGGATGTATGGTGCCATCAGTAATAACTTCCATGATCAGTTTTTCGAAATCAGTACGTTGTTCTACCCTTGTATTCTCAATCAGGTATTTTACATTCTTGATAGGAGTATAAATAGCATCTACAGGAATATATCCGAAATGTGAACTTTTTTCTTTATGCTCCTCAGCAGGCACATATCCACGGCCCCTGCCAATAGTTATTTCAATATCCAATTTTGCACTGCTATCCATAGTACATATCAGCAGTTCAGGATTCATTACTTCAAAAGCAGGAGACGCTTCGCCGATCATACCTGCAGTGAATTCAGTTTTATTTTTAATGGAAAGTGTAACTTTTTCAGTATTTACATCATGATCAACTTTCATTTTAAACCTAACCTGCTTTAGGTTAAGGATTATTTCAGTTACATCTTCTGTAACTCCTTTTAAAGTAGCAAACTCATGATCAGCACCTGCAATGTTAATTCCAACAATTGCATGTCCTTCAAGTGAGTTAAGCAATACTCTGCGCAAAGCATTGCCAATAGTTACTCCATATCCCGGTTCAAGCGGACGAAATTCAAACATTGCTTCAAAGTCGTTTGCTTTCTGAAGAACTATCTTATCGGGTTTAACAAAATTGAAAATGGCCATTTTATTCTTTTGTTTTAATTTTTTAATTTTTTAATTTTTTGTTACAAACATTTAATCCTTGTTGATCATCGTTGTGTCACTCACTTGTGTAGCTTCAGCCCTACTCCACATTCCCTACTAGCCACTAGCTTACTTACTATACAATTCCACGATCAACTGCTCCTTGATATTCTCCGGTACATTTTCTCTTTCCGGATAAGCAATGAACGTACCTTTCATTTCAGATTCACTCCACTCTATCCATCCAAATTTTGGATTTTTTCCACGAAGGTTTCCAGTAACATTTGCATTTCCTGCAGTTTTACCCTTTAAACCTACCACATCGCCCGGTTGGCAACTGTATGAAGGAATGTTTAAAACTTCACCATTGATAGTAATATGTTTGTGGCTAACCAACTGGCGTGCAGCCTGTCGGCTGGGTGCAATACCCATCCTGAAAACTATATTATCCAGACGAGCTTCCAGCAATTTAATAAGGTTTTCACCTGTTACACCTTTTTTACGGCTTGCTTCAACAAATGTTTTGCGGAATTGTTTTTCCAGCAAACCATATGTGTATTTGGCTTTTTGCTTTTCTTTTAACTGAAGTCCGTATTCGCTAAGTGTTTTACGCTTTTTGGTTGCGCCATGCTGTCCCGGGGGAACACTGTTTTTTGTTAACCACTTACCATTGCCTGTGATAGGCTCTCCAAACCTGCGGGAGATCTTTGTTTTGGGCCCTGTATACCGTGCCATAATTGATATGTTGGTCTTTTAGTGACGGTGCATCATTATAAAGACCTTTTAAAATGAATAATGCACCCGGTTATAAATGTATGATGTAAGATTTATGATATGTGGTGCATTTAAATCATACATCTCACATCATAAATCATACATTTTATTAAACTCTTCTCTTTTTCGGAGGCCTGCAACCATTGTGTGGTAAAGGCGTAACATCTTTTATCATGGCTATTTCCAAACCATTTTGAGATAATGAACGAATAGCACCTTCACGTCCGCTTCCCGGTCCTTTTACATATACATCCACTCTCTTCAAACCTGCATCTACTGCAACTTTTGCAGCATCTGCACCTGCCATCTGTGCAGCATAAGGAGTATTTTTCTTGCTCCCTTTAAATCCCATTTTACCTGCAGAAGACCATGAAATAACCTGGCCTGTCTTATTGGTTAAACTGATAATAATGTTGTTGAAACTTGCTGTAACGTGAGCATCACCGTAGCTGTCTACTTTTACTACTCTTTTTTTTGAAGCCGCTTTTGCGCTTTGTGCCTTTGCCATAATTTTTTAAAAAATAGGTAATCGTTTAAAATTATTTCCCAGTTTTATCCGGAATGAATCAACCCTCCTGCTGACTGCTGCAATCCGGCGTTGATTCAAAAAACAAGTCATATAAAAAGCTATCAGCTTATAGCTATTAGCTAAAAGCTGATCTCAATTATTTCTTAGCTACTTTCTTCTTACCAGCAACTGTCTTACGCTTTCCTTTTCTTGTACGGCTGTTAGTACGTGTACGTTGGCCACGAACAGGTAAGCCTTTACGATGACGTAATCCACGGTAGCAGGCAATATCAAGCAAACGCTTAATATTCATCTGTGTTTCGCTACGTAAAGCACCTTCTGTTTTAAACTCCGTGTTTATTACATTACGAATGGCAGTCTGTTCATCATCATTCCACTGATTCACTTTTTTATTAAAGTCAATACCAGCTTTAGTTAAAATGTACTGAGCTGTAGAACGTCCAATACCATAAATGTAGGTAAGTCCTATTTCTCCTCTTTTATTTTTTGGTATATCTATACCGGCAATACGAGCCATAAAGTCTATTTATTTTTTGTTATTCGTTTAATGGTTTAATGGTTTAGTGGTTTAATGGTTAAAAGCCTAAATTATTCCCATTAACAACTAGCCATTTACTACTACCCTTGCTTCTGCTTAAAGCGTGGATTCTTTTTGTTGATAACATACAATCTTCCTTTTCTGCGAACGATCTTACAGTCGACGCTTCTTTTTTTAATAGCAGGTTTTACTTTCATCTCTATTATTTTTGGTGAGTAGTAAGTGGTAAGTAGTAAGTGGATTCCTCACTCTTATTC
>JANMMS010000071.1:0-4759 GCA_031373525.1 Ferruginibacter sp.
ATGTTGCTGCAATTTTAAAATCTGATGAGTTGTATAAATTACAGATTGATGGCCACACAGATGCTCAGGGTGATGATGCCAAAAACATGACATTATCTGATAACCGTGCTAAATCAGTTAAAGAGTACCTTATAAGCAAAGGTGTTTCAGATGCAGCAGTAAATTCAACGGGTTATGGCGAAACCAAGCCTGTTGCTGATAATAAAACAGCTACCGGTCGTGCAATGAACAGGAGAGTGGAAATAACAATTAGGAATTTCTAATAATTTTCTCAATAGAAATAACAAACCCCGGATATTTTCCGGGGTTTGTTGTTTTATACCCATTTGAATATCGAACAGCTGAATATCGAACAAGGAACAAGGAATATTGAATAAAGAAGTAAAACACAAGTCTAGCTTTGCGGTATTAAACTTCCTTGTTGAAAATTCCTTGTTCCTTGTTCAATATTCTAACCCTTGTTCGATATTTCTTCAAAAAAAAATTTAGTTCAAATTAACGGTATCTATAAACGAGGTCTCATTCGTAAAATCCTTTATTTCATTATACAGCGTATCTCTTTCAATTGGTTCCCTGTTTACCTGTTTTATCAATGTAACCAGTTCTTCTGTTGACATAGAAGGAGATTGTTCTTCACTGCCTGCCATTGAATAGATCTTTGTTGAATCATCAATGGTGCCATCAATATCATTTACACCAAAAGATAAAGACAATTGAGCATTTTGTCTGCCCAGCATTGGCCAATATGCTTTGATGTGAGGGAAATTGTCCAGATATATCCTGGCAATAGAATAAAGGCGCATGTCTTCCATAATAGTCGATTCCTCGATATGGCTCATATCATTGTTTGCATTACGAAACTTTAGAGGTATAAAAGTATTAAAGCCTTTTGTTTTATCCTGCAGGTTGCGAAGTTTGCTCATATGGTCTATACGATGAGAGTATTTTTCTATGTGGCCATATAACATGGTAGCATTGCTGTGCATGCCAAGTTTATGGGCAGTTTCATGGATCTTTAACCAACCTTCACCACTAACTTTATCTGCACATATTTCTTGCCTAATATCAGGGTGAAAGATCTCTGCACCACCACCGGGCAAAGATTGCAGCCCGGCATCTTTCAGTCTTTGCATGCCTTCCTCAATAGTAAGTTTTGCTTTTCGGAACATATAATCCAATTCCACAGCCGTAAATGCTTTTACATGAAGATCGGGCCTGTGTGCATGTATCTTTTGAATAAGTTCAACAAAATAATCCAAATTCATTTTTGGATGTACGCCACCAACAATATGAACTTCAGTGATAGGTTTTCCATCATAGGTTTTTACAATATCCAGCATTTGATCAATGCTGAGTTCCCATCCATCTTCCTTGTGTGCATATAAGCGTGAGTAGGAACAGAATTTACAACTGAACACACACACATTGGTTGGTTCAATATGAAAATTCCGATTGAAATAAGTCTTATTGCCGTGAAGTTTTTCACGAATAAAATTTGCCAATGCACCAACAAAAGCTAAACTTCCTTTTTCAAAAAGTAAAAGGCATTCACTATCATTGATCCTTTCTCCAGATTTTACTTTGGCTGCGATTGCTTTTAAAGATTCATCTGTTGTAGAAGCTATACATATATCAGGGGAAGAAGACATAACTCAAATTTTTGCAAAGTTATTAAGGTTGAATGGTTAAACTATAATGTTTTTGTTTTAATAATGCCAAAATTTTCCTTGAAATTTGTTTGCTTTTATGTATTAATGTTATCTTCCATAATCAAAACATGGGCTGATTGTTTACTGTCTTATTTTTATTGATACAGTCAACTATTTCAATTCTTTAAAAAAAACTATATGAGTATTAAGTTTCGCCTCACTTTAATGAGCTTTTTACAATTCTTTGTTTGGGGTGCATGGTTGATCACGGTAGGCAATTACTGGTTTGGAACAAAGCAATGGAGTGGTGCAGAATTCGGGGCTATATTTTCTACTCTTGGATTTGCCTCATTAATAATGCCTGCCATTACCGGTATTATTGCCGACAGGTGGATCAATGCAGAGAAATTATATGGAATACTTCATATTATTGGAGCCATTTTTTTGGCATATATACCTTCGGTTGAAGATCCGGGAACATTTTGGTGGGTAATATTTGGAGCCATGCTTTGTTATATGCCTACCATTTCATTGTCTAATTCAATTTCATATAGTATTTTAAAGAATAGCAACTATGATGTTGTTAAAGTGTTTCCGCCAATCAGGGTTTGGGGCACCATTGGTTTTATTGTTGCCATGTGGTTTACCAATCTTACCGGTAATAAAGCATCCGGCAATATGTTTTATATTTCTGCGGCTTCTGCCATAGTGCTTGGTATTTATTCTTTCACACTTCCCAAATGTGCACCGCCAAAACTTATAGCTGAAAATGCCACATGGGTAGAAAAACTAGGTCTAAAGGCCTTTGCCTTGTTTGGAACTTCTAAAATGACCTTATTCTTTCTTTTCTCCATGTTTTTAGGCGCTGCCTTGCAATTAACCAATATGTATGGGGATGTGTTTTTATCGGAGTTTGCAAAAAATCCTGTCTATGCAGATTCAATTGTTGTAAAAAGATCAACACTGATCATGTCAATATCACAAATATCTGAAACGCTGTTCATACTGGCAATCCCATTCTTTTTAAAACGCTTTGGTATCAAGAATGTAATGCTTATATCAATGCTGGCCTGGGTTTTACGATTTGGACTTTTTGCATATGGTGATCCGGCAGATGGTTTATGGATGATCATACTTTCCTGCATCGTTTACGGAATGGCTTTTGATTTTTTCAATATTTCAGGCTCACTGTTCATTGAAACTACTACAGATGCCAGCATACGTTCCAGTGCACAGGGACTTTTTATGATGGTGACAAATGGTGTAGGTGCTGTACTGGGCGCTTTAATCAGTGGTTGGCTTATTCAGCAATATTTTACATCAACAGATGGCAACCGCGATTGGCATGGTATATGGTTGGCGTTTTCGGTGTATGTATTGGTAGTTGCTGTGCTGTTCTTTATCTTTTTTAAACATAAACATGATCCTTCAAAAATTGAAGAGGTTATAGCCCATTAATATTTTTTTCTTTGTAACCAAAAATCAAAAAAAATGAAAAACCATTAGCAGAATTTATCGGTACTTTTTGGCTTGTATTTGGCGGTTGTGGAAGTGCAGTTTTAGCAGCCGGTTTTCCTGACATGGGAATTGGATTTGTTGGCGTATCGCTGGCTTTCGGACTAACAGTTGTTACAATGGCTTACGGTATCGGTCATATTTCAGGTGCGCATCTTAATCCTGCAGTGTCGATTGGATTAATGGTTGGTGGCCGTTTTAGTGCAAAAGAATTGGTACCTTATATCATTGCCCAGGTTTTGGGTGGTATTGCAGCCGCAGGAGTTTTATACATTATTGTTACCGGCAATGGTTCTGCAATCGGTGATTTTGCATCTAATGGTTATGGTGATCATTCTCCGGGGAAATATAACATAATGGCTTGTTTTGTTACAGAAGCTGTATTAACTTTTATTTTCCTGATCATTATTTTGGGATCAACAGATGACAGGGCTCCAAAGGGTTTTGCCGGATTGGCCATTGGTTTGGCGCTCACCTTGATTCACTTGATCAGTATACCGGTAACCAATACTTCTGTTAATCCTGCACGTAGTATCAGCCAGGCAATATTTGCCGGAGGTTGGGCCCCGGGGCAATTGTGGTTATTTATTGTTGCTCCGATCGTTGGGGCAGTGTTGGCAGGATTGGTTTATAATGTATTTGGCAAAAGCGAATCCTGATCTCTTTTATTTCTTTTTTGTGCAACTTTCTGCCTTTGTGCCTTTGCGGCTATTAATTGCCACTAAATCACTAAGGCTCAAAGAAACACAAAGGTCAGTTCAAATTAATTCATAAAAAAAGCCTTCCAGTTAACCGGAAGGCGTTTTAGTATCATTGAATTGAATTATTTATGTGCTTCAATTTTCTTAACAAAATTTGCTTTAGGTTGAGCGCCAACTAATTTATCGACCACTTCACCATTTTTTACAAATAAGATCGCAGGAATGCTGGTTATACCATAGTTCATAGAAACCTGGGGATTAACATCAACATTAACTTTTCCGACATTAACCTTTCCATCGTATTCTTTTGCCAGTTCTTCAATGACCGGGCCTATTGCCCTGCAGGGTCCACACCATTCAGCCCAAAAATCAATTACCGATAATTTATCAGAATCTAAAACGGTGGTTTTAAAGTTCGCATCTGTGAATTCTAGTGCCATAATTTATTTTTTTAATTTGTTTTTACAGTATACTTAAGTCTGCAAATTTACAGCCATTCATGAAATATGCTGAATTGACATATCCACAGTGTGACATTTATTGTTAACACCTGCAATTCGGCAGATTTTCTTACCTTAATTCGTCATTACGAGGAACACAGCAATAATTCGTCATTGCGAGGAACGAAGCAATCTACATGAACAAACTAATAGCTTAGATTGCTTCGTTCCTCGCAATGAAGTACGTTCCTCGCAATGAAGTACGTTCCTCGTAATGAAGTACGTTTTAGGAATGACTAATTAATATCGCCTTAAACCGTCAAAACACTCACTTCAATATTCTGGTTTCTGTTTAGGAATTATGCCATTTAATCATTCTTGTTAAAACCTTTTTCGAGGGATCACATGCTTATCTTGTATTTCTGTGATGCATCACGGATATTGTATTTAATGG
>JANMMS010000087.1:0-3936 GCA_031373525.1 Ferruginibacter sp.
CTACCGTTGTAAGGTTTATCCCATTGATCGTAAAACTCTGTGGACCTGCAGTTGTATTCAAACAAACATTTCCAAATGCAGTAAGTGAAGTTGCAGACAATACCGGGTTCACTGGTGTAACACCTGTACCACTAACCGGAACATTAACGGCAACGCTTACCCCACCTCCAAGGTTTGTAACATTACCTGTTTTCAAACCGGCAGATTGAGGAGAAAACCTAACCCAGACTGCTGTTGCGGCTAATGTAGCAGAATTATATGCAATCGTTGTTGTAGCTCCCCATGCAATATTATTATTAGATACCTGGAAATCAGTTGATGGAGCGGAAACAGTAATATTTCCCGGAGCACCTGTTAGGCTTACACCGGAAATATTATATGATTGAGATGTTGAATTCGATCCGAAAAAAACATTACCAAAATCTGCGATAGTACCTGTTGCTGTCAATGTTGGTGCAACAACACCGCAGGCAAATATCGGAGTAGCACTGTTACGTGGTGCAGGAGCTCCTACAGTAAAATCCAACAGGTTGTTGTTTGTTTCTGTACAACCATTATTATTTCGTAATCCACCGGTAGTATTGCTCCATGCTGCAGTGGCAGCAGTTTCAGAACAATTGGCGGTGCCATATCCTACCAGATCAACGATCCCTGCATTGGGGCAACCTGTTAATGCAGTAATACCATTTACCAAAGCAACTTTTCCATTTGTTCCCGACATAGCGATCTCAGCACCGGTTGGAGTAGTTGCATCAGGTGTTGGAAGTGCAACACCGGTTGTACCAACAGTACTCATCCTGATCAGGTAATAACCACCCGCAGGTATACTCGCAGCAGGTAGCGCAAAAACACCCGAAAAGGCAGCGCCTGCTGCAGATGCGTACTGAACAGATAATCCGGCCAGACTTTGTGAAACACCAGATATATTATGTAATTCCACAAAATCAGCAGTGTATGGTGCACCGGAGTTTCCTCCACCGCCATAAGCCTGGCTTATTACAAGTGTTGTAGATTGTGAGAATGAAATGAGAGAAGAAAGAACTAAAAAAAGTGTAATTATTTTTTTCATAATATATTTATTTGTTAACTCACAATAATATTCTTAAACTGAATAAGAGCCATGATTGAAAAAATGGCTCTTATTCAATTGTATTTTATTTCAAAATATTAGTTTCCGATAATTTTCACGTTGTCAATTTCCCATGCAGAAGTTTTATCAGTTGCTGTACCTGAATTATCTGCACCTTCATACCTGAAAGCTACATAGATCGTTCCGGTGTATGAACTCAAGTTAATGTTGCCGGAATTGGTATATGATGATGGAAAATTACTGGTTGTACTTCCGGGAGAAAGCGTTGCCTGTGAAGTAACATCAGTCCATGTTCCGTTAGCCCATGGATTTCCGGTTCCGGTATAATTAGTTGATACCAGTACTTTTAGTGCTGATTCAACATTTGTACCACCCGGTGCAGTTGTAAGAATGAAATCCTGTTTTGTCTGAAAAGAAAGATTTTCAACTGCAGTAGCATCCAGGTTCACTCCTTTGGTAACCAGCCATGTTTTTACAGATGGCAATGCACTTCCAAAAGCACTTAAATATGCATATTTATTATTACTGAATATTCTTGCATCCCAATTTCTTCCACCAATTTCAGGAAGGTTATTCCATCCTGTTATAGTAACCGGAACATAGGGGAAAGTTGTATTTGCAGTCTGGTTCTCAAAATCTTCTAATAAAAGCGTTCCGGGAGGCAAAGCACATGTAAAATCATTGTAGAATTTTACATCATTGGTGTCCCTGATGATCAATTGTTTTGTTACTGTTGAAGTTGCATAAACAGTAAAGATTGAGACAATGCTACCACGTCCCTGTGCTACTTTTTGTGCTGCAAAATTTGAATAAGCACTTGTGCGAACAATAATGGTATTATTAGTGCAATTCTTAATATCACGATTTGAAGTGGTTTTATATACTGATGTATCAGAATAAGTTTGATTCAGATTTGTAAAAGCGAAGTCTTCTAACTGTATCAATGATCCCACTAGAGGGTTAAGCCATGGCTTGTTTGTTGAAACATTTAAATCAGCAAAAGTAACAAGCTTTGGAACAACAGGATTATTCAATGATCCACCTACAACATATCTGCTGATAGCGTTAGAAGGAATACCTTCCAAAGAAGGGCTTCCTGAAATGATTGCTTTAATACCAAGTTGCATGGTGCCGTTATAATCACTTATACAAAGACCATTACAACGTATGAATATTCTACGGCCAACGGGATAAGTTCCATATAAATTATTTGCATCTAAATTTATCTGTAGTCCACCCGTTGCATCCTCTATAAATAATTGTTTGTAAAAATTGCCGCTTTTATCGTCTGCAACAACAACTCCTGAAATGATAATATCAGCATTGATCACATCATAAGCTCCACCGGTTTGATGGATATCCTTAAGATCTTTGATCGTTGTATTTGCAACAATATTAGGATCAGAAGCTCCCGGAGGATTATCAAAAGTTTTTTTACAGGCACTGAGAGCGCCAATGGAAGCCACAAGTACAACTACAGTAATTAATTTTAAAATCTTGTTCATACATTTATTTTTTAAATAGTTTATTATGTGTTTTTTATTTGATTAGAATCTTAAACCTACGCTGGCAAAGAAATTAATACCATATGCGTAAAATCTTTTATCCGGAAATTTATTGGTATTCTTCTCTGCAAAATCAAAACGAAGTTGCTCAAACCCGCCTGAAACGATATTCCTGTTATCCAGAATATTATTTACACCCAGGTTAAAAGCAAGGTATGTCCTTTTCTTCAGGCTCTTGAATTTCCTGTTCATCATCCATGAGTATCCTGCAAATGCATCCAGGGTATATTGCGATTTCAACCTTGTCTGATCAATAATATCATTCCACAAAGGAGATCCGATATCTACGCCATTCGTTGCCGCAGCAGTTCTGCGAATAGGATTAAAATCAAGATACATTTTATCAAAGAAATTAAAATTCACATTTACAAACCAGAATTGAGGTGAGCGATAGTCTAATCCGATTGTATAAGCTTGTTGAGGCGTAGGCACATAAAAATCTTTAGAATAAACAGTAACATTTTTTGCCAGCACATCAGCACTATTATCAGCAGTAACAGTAGCTTTTTGCCTTGTGTTGTAAAAGTATTGGCCAATGGCAGCAGCACCGGTTACACTCAACCCCTTATAAACTTTTGCTTCAGCACCAAATTCAACACCGGTGTGAACTTTACCAATATTGCTGATGGCATAATTCACAAAATTCTGGAACTCATCATTGTAAAAGGTTAATACATTCAGTTGATTTTTGAATTGCGTATAGTAAACAGTAGCCCTTAATTTTAATTTTGGTGCATTTAAAACATATCCACCTTCAACTGATGTAATTTCTTCTGATCTTAGATCATCCTGAACAAAATCCCTTGTCCTGGGTGCAATAAAAGCATTTTCAAAAAACGGTGCCATTGACCTGAATGATGCATTTGCAAAAATATAATTCCTTCCGTTGATTTTATAAGTTAATCCTCCTTTGATCCCGGCATTAAAAAAGTTATACACTTCAGATTTTCCATAAGAATTTTGAGGGAATAATCCGCTTTGAACATTTCCTCGTCTGTAAAAACTAGTATAAGACTGCTCCATAGCAATAAAGGCATCAATTTTACGGAATTTAAAAACGCCCTGTAACCATAGAGAACCTTTTTTAATATTAATATCATAGTTATACCCGAATTTATCACCTTTTCCTAATATTCTGTTTGGATGAAGAATATCATTCTGCCCTGCATTTGGATTTGTAGGAAAATCTCTTTGAGCAAACTGGTTCACATCTACATAGTATTCACCTCCCAGCAGATCATCTACTTTTTTATAATATTCATTTCTTTGCGCCTGATAAGT
>JANMMS010000098.1:0-9253 GCA_031373525.1 Ferruginibacter sp.
GATATTATCGTCATTGTCAATTGTAATAAACCTGGAAGATTCATTAAAGTTTGGAATTTGCAATGATTGTTTGAACAGGCCATCAGCAAAATTGAATAAGAATAGTCCTTTATAATTACCTGCTACAATTTGTGCTGATGGGAATATTCCTGACAATGGTACGAAATTCCAAAATCCGGTATTTGATGAAATAGGCAACGCTGAATTCTCTTTTATTACAAAAGCTCCTTCATGATGGCCCATAAGCAACTGGTTATTGATCTCTGATAATCCCCAGGTTTGTCCTTTTGAATTTTTTACCTGTTCAAAATTTCCTTTACTAAAACTCAGGTCTTTCTTCGTTTGTAGTGCAGTATTGTATAATCCGTTGGATGTGCCTAAAAATAAATGGTTGTCGAAAATGATAGCTGTATATCCGGAACCGTTTTGCAGAAAGGGATTGATTTGTTTTATAGAACTATTATATGTAATCAAGTCAATGCCATTATCAAGGCCAAGCCATAAATTACTTTGATTATCCAGAAAAACACTTAGTACATTGTTGTTCTGCAGACCCTCTGTTCGTGAAAAACTCTGAATGATATTTCCTTTCAGGTCGGTAATATATAAACCACTGTTATTTGTAGCCAAAGCTATCCATTCATCATTTACTGTTGTAGCTGCATAGATCCTTTCATTTTCAAATAACAGATTATTGGAATTTTGTTGTTTACTAATACCGGTTTTTGAAAGTACATATAAACCTCTTTTTAAAGTGGTTATTAATAAACTGTCTTTCGCAATATTTAAAATACCGGTAACAGGTTCATTGAGCGGAAGGTCATTATTAACGAATAAAGGGGTCCATACGCCATTTTCAAAACGCATTAATCCTGATTTGTAATCATGCGCATACAGATTATTGTTACATATATTCAGGTATGACCATTCTGAGGGTGCAATAAAAACTGCTACCGCCTGATCGGTAAATTTAAATATCTTACTTGTAGATCGGAAAAATATATCCTTATTAAATGATACAATATCCCAAACATCTCCAAAGGACCTGTCTTTAACCGGAATGAATGGTGTCAGTGAATGGTATTGAAGCTGGCCATTTTCAGCGGGAGAAAAAAATCCAAGTTCATCCTGGCCTCCAACATAAATTTTATTATCTGATCCAATCGCCAATGATCTTACGATTGTCTTATTTGGAAGGGAGTAGATGTTCCAGTATTTTCCATCAAAGGAAAGCAATCCTTCATTATTAGCTATATAAACAATTCCATTTTTATCTTGTTTGATATCCCAGTTCTGTAATCCGGCAGTATATGATTGTTTGCTGTAGTTGATCACATCGGGAAGCCCGATGGTATTTTGGCTAATTACTGTTAGCGGCAAAAAAATTAGCAGCAGCAAATTTTTCATATCCTAAACATAAGATTGTATTGTGAAGGTAAATAAAATTGCGTGATGTAGTAATGAAGTAGTATAAATAGCCTTAAAATCAATTAATTACAAATTTTGATGTAGTAATGATGTGGCAATTTTTATTGAAACTGTTGTGGCTAAACATATATTTACAATCGAATTTACCAAATTTTCTCTCAGTTAAAACGAACGCTATATGAAATTGAAAATCGCATTGCTATGTCTTGGCATTTTTTTCGGGAGTTTTATTCATCAGGCATTTGCTCAAAATGTTCCCGTTTCCGGAAATGTAAGGAACATTACAACCGGAGAACCGTTGGTTGGGGCTTCAATATCTGTTGAAGGAACCACCCAATCAACTGTTACTGACTCAAAGGGTAACTTCATCATTTCAGTTCAAAAAGGAGCAAGATTGTTGATCACCAATGCTTCAATGCAGCCTTTCCGTTACCAGGTAAAGAATACAACTGACCCTATTGACATACTGATGGAAGAAGCTAACAAGAGTTTGAATGAAGTAGTCGTTGTTGGTTATGGTACTAAAAAGAAAAGAGATCTTTCAACAGCCGTTTCATCAGTTTCGGCAAAAGAAATTGCAGCTACACCTGTAGCAGATGCAGCGCAGGCATTACAGGGAAGAGTAGCAGGTGTTACGATCGTTCAGGGTAGTGGTGCACCTGGTGGTACTGGTGGAACCGGGATAAAGATCCGGGGTATTACATCTTTAACAGGCTTTAATAATCCTTTGATAGTTGTTGATGGCTATCCCTTGCCAGACCAGGGATCTGATAATGTTTTGAATTCTTTTGGTACAGGCGATATTGAATCCATTGATGTTTTAAAAGACGCTGCAGCAGCTTCCATTTACGGAGTAAGAGGTTCTAACGGTGTGATCATGATCACGACTAAAAGAGGCAAACCGGGGAAAGCTACTTTAAATGTAGATATCTATAGAGGAATACAGCAAGCATGGAGTTTGCCCACTATGTTAAATGCCAGGGAATATGCCATTTTAAACAGTGAAGCCAGGATAGCCAGTGGCTTACCGGTAATTTCTAAACTGGCCGATTTTAACGCAGTTCAAAATCAATATGGTAATGGAACAGATTGGAAGGATGAAATATTCAGGAGAGCTGCGATGCAAAGTGTAAATATTACAGCAACAGGTGGATCAGATAAGGCACAGTATTTATTTTCAGCAGGTTACTTTAAACAAGATGGTATTATTTATAAAACAGATGTTGAGCGTTTCAATCTTCGTTTTAATGGAGATATAAAAGTCAATGACAGGATAAAAATTGGTAATTCATTATCAATGAATAAATTTACTGAGCATGGAACAGATACTTATTCTCCATTCAATAGTGTAATATTATTGGCATTAATGGCACCTCCTACAGTTAGTCCCCGTAATGCAGATGGCACTTATGCCGGAGGAAATGGCAGTGTGGATGGTTTTGATGAGCCAAATCCTATTTATCAATTGGAAGTTCCAAAAAATAACTTCGTTAAGTACCGGGTTACCGGCAATATTTTTACAGAAATTACTTTATATAAAGGATTAAAATTCAAGACTGTATTTGGTGCCGATTATAATTATTATGAAAAGAATAATTTTGGTCCGGCTACAGCTTCAACCGGGGGGAGGCCAATTATTCTTACTGGCTATGATATAAGCAAAGAATTAAATCCTGATTACCTGGCCGAATATACTTTGACTTATGATAAAACAATCAAGCAAAAACATAAGATTAATACAGTAATCGGCTATACTTTCCAGGAAAATAGGTATTCGTTTGTTTCAGCAGGTCGAACCGGATCCTTTAGTCCAAACATTCCCGTATTAGCCGGTCAGGTTTTTACACCAATTGATATTGGACAAATTCGAAATGGAGCAGAAGATGGTATCAGAAGAAGGTTTATATCTTATTTTGGTAGAATTAATTATGATTTCGATAACAGGGGTTTCTTTGCATTTTCAATAAGACAAGATGGAAGTTCAGATTTTGCACCCAAAAATAAATTTGCCATTTTCCCTTCTGTTTCTGCCGCATGGAGATTAACTGAAGAACCATTTTTGCAAAATGTAAAATGGCTGGATGATTTAAAAGTCAGGGCAAGTTTTGGTTATACCGGCAATCCGAATGTTCGGCCTTATTCATATTTACAGGAAATTAATCAGGGCTTTCAATACACATTTGGAAATTCTACCGGTTCGGGTGGAATCGTAAATGGAGCAGCACCCAGCCGTACGTATAATCCAGATATAAAGTGGGAAAAAAACGAGCAGTTTAACATAGGATTTGACGGAAGTCTTTTCAAGAACAGATTAGGGTTTTCAATTGACTGGTATCAGCGTCGTTCAAAAGATCTGATTTTGGGTGTTGCACCTACATTAATTTCCGGCACCTACGAATTAGTACCGTTCAATACGGGAACACTTCAAAACAGGGGAATAGATCTTACACTTAGTGGAAAAATAATATCTAATAAGTCATTTACATGGAATGCAAATGCTGTGATCGGTTCATATAAAAATAAAGTTATTACATTAGGTAAGCGTAAAGATCCAATTGATAACCAATTCACCAGAATCACAGGTGGTAGTTTAAGAACTGCAGAAGGATATCCGGCAAGTTTCTTTTTTGGATTTGTAACAGAAGGTATTTTTCAGAATTATGCTGAAATACAAAATCACGCAGTGCAAACCGCCGGTAATGATCCTACAACCAGTACAGCACCCGGTGATATTAAATTCAAAGACCTGAATGGTGATGGTGTTATCAATAATGATGACCGTACCAATATCGGAAATGCCAATCCAACATTTACTTATGGTTTAACAAATACAGTTACTTTCAAGAATTTTGAATTAACTGTTTTCATACAAGGATCCCAGGGAAATCAGGTTTTGAATTTTACCCGTTGGTATACAGAAGGAGGAGTGAGTAACGGAAATTATTCAAATGATGTGATCAATCGCTGGACAGGACCCGGTACCAGCAATACAATGCCGAGGCTTATATTAAATGATCCGAATGGCAACAATCGTGTTTCTGACCGTTTTGTAGAAGATGCTTCTTATCTGAGATTTAAAAATGTACGCCTGGCTTATAGTATTCCAACTAAATGGGCCGATTACCTGAAACTTAAACGAACACAATTCTATGTTAGTGCTCAAAACCTGTTCACCTTCACCGACTACTCAGGAATGGATCCTGAAGTTGGTGGTGGGGTGGATATCGGGTTTTACCCACAGGCAAGAACATTTATTGCAGGTATTACTGTTGATTTTTAAAAAAAAATAAAACTCATTTTTTATGAAAATAAGATTTTTAAAAAATTTGATCATTCTAATGGCACTTTGTGTTTCATTCACACAGTGTAAGAAATCTTTGTTGGATATTCCACCTACCATTCCAATTAGTTCCGTTGATAATTATTATAAAAATGAAGCGGAAGCTGTAATTGCGGTTAATGCAACCTATACTCCATTGTCTGCGATCTACAACGGAGCAGCCTGGCATTTGGGTGATATCATGAGTGATGATGCGGATCTGGGCGGCGGCGGTGGCGGAGACGGAATTGAAACAGCCGAACTTGATAATTTTAATATGACTTCTTTTAATCCCATTGTTAACCTGATGTGGGCTCAGTGTTATTATGGAATTCTCAGGGCAAATCTTGTTATAGAAAGAGTTCCACGTGTTCCCGTTATGAGCGATGCTGTAAGAAAAAGAAGCCTTGGTGAAGGGAGATTCTTAAGGGCATTGTATTATTATCACCTGGTGCGTTTATTCGGTGATGTGCCTTTTTATACCAACGTTATTACTGCTGAAGAAGCTTCCAGCATTCCACGTTCTCCCAAACAACAAGTGTATGACCAGATCATAGCAGATCTGAAAGTAGCAGAAACACTTTTACCAAATAATAATCCATATACTTTAAATAATAATACTTATCCAAATGAAGGACGGGCAACAGCAGGTGCTGCAAAAGGCTTGTTGGCAGCTGTTTATTTAACATTGGGCGATAAAACCAATGCTGCTTTAAAAGCTAAAGAAGTGATCGACAATAGAACGGTTTATGGCTATGATCTTTGGACTGATTATGCAGATAATTTCAAACTGGAAAATGAGAACGGAAAAGAATCACTTTTTGAAGTACAATATCGCAGTGGCGGAGGTACATTCCAGGATTTTGGTGGAGGTAGTAAAATGAATACATTTTTTGGTCCGCGGTCACAAAATGTTGTACAAACAGCAGGTTATGGCTGGAATGTACCTTCAAAGGATTTTGTTGACCAGTATGAAAAAACCGGAACAACTTATAATACGATCATTGATAAAAGACGAAACAGATCGATCTGGATCCCGGGTGATACTTATGGAGCGTATACACAACCTGCGCAACTGATCGGATCACCTTTTGGTTTTAACGTAAAAAAATATTTTATTTCAATAGATAATACAACGGGCGATGATGGCCAATGGAGGAGTGCATTGAATGTTTCTCTTATGCGTTATTCAGAAATATTGTTGATCTATGCGGAAGCTGCGGGACCGGCAATGGGAAAGCCTTATGCAGACCAGGTAAGAGCAAGGGCCGGGTTGGCTGCATTGCCAAATGGTTTATCAGACGCTCAATGGCTTACAGCTATCTATAAAGAAAGAAGGATGGAATTCGGATTTGAGATGCATCGCTGGTACGACCTGTTGCGTCACCCCGATCCCAATTATTTTATTACTGTAATGACGGCTGCAGGTAAAACAAATGTTCTGCCAAAACACCGTTATATGCCTATTCCACAGGCAGAAAGAGATAAAAATACAAGCCTCACCCAAAATGACGGTTATTAATAAACGCTATAATTAAGTTGTATGAAAAAAACAGTATTTATTTCCGGTTTACTTATTGCATTAAGCAGTTTACTTTTCCAATGCAAGAAAGATACTTTGAGCCTGAATGGATCAGCATCAGTTGCCGATTTTTCTTTTCAGATCCTTCCTCTGAAGGATACTTTGCCCTTTGCTTATAAAGTTACCTTTACCAATGTAAGCCAGGAAGCGACTCAATTTCAATGGGATTTTGGTGATAACACAGCTTTATCATCAGAAAAAAATCCAATACACCAATATGCAACGGGCGGTGAGTATAATGTAAAATTAACTTCTGTAGGTACCAATGGAAACAATACCATTGCAAAAAGAATTTTTGTTATTGATGCCTGCCAGAATGATTTCTTTAATAAGCTTACCGGTTGCAATAATTTTGTCTGGACCTGGAGTACAGATGCTGATGCCATCAGGGTTTTATCAGCAGATGGTTTGCAGGTATTTTTTACCGGAGCTGCAGTCGGTTGCCAGGTGGACGATCTGTATAAATTTTCTGTCGGTGGTAATTTTGAATACAATGCTATTAATGAAACGTTTGATGCACAGGCAGGATTCAGTTGCCAGGCACCAAAACCCAATGCACAAAAATTCAAAGTAGTAAGCATAGCCGGTCAGCTCCCTCAAATTATTTTAGATAATAATGTAACAGGTGGAACCAATCCTTTTATTGGAACTACTGATGTAGTTGATAATAATACCTATGAAGTAGTATCTTATACTGCTGAGAAAATGTTGCTGCGTGGAAGGATAGCGGGAACAGGCGGACAAAGGCTGGAAATTAAAATGAAGAAAGTTGTTTCTTTAACGCTTGCTGATATTAAAGCTTTGTTGAACGGAGGAAGCAGTAAGAGCTGGAAACTTGATCCTACTCCCGGTGCTAATGCTATCATTGTAGGAACGGAAGCAAATCCTTCACAATATTTTCCAGGAGGGCCATTGGATGCAGGTTGTCAGACAGATGATTTTTATACATTTACCACTGCTGATAAAGTATCGTATAATTCAAATGGTTCAACCTTTAACGGCGGTAATGTTGCACCAAACTATAACTGTGGTGCAGACAGGTCTTATACTGATATACCTTTTACATTTGGTGCAACAACTGGTGGGGTAGCTGGTATAGGTACAATTCAATTGCCATCAACACCTGCACCACCAATCATATTTATCGGAACTACTGATGTGCCTTCAGAAAATGTTTACCGCATTATTGAGATAAGTGCAAATAACCTGGTGTTAAGAGCGGGTAACGGAACCAGTACTGTTTTTCAATTCAAATTTATACCACAATAATAAAATTTTTGTCATGCATAATAATATAAAAATGTATACGATCATAACGTTGTTTTGTGCTGCCATTTTTGCCTGCACAGATAAAAAAGATATTCCTCCAGTCATTCCGAGTGAACCTCCTGTTGATAAGAACTGGACATTCGGAACTACGCCGGTTTGGGAAGATAATTTTAATACAAATGGTGTTCCTGATCCTTCAAAATGGAGTTATGATGTTGGTGGTTCTGGCTGGGGTAATAATGAATTACAATATTATACCAATAGTGGAAACGCACGCATGGATAATGGTAACCTGATCATTGAGGCAAAAAAAGAAAACAATTCAGGTAAGGAATATACTTCTGCCAGGTTGGTTACAAAAGGCAAAGGAGATTTTTTATATGGCAAGTTTGAAGTAAGGGCAAAAATTCCAAAGGGCCGTGGTACATGGCCTGCAATCTGGATGCTTTCAACAGATCAGCAGTATGGTGTGTGGCCCGCTTCAGGTGAAATTGACATCATGGAACATGTAGGATATGATCCTAACAAGATACATAGTACCATTCATACGACTGCCTATAACGGTGGCAGGGGTACGCAGAAAACAGCCACTAAAATAATCCCAGATGCAACAGAAGCATTTCATGTGTATACTACAGAATGGACACCTTATTCTATCCGCAGTTATATAGACGGTATACGATTCTTTGAATTTATTAATGAAGGGAATGGTTATACTGTATGGCCTTTTGACAAAAAACAACACCTTCTTTTAAATATTGCAGTAGGCGGTAACTGGGGTGGTGTACAAGGTGTTGATAATACTATTTTTCCGGCAACAATGGAGATTGATTATGTCAGGGTTTATGAAATGATACCTTGATCCTGGTCATTCTAACGATGTTTTCTTTTAATTGATTGAGATCAATTATTAATTAAATATAAAGAGTGAGTTAAATGTTTTTCAAATAGCAATAAAATTTTTGAGTATGAAAAAGTTCTATTTTTTTCTTTCTGCATTTTTCTTAACCGCAATGTCATTTGCACAAACACAAATGAATTTACCGGTAACTTTTGATGATGCAACGGTAAATTACGGCTTGGTAGGATTTGGCGGAGCGCAGCAGTCAACAGTTGAAACGGATCCAACGCTTGCAACAAACAAAGTAGCCAAGGTAATAAAAGTGAATACGGCAGAGCTGTGGGCCGGAACAACGGTTACCGCATTGAGCGGAACTGCTCAAACAGGATTCAGCAGTAATATACCATTTACTGCATCTGCAACCAAAATGAACGTAAGGGTATGGTCGCCACATGCTGGCATCCAGGTGAGATTGAAATTAGAAGATAAGAATGACCCTACCCGTTCATGTGAAACAGAGGCAACAGTAACGGTAGCGAGTGGTTGGCAGACACTGGAATTTAATTTTGCGAACCAGGCAGCGGGCACTGCGGCATTGAACCTTGCTTATAATTACAACAAAGCATCGATCTTCTTCAACTTTGGTATAACAGGAGCAATAGCGGGCGAAAGGACTTATTATTTTGATGATGTGAAGTTTGGAGCAGCCGGCGGTGGTGGAGCATTGACACAAATGAATCTTCCGGTGACTTTTGACGATGCAACGGTGGAGTATGGCCTGGTAGGATTTGGCGGTGCTGAACAATCAACGATC
>JANMMS010000028.1:0-23248 GCA_031373525.1 Ferruginibacter sp.
CTGGAAACTATAGGTTCCATTGGTCACCGGAACCGGTAGCATAGACGCCGGTACTGTCATCCGGATCGTAATACTATTCCACCGGATCGTAATATTTGTTGCACTGGTATTCGTTACCAGTAAATCCATCTGTACCTCATTAGTGCTGATGGTACAATTTGCCGTAGAAATCGAGTACGTTGCCTGGCTATTGCCCGTATAGGCAAACGCACAAAGCAAACTCACTATGACCGTCATCTTTGCGAAGAAATGTTGTAGAACCTTTTTCATAAATGGTTTTTTAATTGTTGTATTAACTTTCTTGTTTCTTAGTATTAAATTGAAATTGGAGGAAGCTTTGAAAAGCTTCCTCCAATTTTTTTTAGTTATGGATATATTGCTGAAACTCCATTGAAAATATTTGTATCAAACACAGGGAAGTCATTCGAATCTACAAATCCATCCCCGTTCATGTCTGTCGCCGTATAAGTACCGTCATACAAACCTCCACTTTCACTCTCAAAAGAGTACTGAGGGAAGTCATTACCATCAATGAAATCATCCTGGTTCAGATCTCCTGTATAGAAGCCAAATACGCCGCTACCCAAATTAACCTGGTTGTCTCCTGCAGCCTTATTCGCTGCCGTTGAGAAATTATACAATGGAGATGCTCCATTAACAGGAATAGGATTCTTGGTCCATGTTTGTACAGTACTCCTGTGTTTAACTGCGATTACGTATGGTGCAAATGGATGTGGTGCAAATGTTGCAGAAACCATACCCGTTGTTGACAACACACCCTGTGCTGCATCTACCAAAGCAAATGTAGTCGGGTCATGTAATTCTACAAGAACCGTATCTGTTTCTGTAGCCAATGCTGCAACACCCTGGTTGTTCAATACTGGCTGCATGGTGCTTCCACCTGTATAATAACCCTGTAAGAACAACTTCAAATTAACCGTAACCGGACAATCTGCAACGGTAACGGTAACATTACCTGAATTAGTACAACCAAAGCCGTTAGTTGCTGTAGCTGTATAAGTAGTGTTAGCATTTACAGGCCCTGCTGTTACCGTTGCTCCAAGGCCATTGGCCGGAGTTAAGGCAGTCAGCGGAGTCCATGCATAAGTTACCGGTGAAGCATGATAGCTGATCTTCAGATCAAATTGAGTCAATGTTCCCAAACTTGCTGCACGGTCATCATACACCCTTAATTTCCATGTTCCGTTTCCGGCACCAAACAAGTTGCTGTATGCATTAGTTGTTGGTGCGGGTACAGCAGCGATCTCAAAACCGGTTAAAGCTGCATCTGCCCTATAGGTAGCAGTGAAAGGAGAACCTCCGGAGAATGGAATGGCTGGCCTGGTATTGTCTGAACTGATCCTTGTATTGACAAAATCATTACCACCCAAAATTCCAACACCACTTACCAGGTTAATGATCTGGCCATTTGGACCTTCCAGATTTACGATGATCTCTTGCTCAAATGAATGGGTAATGCTAAATATAGCAACTACACTATCAATGATGGCACCGGCAGGTACACCAGCTAAATTCAAACTACTGGTAACACCGACTGTAGACAGATCAGGAATAGCCAGGTTAATTGGACCTGCTGAACCTGTTGCATCGCCTGCAACCAATAATGCGGATGCAGTTAATGACTGAGAAGCACCGGTACAGATCGTTGGTGCCGGAGGTGTAATAGTTACTACACCCGGTATTGGGTTAATGGTTACTACCACGCCTGTAGAAGGAGCACTGGCACAACCCGTTACTGTATTGGTCACAATAACCCTGTATGTTCCGGTTGAAACAGCGCTTACGGTATAAGTAGGACTGGTAGCACCCGGAATATTAGCCCCGTTCAATGTCCACTGATAAGTAGCTGAACCTGCATTGGTAACAGCTGTTAACAATTGAGTTCCCGGAGTACAAACACTCAACGGGCCAGGGCCTTGCTGGATACTTGCCGTTGGTAATGGATTTACTGTAACTGTTACTGAAGAAGAAGGTGCAGAATTTAGACACACATCTTTTACAACTACTGAATAGGTTGTAGTAACAGCCGGGCTAACAGTTATGGTTGGGGTAGTTGCACCTGTACTCCATAAGTAGGTGAACGGACCACCACCGGTGGCATTGGCACTTACCGTTACGGCTGTACCTACACAGGTTGGGTTAGGTGTTGCAGAAGCAGCCGAACCAACCGTTGTAACGGTTACGGTTACAGGACTGCCAACTGTAGCACAACCAGCCGCACTTGTAACTGTTGGTGTATAAGAAGTAGTAACCACCGGAGAAACAACTGGATTTGCTCCCGCAGATGCTGTAGCCCATGTATAAGTAAACGCAGGGTTTTGTAAAACCTGGTTTATGATATTTATTGTATAATCCTGTGCAGAACCGCTTGCTCCAAATGCAGTACATGCATCAAAATCACCGTTGGCATTACCATTGGTACGTGTACGGATCCTCATACCTGTCTGGCCCAAAGTTGCACCAACCGGAATGGTTATATTAAGTGTGCCTGTAGATGCATTGATCCATGGTTGATACCATTCAGTATTGCTAAAAATTCCATCCCTGTTCCAGTCGATCCAAACAGAAATGATACTTGGCGTACTGGTTGTAAGGTTTATAGGATAAGTATTTCCTCTGATAACGGTAGTAGTAGTACTTCCGAAAGCAGGGTAAATATCATAATAAGGAATGGTTGTTGCAATATTCGTGTTACTTAATGTATTAAATGACACATCAGTGATCCGTGCTGTACCCTGTATGTTGGTATAAGTAGGAACACAATAAACAGCCGGTAAACCGGAAGGGCCTGTTAAGGTAACATTAGAATATACACCCAAAGTAGATGTACCTCCTACGCAAATAGTGGAAGGATTAGCTACTACACTGTCAATAACCGGATAAGGATTTGAATTTACAGTTATTGTGGTAATATTCTGGCAACCGGTTACCGGTACGCCATCATTTGCAGTAACTGTATAAACGATCGCACCTGAAATTGTTGGTGTAACCACTGTTGTTGCACTTGAAGGACTGGCAATGCCGCTTCCAACGGAAGGAACCGCAGTCCAGGCAAAATTCACATATCCTGCACCACTTGCAGCAAGGCTAACAGAACCACCGATACAGAAACTTGTAGTACTGCCCGGAGTTATGCTCAATGCCGGAGCAGCAGTTATTGTTTCAGTTACAGCTACACGAGATGCGCTTTCGCAACCTGCAGCCGTAGCCTCAGAAACATAGAATGTAGTTGTAACAGAAATTACTGATGTATAAGTATTGCTGGTACTGCTTTGCAACAAAGTTCCACCGGTTGGAGCATTATACCATTTGTATATTGGTGTTGGTAAACCCGATGTGGATGTTACACTTACCCCAGGTATACCAGGTCCACACTGTGTTGCATTGGTTGCAGTTGGTACGGTTGGAACCGGGTTAACTGTTACAGTAACAGGTGTTGCAGTAGTAATACAACCGGATGCATTCAGAGAAGCTGTATAGGTTGTTGTAGTTAACGGAGTAACTACAACCGTATTTCCTGCACCTCCGCCATTATTCCATGAGAAGGTCAGATTAGGATTAGGAAGTTGTACATTATCTATATTGATCAGGTAATCTTCTGTTTCACCTCTAAAGTAAGTTCCGGTTGCACTTGGCACATCCTGTTCTTTACAAACCACACGGAATAAGGTTTTACCCAATGACGCAAATGAAGGAATCGTTACAGTGCCTGCTAGCGTTCTAAGCGCAGAAACAATTGCTGCATCTTCAAAAATTATTTCACTGGCGTCATTAAAGTCACCGTCACGATTCCAGTCTGCATAGATTCCCAATCTCATTCCAAAGTCAGCACCGCATGAAGGTGAAGTTGTTACAGCTAAATTGTAAACATCTCCCTTGTGCAAAGTTGGTGCCGAAACAGAGCCTGTATAATTTGAATATCTTCTTAAAATAGAAGCTGGTAATCCATTAGCTGCTGGTCCTCCCGTTGTTGCACAGGTTGATGACTGGCTTAAAGTACCAAAACTAACATTAAAGATCTCTTCATCTCCCGCATCAGTTGCTGCTGAAGTTGCATATCCAGCCGGAGCCGTTTGTGGCCCTGTTGTTGTTAATGCTGAATAAACATTCAAAGTAACCGGTGTACCTGCACAAACCACAGCCGGGCTTGGATTAGTAGTTAAACTATCTACCACCGGATATGCATGCATGGTTACTGTAACTGAATTTACTGATGCACAATCTTTATCAGGATCATACGCAGAAATCGTGTATACATAAGTACCCGGTATAGTAGGTGTTACTGAATAAGGAGCACTTCCTGTTGTAGGAGCTGCACCTGCAGGAGTCAATACTACCGGGTTTGTGATACCACTACCTGTTTGGGGAGAAGCAGTAAGGGTGAATGTTGCAAAATCATTAAAGTCGGCTGTATAAGTTGATGTAATATTAAAGGCTTCACCGGCACAGGCATCAGGCCCTGTTGATGAAGTTACTGTTAAAGGATCAGGATCTGTTACCGTTACAACTACAGCTACACGCGGGCCTTCACAACCTGCTGCTGAGATTTCAGAAACATGGAAAGTAGTAGTTGTAGAGATCGAAGTTGTATAAGTAACTGATGTACCTGTTTGTAATAAATTACCGGCTGTAGGAGCATCATACCATTTAAATATTGGCGTTGGTGCACCTGAAGTTGAAGTAACAGATGCTATTGGAATACCGCTACCACACTGGCTCGAAGGAGTAGCTGTTGGTGCTGTTGGTACCGCGTTTACCGTAACAGTTACGTTACCGGTAGATGAACAACCTGTAACCGGATCTGAAACAGTCGCAGTATAAGATTGGCTTGGAGGTGTAGGTAAAGTTACGTTTACCGAACTTCCTGAACCTCCGCCATTGTTCCATGCATAAGTTAATGCAGGGTCTTGTGTGACTACATTAACAACATTGATGGTATAATCATGAGTAGATCCACTTCCGATCGTTAAACAAGCATCACCTATACCAAGGGCATTTGTAGTAGTACGTGTACGAACCCTCATACCAATCTGGCCTAAAGTTGCGGTTACTGGTACGGTTATGTTAACAGTACCTGAAGTACCACTTAACCATGGTTGTGGTGTTACAAATTCAGTTGTATTAGCATCAAATACTCCATCCCTGTTCCAATCGAACCATACTGCAATGATAGATTGGAATATAGACCCATTGGTAACCAGGGTTAAAGGATATGTATTGCCGCGGGCTACCGTAGTAGTAGTACTTCCCGAAGCAGGATAGATATTATAAAAAGGTGCAACCTGTGTTCCCGGAGCATTGCTTAAGGTATTGAATGCTACTGAAATAATTTCAGACTGCGGGCCTGCGCTATGTAATGCAGGACAATAAACACCCGGTAAACCCTGAGGGCCTGAAGTGGTGAAATTTGTATATACATTCAGGTTACTGGAACCACCGGCACATACTGTAGCAGGTGTTGCCCTAACACTGTCTATAACAGGTTGTGGTTTAACCAACACACTTACGGTTGCAAAAGTTGCGCAACCGCCCGGAGCAGGATCAACTGCATTTACGGTGTAAGTATATGTATTTCCAACTGTTGGTGTAACGTTTGTATTAGTTGCACCTCCGCCGAAAGTACCGCTACCACCAGGAGTAGTACCTGTTATTCCACTACCTGCAGCAGCAGACCAGGTATAGGTATAATTGCTGGCAGGGGTATTGTTTTGTACGGTTACATTCGCTGTCAATGTAAGTGAACTGTTTGTACAAACCGGGCCATTAGATGTAGCTACAACTATATCCGGAGATGTTACTGTTGCAATTACAGGAGTACGTAAACTTTCGCAACCGGCTAATCCATCGTCTTCAGAAACATAGAATGTAGTTGTTGAGTTGATAGATGCCAGGTAAGTTGCCCCGCCTGTCTGTAGTAAAGTACCACCGGTGGCAGCACTATACCATCTGAATACACCATTCTGTCCACCAGTACCAACAGCTACAGTTGGAACACCTGTACCGCACCTGCTGGAGTTTGATCCACTAGGTGAAGCTGGTAAAGCAGTAGTATTAACGGTTGCACTGGTTGTTGTATTTATTACACAACCAAGGTAAGTAAGTGCTGCTGAATAAGAAGTATTAGAAGTTGGGTTTACAGTTGTTGGATTTGTAGTTGCAGCATTACTCCATAATATAGTAGTATTGCCATATCCTTTAATATTTAAGATATAATCTTCTGTTTCTCCCCATGAATTTATTGTTCCACAAGGTGAAGGTACTGTGCCTTCTGAAACAATAACACGCATACGTGTATTACCAGCAAGAGCTGAAGCAGGTATAGTTATATTGCCAACAAAGTCACTATAAAAACCACCTGCTGATTTAGGTATGCTAAAAGTTTCACCTGGATCCGAGAAAGAACCATTTTGGTTAAAGTCAATATAAACATTACAAGCGTTCCCAGACTGATCCGTCGTACTATGGAAATGATACACCGTCATTGGATAAGTTGTTCCTGCATTAACAGAGCCTGCTGGCGTACCTGTATGATCTGTGTACACTGCGTTTGCAGCGGCGTTAGCCGACTGCGGCGTAGGCCTAACTGCAGGATTATTGATACCGGCAAAGGTAACCTGTCCTATATCATCCTCATCAGAATTGCTAAAAGAAGATGCACAATAGAAAGAGGTAGGTAAAGCAAAATTAGAAGCTGTGATCAATGCTGTTAATACACTTGGCGAACCTGAACAAACTGTTCCGGGGTTAGCACTTGCAGCAGCTGTTGCTCCCAACAATGGTTCATCAGCATAAAACTGAGTAGCTGAAGTTGTTGATACAAAAAGAGTATTGGTAGCCGTTACTGACCAAACAACAATTGCATTAGCAGGTACAGCTGCAGGAATAGCTCCTGTCCAAACACCACCACCGGCAGGACCGGTCATTGGAATACCTATTTGAGCCACCCCGTTTAAACTATAATTTATAGTTACTGAACCCAGCGTTCCTGTAGTAGGATTTGCTGTAACTGTTACCGTATGAGGAACAGCTACACACTGATTGCCTCCCGGAGCAACAGATATTCCGGTAACAGTAGGGAAAGCAGATACACCATCAAATTCATCTGCTCCATAATCCGGATTACTGGCACCACCATTTACTGATCCGGCTGGGCCAGGCCTTGTTTGATTATCATAGTCAATGGTAACGCCTGCAATAGGAGTTCCACCTGATTCTAACAATGTTAAAGCAAGACCCATATTCAGGTGAAGATCGGCCGTAGCAGTATTTACAAAAGTAACCGGCACCGCCGTTTGGCTGGCTCCGTTTGCATCACTTGCTGAAGCAGTCTGCCATCCAGCATATGTCTGGTCAGCATTCCAGTAACCAACTGTTGCCGCATTTGCATTCAATACATTATAGTTGGATGCAAGTGCAGGCCAACCTATATTACTGGCTACAGCACCAAAATGGTTGCCTATAGCATAATGTTTTCCGGTTCCTGCACCTGAACTGGTACGTGTATTATTGAATATATTATTTCTAACATCAACAGTGGTTTGTACTGCTGTTGCGGAAAAATCACCTCTCAGGAATCCAAAGCTTGGCTGTGCTCCTGAAGTTGCATTTCCTTCAATATTTATAGTATTGTAATATGCGTTTACAGCATAAACTGCAGCCGTTGATTGAACGTGTATTCCAATGAAAGAAGTATTGGTTGCTTGACCGTTACCCAATGAGATCATATTATTTGTAACGGTAGAAGTTGTTGAGATCGGATTACCAAATGTAATACCAGCAACAATTCCGGGAACTGTAGCCGAAACAGAAGTACTGGCATTGGTAAGATTAGAAATCCTGTTTCTCGAAATATCATAAGTGGCAACTACCGCACCATTCAATACATATATACCTGTTAAGTAAGTTCCGGCACTACTGGCATTTGTACAGGATAAATTGCTGATCGTATTCTGCCTTATTATTATTGGATCGCGATTTTGATTGGTACCTATACCACCTTTAGAATTAGCCGGATTTGTACTGGCAGAAGTGATATTAGTAATGATATTTCCTGTTATATTAATAGTGCCTGACTGGGCAAGTATTCCCCTGAATGTTGCAGTAGCACCACTTGAATTTTGAGATGCGTTCCTGATCGTATTGGGTAAAGCTACTGTTCCTATAATTACATTGGCAAGAAGATTGGTTCCTGTATTGGCACTGAATATACCAAAGAAATTACTGGCTCCTGTAGAAATCCCAAAATTAACTCCGGAATTTGAATTGTTTCCACCTGCATCCGTAAGTGTACCCGTTCTCAAGTTAGGGTTGGTTGAATTACCGACCGTATTTCCAGTAACAGTTATTAAACCGGTACCTTGTAATTGTATACCAACAATACTACCAGCAGATGCTGCTGATGCTCCCATGGCATCAATAGCACCGATGGTATTATTCCTGATTGTTATTGTATTGGCTGTTTGGGCTAATATACCGATCGTATTTGATGCAGTTACAGTAACTGCAGTATAAATAGACCCGGTGCCTGTTGTTGAACCGATCGTATTACCGGTAACTGTTCCAATGTTTGCATTACCTGCAAATACATTTATTGCCTGAACAGCAGTACCACTTGAGTAAACTGCCACACCAGCAACTGTATTATTTTGTATAGATGAAGCTACAGCTGAGGTTACGGCATTAAAGGTTAAACTCAACCCGCGGAACTGAGTAGCATTTGCTACAACGCTACCAGGAGTGTAAGATGTTGGGAATGTACCTGTAAGTGTGCCCGAAGTAGCACCCACCATATTATAAGTACCCGTTCCGGCAGAATTAGCAAAACCCATAATATTACCAGTTATGGTGTAACCCTCACCGGTAAGAGCCTGGATACATACGTGCGTATTTGCTGTAGTATATACCCTGGTAGCGGATTGAAATACCCTGTTATTGGTAATGGTCCAGGTAGAGTTTCCGGTAGCATCCAGAAATAAACCCCTGGAAGCTGAACCAGCGCTAAAGAAATTCGAAATATTATTTGCGTTAATGGTATTACCGCTATTGTCAATTGCAGCAGAAGAACCAAGTGAATAGATACAATTGATAGGTAAGTTTACTCCGGCAGCAGAAATATTACAGTTGTTGATATTATTGCCATCGTTACCTGTTACATTTCCCAAACCAAACATTATAACGCCATTGGCAAGAGTAGAAGCCGAACCTAGTATGGTACACTTTTGAATGGTATTAGCTGTTGCGTCTGCTATGAAACGAATGGCAGCAGAAGCACCGGTTGCAGTGTTTGAAATAGTTAATGAATTCCCTCCTGTGTTTAAACCATCAATAGTTACATTATCTGCACCATTCAGGTCAATTAGGCGGCCTGTTATGGCACCGGTTACTGTGATGGCAGTTCCTGCATCCGGGTTAATTAATAAAGAAGAATAACTGGATGTACCACCACTCGCATTTAAAACAGCGGTTGCTGCTTCAGTTGTATTGCCATATAATCGGATATTAAGTGCTCCGGTATAAGTACCCAGGTTAATGGCATCAAATGCATCTTTTACGGTTGCATAATAAGTACCGCCGCCTGTGTTAACTCCTTGATATAAAAATACCGGGTTTGGAGCCGTTACGTTAAAGGTTCCTTTATAATTAGCACCGCCGTTATTTGAAGAGGTTGTACCGGGTACTCCATCAGCATCCGAAAATACTTCAAGTGTATAATTACCGGGCAATAAACCGGTGATCACATTGGTGGCACCCCCCGTTCCTTCCCAGGTTTGGTTACCGCCACAACCGCCTGCATCATTGGATACAAAACCCATTGTTTCAGTTGTGAAAGAACCGGAAGCTCCGGCACTTGTTTTCCATACACGCCATTTTAAACGGCCGTTGGTTATATCGCCTCCGCTGCATTTAAATGTTTTATTCTGTCCGCCCTTCACTACCAGCGACTGGGCAAAAGCAAAATTACCCAATGCCGCACCCTGGAAATCAGGATTGCCGGTTGTGGCATTCATATCATAATAGGCATTTGCTCCGCCATTGATACTGAGGATCGCATAACTTTCATAAATGCCATTCGTTTGTGCGAACGCGTTATTTACGAAGGTGCCTGTTGCCAGCATCATAAAAACAAAAAACCAATGCATCGTTTGCGCCGGCCTTACCAACAAATTCAATTTGCTGTTATTTACGATTTGGGTGTTTTGGCAGTTGTTGTGTGCTGCCGTTGTTGAAGTCCTGGTAGAGATGTTCATATACATTTTGTTTTAAAAAGTAAATTCCTAAACCTATTTATAAATATAAAAACAAGATTCAAAATAAAAACGGTCATCCATAGACGACGCTTTATTCACAGTTGGTCGTCAACTCCGAAAACCGTAACAGGCCAACCTGTGAGAAAAAAATTTTTGTAATTGTGTTTTAATAGTCCGAATCAATTTTTAAATACCGTTAAAAGATATTGTTGTTTTTCTTTTGGTTAAAAATCTCTAAAAATAAAATATTCAATTCTTTTAATTGAGTTATTTTTTTCTTTTTAAAAAAGTTGAGGAGGCAATTTTTTGGTCTTCGTAAGGATGGATATTTACAAATCTTTGGTGAATATAAACTGCCTGAATGAAACAAACAAAAAAAATTAACATTATTTTTTAGAGCCCCTCATTTTTTAAATTGAAAATAAGATCAGGCGGGCTACTTTACCTAGAACTGCCTGAAAGCGCCTGCCAGATTGGTTTTACTGATCACGTTTCGTTAATCTCCACTGCCTATTTGAATATTCCGCCATTGTTGGTCGCCTGACTACAAGTGTTCGGAAAATCGTTTAATTGCTACGTTCTTTTTTGCTTGTCCCCCGAAGGGATCGGGGTGTGCCACAAAAAAACCAAAACAAGACCCTCCGATATTCATCGGAGCAGGCCCGAAATCCCCGCCTGACTGAAGTCATTCGGGCAGGGATATACAGCTCCCGATATCATTTCATTCATCGGGACAGCCCGACTTGCCTACCGGCAGGCAGGTTTCGGGAAGGAGCTATTTGGTACAATTGTGCAAAGTAGGCTCAACAGTTGTAATCCTGCTCTTAATGACGAAATTTATATAATTAAAAAATCCTTTCGAAATTCGAATGGATTTGATTCAATAATATATTACTCTCACAGCCTAGGTTCGTGCCACGAACCTGTACTTATTCAACACATACCCGTAGTTGGTGTCTTCACCATAAGTGTTCGGAATATTACAATATTGTTCCATCGGAACATTCTATGAGTAACTTATGATACAAATTCTCTTCCGTTCCGTAGGAACGACTCGTGTAATACCAGCACTATACGTTCCTACGGAACGTTACATTCTTAAATAAATACTTCAACTACCTGCAAAATGTTCCCTGGGAACAGCTTCCGAACACTTGAGGTCGCCTGACCAGCAACTACCCCGAAGACCGATGATTACAAAGCGAATGATAGATACGCGGATCAAACAGATTGAACTGAATAACACGGATTTTTTTCCTTATACTTTAAAGTGTTGAACTATATCCATGATAAGAAAATCCATATCTCAAAATGCCAGGCATAAAAAACCGTCTCATTTATTAATGAGACGGCCTCCTGTTGAACTTATTATTATAATTTTTACCTCAATTGCTGTATGTACTCGTTGTTCTTAAATTGCTTTTTCACATCATTCAGGTCTTTAAGTACACTTGCATCTATAAGTGTACCACCCACTTCCAGTTTAAATCCGCCGATCAGTTCATCATCTACAAGAGTTTCCAGTTCTATATTTTTTATGGGAGTATTGCTTCTTACCTTGTTTAAAATAGCCTGCTCAGATTCTGCACTCATTAAAGTTGCCGTGCTGATCTTTACATGATGAATATCTTTTAGTTTATTGTACTGTTCAACAAATGCTTTCACAATTTCCGGCAGGTTACTTTCCCTTGCCTTGCGAACCAGTAACTGAATAAATAAAGAAGTAAGCTTACTTACCCTGTCGTTGGTTATGGATTCAATGATCTTTTCCTTTTTATCGACTTTTATGACCGGGCTTTTGAGCACTGCAACAAAATCGGGATTGCTTTTGCAAATGCTTTTTAAGAACTTAACATCAGTATATATTATATCCAACTGGCCCTGCTCAATGGCAAGATCAAGCAAACTCTTTGCATATCTTCCTGCTAATCTTGGATTGTTCATTTTAAAATAGCTTTTAGCTTTTAGCTATTCGCTGTTAGCTATATTTCTCAGATTGTAAATTCCTGCTAATGGCTAACAGCTATTAACTTGTAGCTTGTCTTTAATTTAATTTAATACCTTCGGCCAATTCCTTAATATAATTTTCCTGTTCGGATTTGTTAGACAATTCTCTTCTTAATATCTTTTCGCTGACTTCAATAACCATTTTGCCCACTTCATTCTTTATATCAGTCAAAGCTGCCATTTTCTGGTTGTGAATAGATGCCTGTGCTTCAGTAATGATCTTTTTTGCCTGAACTTTTGCTTCATCTTTAGCATCATTGATCATTTTATCTTTGATCTCCTTTGCTTCTTTTAACATGATACCTCTTTCTTCCCTGGCAGCCACAAGTAATGCTTCATTCTCACTTTTAAGCTGCGACATTTCCATTCTTACTTTTTCAGCAGTTGCAATAGAATTGGCAATATTTGCTTCCCTGTCATTCAATCCTTTTAAAATTGCACCCCAGGCGTATTTCTTTAAAATAAATAAAACAACCAGAAAGGCAAGGATCGTCCAAACGATCAGTCCTAAATGTGGTAATAAAAGATCCATAGTAATTATTTTAAATGTTATATTTTAAATGTTGAATGAACAATGCATATAATTTAAAATTCAGCATTCAAAATTCAACATAACCAGTAAAGTATTACTGCATCCTCCGCCCTGTGCTTCAGATGCAGTAATGATGTTGTGCATTAGCTTTTCAGAACAGCCAATAAACCTGCGATTACTGCAAAAAGGGCAACACCCTCTACGAATGCAGCAGTCAGGATCATGTTTGCACGAATGTCATTGGATGCTTCCGGTTGACGGGCAATCGCTTCAACAGCACCTTTACCAATCTGTCCGATACCAATACCGGCGCCAATTGCTGCAAGTCCTGCACCTATTGCTCCACCCATGTGGGAAAAACCAACTTCAGTTAACAAAGTCATCAAAGTCATGATACTTGTGTTTTATAGTGAATAAAAAAATACTAAATCGTTGACACAACTTCATGTTTGTGCCCGTCTGTATCATCATGCCCGCCCTCAAAAGACTGACCAATAAATACCGCTGTTAAATTGGTAAAAATAAAAGCCTGTATAAATGCAACCAATATCTCAATAAAATAAATAAATACAGTAAATAAAATGGATACCGGAGAAAATCCCCATCCGGCACCTTTATTCATTTCACCAAAAATAAATATCAGTGAAATGAAACTTAATATAATAATATGCCCGGCCACCATATTGGCAAAAAGACGTATGATCAATGCAGCAGGCTTGATGATTAATACACCAGCAACCTCTACCGGTATTAAAATGATCTTAACACCCAACGGCACTCCCGGAGGCCAGAAAATGTGGCCCCAGAAATGTGAATTGGTGCTGAACAAAATAACCACCAATGAAATAACACCCAATACTGCTGTAAATGCCGTATTACCGGTAACATTGGCCGAGCCGGGAATTAAACCAAAAAGGTTATTGATCAAAATGAAAAAGAATACAGTTAATAAGTAGGGCAAATATTTTTGCCATTTTTTTCCAAGGTTTGGTTTTGCCACATCATCTCTTACGAAAGTGATAACGGGTTCAATTACATTCTGCCACCCTTTGGGAGCAGAAGTAACTCCAAGGCCTTTTTTATATTTTTTAGCAATCCCGGTCATTAATACAACCAGCAATGTAAGCGCCAATATCATTTGCACCACATTTTTTGTAAGCGAAAAATCATACACCTGTGAATTGTCTGATGCTATGATATTGCCTTCATGCAGTTTATAACCATTGTATTCCTCATTACCTTCATGCCCAAAACGGCCGGAAGAAAACGTAGTAAACCCTTTTGTTGGTGAATATAAAATGATTGGTAAAGGTATGGTTGCATGGAAATGGCCCACAGTAAAAAAGTGGAATTCATGGGCATCTTTGATATGGTCCATGATGATCTTGGCGGGGTCTAATTTTTCTTCTTTTGCTTCGTGGTTCTCCGTGCCGTTTTCATGTGCCGGTTGCTGGGAAAAAGACACAGCTGAAAATAAAACTAAACTAAGGCTGAAAACCGCTACCAGTATTGATTTGATGCTCTTTGATGCCATATCTTCCCTTAATTTTGGCGCAAAGATAAGGGTGGAGGACTGAAATTAAAAATCGGGCTGAATAAATTTAGAATAAGTATTTTATCCAATATACTATTCGGGATCTCCCCTAAGATTCCTGATTTTTTCCAATTCCGCCACATCAAGCTGATCTTTTAGCCTATTAACAGCTTTTTTATTTGCGATCAGCTGATTGATATGTAAGAAGGGAATTTCGATATTTTCTATCATTGCAATGGTTGCAATACTAAGGCATTCATCAAAAGTATACTGCTCCAGGCCAACCATTTTGACTAAAATATCAAGCCTTAATCCATTATTTAACCTGAAATCTGTCCAACCAGGTACAAATTGAATTGTTTCCATCATGAAGTAATCTCCCATACCAGCTGCGGCAAATGCTTTCCGAAGATTTAGCCTGTTTTCATTGGTATCTTCGATCCAAATATCCATATCGCCGGTATATCGTTGAAAGCCGTGCAGGTTGGTAGCATAACCGCCAACCATAATATATTTCACTTTATTATCTGAAAGAGCATTCCAAAATTTTAATATTTCTTCATCAAAAATATCCATCCAATTTATTTTTTCAGATTATCAGCTTTGTAAATTATTGTAGCTTTCTTTAGAGTTTGCTGTACTTTATATAGCATGGTTGCAAATAAAAATCGTTCCTGATGCGTTCTTTTTAATCCATCCCTGAGCAGATCCATTTCAGCTTTTTCATAATCTGCCTCTTGTTCATTAACATGCTGATTTTTTTTAGAAACCCCGTTAATATCTTCATTTATATTCATAGTGTAATTTACAAAATTTACACAAGCTATTTAATCAATAATTAATTCCTGCTTTTCAAACTGCATTTTATGCAATTGGTAATAAAAACCCTGTTGCTGTATCAATTCGGCATGGGTACCCATTTCCTTTATTTCACCCTTATCCAATACCAATATTTTATCTGCCTTACGAATGGTGCTCAGCCGGTGAGCGATAACGATAGACGTTCGCCCCGATATCAGTTTATCAATGGCATGTTGTATCAGTCCCTCGCTTTCAGAATCAATGGAAGAAGTTGCTTCATCCAGTATCAAAATAGCCGGGTTATATAATAAAGCCCTTACAAATGAAAGCAACTGACGCTGCCCCATTGATAAAGTGGCGCCTCTTTCCATTACATTATAATCATAACCGCCGGGTAATTTCATAATAAAATCATGTATCCCTATCAGTTTTGCAGCATCAATAACCTGTTCCCGCTTTATATCAACATCCCGCAAGCTGACATTATCAATAACGGAACCACTGAATAAGAAAACATCCTGCAGTACCACCCCGATTTTTGATCGTAAAAAATCAAGATCATATTGCTCTATGGATACCCCATCAATGTAAATTGCTCCTTTTTGTATTTTATATAATCGGTTTATTAAACTGATGATGGATGTTTTTCCGCTTCCGGTATGCCCGACAATGGCAATGGTTTTACCCGCTTCAATTTCAAAAGAAATATTTTTTAAAATATATTCATCTTCATTGTATGCAAACCATACTTCTTTAAAAGCAATATTTCCCGGCATAAATTCAGGTAAATATATCCCTTCATTTTTTGTCACGTCATCATTGTCCAGCACTTTAAATACCCGCTCACTGGCGATCATTCCCATTTGCAATACATTGAATTTATCTGCGATCACCCTTAGCGGGCGAAATAATAAATTGAGGCATAAAATAAATGATGTGATGATCCCGCCAATATTTGCAGCTTTTATATCAGATACGTTTAAAGACTCTTTGGCAGCCCACCAAACCAACAAACCAATTGACAAAGCAGAAACCAATTCTACCACAGGAAAAAAAACAGAGTAAGCAAAAATGGCTTTTATGTTTGCATTGCGATGTTGTTTGTTGATTGATCTGAATTTTTCCTGTTCCCTGTCTTCTGCCGCAAAAGCCTGTACCAGCGACATCCCGGTAATATGTTCCTGCACAAAAGCATTCAATGCTGCCACTGCATTCCTGACTTTTATAAAAGATCTGTTAACGCTTTCTTTAAAATAGTAAGTAGCCAATATCAGGAAAGGAAAGGGAGCAAGACAAACAAGCGTAAGTTTTGCATCGATCCAAAACATATAAGTAAGTACTGAAATAATTGAAAGCAGATCTGCAATAATCGGTATCAAACCATCACTGAAAATGTCATTGACCGATTCAATATCATTGATCGTTCGGGTTGTTAATGTACCGATCGGTGTTTTATCAAACTGTGATAAATTCAGGTGCAGTATCTTTTTATAAGTGGCAATTCTCAGATCCTTGACCACACTTTGGCCCAGGGCTGCTGTAGAAAAAGTAAAATAAAAACGGGTTCCTGCCTCAATGAGTAATAAAACGATTTGTATGATAGTGATCTCAATTATAAAGCCACCGGGACCGTCAATAAAGGCAGATGCCTTGTTCTCATTCAAGCCATCATTGATCGTTAGTTTGATCAGTAATGGCCTGATTGGTGCAAGTAAAGCCAGGAAAATGGATAAAATAAGTGAGGTGTAGAACTTTGCTTTATATGGTGCTGCAAATGTAAAAACCCTTCTTAATAAAGAAATATTGAAAATTTTTTTTGCCGGAGTTCCGTTGCTCATAAATAAATAATTAGCTCTCATCTTTCCCCCGCGGATCATCGCTGATGAAGTTAGCGCAGATTAACGGAGATATTGAATTAATACACAACAAATCTGCGCATATTTGCTTGAAAATTCTGCATCAATCTGCGGGTAAAAATCATTATTCGCCTTCCATTTTTTTATAATACGAATAAATAAATAGCACCCTTGTTCTTGTTTGCTGGTATGCCATCTTCCCGCAGAACATCGCTGGTGAAGTTAGCGCAGATTAACGGAGATATTGAATTAATACAAAACAAATCTGCGCATATTTTCGTGTTGGCGGTCATGCCATTGAACACCAATCATACTTCAAACAGCATTTGACGGGAACTTTTTTATTTCGTAAATTCGTTAAGTGAAAAAACGAGCAAAAATAGCACTTGACTTTGAGGTTGATAAACTTACAAATTCAATCCTAAACACTATTTCAGGAGACAGTTTCCCGACTGAAGTTAGTCGTTTGACAAAAACAGACTTAAAGCAGGTTACAAAGAATAATGGTTGGGCTTTTAACTGGAAAACTGAACTTGAGGATAACACAAGAGAAGTTTACAAATTAACAATTAGTAATAATCCAAATATCATTCAAGCTATTTTAAGTCTTACTATTGAGCCTGACCATGTTTATATGGATTTATTAGAAAGTGCTCCTTTTAATAAAGGAAAAAATAAGCTGTACGAAGGCGTTGCAGGAAACTTAGTTGCTTATGCTTGTAAGATTTCGTTTCAAAATGGTTTTGACGGCTATCTTTCTTTCACCGCAAAAACCAAACTTATTGACCATTACGTTAAAACTTTAGGCGCATATCATTTTGGCGGACACTTAATGATAATAAACACAATTTCAGCAAATAAACTTATTGACCAATATTTTAAAAGCATATAAAATGGGACACATTAAAGAACCAGATGGCGTTGACTTTATAATTAAAGGGAAACCTTTGACGGACAAAGAAAGAAAAGCTATTAGCGAATTTATCAAAGCCGACAAAGAAAAAATTGCAAGACAAAAGCTTCGCAAGACAAAGAATGCTAAAACCAAAAAGTTGGTGACTGCTTAATTTGAGCATCTCTCTAGAAAAAGCACGAACCGCCAACAAAGCATTTACATAAGCCGGGCGGAAGTAATTTCAGGACGGGTCAGTTCCCTGCTCTTTTTAAGTTCCGGCTGGACCGTTCATTAATTAAAATTTAATTTCAAGTAAAATTTTCCTTTATCGGGCGACGAGTATCGGCAGACGGAATTCCCGTCTTGCGTAAATGCTAATCGAAAATTCTGCGCCAATCTGCGGTTAAAAATTATTACTCGCCTTCCATTTTTTTATTATACGCTTTAATAAAAATAGCCCCCAGGTTTTTGTATGGCGGAATATAGTCTTCCCAGCTTTCACTTACAGCTTTGTTTGGATCTGTTGAAAATAATTTTGTAAGTGTTGCCCACATATTCTTCCATACTAACGGAGATCCTGACTCGAAACTTTGATTGAGGTAATTGAGGATCGGCCTGTTGATCTCGCCGGCTCCGATTTCTTTTGTAGAAATGATGTGTGCATCCGGGTTGATATCAATGATATCATTTAAATTTTTATAGCCCCCACATGAACCCAAAACAACAATTTTTGCATCCCCGGCCATCCTTTTAATAGTTCCGGGCAGCCAATAACTGTGGCCCCGGTGAACCACAACTGAAGGGTGAAGATTATTTTCTGCCAGATAATTATTCAAATGAACCTGCGCACTATCATCCAGGTTAGCATCATTATCAAGTGGCCTGTTGGCATAAATCCAGACATTCCCTTTCAAAGAATTTATTTCAACCCATTCTTTTTTAGGTGTTATTCTCCAATCTTTAGCTGAAAAAGAATTGAGGAACATCGGGAAATAAATTTTTCCATCTTCATCCCCATACCAAAAAACCTGCTGTACGATCTTCCCGCTTTCATCTCTAAGTGTCTTATTATCCATTTCATAAATTGAAGGAATACCGAGAATGCTGGTCAGGTCAATTTTATTTGAGCTGTCTGCCGACAAAAAAATATTTTTTAATAACCCATAAATAACCTCACCCCTTCCGTTATTTTCGTCAATGCTCTTTTGTTCATTTTCAATTACGTATGATAAAATGGTTTGTAAAAGGTTTTTATCATTGATGCTGCTGTAAGCATCTGCCACATCTACTGCATCTTCCAGGTTCCCTGTTTTATCCAGCCTGGCTACAAACGCCTTCATGACCAGTTCTGATTTATCCGGTGGCATACTTCTTAAAAATGTATCCAGTTTATTAAAATTAGCCGCCATTTTTATGAACTTCCTGAAATAATCAAAATGTACCCCCAGTAATAAAGAATCGCTACTGGGTTTTGGCCCCATCAATTGCATCATCCTGTTAAAGCTGTGTTTGTAACTGGAAGTATAAATATCATTCTCTCCCATGACCATCATATAATACAATTCTTCTGCCGTCAAAGGTTCTATTGCATTCATCCGGATGCTGATATTATTCTGGTTGTGCAACAGATTGATCGGGGTGATAAAGTGCTGGATCGATTTATCTCTTAACACTTCTCTCAACCCATTTGCACCAAACATGGCAATGGGTGTATCCCTTAATGGAGGAGCCATCCGTTTAAAATATTCGATCTCTGTTTTTACCAGTAGCTTATAATATCCAACACTATCATATCCCGTTTCATTTTCGCCAACATATTTCCGGATACTGTCAATTGATTTTTTCCCATTTAAAATATCATCTAAAAAAGGAAAATAAAAAAGCGCATTGGGTGTCTGGCTTAATTGCGCTACCGTCTTTACAAAGCTATTGGTATTGCGGTGTATCAACCTGCCTTCAGGTGAGGTATTGGACTGTGCAAATGAATACAATTGTACCGGGTTTAACTGGCTGGCGATCACGATCAGGCTATCTGCAAAAGGTTTATCAGCATAAGGCCTTATAGTTTGTAATATTTTGTCCGGGTTTATCGTACAAAATTTTATATAAACGATATCTTTTGATGCTGCATTCCCTATATTATCATAGAAGACTTCTGTATTTATCCTGGCAATATCATAGGATGCATTTTGTATGAATGGTTCCATACTTTTTCCTTCTATCTGGGCAATCAAAATATTCTCAAAATTCTCCAGCAATGCCGGAAAATCAGCAGGATTGAATTCCCTTTTTTTCCAGTTGATCCTGAAAGACTTTAACAGGTTTTCTACATACCTGAGGTAGCGGATCTTATCATTATTCTTATCAATCGCTTTATTCAATTCTATCTGATTCTCTATATTATCTATCTTCCTGAAAAGTACATCTGTTACATGATTATTGATAGCGTCATTCCCGCTTATCCGAAAATAATTATCCTGCTTTCCATCAGCCTTGTCACAAAGCCTTTGTTCGGTATCAATCTTATCATGAAAATTTCGTCGTTGCAATGGTACAATTACAGTAGTATCCATAGAAGCATACGAATCAAACCATGCTGTAAAAAAAATCAGGCCCAGGTAAATATATTTCATTAAAAAAAACTTGGTAAAAAATGCTTTCTGCTTTTAAAGTGACCGTTCCCTTAAATGGCCAGTCGCTTCAGGTGCAAATATGATGCAAATTTATTGGATTGATAAATATGCAAGCCTGATTAATGGCTCCGGGGCAGTTTTGAGTTAACAATTTAATAATATTATAACTTTCATTTAACGAACTGAATGCTGTTTTGATAAGCTACTTTTGCCCAACAATATTTTTATGGTTAGAGGAAATAAAATACTGATCGCAGATGATGAGCCGGATATACTGGAAATAATTGAATTTAATCTTCAGGCAAGCGGCTATGAAGTTGTTACCGCGAAAAATGGGAATGAAGCTTTGGAAAAAGCCAAAGAGTTCTTACCCGACCTGATCATACTTGATATTATGATGCCGGGAAAAAACGGCATTGAGGTGTGTAACCTGCTCAGAATGATGCCAGCTTTTAAAGAAACACTGATCGTTTTTTTAACCGCCCTTAGTGATGAGCCAACAGAAATAAAAGGGCTGGAAAGCGGTGCAGATGATTACCTGACCAAACCCATCAGCCCCAAAATTTTGATCAGCAAGATCCAGGCACTTTTCAGGCGTTTAAACAAAGATGAAACAGGAATTATTAAGATCGGGGATCTGCAGATAAACAGGGAAAAATACAGTGTGAAATTTAAGGAATCGGATATTACACTTGCCCGGAAAGAGTTTGAATTACTCTCTCTGCTGGCCTCAAAACCGGGAAAGGTATTTCTTCGCAATGAAATATTGAACCAGATATGGGGCACCGAAGTGATCGTTGGTGACAGAACCATTGATGTTCATATCAGAAAGATCAGGCAAAAACTTGGTATAGATTGTATCACCACTGTAAAAGGTGTTGGTTATAAGTTTGAAATGTAGGAGAAAGCAGTAAGCCATTAGCTACAAGTTTATAGCAAGGCAGTTATCCAGAAAAATTCATTCAATAATAGAGAATTTAACTAATAGCTTGTAGCTTGCAGCTATTAGCTTCTTCCCATGCTTTCACAAAAAAATTTTACTCCCCAGCAACTTGCTGCATTCACAGCTTTTGTGCTTTCTGTACCGATATCATTGGCAATAGTATTTTTTGAACCGGTTTGGTGGGTGGGCCTGCTATTTTTTTTGGTGATCTTCCTTGGCAGCTTTGCTTTGATCTTATATACCCTTCAAACATTCATTTACCGGAAAATAAAGCTGATCTATAAACTGATCTACCAAACCAAGGCAAGTAAGCGGGAAGAATTTTATTATAAGAACATACTGCCTCAAAAAAGTATCGATGAGGTTAGGGAAGATGTGGAAGAGTGGGCCGAGCAACGTAAGGCAGAGATCGAGATCCTTCAGCAGAATGAAGTCTTCCGAAAAGAGTTTCTTCAAAACCTCAGCCATGAATTTAAGACACCCATTTTTGCCATTCAAGGTTATGTAGATACTTTACTAAACGGAGCAATTCATAACAATGATGTTAATATTAAATTCCTGCAAAGTACTGCACGCAATGTAGACAGGTTGGTAAACCTTGTAGATGACCTCGATGAAATATCCAAACTGGAAATGGGTCTTCAAAAATTAAATATGCAAAATTTTGTGATCCAGGACCTGGCAAAAGAAGTATATGATTCTCTTTCAATAAAATCTGATGAGAAAGAAATAAAATGTATCATTAAAAAAGGTTGTGAATTACCACTGACTGTTTATGCTGATAAAGAAAAGATCCGGCAGGTATTCATCAACCTGGTAGACAACGCTATTAAATACGGCAAACAACATGGCACCATAGAATCCAGTTTTTATAATGTAGATGGTAAGCATATTTTGATTGATGTCAGTGATGATGGTGCCGGAATAGCAGAAGAACATATTGACAGGATATTTGAAAGATTTTACCGAACGGATCTTGCCAGAAGCAGAAAGGTTGGTGGCAGCGGTTTGGGGCTTGCTATATGTAAACACATCATTGAAGCACATGACCAAAGCATTCATGTAAGAAGCAAGATCGATGTAGGAAGTACATTTGGCTTTACACTGCAAAGTAAAAAGAACTAACCTTTTTTGGTGCTTGTCTGGTTAACATTGTTAAATACTTCAAACTACCTGTACTCCCCCGCTATTTTTTATTGCATCATTCTTATGCATGCTGAATAATTTTCTGGCATAATATTCATACCCTTTAAAATAATAGACCAGGTATACTGCAATGATCGCCGAAAAAGTACCCGCCAGTGCCCCAAATAAAATTTCCTGTAAATGATTTTGCGCAAGATAGATCCTTGAATAACCCAGCAAAATTGCTGAAGCCAATAATAACAATTGCTTTCCTGAACTCTTTGTAGTAAAACATAAAAGAGTTACCCATGTAAATATTATTGTAGTATGGCCCGAAATAAAACTCATATGATCTGATATAGAAATATTTCCTGCCTGAAAAATATTTTGTCCCGGTTCAAATAAAATAACCGGATTTGAAAGGTTGTTGATATTCTTAATCAGCTGAATAATAAAACCGGCAAAAAGAAATCCATAAAACACTGAAACGCCTTGTTGTTTTTTATTAAACCGAAATCATTAGTGTCCCGTTAAATTAGTTCAATTTTTAATTGTTTGCATTTTTGTTCTTTGACATTCTTATAGACAGGGCTTTTCAATAACTCATTTAAATGTGTTTTATCAAAAAGTGAGGCACTCATTATTTGTAACATT
>JANMMS010000031.1:0-100950 GCA_031373525.1 Ferruginibacter sp.
TAAACTAAAATTAGAAAAAGTACGTAGCTGTATAAATCAAAATAAACCGGTAGATATAACAGCGATAGAATTAGAAGTAGCAGTCGGGCTTGCAGAAGCCGAAGCCAGGATAATGCTCGAGAGCGGCAAAATAGAAAAGGCTAAAGAATTATTAAGTCACCTGGATACAGCCGAGCGCAGTGACGAAATACGTAAACTTTACCGGGAACTCGCCAAACAATTACACCCCGATGTAAATAATAACCTCACACAGGAACAGGTCCAACTATGGCACCTTGTAAAAGAAGCATACGAAAACGGCGATCTTGAAAAGCTCAAAGCCATGAGGCTCGTGTATGAAAAAGAACTGTCAGCAACTTCCGAAGCAGTCAAAGCACTCACTCCCGAAGAACTAACTGTAAGGTTACAGGTATTAAAAGAAGGCATAAAAGTATTGCAAGACCAAATAATGCACATAAAGAGCCAGTTTCCGTTTACTGTGGAGCAACAGATTAAAGATGAAGATTGGGTAGCTGCAGAAACAGCAAAGCTTCAGGAAGAACTAAAACAACTGAACGATTATGAACAGGAACTCACCCTTGAATATGAACAGTTAATAGCCACCGTATGACCGACAGCAACGATAATAACAGCATCATTAAGATCAACCCGGGCCTCTTAGATGCACTCAGCAAAGGGCAACTCAATATAGATGTTTTCAAAAAAGAGGTCATGGTGCTGGAATGTATGGTAGCAGGTACATCCTTCCGAAAATTAGATAAAGTAGAAGCCGAGTTATTAAGCACCGTGGAATTAGAAATGAGACGGGAAGGCAAAAACGAATTCGATCAGTTTGCAATTGCCTTATACTTCAAGGAAATAAAAATAGGTTACATACCCAAAGAAAAAAATCAGGTAATAGCCAGGCTGATGGATGCAGGAAAAGCATTTTATGCTACGATACAGGCCAAAGAATGGGAAGGCAACTGGTTAAGGCTTGATGTGAAAGTGTATATGAAGGATTAGATAAAATAATAACTATCCCCCTATTTCAGTGATCGATGTGCTGCCCCGGCTTGGTGTTTTCACCAGCCGGTTCTTAAATACCATAGCAAATGGATTTTTAAACATTCCAAAATAACCCTACCAAACCTCCATTTCAAAAAAATAAAATATCCTGCATGTTAGCCCCGGCAGCATTCCCCTATTTCACTTTTTTTAATCCTTTACACACCTTACTGAACGCCCATAGTTTTTAATATTGTATTCATAATATCTACATTTTGAATTATTTAGTTTTACATCATGAGCAAAAGATCCAAGCTTACATTACCTCGATACATTAACCTCACTCTGAATTTTAAAACGGGTCTTTATGAATCAACACAAAACGGGATAACCTATCAGTTAACCTTCTCTCAAATGAATGACTTGAAAATATACTGCCGGGTAAGTCATGGTAGTATGATACCTACTATTGAAACCTGGTACAATGATCTTAAAAGTTATAGCCTGAAGGCGGTGAAGGTTATTAAACCGGAAATTGAAGGGACACAATTTTATCCTGATGAAATTTGAATGTAATAATATTATAGGTGTACCTTTATTTCCTATCTTACAAGCCATTTGGAAAATCAATTAATACAATTTTTCGTCCAATACCTATTGTTTTAAACTTATTATTTTATCAATTAAAAATTAATGGTATGAAAAAAACAATTGTAACGATCACACTCTTTTTCAATATTTCCCTTGGAACAATTGCACAAAACACTTCCTTCAATGCTAACTCAATACCTATTGGTGGAACGTTTTGTACTGCTTTTGGATTTGAAGCACTTAAAGTTAATTCTGGAAATTATAATGTTGCAAATGGATACCGGGCACTTTACTCAAACACAACTGGTTATTCAAATGTCGCTTTTGGAATAGCTACCTTGTTCAATAATACCGAGCGCTCCAACATAGTGGCAGTAGGTGATTCTGCTTTGTACAATAATGGAATTGGTGCTATAAATTCCAATTATGCATCTGCGAATACGGCTATCGGCTCAAAAGCTCTATATAGTAACACTGAGGGTAGTAATAACACTGCAAATGGTTTCAATGCACTTTACTCTAACACAGTTGGCTTTAATAATACTGCTAATGGTTTCCAATCACTATATAGTAACGAAGCCGGTGGAGCTAACACTTCTATAGGTTACAAGTCACTTTTCTTCAATACAACTGGCTATTCCAACACAGCCAATGGTTCCGTAGCACTTTACTCTAACACAATTGGCTTTTATAATACTGCTATAGGTGGCTCCGCACTTTATTCAAACATATCTGGCAGCTATAATACTGCAAGTGGAATATTAGCACTTTATTCCAATACTACTGGTGAAACAAACACTGCCAATGGGTATTATTCTCTTCAAGCCAACATATCCGGCAACCGAAATACTGCAATGGGAGATTTTGCACTTAAATCCAATACCATCGGAAATAATAATACAGCTATTGGATCTGGTGCTCTTAAAAATCTTTTGAATGGTGGTTCAAACACAGCCACTGGGGTTGGAGCTCTTAGTCAAAGTTATAACGGCAGCTACAATACGGCGACAGGTGCCGGTGCACTTCTATTTTGTACTGGAAACTATAATACTGCGACAGGTCAAAATGCACTTGAGGATTGTGGTGGAAATTCAAACGTAGCCATTGGAAGTAACACACTTAGAAATAGTAATAATGGTAATACAAATGTTGGTATAGGAAGTAATTCACTTTATTTTAATCAAAATGGTAATAATAATGTTGCTTTAGGTGATTCTGCTGGATTGAACAGTTTTGGAAGTGGCAATATCTACATAGGTAAAAGTGCTGGTTTTTATGAAAACGGAAGTGATAAACTATATATAGGTAATGATTCTAACAAGACTATTATTTATGGTGATATATTAACCGGACAACTATTGCTTGGCAATAAACAACCAAATGGTTACACATTTAAAGGAACTCGTACCCTTAATGTACTCGGCGGGATTTTAAGTGATAGTGTTTGGGTAGCTCTTAGTAATAACTGGGCAGATCATGTTTTTGCCAAAGATTATCAACTTAAACCGCTTGATGAACTTGAGACTTTCATTAAAACAAACAAGCACCTGCCAAATATACCAACAGCAAAAGAAGTAGCTGCAAATGGGATTGAACTGGGAGATATGAATGCAAAACTATTGGAAAAGATAGAGGAGCTTACACTGTATGTATTGCAACAACAAAAGCAGATTGATGAATTAAAGAAAATGATAGTTAAGTAGTACAGTTTTTTTAAGCCTTTGGTGATTTTATTTTTTTATCCAATTCCCCTCTGGCTCAGTGTTCCTTCCCATAAGCTAAGTATTTATAATTATGTTAAGGGGATCACTTGGGGCATTTAATTTTACCAGTCTGCAACTGGTACAATAGGTATGTACACATATAATATCCAATTAGTTCAATACACAATCGGGTAATCTAAGAAATATTTAACCTGCACCAAAAAAAATCCTACCCTACCCTCCATTTCAAAAAAATAAAATATCCTGCAAGTTAGCCCCGGCAGCCGGTGCTAATGATCCTGCAGGTATTTTATTTTTTCTTTTAAAATGTAGGTTTATGTCAGTATCATTTTCTTTCGGCATTGGTCTCACAAATATTCCATTGTCAAATTTCCCGGGCCGTCGCCGGCCTAAGTGGGTTTCATTCGTTACATCAGGTTGCCAAAATGATCGGTACGTTTATGTAGTGTATCATTGTCCTGTAGTAAATGGTGTAGCCCATGTTCATCTTGCCTGGCAGCATCGTATTGTACCTGCTTAGTTTGGTTTACTTAAAAAGGTTGGTCGGTCATCCCCGGCCAGCCTTCCCTTTTGGGAAGAAAAAAAACACATTTTCATATTGATTTTCCCCTTAATAATTTAATCCCCCAAACTAATTTTGCTATCAAATATCCAACTATGACAACCTTTCAAATCGATCTCTTCTGGGAAGAGATATCCCAAATCCAGCAACGAAATTCATTGTTCTTTCAATTTCTCAACTAAAATACATCAGCCTTCAAGAGAATGATTCAAATCACGTTCTCATTTTTTTAGACGGGTACAATTTATCAACTGCAATTACGCAAGAAATACAGCTTGCTTTTAAATTGACATCGGAAATACATTTTAGATGAATTTTCATGCTTTTACGAAATAATATTTAAATCATTGCAGCTATCTTTAATAATTTGTATGAATTACCGAATATGGTTAATTTAGGATTACGTAAATACACATGTTAGATACAAATATGACACAGGCCAATTTTCGAAAATCTTGAGGCAATCCTCTGCATTTAAAGTTCAGGACGTTTCATGTATTTAATTTAAATAATTACAATTATCTTCATAAATTAAATCTAATGAAATAATTATTTATTTCGCTACTCAGTATTTCAATAATAAACGAAATGAAAAATAAATTTTTAGTAATAGGCTTTACTGTTTCTCTAATATTGGTTTCAAATTTTATTAAATCGCAAACTCAATTTCAAACTACTATTTTAAAAAATGGTTTGACGAGAGTAGAGATTACCAAGAACTTGTTATTAGATATATCAGGAGAATATCCACCAGGTTATTTTCCTATGTGGGATAGAGTGATAAAAAATAATGAAGGAAATTTAAGAAATTATCCAAAAATGTCAACTGTTGAAGTTGAAATTTTTAATGGAAAAAATCCAAAGACTTCACAGGTTTATTCGCTTGTTATATTAAGCGGATATAAAGATAAAGCAATATTGATATTTGGTGACTATTATGCTGATTTGGAAATCAATGAGCCCTTTGTAATAATAAATAAACATCCTCAAAGTTTTAGGCTTATTAATTTCCGAATTTCCAAATACGGCAGGCTAACAGATGTCCCAATAGAGCAAAGTAAAGACGCTTATGTATCTGGGGGCGGTAAAGGAATTATAGAACTTGATGCCCAAGACAATGGGAACATTAATATGAATTTAAATATTGAATATTATCACCAAGCAAATAGATTTAAAACGTATGGATTATCCTATAAATATACATTAAAAGATTTTCAATTTATAAATCTAAGGTCTGCCGAAAAAGCAATCACTACAGTTGAAAATATTCGCAAAAACCGAATTGAAGATTCTCTACAAACAATAATTAACGCAAAAAATAAAATTGAAGAAGATCGATTATTTGAAATAAAAATTAAAAATTCATTTATGGAAGTATCTAAATCTCAGAAATCAATTATAAATACGAGTAATTATAATTGTTTAAAGAGAGATAAAATAATTACTACTGTTCCTGGTCGCAAAGAAAAGGTTATTGGCGAAATGAAGTATACTTCAGAAGGGGTACCGATTGGCACACTAGATTATTATGTAGAAACTCAAAGCCATACAGAAATAATCGAAGGTTTTCGGAATATTTGCTCAAATCCTATTACAATAAGGGGTATCACAAAGTTACAAAGTACCAAAGGAACAATATATTACAAGGATGCTTCATTCACAGTTTTAGCAGGAGAAATGTCAAATATTCTCTTCAAACTTGAAGAAAACTATAACTCTAAATCTGCAGAAATTGGTTCGACGCATTACTACAAAGAAAAGCTAGTAGTAAATTGAATTTAATAACTTCTGCAATGCATTGGCAAAATTGCGGCGGGACATTGTAAATTCTGCAACATATCGCTACTGTACTTCAGTTATCGGATGGTCAGATCACTAATAGGCATTTGCATAGGGCGAACTGAATTCTAATCCGGTCTTCGCAAATCCCTCACGTTGACTGCAATATTCGTTTTTGCATCGTCCTGAAATAGGTTGACTAAAAATTAAACACTTTTAGCAAACTATGGCCACTACAAAAAAACAAGCCTGTCCAAAAAAAGGCTACGAAAAAGTAAGTTTCGACAAGAAGCTTTCCATCATTGACGAAATTCATAACGGATTAATTTCAGTTTATTCCAGCTTTTGCTCCAGCATACCCTTCCGGGCTGTAAATCCACTTTTTATGTCAGTATAGTTATGTAACACCCGGCTGAAATTATCATACTCCGTTCGGAGATAATCCTGTTTACTAGTCGCCTTTATTTCATTGAGAATAATTTTAATTTCTTTTAATACTTTTCGTAGATCAAAAAATAATTTCACATTCAAATTAGTCGGACAGAAGTAGCTGAACCTGGTCCAAATTCAAGCTGATATAATTGAAAACACAATTGAAAAATGGCGGATCATTGAATTAAACTACTGGATACCATGTACCCTTCCCAACCCCATATTTTATAAGGTGTTTATCATTAACCAATGCTTCCAAATGTCTCTTTATGGTGTTACGATTGGCTTCTGTTAACACTACCATATCAGTAATGGTAATATGGCCTCTGGATTTTGCCAGTTCTGAAATTTTTATCGATAATCCGGGTAACTATCCCAATAATAATTTCCCTGTTCCAGTTTCACTTCCAAACGATGTTTCTGCTGTTTGTTCGCTTTTAAGAAAAACAAGATCCATGGCTGCCAGTTTGGTTCATTATTTTGCAATGTACCCTGTGTTTGTCTTAAAGCAAGATAATACCCTTCCTTATTATTTTCAATAACGGCTTCCAAAGAACTGTATGGACCATACGCGTATCCGGTAGTAAGTAACAGCCATGTGGTTAATATTCTGGATATTCTTCCATTACCATCCTGGAAAGGATGTATAGCCAGGAATTCTACAATAAAAATGGAAATAACCAAAAGAGGATGAAGTGTTTTTTTCTCCAAAACTTCGTTTGTCCATGTGATCAGTTCCTGCATACGGAAAGTTGTATCAAACGGACTAGCAGTTTCAAAAACAATATCTAAACTTTTACCTTCACTATCAAAAGCCTCCACATGGTTATTGTTTTTTTTATACTCTCCCCTGTGCCAGTCATCCTTCTCACTATATTGTAAAAGATCCCGATGAAATTGTTTGATGTAGTTTTCTGTGAGTGGAACATCCCGGTAATGCTGAAAGATCGTGTTCATTACTTCTGCATAACCTGCTACTTCCTGTTCATCACGTGTTCCCAATTTTTTTATGTGGAGATTACTTAACAATATTTCTACTTCCTGATCGGTCAGTTTACTTCCCTCTATCCTTGTGGAGGAACCAATACTTTCAATGGTAGCCACCCTTTTTAAAGAAGTGAGTTTTTCCGGGGCTAACTGACCCAAAGCACGCCAGGCACTCTTAAACTCATCAATTTCTGAAATAAGGGCCAAAATTTGTTGGGTTATTTTTAAGCTAGTTATATTTATCATACCCATAAATTTACCCAAAATTACCCAAATATATTACTATAATATGGCTATTGCCTGAGTAACGAAGGGTCTGCACAATAATTAGCACTTAGCTCATTAAAACACATTTTAACATTGTTTAATCAAGGCATTATTAAGGTCTTTACAATTCTTCTTTAACATTATTGGCACCACTAATTTTATTTTTATTATATAAATAATAAACTGCCGCAGCGATCAATGCCCCTCCTATTATATAATATATGATATAAGACTTGTTATTACCCGGAAGGTTATTCATTGATATACCCGGGTTTAATTCCGAAGCCATATCACTAGGTCCGTATGAAACAGACGATCTTATGATTGTATCTATGCTTTCCATATTTGAATTTTTTGTGGGTTATCTGATGTTATGTGAAAGTAAAAATTATGCACACGGTAATAACGCATTAGGGTATCCTTGTTAAGATAATTTGTAAAAAATCCATGTTGATCAAACCCCATTTTTATTACCGGTGACAGCTCAAATTCGTCCGAGTCTTTTTCACCTAAAAGGTTAGTAAAGATCTTATGGTTTTGCTGTATAGACTTTTTGGCATCATCCCCTATCACATAGTTTTTTGTTTGCCTTTCACTTTTAGTAATTTTTTTACAATCTTTTCCCTCGCAATATTTACTATTGCCGTGAGGGCTTCTATAAAGCCTTTTGCATTTAAGACATATTTTAATTGACATGGCTACCTCCTTGTTTTTTGATTCCATCATGTGATACAGATTCTGAAGTACATTGTTTACATTTTCTATTCGGGTATACTCTTTTCGAGATTCTTTTGATTTGTTTTTTCATTAGTATTTATTTAAAGTTTAAAATGGTATCATTACAGATTCAATCTGGCTCCGTTTATAATATACACGGTTTCCTATTTTATATGCTATAAGTTTTCCTTTCTTAGTCCAGTTGTGGATGGTGGAGATGTCACATTTAAGCATGTCAGCTGCTTCACTACGAGTTAAGTATTCATCAACAGATTTGGGGTGTAGCGATTTCGCAAGTTGCTTGATCTGGTCTTGAATTTCATCAAGCCGGGAATACAAATTCTCTGCAGAAATATTATTTATAAGTGTTGATGTAATCATTTGTAAATGACATTAATTTGTCATTCCAAAATTAATATGCATTATTGCATTATAGTGACACTTATCGAATCATTTATGTATAGGTATCGAATCATTTTGGTACAGATATCGAATCACATTGGTGAGACAAATCTTTTGGAGTTTAATATTGGATCAATTTTTATAGAAAGCTATAAGAAGTTTATTTGCTTATAATGTTGTTCTTGTATTTCTCTAATATGCTTGCAAATATTTTACGATTTTTTATTGGATCTCTATATGGTAGCCTCTTCCCATTTATATCTACCTTAAGTTCATTTCTTAAAAATTCAATAAAGGTGTACTGGGTAATATGTATATGAATTGCCTTTAGTTTTGAGTCCCGCATTTTATGAAAGATGGAACCATAATCAGCAACATTTGTATTTTGATTTACCATTAATATTTGCAATTCCAAAAACATATTGTATGCATACCCATTTTTAAAATAAACTGGGTAAGGGTTGTCTGGTACAATATCAACATTACTATTTTTAACACTGCTTTCTTCAGCCGGAATTTCGGATAAGGGTGGACTTTGCTGCCTCTTTTTAGTTTTCTTAGGCTTTAAATATATTTTAAGCCATTCTACATACAACCAACAGCATTCTGCAAATATGTGGGGAAATATGTGGTTTTTGGTATTAAAACTATGACTATGAAATAAATCATACTCTGGTAAAGCCCCATTAATTTTTGTATTTTCAATATAATTTTTAATCTCCAAAAGCGAAGTAATTGGTATCAGAATCCCATCAAAAGAAATTGTTGAATTGTTAGTAGAGTGTATTGGGTCATACATGATGGCTTCAAATCTATGTAATTCACGTTTTAGGAGTAAAGGTTTCGCCTTAGATATTCTATATGTTTTTGTAAAATCAGTTTTCCATTTTTTTATCGTCTTATTTACTTCAGTATTAAATATTTCCTTTTGTTTCTCTTTTATTTTAGGTTTATCTTCTGTTTTGATCTCATCCCAGGAAACAAGAAGTGGATTATGTTCTTTTATTTCTCCTTCGGAGAATAATGTTGCATTTTTGAAGGATATTTTTCTATCCCACCAATCTTTGTAACTATATTTTTTACTTGCTGCCATTGATTATTCAATTCATAAATTAAAAATAAGCTGCCAGTTGTTTTGCCTTTTCAGTTTCAGTTTTACCAATGTACTCCAAAAACGTGGCTTCAGTTGTGTGTCCGGTTACATTTATTAATAGTGAAGTGGGAATTTCACCATAATTGTTAGTAGCAAATGATCTTCTTCCAATATGGGATGTTACTAATTCATACTTGGGGAAAAGCCCACTCACTTTACGCTTGGTTTTCTTCAACATCTTACTCCCTTTTATTTTTGTTTTTATACCTGCTGCCTCACATACTTCTTTAATGTATTCATTATAACGCTGATCGCTTATTCTCCTGGGGAAATTGCCGTCTCTATTTGCTAATATTGCTCTTACTTTCTTGCTTAACGGCACCGCCATTATCTTATTTGTTTTTACCTGGGTGAATTCACACAAAGGAACGTTGCCTTCATAACGAATTTGTTCTTTTGTAAATCTCATAAAGTCAGATACCCTTTGCCCAGTCTCGCAACTGATCACAAGCCAATCCCTTGCATTTATTAAGTGTTCTAATTTAATATCTGCTTTTTGTATCAGATCGATCTCCTCAGGATTTAAAAATATTTTCCCTACTTTTTCAGTTTTGACTTTTATATTATTAAGCTGAAAATGTGTTGCTAAACCATTGCTTTGAGCATGATAACATATCGTTTTAATAAATTTAATAGCCCTAGCGATGGTATTTACAGCATAACCTTCCTTTTTACAATAGGCCTCGAACAGTAATTTGAAATCAGCATTTACATCACTTATCTGATAAGTCGTTTTTGAAGCTTTTTCAAAACGTTCGAGTAAATGTTTATTAACAAATAGTTTTTTATAGGATGCCGGTTGCATGCTGCTTTTTTTATGTAGCGCATAATAATCAAAGTATTCAATTAGCCGGGAAGGTACAGTATCGGATTGTTCAATAGGATTAATAAAGTTTTTTAACCATGTTGAATTTATAGAATCTTTTTTTGGATAGTTATTATAATAGTTAAGTAGATCCGTTTTTAATTTTACCAAGTTGGCATTCAGTTTTTTAGAAGTTTCGTCTTTTAAATTTTTGGGCTGACCTTTTGTATCACTCCAATCAACAGGATTAATTATAAAATTGCTTTTAGCCTTTACATCAAAACTGCGCCCTTCTTTAAATCTGATATATATTGCTGTAGGGTTATTATTGCTTTGAATAAAGAAATTGATTGTGGCCATTGGTCAAAGATAATCATTAACCCAAAATTTAGTCCACATTTAGCCCACATTTAGCCCACAATTGTACCATCTGTTTCCATTTCATTCAATTTAGTTAAATAGTTAAAAATTGCTGAAAAGCTATACAGTATTGAATTGTACATTAATTTTATTATTATCAGAGGATTTTATGAAAGACCTAAATTGACTTTAATGTGCTCCCTGCAGCTCCACTGTAAGGGACTTTATAACTAAAGTCCCTTTTGTGTTACTATAACCTGATCCCTTTCCAATTTACTTATCAACGTTCTGACACCGGCAGGTCTATTTGATAGACATCTTTCTTTGCACTAATTTTAATTTAATTGATGTTCCAATGCTGTATTTTCAATAATTTATTATTTTCTTTTAAACCATACATAATATTTTAAAAAACCTTGCGTTAATATTTTGCGCTGCTATTTGCACGTATGACATTAGAATGGATATTGCTTTTATGAGGAGCCTATCAAAAACGTTCTGATCGAAAAAAACTAGATGCCCCTTAATAAAGGGGCTTCTTATTTATATATTTCCTGCATATATGTTAATGGAAAGTTGATATACTTATATAATCTACATAGCCAGGGAAATTCAAAAAACAGAACCATTATATACCTGCCATTGGAATGGATTTTCAAACAGGGGGTGAAATTATGAATCCTTGTCTTCTTTATTTGTTTTATCAATAGTATCCCAGATCTTTTTCTTGAGGCCTTCCTTTTTCCAGCTTGTTTTTTTAATAGCATACTGTTGCAGGCCATTTTGCAACAATGATAATTCAGCAGCAATTTCCGGGAATTCCTTACATACCAGTTCTACTTTGTTACGCTCTTCTTCTGTAATCAATCCAAGGCAATAATCCATAAGAATTCCGCTACTAATATATTCTTCAATATTCATTTATATGCATTTTTCAATATAGTCAACGCGTTACGACCTCTTGTTTTTACTGTACCCAAGGGTAAATTTAATATAATTGCTACCTGTTCATAAGTATATCCTTCAAAATAAATCAAATCTATTACATCTGCATATTTTTGATCAAGTTTTGCTGCCTTATTTTTTATGGCAATATAATCCAAATGATCAGCATTCTCAATATTATTACCACGTTGATAAGATTCGTTCAGCAATATATCATCATGTACGAAATGCTGATAAAACCGGTTTTTTTGTGAACGAACAAAATCAATACTCGTATTTCTTGCAATATTCAACATCCAGGTATATAGCGTTCCCCTGGCTTCATCATAGGTATCTATTTTTTTCCAGATTTTTACAAATATATCCTGCAACAGATCCTCGGCAATTTCTTTGTTCTTTACTATTTGATATGTAACACTGAACAATGCATCCGCATAATTATCATACAGCTGGGAAAAACCTCTTTCACTTTTTTGTTGCAACAAATTCAATAAGTTATCTATCGGAACTTTTACTGTAGTTGAAGTATAAGCTTTCCTGGCAGGCAAAGTGTAAAATGAATACTGGCTAACTGATTGGGTTGAGATCATCATGAGAAAATATTTTGTTTGTTTATATAAAGGCTCATTTAATAAAAAGAGTATCGTCGTTTTTTTCAGAGTTTTATTGAAAAGCCGGAATACCAATATTTTTTCCCAGTTTTTGATATACCAATTTTTTGGGATCGCTATCTTTAAACTCATCATATGAAAGCTGGATAGCAATACGGAGCAATATTGTAAATATGCCTACATAATTTTGGTTATAATCAAATTGTTGTTTCCGAATGGATACAAAAGTATCGCTGAGTATTCTCTCGGCTTTTTCTTCTGAATCAACAATTGCATAAACTGCTTCATATATATTTGCAGAAAACATATCATACAGGAATTCAAAATCTTTCCTGTTACTGCAATTCAAGAATGACTTTGCCATTTGTTCAGGAAGTTTATCGTTATACATTATCTTTATGTTTATTGAATACTAATAGCATTACTTTCAGCATATTTTCATTTTCAAAACTATGTTTACTACAATGCACCCCCAATAGTGACTATCGCTATTTTTTATCCTGCACTTAACCTGAAAGGAATCGGAAGATTCAGTGGAAATAAAGTCTACAATCACTATTTTTAGTATAAAATCAAGCTTTTTAAACGTGATGAAAACAAGTTATAGCCGATTGCAGGATGCTGAAATACTCTACAAAAAAATGCTTGACTTGAGTGAAAACTACTTTGTACAAGATGAAATTGCAGAAAAGGACAGTTTTATGAGAGAAGCTGAATTCCTGCTTCGGGGAGTAAGGGGAACAGATGCGGTGATCGGAATTTTTAACCACAGCAATTATTCCCCGGTATTGGAAGTTGGCGAAAAAGAATTTTGGGGCGATTTGCCTGAAGTACCCAAAGAAGAAAGAATGGTACAGATCATGTCGCTGCTGGATAAAAATTATGCTTCTTTTTTTACTGACTCTGTAGAATGGTTCCAGGCAACCTTAGCAGCAATACCTTTTGAGAAAAGGATAAATGTTTCCATTTTTCATTGTGGTATACGGTACGTTCGTTTAGACGATTCTCCCATTTGTCTTTTTTCCAAAGGCATGCCCATTCATTATGATGCTCAAAGAAATTTCACCTTCACCTTCAATTATGTGCAAAACGTACATCACCTCTTTAAGAAAGATTTTCCTCATTATTGGATAAGGATCGCTTATGGTGCCAACAAGGAATTTGTACATACCCTGCATTCTGCAGATAAAAAATATTCATCAAAAGATCTATTATCTCAAAGGGAAAAAGAAATATTAAAGTTGATTGCTGCAGACTTTGATACCAAAGAAATAGCGGAAAAGCTCTTTATAAGTATCGCTACGGTTGGCCATCACAGAAGCAATATGATTGAAAGAATTGGTGCAAGGGATACCACTGCATTGGTTCAATTGGCTAAAATGGCTGAAATAATTTGAGTACTGTTTCAAACAAATAACAATAAGATAATAATACTATGCTTTCGCTAAATCTGAAAAAATCCGGAATTTATAGACAGCTTATTTTGTTTAACAATTTGAGATATGATTATGGCGAATATTAAACGAAAAAAGCATTATGTTATTGATAAAGTAAAATAATCCAAAATCAGTTGATTGTCCAAATTGTAAATTCGCAATCATTGTTTATTTGTTTTATCTTCAAAAAATAAAAAGTGTATAAATCTCCGGGATAAAACTTTAATTGATGCCCAATATTTTAAACAACGAAATACTGCTTGGCTTAAAAAAAAGTGAAGCCATTTATAATACTGTTGCGGAGCTATCACAATATATTTTTACCGAAGACAGCCTTGAAGGCAGAGAAGTTTACTTAAAGGAACTGGAATTTCTTTTGCAGGGGATCAAAGGAACCGATACCCACCTCACTATTTTCAATCATGAAACATTTGCGCCTGAACTCGAAGTAGGCCACATGGAATTTTGGGGGCCATTACCAGGCGGTACCATGCAGGAACGTATGATATCCATACTTGGATTATTAAATAAAGAATACGCACAATTTCCATATGAATCGGTAGATTGGTTTACTAAGGTATTATTACAAATTCCATTTACTGAAAGAGTCAACATGAAGATTCATCATAGTTGCATGCGTTTTACCCGCCTGGATGGAAAACCCATTTGCATTTTTTCGCAGGGTATGCCGATACAGGTTGATGAACAACGGAATTTTAAGTACACCCTAAATTATGTGCAGAATATTCACCACCTGATAAAAAAAGAATTTCCTTATTACTGGATAAGATTTGCTTATGGAAAACAAAAACAATTTGTACAAACCTTTCATTCGAATGATAAGGAGTTTTCAAAAAATGACCTGTTGAGTGTAAGGGAAAAAGAAATTCTGAAATTGATAGCAGCAGATATTGATACAAAAGAAATAGCCAGGCAGCTTTTTATCAGCCCCAATACGGTTGGTAACCACCGCAGTAATATGATAGAAAGGCTGGGCGCAAGAGATACCACCGCATTGGTACAATTGGCAAAGATGACGGAGATGATTTAATATTTTCCAATTAATATTCTTTGTCATTTATACTATCACGTAGTTAAAAAAACTCTTTCCACAACCCAGTAAGCTGCAACCAGGGCAATGCTTGCGGACAAGCCATAGACGATTCTTTTCCGATACCAGGTTTTGTTTTTGAATGGAATAATGAACAGGGAAAAAACTGCTGCTATCACTGCCATTTGCCCAAACTCTACGCCTAAATTAAAAGAAAGAATGGATGTAAAAAACTTTCCATTCGGCAGGCCAATTTCGTTTAATGAACTGGCAAACCCCATTCCATGAATGAGACCAAAAAGAAAAACCAGTAACAAACGCCATGCTTTTAATTTGCTGATAAGGATATTTTCTACCGCAACGAAAACGATCGACAACGCAATAATGGGTTCCACTATCGGGCTTGGCACTACAACAATATTTTTCATGCTAAGCGCCAATGTAATGGAATGTGCCACGGTAAATGCAGTGGCCTGCCAAAGCATTGGTTTTATTTTGGTACTTAATAAACAGAGGCCGGTAACAAAAAGTATATGATCAAAACCCTGTGGTATAATATGTGTGAATCCCAACTTGGTATAAAACCAAACCACATCCTTAGCCGGTGCATTTTCTAAATCATAGTTGATGCTGTGTGCAAAAAGAAATTGTGCAGATAACAATATCCCCGTTAGCAGGAATAATTTTTTAATTATAGATGATGCAGGATAATACATGGAATCATTTTTATGATGAATACTATTTTTTAATAATTACAGATTCGTTGCCATTTGTATAGCTTCTGCCTTCAACATTTCATCAATATTCGGATTACTTTGCAAACCTTCCTGTAATAATTTTTTTGCAAAGTTTATATCACCGTTTTTTGCATAAATTAATCCCGACCTGCATAAGAGCGTTGGATTTTTGCTATTGGTAATTAATGCAACTTTCAGGTAAGGTAAGGCTTTAGCCGCTTCTCCATTTTTATAATACATCCATGCAACCGTTTCATTCACTTCAATGTTTTTGGGGCGGCGGTTGTATTCCTGTATGGCATGTTCCAGTGCTTTATCATATTTGTTGATTGATAAATAGGCATAGGCCAATTCTTTGTCGGCATAATGGCCAATACTTTCATCTGTATTAGCTGCTTTTGCATTCTTATCCAACTCATTGATGACTTCATTTGTTAATTCAATTGCCTTTTCTTTTTGCCCTGCTAAAAAATAAACGGTTGCCAATTCTTCTTTAAATGAACCTTCATTGGCATCCTTTGCTGCCTGCTGATAATAATCAATTGCTTTGTTGTAATCCCCGGTAGCCAAGGCCAAGTGAGCCATCCCTGCCAACGCATACATATAACCGGGCCTTTCGTTCAATGCAATCTGGTAATTCATTTCAGCATTTTTGAGGTCACCTATATTTTCATATAAGTGGCCCAGTTGTATTCTGGACCATTCGGTGGCTTCATCACCGGAAACGCCTGCATCAATTGCGAGTTTCATTGCTTCAATGGCTCCGGGATAATCTCCAAAAATTTCCCTGAGGTAAGATGCCCTTGCATAGGAACGCAGATCGGGCCTTATTTCCATCATCTTTTGAGCACATGCCAATGCCGAATCGTAATATCCCATTTCCACATTACCATCCACTAATATCCCATGTACAAATGCATTATAAGGAATCATGTCCCTGGCTTGTTGTGCTGTTGCCAGCCCATCTGCAAAATGATGCTGACTCAGGTAAACAAGCGATTTAAGGGTTAATGCTTCAAAGTTATTTGCATCTAATTTCAAAATATCTTTCACAAGTTTCATCGCTGCTTTGTCATAGTATGCATAATTGCCGGTGGCTCTTCCTTCCAGAATAAAGTAATTAGCAAGCGCTATCATGGATTTTGTGTCGGCAGCATTTGATGCAATTTTCTTTTGGAGAATGTCAACACTTTTTTTAGTGTTGATCCATTCATCTGTTTTGTTTAGCATACCTTTTCGTGGAAGTAAACCATAAACAGATGTTTCTTTCTTCAACTCAGTATGCTTGTACTTAATAACAATAAAGCCAACAGAGCTGATAAACAGGATACAGAGTGATATATAAAGTATTTTATTTTTCATTTTGGTTGTTTTAATTTGATTTTAAAAATCAAAGTATCATTGTTTTAAAGCATTAAAAAGGCTGTTTCAAAAATGTGGATTCTTTACATGCGAGCCCAACAAGAGGTACAATATGTAATAAGACCAATAAGGGTAAATCTTCCTGCCCTTTCCAGTTCTTCCAATCGTTGAAACAGCCTTAGTATAAGTGATTATCCTTTTACCAATTTAATGGTTTGTTTTACTTCGCCATCTTTAACAATTTTGATAAAATAGATACCGCTGGTTAATCCATTGCTACCAATTTTTTCTGTGTAAGTTCCGGCTTTAAGGTTCTTGCTCACCAATTGCTTTACCAACTGTCCTTCTGCATTTACCAAAGAAATGCTTATGGCAGCAGGAGCATCTATATGATAGGTAATGATGCTATTGTCGACAAACGGGTTGGGAGAAACTTTTGCAAAAACTTCCGGAGCTGTCAATGACAGGCCACCTGTATTTACAGAACTTCTGAGGGTTGGATTTGTCCTGCTGTTTCCAGCATTACACGGACATATGTAGTTGCCCGCAAAAGGTGCCTGCACATAAGGGAATGATGTTTTTAAAGCTACATCGTTTGCATCCACACCGGTACTGTATGTCAATACATTCAACAGGTTTGGAGTTACCGGACTTGGAGTTGTTCCAGGAATATAATCATCATACCACAAACCAATCGCTGCCAATACCACACCACCTACTGCCTGTAATTCAATCCTTGTAACATCATCTTCCAGCCTTCTTCCGTTCGGAAAGCCATCCATATTTGGAATATTCTGGATTGCAGTAGTAGCATTGTATGCAGGATCTGTTAATCCCAGTACGGCTGCCTGTACCAAACCTAATGAGCTAAATTGGCTACTATTCCTAGGCGTTGGAGGAACGGCCATGTTTAGACGAAGCATATCACCGCCATTAGGAAGAAAATTGCTGATAAAAGGTTTACCAACAGCCAATGGATTACCCGCTTTTCCTGTGGCCAACTGATAAGGAGCCAGGTTGGGAACACCTGTATGAAATATAGGCCAGAGATCAACAGAACGGGGTGAGTTTGCCGCAGGAAGTAACAAACCTCCGAATGCAGATTCAGCCAGTGCCGTACCATTCAAAGCTGCATTACCTTTTAACCCGAAAAGGCCATTTTGGTTGTTACCAAAGCCAAATGCACCCAAAGAATTTCTTTGAATACGAAGTGGTGCTAAACCTGGTACTGCTCCACCAAAGAAGCTATCATCCATATATAAAGCCAGTTCAGGATTGTAGAAATATTTTCCAAAAGTGCTTAGTTTAGATAAGTCTTCATAAGGAGATAAAGAGTTCCAATAGTCTTTCAAACCAATTGGTATTACTGCTTCGTTGGTAAGCGGCATACCAAGCCTTGAAACCTGTACCCATTGACCTAAGTTAATACTACCTTTTCCATCTTCTCTCAAGATACTTATTTGTTGACGACTTGCGTTTGCCCATACACCTATGACATAATTTGGATCAAGGATGTTGCTGGCTTGACTTACCGCTTTTTTGTCTTTCTGTAAAGTACTGATATCAACCTGTATTGCAATAGTAGAAACATTCAAACATTTCAATCCATCAGTTGCTGCGCTACCAGTAGTACGTGGGGCATCACCTAAATCAAAAATTCCCCCGAGGTCAACAAAAAATGGATCTTCAGAAGGACCACAAAAAACTTTCTCGCCACTACTCGCAGTAGTGATAGAACTGTTGATGAGTGTGTTGTAATCAGGTGCATTAAGACCAACCGGTGAACTGATGGAACGTGGGCCGATATTAGGAGGAGGCACGATACCATTGTTTACTACAGTTTGGAAATTCCTGCCACCATTCATACTTCTTTCCATTTTATAGGTTGTCTTTAGGTTTTGCTTACCCAACCTGATGTTGAAAAAAGTGGTAGGATCTTCATTTGTTTTTGAAAAAGTAAAACGATAAACAATATCGTCTCCCCTGGTGGCAACATTGTTGTCGATGTGTATCTCATAACGGATGTTCTCTCCAAACTGGTAATAGTTAGGTCCACCCTGTGGCAACTGGCCAGGCACATAGTTGGCAATAATGGTTACTTTGTTTGGATCATCAGGACTGCGAAAGGCATACACATCAGTGTTATCTGCCAATGGATCGTTTGCAATTAATGGAGCTTCTCTGTGCGATGAGGCAAATACCGGTGCAGTGGTATTAACCAACATCACCATAAATAAGAATGCTGCTGAAAATTTTTTTTTCATAAATAATTTTTTTTTGTTGAAAAATAACTTCAAGTGCTTTTACAGGAAGTTTAATAATGGTTTAGTTTTTCCCGGGATACAAGATTTCCGGATATTTTCTGATTAAAATAGTATTTGCATTTATTCCTGTTAAAGCAAAAGCTACTGTTGTCCGGTGGTTTATAGAGGTAAACGCTGAAACAATTTTCAATATGGAATAGAATTAATTTGTTGAGCTCATGATCATTTACGACAAAAAGTGGATTTTAGATTTAACTTTTTCTTTATTTTTTAAAAAGTCATTAGTAACAAAATAACCTGGGCTAAAAAATCAATAATAGCCCCGCTCCTATTGACTAAATCCTGGAAAAAGTATTTATTTATTTGATTGGTTAACTAAATCCAATTTACCGGATGAGTCGTATATAGATAAGATACTGTTAAATATTTTTCACAATCACTGCTTTTTACTACTGTTTATCATGAAAAAGAGTTTGCTGTTTATTCTTTTGATAACATACGCTTTTAGTATTTTAAAGCCAACGCTACCTTTTGTTTGTGATATTGTAGCGCATGTTCTTTTTTTTCATCACCATATTAACACTGTACATAAGGTAAATGGCAAGCAACATGTTCATTATGAAATGATAAAAGAAGCAAAAAAGGAAAGTAAAGAAAGTGGACATTCAGGTATTCAAAAAGTAAATACAACCGATGATCATCCATTTCTTCCTTTCCATAACAAATTTATTAGCTACGATAAAGCAGAAAAAATATTTTGGCCAGAAACCATTAAATTATTCTCAAGGTCAATCAGCAATAACTATCCCCCTCCCAAACTACAGTTTGTTTGAATTTCTGTGAAAATAAAAGCGATAAATATCTCATCGTTTTTATAAACCTATGCTATTGTCTTACAGACATTGAGCCATGCATGCTTTGCTTATAAAGAGATATTCAATAAGATTTAAATAATAATTACTAATGAAAAAATATAAAAAACTCATTATAAGCTCAATTTGGGCTATACTCGCCATAGCATTGCAATCATCTTATTGTCAAAATAAGATTACCGGAAAAGTTATCGATGCTGTTTGCAGGCAACCACTTGAAAATGTAACAGTAACAAATGGCCTGTTAAATGGCGGCAATACAATCACTGACCAATATGGAAATTTCAGCCTTGTATGTACAGAAAATATTGAAACGATTTCATTTTCTTTTATAGGCTATAAATCAATTATTTTAAAAAATGATGGTAAACGGGAACTGAAAATAGACATGCAACCTGATGTATTAAATTTAAAAGATGTGGTTGTAATTCAAAATAATAGTGCTACAAAATTCAGTACATTAACAAAAATTGACCTGGATCTAAAACCTGTAAAAAACACACAGGAACTTTTAAGACTGGTTCCGGGGCTTTTTATTGCTCAACATGCCGGAGGTGGAAAAGCTGAACAGATTTTCCTTCGCGGATTTGATTCTGACCATGGAACTGATGTACAAGTGAGCATAGATGGGATGCCTGTAAATATGGTAAGCCATGCACATGGCCAGGGCTATGCAGATGCTCACTTCATCATTCCAGAAACCATTAACAAAATTGATTTTGGTGCCGGCCCTTATTATACACAACATGGAAATTTAAACACTGCCGGTTATGTTTCCTTTGGCACTTACACCAATATACCAATCAGCAGGGTTCAAATAGAGGCAGGTAATTTTGATACTTACCGGGGGCTTGTCATGATTGATCTCATCAAGAAAAATAAAGACAAACAAAGCGTCTGGCTGGCCAGTGAATTCAATTATTCTAATGGCCCTACTTTAAACAAACAATTATTTAATCGATTCAATATATTTGGGAAATATAATCTTGCAATCAATAGCCGTAATCAATTTACAGCAAGTATTTCATCTTTCAGCAGCAAATGGGATGCATCAGGACAGGTGCCGGAAAGGGCTGTTGCCAAAGGCCTCATTAACCGTTTTGGAAGCATTGACCCATCCGAAGGCGGCAACACAGAAAGGCATAATGCTAACTTTTTATTGGCACATAAATTTTCAAATGGCGCATTATGGGAAAACCAGGCATATTACTCCCGTTACAAATTCAACCTGTATTCCAACTTTACATTTTTCCTGAACGATACTATTAATGGGGATGGAATAAACCAGGCTGAGCAACGGAATATTTTTGGTTTCCTGTCAAAAATAAGTAAACAGTATACCTTAGGCAGATTTACGCTACAATCAATTTACGGTGCCGGTTTAAGGCATGATGCTACAGAAGATAGTAAACTGGCAAATGTGGTGAAAAGAAACTTTCTTGGAAATATAAAGCTCGGCGATATTAAAGAAACCAATGCTTTTGCATTTGTGCAAAAACAGATAAGCCATAGAAGATGGTTAATAGATGCAGGAGTACGTATAGACTATTTTCATTTTAATTATTTTGATAAACTAAATATTTTACAAAAATCTGCTCAGTCAAAATCCATTCTCAGCCCGAAAATAAATATTCAATATATACTGAACCCAACATTGCAATTCTATGTAAAAACAGGTAAAGGTTTTCATAGCAATGATACAAGGGTTGTAGTAGCGAATGATGCCAAAGAGATATTGCCGGCAGCTTATGGCTTTGATTTAGGCATTATAATTAAACCAACAAAAAATCTTCTTATCAATATAGCAGCATGGCACCTGTATCTTAGCCAGGAGTTTGTTTATGTGGGAGATGATGGAAACATTGAACCAAGTGGCAAAACGAAGCGTGCAGGTATTGATGTAATTGCACGTTACCAGTTCTCAAAGTATATTTTTGCCAATATGAACCTGAATTTAACCAGGCCAAGGGCAATCGGTGAAAAATCAGGAGAAGATTATATTCCTTTGGCACCAACTGTTACCAGTACCGGTGGTTTGTTTTTTAAAGCCACAAAAGGTTTTAACGGAAGTATTACTTATCGATATATAAAAAACAGGGCAGCCAATGAAAATAATTCTATTATTGCCAAAGGCTACTATATACTGGATGCTTCTGTAAATTATACTCAACCCAAATATGAGATCGGCATAGCGATTGAGAACATGCTGAATACAAAGTGGAACGAAGCACAGTTTGCAACTACATCAAGATTGAGAAACGAGACAAGTAAAACAACAGAATTGAATTTTACACCTGGCACCCCATTTTTTGCCAGGGTAAAATTTGCTTTGTTTTTTTAACATTTAGATCTTATAGAAAAAAGTACCCGGTCAGATCTCCTGGTACTTTTATGTCAGGCAATCCATATATTAAAAAACAACGTATATAATTGTAAATTATGGGAATGAATAATCTGCTCAAAGCTCTAATGGCATTATTAATTTTCAGCTCCTGTAATAAAGATAAAGAACCCATAGTTTCTGTAGCATTTGTAGATAGTCTATTTAGTCACTACAACATACCATCTTCAATTAAAAATAATCAGGCAGATATTCAATTCTGGAAAAGCAGGATTCAAACTAATACACCTGACTACAGTAATACTTCCAAATATGCAGCAGCATTGGTTAAAAGATTTCATTTTTCAGGAAATATAAGTGATCTAGCGATATCCGACAGTCTTTTACTGAAACTGTCAAATGATTACAATTCAAAAGAAGCCGGCCCGGTATTATCGTTAATTGGACATGCCATTCTTCAGCATCGTTTTAAAGAAGCTGATTCACTACTGGCTCTTGCCAAAGTGATAGGAATAAAAAAATATGAATCTGCAGCAATTTCCTTTGATGTCGATTTTGAATTGGGAAGAATATTACAGGCAAAGGAGGATCTTAAAAATATAAAGATCGAGAATGATTTTGGCTATCAATTTAGAAAAAGTAAAATGATGCATTACAATGGAGAATTGGATTCTTCCATAACATCGATGCAAAAGGCTGCTGAAAATGCCGGGCAGGACAAAGGATTAAAATTGGCAGCACTTTCGAACGTAGGTGACCTTTTTTTACATGCAGGAAAAATGGAAAAAGCTTACCAAAGTTTTGTTGAATGTATTCAGATTGATCCTGCAGATCTGCACAGCATTATGGGTATTGGATGGATCGCTTTGGTAGAAGATAAAAATGGTTCCCTTGCAGAAAGAATCTTTCAATTTGTGGCAACTAAAACACAATCGCCGGACCCATTGTTTAAATTGATTGCCGTGGCTGAACAAAGGGATGACAAGGTATCAGCGCTAAAATATGCCAACGCATTTGAACAAAAAGTAACAGATCCTTTGTATGGTAATATGTACACTAAATATTTGCTACAGTTATATACGGGTATTTTAAATAAACCGTTATTGGCTGAAGCTATTGCCAATAAGGAATTGCAAAACAGAAGAACTCCCCAAACATATGCCTGGTATGTTTGGAGTTTACTATGCAATAATAAGAAAGATGAAGCCTTACATATTTATCAAAAATATGTATCAGGCAAGCCATTGGAAGGACTGGAATTATATTGGATGGGAAAGTTCATGTTATCAATAAAGAAAGGCTATAATGCAAAGCAATATTTAGATAATGCAAGTAAAAACATGTATGATCTGAATCCTTCAGTAGTAAAGGACCTGGACAAATTAGCAAACTAAATATTTCCCATCAAAGTTTTTAGCATACTTCGTTACCAATAAAAACAAGCCAGCTGTTATTCCTTTCATTTTGGCTATAATTTCACCAGGATTTTACATTAGAAAATGAATCCAATGCAAATCTATTTGCAATAATGAAAACTCCTCGTTGCATTATTATAGAGTTAATACAGGATTCTGTAAAGAAATCTCCGCACTAATAGAATTAGTTTAAAGCTGGTTTTTAGTAAATATTGGTAAAATAGTTCAAATACAAATAAGTTGAATTGGTTTATTTATACTTTCAGCATCTTTATAAGTGGCGTTTGCAAATACTTATTTTCTTGTAAAAATGGCAATAAAAACAAAACAGTTACTTCCAATAATTATATACTTTTAATTTCTCATTGTAACTAATACCCGAAACATGAATCACATTTAATCATAACCCGATGTGATATGAATTTACTAATACACTTTTTATAAGGAAAGGATGGAACCTGTTACAAATATTCAGGAATTGCCAGATCTTAGCCGGTAATTCTTTAATTCTTCCAACACTCATAATTTATCACAATAGAATTGTAATAAATTTATTAAAAAAAAATAATTATTCTTTGCTAACTACTAACTATTTGAATAAGCGTAAAAATCAATTTCCCGGATAGGATGTTTTGTGGAATAAAAAGACAGATCAAAAGCTCCCTTGAAAATCAATTAATCTTAATTAAATGCGGGTAAAATATAACCTGCAACATTAAAGATTTAAGATATTGGTATTTACAATGGAAAACTTAATCTTAATAATTACACAAATTGTATCATATCGATCATGCTGGTAAAGTATTTAATTATTGAAATAAAAAAACGGCGAAGTTAAATTTCGCCGTTTTTTTTAAATTTTATTCAATCTTACCATGCACTAGCCAGGTAAGGAAATGTTGTAGAAAATGTTTTATCATTCGTATTTACATTGTCACTGGTTAAAGTGGGATTACTTCCACCTGTTGGTCCACCAAATATCAATGTTAATTCGTTGTCAATAACATCATCTGCCAAACCTCTTCCGGTTAGATAATCGGTTGTAGTTGTGAAAAACTTTGTTGCTCCTGTGGTAGAAACATTCAATACATCAGTGGCGAGTGCTCCAGAAAATACTGAAGCTGTAAAAATCGGATTATTTGATGCATCTCTTAATGCATTAACTGTATACATTGGATTTAAGGCTAATAACCTTGCCTGAAATTTTGCCTGGAAAGCTGCTCCCTGAGCAGATGGCGTTGTTACATTAAATGCATCTTTATCTGCAGCTGATACATTAAACACCGTATTGATCGCTGGCCTTCCCATTTGATCCTGCATTTCATAATAAACAGTTGGTATAGGACTAGCGTCATCTTTTTTACAGGATAATGCAATCAGTGTAGTACTCAGTAGAATTGCAAGTAATTTTATTGTTGATTTCATTGTTTATAATTTTAATAGTTGATTTAATTTATATTTTCTTTTTTGTTTCTAACCATACATTGATATTACCCATGGCACCAATCAATGTTTTTGGAACTTCCACTACTATGCTCAAAACATTGGTACCTGCAAAAGCATCTGTACCGGGATTTGAGAAACCAGGAGCTGTACCGGCCAGAATGGCTTTGAAACGGCTCAGGTCGAAAAAGAATGGGTCGTCTCTGGGGCCGGCAAATACTTTAATTCCTGATGCTCCTGTGGCTGAAACTGCTGATGAACCATAGGTAGTAACAGCAACTTCAGCGGTTACAAATCCTTCCAGTTTGCTTTTAGTTCCTTTAACAGATGGGGCAACCGGGCCATAGATCTTCATTTTATTGGATGCTGCATCATACTTGCATTGAATTACCAGGTCTTCGATATTATCGCCGGTTTTATCAATGTTAAATTCTAAAACAGTATTGGCATCAAATTTTAATGCCGCAGAATTTGCCGGGCTGGTTAAGCCCTGACTGTTGGCTACAAATACCAAATTGGCCGGGTCGGCACCCCGAAATACATACAGATCTGTAATGTCGGTGGGTTGATTTGTTACAGTCGGTGTATCAATGTGATCAGCCGCATAAATAATCCCCCCGGTAATTAATGCCAAACCAACAATAGTTGTCAGCATAAGATTTTTACGTTTCATTTTAATTAAGTTTTTTAAGTTAAGTTTTGAGTTAACGATACCTTACTTACGGGAAACTTATAATGTTGGATTGAAAACGGAAAGAATTTATAAAATAAAACAATAATGATATAGATAAAGTAGATCTAATAACTGGTAATTATTCTCGTAATATTAATAAGAACAATGGCAGGAAATGTAAATAGCTATACCTGATCTATTTTAATTAATCAGGATTTCTTACAAAAAAAAGTTACAGTGTTATCCAATTTGAGAATAAATGTGAAAATCAAAAGATATTGACTTGAAAAAAAATAAAGCTGCTGTATCATATAATTTTACCCATGCTCACTACCACAGTTGGAGTAGCGTTTCCTCCGGCTTTTTCTAAGGAGATGGCAAATGCCTGTGCCTTTCCAAAAGACTTCATTTTTTGCATGCGGTATTTTTTACCTTTTTCGTTTGTAATGATCATGCCACCATTTACAGCCCGGCCATCTACAATTGCCCAAAACTGGTATTGCATGCCTTCAGGTGTATCGGGTAAATTACTGGCGTCAATCATGACTTCACCGGTTTGTTGAAACCAGAATATTTTGGCGGTAGCATTTGGATTTGCTTCCATACCTTTTAAAGAAACCAATAAACTGTTCGGATCTCTTACAATATCCCAGTCATTCTTCATTTCATTGATCCGCTGTTGCTCTTTTTCTAAAAGTTGTTTTGTTTCAACAAGGCTTGAATTAGCTTTGGAATATTTATCAAAATAAATAAAATTAAAAACAGCACTTATCATCAGAATTGCAACAGAGGCTGCTGCAACCATTTGCCATTTTCTTGAAATAGAATAAACAGGGGCAGGTTTTACAATTGGTAAAGTTTTAGTATTGGCAAATGATTGAGTTGATTCTGCTTCATTGATTTTTGCAAATATTTTTTCTTTAACTCCGGGATCGGGAGTTATGGCATTAGCTGCAGCAAAACTTTCCATAGCCAATTGAATGGCTTCTATTTCTGCGGAAACTTCGGGATGCTGTTTAGCTAAACGCATAATATCTGCGTTCTCTTCCGGAGAAGTTAAGCCAAGAACATAAAGTTCTAAAATACCTGATGATATGATATCGTTACTATCCACGTTTATTTATCGTAATATTTTTCTTAATTCTAAAATAGCGGCACGCATCCTTGTTTTTACAGTACCCAATGGCAATTGTGTTTCTTTTGAAATTTCCTCTTGGGTAAAGCCTTTAAAATATGCAAGTTCAATAATATATTTTAAATCAGGTTTCAATAACTCCAGTTGCTTTTTTAAACCTATGGTATCATATTTTTCTGCTATCCTGCTATTTTCACTAAAGTTATTTACGGAATTTTCATCAGAAGAGATTAAATGTTGTTTCTTATATCCCTTGCTGCGTAATGTATCAATAGTAAGATTTCGGGTTAAATTTAGCATCCAGGTAAACAAACGCCCCTTGCTGCTGTCATAGGATGAGAAATTTTTCCAGATCTTAACAAATGCTTCCTGCAAAATATCTTCTGCAATGCCACTGTCTTCTACCATACGATAAATAGTGCCATTTAAAATAGCAGAATAATTTTCATACAGATAGGAAAATGCCTGCTGATCCTTATTTCTAAGCATCGAAACCAGTTCTTCCTCACTATATTTCATATCATTCATTGATCATTCAACCTTTAACAGAAAATGAAAATAGTATTTTTTATTTGAAATCAGCTAATCTATGTTAATAAGTAAAGAGATTAAATACGTGCTTTTACAAATTTAAAATGGCTTTGAATTTCTGCTAATGTATTTAATCATATACAATACAAAAATCAGGCATCTGATTTCCTTTTTCCATTATCTTGCAAACGATTAATAAAATCATTATGAATCCTGGCATAACTGAAAGACCATTTGGAATTTTTGAGGGCAAACCGGTTATTGAGTATACCATTACCAATAAAAACGGAATGCAGGTATCTTTTTTAAATTATGGGGCTACTATTACAAAGATCATAACAAAAGATAAACAGGGCAATCTGGGAAATGTATTAGTTGGTTATGATTCATTTGATGAATACCTTCAAAATGGCAATCAATATAATGGCAGCATCGTTGGGCGCTATTGCAACAGGATTGGTGATGCCAGGTTTGAATTAGATGGAAAAGAATATTTGCTGGCAAAAAATAATAATGGAAATAGCCTTCATGGCGGAATAACAGGTTTTGATAAAGTATGTTGGACTGTTGAAATCAAAGAAAAAATAAATGGCCTCAAATTGTCGTATTTAAGTAAAGATACTGAAGAAGGATTTCCCGGCAATATTAATGTTGATGTTGTTTATACGCTTACAGATAACAATGAATTAAAAATTGAATACTCAGCTCAAACAGATATGGCAACACCTGTTAACTTAACCAGTCATTGTTATTTTAACTTGTCCGCAGGCAAAACACTTTCAATACTCGACCATGAGCTTATCATTTTTGCTGATAAGTACACAGTTTTGAATACAGAATCTTTACCAACCGGTGAATTGGCATACGTAAAAAATGATCGTTTGGATTTCACCAGTGCAAAAAAAGTAGGAAAAGATATCCGGTCTTTTCCTGGTGGTTATGATATAAACTTTGTATTAAATACCCCGCGTAATAAAGCGGCTGAATTATACGACCACGTTAGTGGCAGATTTATGGAGGTGTACACTACAGAACCCGGATTACAATTCTATTGTGGTAATATGGTTAGAAAACTAAACACTGAAACAGGCTTGGCTGAGGTAGAAATCGAATATGCGGCACTTTGCCTGGAAGCACAACATTATCCTGACAGCCCGAATAACCCATCTTTTCCGAATACGATATTACGGCCCGGAGAAACATACAAACAAACAACCGTATATAAATTTTCATTAAAGTAGCCTGCAAAATGATCTTAAATGAACACAGTTCAATTGCTTGTTGCTATATTCAATTTAAATTCATCCAGTATCTTAATGTATTTGCTATTATCCCTGAACATTTGTAAACCCTCGGTAGTTTTCATATAAGATAAATTATACGATTTACGGTTCATACGGCTGATACGGGAAAGAATATTCAGGTGCCTGATAATTTCTTTCCAGGCAAAGAAGATCGAATGTTTTGGATCATACATGTGAGTGGGTTCGCTACCGGCACCATTTAATTCAATGATAGAAAAACGCTGGCCTTTTTTCAATTCCTCCCAGCTATTGTACCGAATATCAAGCCTTCCAAAATAAAAACCATCAATTTGTTTGCAGGCTTCATCAATTACCTTCGTCAGTGATTCATCAATTAAATTGCTGCCATCAAGGAATTTTGCACCCCTAACATGATTCCCATATGGAACCAATATGTGGCACTTCCCTGCTTCCAGTATTGTATCAAAACTATCTCCATCGGTCAGACGCAATGTTTCTAATTGAAGAATAAAACGCCTGTCCTTTCTTAATAATTCTTCTATCGTTGAAAACCCATCACCCGTAACGGCTAAAAATTCTTTTTGCACTATCCCGGAAATTTTTCCTGCAGACTTATCCGGAAAACGGTAATAGAATATACCCACTTCATTTTCATAAGGAACAAATTCCTGGATCAGGAAATCTACTTTCGAAGCTTGAATATATGCAGTAAGGTTTTCATCATTCTCAATTTTTTTCACTGCTTTGCCTTGCATCCCGATATCCGGTTTTCCGATCAGGGGATAATGCATTCCTTTTTGAATGATCTCAGTAAGAACATCGGAGAATATTGAATCGGATTTAAATAATAAAGTTGCCGGGTAATATTCTTTTGGCATCAGGTCGTAAATTTCCTTTTTAGATTCAAGCAGGAACCCACCGTTCTTAATCGTAGGATTGGAAGTACTAAAAAAGAAAAATGAACGGTTACGGATACCCAGCCATAACCAATAAAAATAAACCGGGGTATATACAATGTGAAATGGCCAATATTCCCAGTTAAATAATTTAATAAAGAAAGGCTTATCCAATATTTTATTGATCATACCTGAAAATTAAAAATGTCAAACTAAAGCTGATCCGCAGTCACTATTTCCAGTTCCTTTTCATGAGAGCTGTTATTTTTCAGGTCCAGATACTTAATATCAAATTGTCCGGATTGTAAAGTTATCCCGGTAATACTAACTGTTGATAACAAACCATCACGATTCATATTGAGATCATTTTGTTCATCACCATCTCCGGTAAAACGGTGAAAGTTCAGAATATCCTGCTGTGTTGGATTTGGATTATTATTACAAAATCTCCTGAACCATTTTTCTCTTTTTTGTACAACTGTTTTATTATATAATGTAGCTGAAGACCAAATATAGGGTTGATCTTTTTTTAATTGTGTGCAATGTATTGTAATACCAGTCCATCTGAATTCGTAGAGTTCACTATCAAATATGATCATTGTAAATGGCTCAATTCCGTTAAGATCCATTTTCATAAAGTATGTAACCGGAAAATTTGCGTTGATGATCTCAAGAAAAATAACACCCCGGCTTTTCCGGTATGGGGGACTACTTTCATGTTTTTCGAAGGCACCGTTTAGTAATACAGCTGCAATACCTTTTTCATTCATTGCTATCCAGCTACCTCCTGCATCAGCATCCTTTGGATAAACAACCCTCATTCCATTCTCTTCATATATTTCCGGGGGAAGGGCTTGCCTGCGTTTATGTTTTTCATCACGGTTGGAAGTGATAAAATAATGATCCTTTACCGGGATAAATGTTACTGTGCACATGCTTTACGGTATTTAACAGTAGAAGTAGCCACACCGAAATCTGCCGGAATATTAATACCTGAAACTTCCCTGATACCAACCCTGATCAAAGCCATATGATGTACTGTATGCTCCAGGTTATAGATCAATTCCCTGTGATAATTGGTCTCCACCATGATTGATTCATCAGACATTTCATTATAACAGGAATGTAGCAAAAGATCCTTATTGGTTTTATCTAAATTCCGGGAGATCATTTCCATTAATTCAACCGCAAAATTTTTATCATTTTCAATACGTTCATCTCTTTTCCGATCTTCATAATTTACCGAACCGGTTTCATACCCTTTGTAGAGGCACTCATATAATTCAATTACATGTCGAACGTGCTGTCCAATTGAAGCATTGAATAATACTGAACTGGGTTTTGAATATTCGCTATCTGTCAATTGATCTAATATTTCCTTTAATTGAATAAGCGTATTATTTATGGCAGATTTCAATTGCATAAGATCTGATTAATGTTTTATTTTGAACCTGAAAAATTATAAGAAATACCTAAACCAAAAGTATTCGCTTTATTCCTAAATCTGTCATTCACTGTCCCATCAGGTGCAATTTGCACAATATTTTTGGTATTATATTCAACAAATACAAATTGGTAAATAGCCCTTACCCCCCACTTTGGTGTTATATTGTATTTCACAAAAAATTCAGAGTTCAGGCTACCCCGGTCATGATCTCCGGTCAATAATACATTGAATGCTGCAGGTTTTGCAGTTTGTTCAAATTTTGTAAACCCATTACTTGTTAGGATAGCACTACTTTCCCTTCCAAAAGTAATTCCAATAAGGTCAATATTAAACCCGGCGTACCATTTTTTAGTAAAATGATATCCCAGATTGATACTGATGTTGGCAGAATGAGTTAAAGGCCTTTGAACAGTAAGTGTATCATGAAAATCTGTTCTCTGTCCTGCAAAAAATATTAAAAATGGTGTTGTATTGGTTCGTGCCAGTTTTGCCGGTGCAGTAATAAAATCTGTTTTAGTACCGAAATAGGTCGTCCACCTGAATCCAAGTCCTGCTTCCCATTTTTTTCGTTTGCCTAGTTTCCAATTGTTTACAAATGAAGCTGATATTGTCCCCTGGGATTTGCCAATCGTTCCTGCCAGGTCAACAAACCTGCTAACCCCTGTAGTTTTCTTTTGTGCAATTACATTCATAGAAGAATATAGCACGACCAACATAATTAAATATTTTTTCATAATGTAAAGAATGATTTTATAATATTTGTACAGCTTAGATACAACTATATTCAGTTTTTGGATCTATTTTTTCATGATATTTCTTACAAATTTCAGTATATCATTCTTGTAAATGATCATTAATGCCAGGCAACTGATGAAAACCAATAAGGCATATATAAACAACTGGCCACCGTCATTTTTAACAACAAGCCCGAGTTTAGTCAGGTGAAAGAAAATAGCCCCGGACATAACTCCTGCACCCAACAATGCGCCTATCCACGTAGTTCTGGGAAACAGGATCAATAATGCAGCGATCAGTTCAAAAACACCAGATCCGATCCTCCCCCAGGGCTCCATACCAATCGTTGAAAAAATATAAACAGATTCTTCAGAAGCTGTGAATTTGAAATACAACGTTTGCAATAAAATAATAGCGGCAACCAAACGAAGTACCCAGGTAATGATAGCAATATAATTTTGTTTCATGATATTAATTGATAAATGTGAATATTATTAATGAAAGATCTTTTGCCAGTTTGCATCGGCTTGTTTTTTAAGTGTTGGTTCATTTTTATTCCATGTTTTCAATGTATTTGTAAATAACTTATTGTAGAATAAATATAGTTTTCCATCAATAATTTTAAAGGTTTCGGGATCAACTTCTACCTTAGTTCCGTCATTTCCCATTGCATAGGCACACCATCCGCCATATTGTGGTTCAAATGAAGCAGGCGTTTTTTTAAAAGCTTCTTTATTTTCTGTTTTCGAAAACCGGTAACTCACACCTTCAAAAACTACGGTACCGAGTTCTTTTTTACCTTTTATTGCTTTGCCTTCTTTGAAATAAGCAACCGGGTCATACCCGTTGATGGCAAGAGTTTCATCAAGATTATAATGCTTTTTCCGAATTGACAATACATCTTGTGAAAAAGTATTGAATACAATTCCACACAAAAAAAGAGTAAATAAATATTTCATGTTGGTTATTTAATTGATGACAAAAATAATTTACCCAAACAATCCTAATTGTCAGTCAAATGACATTAGTGTTTCATTGTATAAACTTTAACAATGGGATATTTATGGAATAGAATAACAGTTTCATGCCAGAATGAATAATAAATGGCAACTATTCCAATACTGAAGGTTACCCGCCAGTATGAATCTGACGGGTAATACATCCGGGCTGGCAACAGCTTTGCAAAATGGATCTTAAGCGGGTTAGATAGAAAAGTTATCTTCTTGCGATATTGAAATAATAGTCGGAATTGATCTCGAATGATCTTATGTACTTTTTATTAACTACCGGATGGGTTGTATCAATAACTCCTTTTGCAAATTCTTTTGCATCAACTTCATGAACTAAAGATGAAGATTGGGAGCCAAGAAAAAAAGTCAGGTTTAAGGAAGCTACAAAAACGGTCCTCTTCCAGTCATACCTTTTGTGTAACGTACTCATAATTTTAAGAATTTTATCTTATGCTCATTAAAATAAAATATCAAATAAAGAACTATATCTGTATATCTGTCAAGGTTATCTATTAATTTCTTTGATGCATTTTCTACCGCTCCAATATGGTAAAGCAAGTATTTCTGACATTTTTAAAAAAGCAAACAAATAATCAAGTGTTAGCAAAGCTATTAATTAATCTGAATGCTGTTCTTAACATTTCTGCACAAAAAATGCACAGTCAATAATTTAATTTTTCGACGAATTAATGGGAGTGATAAAAATTATTTGAACAGCTATTTTATATCATTGTATTTTTAAAACAAATGCTGTAACTTAAACCAATATTATTGAATGCTATTAACCATTAAATATAAACAAACAGCATATACATTTTTTGAAATTAATAAAAAAGGAGGCAATTATGAAACCTGTTATTTCACCACACATCAATCCTAAAAAGAAGACCATAGAATTTTACATTCACAACAATTGCGCTCACCAGATATCGTTAGCCGGAAGTTTTAATCACTGGGCCCAGGATGTATTACTGATGGAACCAGGGAAGAATGGTTTATGGAAAATTGTGATCCCTTTGTTACCGGCCGGAAAATATCAGTACAAGTTTTTCCTGGATGATAAAATGTGGATGGAAGATATTGATAACCCATATCGTGAACCGGATGGACAGAGTGGGTTTAATAGCCTGTTGTTAATAAAATGAAACCTGGCAAGGCAAAATTATGGTCAGAAGTATTTGAATAGTTTAATTCATTCTTTTTATTATTGTAATAAAATAATGAATTATATTCTTTACAGTTCCATTGATATCGTGTAGTTTAATTCAAAATAGCTTTTTATTTTATTAGAACGGGCTAATTTGAATTAACCATTGATATTATTTCACCCTCTACAAAATACATATCAATATCACCTACATTCTTTGCATATATTTTTCCACGGTGAATACAAACAAATTCATGTTTAACCAGGTCGTAAGTTGTTGCTGAAATATTAACCTGCCCCGGTGAACCGCTGCTTTCCATTCTGCTGGCTATGTTTACTGTGCTTCCCCAAATATCATAAGCATATTTTTTCTTTCCTACCACACCGGCAACTACAGGACCCACATGAATTCCAATCCGGATATCCCAGGGTTCAGAACCTTTGTCAGTCCTGCGTTTATTATTTTGGCTGACATATTCCTGAATTTCCAAACCTGCTTTAACGATATTATAAACCCGTTTTTCATCAGGTGATGGAATTCCTCCGGCACACATGTAAGAATCACCGATCGTTTTGATCTTTTCAAGATTATATTTTCCAATGATATTATCAAATGCAATAAAACATGCATTGAGTTCTTCAACCAATTCCTGTGGAGACAATTTATCAGCCAGGGTAGTAAATCCCTTAAAATCAGTAAACATTACCGGAACAGATTCATAGTTCTTTGGTGTAGACTGTCCGTTAACCTGTAATTCTTTTGCAACTTCAGAAGGAAGAATATTCAATAACAGGTTTTCGATCTGAACTTTTTGTTCATCCAGTATCTTATTCGTCTTAACTTTTGCACGATAGTTTCTGAATATAAGTAATGTAATCAGGAACACCAATACCAGTCCTGCTGCAAACGCATTCTTGGCAAGCTTTTGCCTCTTAATCTGTGATTCACTCAATTCTTTCCCCTTGGTTAACAGATTGATCTCTCCTTGTTTCTTTTGCAGGTCAAAATCAAATTGAAGTCCACCTAATTTCTTATCTGTTTCAGTATTATAAAGTGTGTCCTTGATCTTGGAATATAATGACTGGTATTTGAATGCATTTCCAAAATCTGATGTGTTTGCATAGGCCATGGACATTTCCTCATACAGATCCTTTAATTCATTATTTGCCCTTATTTCTACGGCGGGTATTTCCGCTCTCCGGTAATACTCAATTGCTTTTTTATTATCTCCTTTTTTTACATAAACATTTCCCAATCCTTTTAACGACTGAACAATGGATATTTTTACATTCAACTTTTCAGCAAGTGATAAAGCTTTGTTCTCATTTTCCAGAGCAAGATCATACTTCCCTTCATTGGTATATAATTTGCCAATGGCATTATAAGCATTTAAACTACCTTCTTCATCTCCGTAAGCCACCAAAGCCTTATTGAAATATAACATGGCTTTGTTTACATCCTTTTTATCAGAATAAATGGATCCGATATTTACTGAAATAGCTCCCAGCTCATTTTGTTTGCCTAATTCCTCACAAATGGGTAAAGCTTTTAAGTAATATTGTAAAGCTTTATCGTGCGTTGCCGGTTTTTGATTATAAACTCCGCCCACATTATTCAATGCAGTAAGCGTTCTGAGTTTATCGCCTGAGAGTTCAGCGTATTTTAATGACTGGAGATAGTTTTCAAGTGCTTTTGCATCGTCACCCTGATCATAATAGATAACACCAATATTGCTATACATATTGGCCATACCAACATTATCACCTATTTCCTTGAAAATATTTAATGACTGGGTATAATTATCCAATGCTTCCACATATTTACCCTGGAAATAATAAGTAATACCAATATGTTTGAGTGCATATGCAACTCCCTGGCGAAAATTTATCTTTTCTGCCAGCACTTTAGCTTCTGTAGATAAAGCTATTGCTCTTGCAGGCGAATCTGTAAAATATCCTTTGCTTTGTTTCAGTAAACCATTTACCAAAGCAGTATCCTGATCAAAAGCACTTTTTTCAAGAGCAGCCTGACTTAACCCAACCAGTGAAGTACAAAATAATACCAGGAAAAATATTAATTTCTTATAGTTCATTTAAAGTTATTTAACGCAATAAAAATTCCCGGAAAAGGGAATTCTTATTGCGTTCTTACTATGAAAGATAAGCTTTTTTTTATTGTTTTATGATCGAAATAGTTTTGTTACCACTAGCTGTTTCTACTTTTACAAAATATATTCCATTCAATAATGCAGAGATATCAAGCTCTACCGACCCATTCAACATTATCTTATTTATTTTTACTGGATAAGACCTGCCATATGAATCAACCATTTTTAATTCTTTTTCATTGATCTTCTCATTTGCAAAATAAATTGTAACCCAGTCCCTTGCAGGATTTGGATATACATGTACATTTCCTCCGGGAATTATTTCGGAAACTTTTACTTTTTCCGGCTCATTCATGTCAGGATTTGCAGACCTGGTATAAGTGGTAGTTGCACATTTATTAGATGAAGAACTTACAGTTACAGATTCTGTTACCAATGTGTTTACTTCATACGTTTTCACTGTCCATTTTAAACTAACACCGTCAAAAGGAACATTAAACCTGGTGGTTCCGTTACCGGGCAAGAAAACAACAGGCTGTTGTGAAGCATCAAATGAACCTGTCGATGTTACTAAATTATTCACACCAACCGGTACATACACGGGTACACTGTTCGTGTTTTTAGAATACAATCTTGCAACATACCTGCGATTAGCCGGTATGTATGATGATCCCCTGTCTTCAATACATTCCAGGTAAACATCTACATCATCCACGCCGCTTCCTTTTGGATTGATGTACAATTTACCATTGGTATAGGTGATCGTATAATTAACTGAATTGGCAAATGCACTGATCGATGGGATGATCGAATAAACTCCTGCAGCGCCAACACAAACCGGGCTTAATGTATATGTAACTGTTGGATTATCGCCATTTGTCAAACCGGTAATAGTGGATGTAAATGCTGGTAAAGCACTTCCTTTGAATGTAAATTTATCATCTGCTTTTACAAGCAAGGATGCTTTAGTGATACCGAATGTTACTGCTCCTGCTAAACTTAAATTATAATTATTACCGGCAGAAAGGCTGCCAAGGGTAAATGCATAATTACCAACATTACTTCCAGCTACACGGGAAAGTGATCCGGTAAATTGCCCTGCCGTTAATCCTGCATTATTTGTAAAGGTAAAGGCAGGATCATTCGTTCCATATACCTTACCCTGCCCTGCAGTTGGCGTTATGCTTACTTGTTTTTTTGTTATGGCAAATGAATTAGAACCTCCTAACGTTAGAGTATAATTATTCCCTGCACTTAATGAACCAAGATTGTATAAATACGGGCTGCTTGCTACAGTTTCTCCCGATACACGACCCAAGGCACCTGTAAAGCCTCCGGATGTTAATCCGGCATCATTGGTAAATATGAAAACAGGATCATTGTTTCCAAATACTTTACTTTGGCCGGCTGTCGGAGTAATGGTAATTTGTTTCCTTGTAATGGCAAAAGTATTAGATCCACCTAACGTTAAAGTATAATTATTACCTGCGCTTAATGTTCCAAGAGTAAAATCATAAGGACTGTTTGCAACAGACTCTCCCGAAATTCTATCCAATGCTCCGGTATAAGTATCCCCAGTTTGAAGTAATTCACTGGCTGTATAACTGAATACAGGATCATTGCTTCCATAGACTTTACTTTGGCCTGCATCAGGAGTTATGATGATGGGCCTTGCAGTGATAGCAAAACTGTTTCCGTTATTAAGCACCAAAGAATAATTATTACCCGCACTCAATGTACCCAATGTGAAACCATAGTCACCAACATTAGAACCACTGTTGCGTTCCAAAGCACCGGTAAAGTCTCCAGCAGTTAATCCTGCATTATTTGTATAAGTAAATGAAGGATCATTATCTCCATATACTTTAGTTTGTCCGGCAGTTGGAGTAATTGTAACAGTAGCCGGCAAAATAGTTACTTTACCTGCGATATGCGTTATTTGCAAATTTTCATTCAGGAATGAACCCGGAATGATGAATTGATCACCTACAGAAATTCCGGTGATCATATTCAATGATTTTAATGGGCTCTGTCCCTGCCCTATTTCGCTTTCATTTACCACAACAGCAGTTTTATCCTGGCTGTTCACAATTGGAATTGCCTGACCATTTACGATGGTTACTGCCTGGCCGTTCACTATTGTTACAGCCTGGCCATTCACGATCGTTACAGCTTGTCCATTTACAATGGTAACTGCCTGGCCGTTAACAATAGTAATTGCCTGGCCGTTAGCAAATGAAGTATTATCAATCAAACCTTTTGGACTGGTTTGTGATACTGAACTCAACATAGTTGTTTGAGCAGAATTTGTATTGAACTTTAAAACAGATTCCTGGGTTATATCCACTACCTGTGTTGTACTGATCTCATAAATGCCATTCACGAGTTTTTTATTTTGTAATTGCCGTGCTGCAGAAATTGAAGGAGTAGAAGCTAAAAAGCTTAAATTTTCAACCTGGCTTTCAGTAAGGTTATTAACGATCGTTACTGCCTGGCCGTTTACAATGGTAATAGCCTGGCCATTCACGATCGGTATTGCCTGACCATTCACAATTGTTACTGCTTGTCCGTTCACAATCGTTACAGCCTGACCATTCACGATCGGGATAGCCTGACCGTTTACGATCGTTACTGCCTGGCCGTTTACGATACCTAAAATATCATCACCCGAAGCATCTTTTGCGATCTGATTTTTATGAGCCATTTGCAGGCCGTTTAAAAAAGTATTTGGGTCAGGAAAATTCGTTTGATCGAATTGATATGTAAATGTAATGTCTGGAATTTTTTCTCCGTAATTAACGGTAACATCATTTGCCTTTACTGTTACCGGTAGTTTTTCAATAGTTACACTGCCATTCACAAAAGTATAATTATATAATTCTTTATACCCTTTGTCAACAGGGTTTGAAGGATCGAATACCCTTGAAGCTGTAATAAGATAAGTTCCTGTATTACTATTTGTAGTCGCAGATGTTGTCAAATTCAAACTGCCCAATCCCAGGTTTGTCAATGAATCTGTGGTCAAAAGGTTACTTTGTGTTGTATCTCCATTAACAATAATGGTTGCTGTTGGCACAGGCATCAGTTGAGCATATTTTTTGGTAATATTATTAGCAATAACTTTTACATCCTTTTTTACAATATTGAAGAATTTCAAGGAATCACTGGATCCACCATCAAGTCCGCTTACACTTACCGGCGGAGTATAAACGCTGATTTGCGGATTACCAATAAATGAAGGTATAACCGCTGTTAGTGTATTCGAATTGATAAAAGTAGTTACCAGTGTAGAATCCCTGAACTTAATAACAGAGGATGGGCTCAGGTTTAAACCGGTAACAGTTAAAGTGAACGGAGCTAATCCCGGTGTAGGAACAACGGGGGGAACAACCAATTGAATCAGTGTAGGATCCGGTTTAGCAAATGTACGCATAGCAGAATCTGCATTCACGAAACCATATCCTGATTGAAAATCAAAACCCGGAGTTAACAGATCCGTTGCGGTAGTTTGCAGGATGCTTCTTATTTCAGCAGGTGTTGTTACAGGTTGGTTTGAATATTTTTTCTTTCCTTCCATGATCAATGCAGCAACAGCAGCAGCATGAGGCGCAGCGGCCGATGTTCCAAAAAAGTTAGAATATCCATCTGTTGAACCGGCATCAAAATCCTGGCCTAATTTCACAGTAGTATTCACACCATCGGGTGCGATCAGGTCAGGTTTATTCCTGGCTGAAGTGCCCATAACTGTTCCGCCAAATGATGAGAATGCCTCAAGAACCGGGCTTGCAAAAGGCGGTGCTTTATCATATCTCATTGCTCCAACTGCGATGGCACCTAATGCATTTGCCTGGCCTACAATGGTTGAATTACCAATGTTAGCAAATTGATTTATTGTAATATCAGTTGAAGGATCACCTGTTAAACTGATGATGATATATTTAAAACGAGCAGGGTTACTACCGGTTGTTTTATTTGTAATATAAATGTTTGTAGTAATGGTTGCATTGGTATCCAATAAGATAAATTCGATCGGGTCTCCAAAAGTATTATTCCTGTTATAACCTACGAGTGCTGTTCCGTCTGTATTGGGAGTCAGATAAATATCCAGGTCATTTTTTGTACCACCTGTACTGGTTTGACCCAGGGAATAAATATCATCCAACCATTGCAATACAATGATATATTTACCGGGGCGGAATGTAACACTTTGAAAAAGGTCTCCACCACCAAAATCATGTGCTTTTCCTATTATTCCTGACGGTGCTGTTACCCCATTAAATACATTTTCATAAGATTTATTTGCAAAATTACCTGCTGCTGAAAAATAGGTAGTGCCTGTTGCTGTCACAGCATCTACAGCTTTTGCAACAACACCATCCTGAAGAAAAGGCTCTGTAATATGTGTAAGGTCATCAACAATAATATTACATCCTGAATCCCTCAGGTCTGTGATTCCCTTCGCAAAATCTCCTGGGGTGAGAAATCCTGTTCTGAAATATAGTTCTGCTTTTGGTGCAATATCATGAACAATCTGCAACATAGCTCTTCCTTCATCAGTACTTTTAAAAGGATAGTCTTTTAAAACACGCACCGGTAAAAGATTACCATCCGGATTTCCGGGACCGGGAAGATCACCGTTTCCTATATCACCTGATTCAGTATTTGTAATGATCGGGCTTGTTGTAGATGTAGTAATTGTTTTATAACTGTTGGACATCACACCGATCTTCACACCCTGCCCCTGCAGTTCATAACCGGTGCGCACCAGGTTTGAACGAAGCGGGCCATCACCGGCAGTTGTAACAATTCCCTTTTTAATGACAGCATTGTAAAAAGGCCTGACATAATCAATATTTGCAGTAAGTAAATTAAGTAAGGGAAGCTTACTGATCTTAAACATCCCGGTTATGATAAAATTACTTGTACCGTTACTAATAATATCTGTTAATCCATATGGTTGATTGGTTAACAAATTTAATGTTGCAACATATTGCCCTTCTTTAACTATTACATCAATCATTATACTGTCATTCCGGATGATAAAGAATGGAGATGATGGATTATTAATATTAAAATTCTGATAAAGGATTTGCAGTTCAGAACCGATCAGGCTGTCAACTTTGGCAGTAACAATAGCTGTATCCCGTGCAAAACAACCTGCAGAAGTAGTAGCGGTTAGAATATAAGTTCCTGAAGCTGAAACTGAAATAGAAGGAGCGTTCACCGGTGATGAAAGTACACCACCATTAATGGCCTGCCAGCTTAAAGTAGCACCTGAAGTGGATGATGATCCGTTTAAAATCGTCTGTCCGGAAAAATTGTAAGCTTTATCAATTCCTGCATTTGCATTGGGTGTAGTACATTCTGAGAATGGAGCATAAATGATATTTACACCAGATTGCACATTAACTTGTGTACCACTCCATAATGCACCTGTAATATTAGAATTACCTGATCCTGAGCCAATATTTATTGAACCATAAGGAGCCCAAACAGTTCCCAGCCATTTAGTGGCTGCACTGCTGGAAGAACCGTTATCAATGGTAAAGCTACAGGATGCAGTTCCGTGCACTTCCGTAAAAATTCGGGTTGCACTGCCACCATTGATCATACTAACGTTGATCTTACCAAGAGAAACATTATTATGAACATAGATCTTAAAAACACCTGTTGTATTATTCTGGAAATCAAAAACAAAATTATTTGTGCCGCCGGTATTGTTTATTTGATCAAATGTGTAAATACCTGTACCGCTGAAAGTAAGGGTTTTGTTACCTGATAATTTAATATCATCATAAGCCCCGGGTGTTATACTTCTTGTTGAATTAATATCGGGTAATTGAGGGAATGGCGAAAAACCTGTAACAGGCGGCATCTGCGGCAGACCTGGAAGAGACGGGATACCGGTTACATTTCTTGCTCCGATAGCAGGACCTGAATAAGTTGTTCCCGAAGGATGGGTAACAATACCTGAAACAGTTCCTCCACCAACAATTATATTACCATTCACATCAATATTACCTCCGAGATTTGCACTTGAACCAATTGAAAGTATGGTACCGGAAACCACGGGAGAATTTGCTGCAGTTATTCTACCGGTTACTGCATTACTATTAGCCAGTATTATTTTTCCACCCGAATAAATATTTGCATTTATAGTTGCACCACCGGTTGATTTTACCATTTTAAAACTACCGATAGAACCCCCTTGTATATTTGCAGATGATCCGAGTTGGACATAACCTGTTGCGCAGGAATTAGTACCACCAAAAAGCACAAAATCCTTCATGGTTGTTTGCTGGGCAAATGATACGGTAACTCCAAAAAAGTTAAGCGTTATTACAACTAAAATGCATGACAGCTTAAAAAATGTAGAATTTTTTTTCATAATTTGATTATTAGTAGGTGTAATTAAAGGTTGGAATACAAGGGATAAAGAGGATTTATTACAAAGTAATATTTTCAGCAAGAGATATAAATACTCTTGCAGTGTAATAAAAATGAGCAGTAAAAGAGGTGTGGGTTAAATGATAGGATTAGATCTTATTGCAATATAGAAACCAGAAAGTATCTTTTATTGCAGGATAAATATATATCGTTTTTTTTAAAAAAGGTCATTTTATTCATTATTTTTAAGTAAAATCTGCCTGTTGAATTAGAATTTTGATGAAAATTGACGGTTTTGAATAACTATTATTTTTTATTTATTATCTGCATGCTATAATGAATCAAAATGTCTTTTAAAAATAATTATGATACAATAAGGGCAATGGTGATGCAGAAGTTATCAGACCATTTATCTAAAGACCTGCACTATCATGGTATCCATCATACCATTGATGTAGAAATTCAGGCCGGGAGAATTGCTAAAAGTGAAAAGATCAACAACAAGGAAGATATTTATCTTTTAAAACTTGCCAGTCTCTACCACGACACAGGGTTTCTGATCACTTATAAGGAACATGAATTGGCAGGCTGTAATTTTGCCAGAAATGAATTGCCGGAATTTGGCCTGACTCCAAAACAAATTGAAATTATTTGCGGAATGATCATGGCAACAAAAATTCCGCAAACACCACTTACTAAGTTGGAAGAGATCATTTGTGATGCTGACCTGGATTATTTAGGAAGAGATGATTTTTTCAATATCAGTCATACCCTTTTCATGGAATTACAAAAAAGGAAAATCCTTTCATCAGAAAAAGACTGGAATGATATCCAAATTAATTTTATTAAGAAACACAACTATTTTACAGATACGAATAAAAAATCAAGGGAAAAGAAAAAACTTAACCACCTGGAATTGATCCAGAAGAAGATTTAAAAATCCTGATCCCCGATTTTAGCAAAAAGAAAATTATCATTTACCACTTGCCGCTTTTACATTCAATTGTCGCAACCTGTTGCATAATATTTTTATAAAACCCCTGGCTACTTCAGGCCTGGTATCAATAAGTTCATAAAAAGGTTCCTGGTCAATTTTAAAAAGTATGCAATCAGTTTTTGCTGTAGCTGTTGCACTCCTTGTTTCAGCATCCAGTAAAGAAAGTTCACCGAAAACTTCTTTTTCATTTAAAATAGCAAGGGTGGTTTTCCCCTTATGAATTTGAATTTGACCCGACAAGATGATGTACATGCAATCACCGGGTTCATCTTCTTCAAAAATAACACTTCCCTGTTCAACTTCTACTTCAAGCATCAATGGAGCAAGTTCTGCCAGGATCGTTTCCGGAGTTTCTTTAAAAATGCTCAGTGATTTAAGGAGTAATACTTTTTCGAGCAACAATAACTGTTGATTAGAATTTTCAGGCATATTATAAAATTTTTAATTCATTAAATTATCTTTATTTCAAAATATCTCATAGAGCAAAAACAGCAGTTTCTTTCACCATTTCATTATCTGATAAAGTATACTTTTTTATTAAGATATTATCAATGCTATGTTGTTGTTTTTTTGAAGTATATAAAGAACAGGCCATTGTCCAGTTATTATAAGGTCTTTTTTCTTCTTTCAATATCCGGGTAAGCACCATATCAATTTGATCAAAGAATTCGATCGGGTAAATATTTCTAAGGTCATGCATCCGTTCATCAATATTACCCGGTTCAAAAATAATATTAAAATGGCCGGCCAGATCTTTCCGCACAGTCATATCAATAATTTCCATTGCGTTAATAATGGTTTCCTTTTTCCCGGTTGCGTATGCAATTCGTACTTTATTGATATTCTCCCGATCATATAACATGGCAAAAACATACAAAAGAGTTTCTCTCAACCCGTCTAATTCAAGGTTAAAGGAATTGATCAGCAATTGATAGCTGGTACTTTCTTTTGCCAGGCGATTTTGCATATAAATAACAAGCGCACTCCTTGTAAGCAGTTTTTTAACAACAGAAATAAACACTTCATTATCTTCGGGCAATGGCTTGTAATTACTACGATACATTGCTTTAATTACATTATTGTATTCTTCAGGATGATTTGTGAGTAAATCTAATAATATTTTTTGTGCTTGAACCCCTCCGATCCTTCCAATTAAATAGATCAACTTTTCTTTTTGCAGTTGGGTTGCAGTGTCTTCATTTATATATTTAAGTATAACAGGCAAAGAGTTTTCTCCGGCAATAAAAAGAGGTTGCATGATCGCAATTTCATCAGAATTGATCTTTCGCATTAATTCATCCAGTAATCTTGTATTTCCTGATTTCCCTGCAGCAAAAAATGCAGTTTTCCTAACGCTGTTATCTTTATCATTCATCAGTTGAAGGATCATGTCAGTTTTATCACAAGCTTCCTCCATATTTAATATAGATGCAATCATCAACCTATCATTGATATGAGTGGATGAGATCATTCTTTGTAAGTCTGATATTGCCTTTGTTTTAAACGCTCCTGTTCCATAATAAAATAAGCCAGACAATGCCGCCTGCCTGATCTCAGGGTCTTTATTTTCGAGGTAAGGTAATATAACCTGGCTATCGGCATGGTTCCTGCACATTAGCTGAATCGTTTCTGCAATCAGTTTAGGGCTGTTATTCATATCTAAAAAAGGAAGGAGGAAATTGGCCAAAGCAGCATAACTATCATGATCTACCTGTTGTAATGCTGTGATTCTCACTTTCTCAGACGGATGCTTCAATAACGCCATTTGCAGATCAATTGGAATTGATTTACCGGTTTTTAAAAGCATGCTTAAAATATTAATGGCCTCAGTTTCTGTACTTGTTTTTGCCTTTTCTTTCAACCATTCCAATGTTCCTGAATCACTGATAGAAAAATTTTCCCGGTCAAAATAACGGTTACCAATAGTCTTTACGATCGTTTGAAGGTATTGTCTGTTGACCCGGTAAATTCCGATGATCCAAAAAAAACAGATCACAAAAAGCACATAAGAAAGTGTGATCAGGTTAACCTTTTCCTGGTAATGAATCGCAACCAATAAAAGCACACCTGTGATCAGGGAAGCGAAAGGATCCATAATACCTTTTACGATCGTATGAGCCCTGAGGCGTTCATGTGTTGAGAGCGGTTGCATGATCGTAAGAAATACCGGAGAGTTTATGGATGACCGTAAAATATCCACAACAATATAAGTTGCTCCAAAAAAATAAACGATGATCTTCTGGTACCCCATTATATTTTGAGTTAGAATAATAACAGAGAGAAGGATAATTAATACCAGCGGTGTTATTAAGAGTGATTTGGTGATACCCAGGTTATTGATCAACCGGCCGGTAAAGATCATTTTAACGACTAGGGCTATGATCCTGACAATTGCGAGGAAAAAGGCAATAAATTTTGCAAGGGATACATCATCGTGATACGCTTCCTTTACACCGGCATAAAAAGCAAAATTAATAGTGATAAAACAGATTGAAATGATGATCCCGAGAATTGCCAAACGTCTTATCAATAGATTTCCTGAAAAATTTTTAACAACCTTGCTGATATCTTCAACGGAATGACGGGCATGATGCTTTTTTTTATGTGGTACATCATGTACCTGACTGGATTTTCCAATACTAACCAAAAAAGGAAAAGACGCCAACATACAAACTACCCCGGCCCACAACAGGTTAATGGTACCTATATATTCTACCGTTAACAATGCAAGTGAATAACCAATGAATTTGGCAGGTATATCACCAGCACTGATCACACCAAAAAGCCTTTTGCTTTGACGGGCGTCAAATAATAAGGATGCAACACCCCAGAATTCCAGATTATTCAGCAGGTATAAAACATTGAACCAGGCCAGCATCCAATATAAGAACCAGTGCGAATGAAAGTAATTGAATGCAAACCTGAAGAATAAAATACTTATAACAATGAAACCGGTTATAAAAAAAGCCAGTTTATTGATGTGTAATAAATGTTCGATACGGGAATAAATCAAACCCACGATCCAAAGCAACACCGATGAAAGGATAAATACATAAGGTAATTCGGTAATCGGTAACCTGTCAAGAAAAAGGGCAAAAGCTGAAGTAAAGAAAAATGCGATCCCTGCTCCCTGGAAAAACTGAAACAGAAAAAGTTTTTTTACTAACCAAACTTCATCAGACCTTACATTGAGTGTTCGTAACCAAAAATTATTTTGTTTCATTGATAGGTTTGGAATAATATTTATTTCTCTTTTGCATTTCGGTTTTGAATCAGTTGTTTAATAAATTCCCTTTTTACAGGTTCCCGCAGTTCCCTGGATGACCTGGTAAAATAACGGTGCGACCTGAGGAAATTTATCTGGCGTTCTTCCCAGTCATGCTCACTTTCAATAAACTTATATTCAATCAGTTCTCTGCGCAATTTATCACCCGTTTCAAAGAAATCATCCCTTCCCAGGTAATCAAGATCAGCGTCGCATATTATTTGTTGCAAATGATTGGCCGGATTTTGAGGAACTTTGGTTGCCATGATCAATTCGCAAATAGTTTCGATCGTTTTTTCATCAAATCCAAATCCGGGTAATTGCTCTCTAACAATTTCACATCCCCTTTCTTCATGTTTTTCATAAATAAAAATAAAGCCTGTATCATGGTATAAAGCAGCAATCTCAAGTTCCTGCAAGGTTTGTTCATCTGTAATACCTTCAGCTTTTGCTATAGCAAGACACTGATTTTTTACATCCAAAGTATGATCAATACAATGATATGTCAGATTTTTTGAAAGTTCCGAATCAAGCATTTTTAATACATGATCTTGAATAGCAGACAGTTTATGCATAATAGTTGAATATAAATATAAGAATATACAACGGTATGGAATTGAAAAATTAAAAATAATAAAATCAATTCAATTTTACATGATCATTTAATGTTGTTTTTTAGTTTCTGGCATAGTTAAATTACAGAAATAATGATCACGGTTTTCCGGTTATTGTTATATTTAGTTCGATCTACTAAAAAATTGCTGCATAACAATGTAAGGGTAATTAATGGTACAAACTATATTTGTGTAACCATTTCATAAACATTGATTCATGAAAGATAATACGGCATTGGGGAATTTTTTTTTTATTAAAATGTTTCGCCAGGTCGATAATAGTTCCCTGATCGTTTTCAGGATATTATTTGGGTTATTGTTATTTTATCATGTGATGGCTTATTTGTTAAGCGGAACAGTATATCTTAATTTTATTGAGCCTCCCTTTACATTTAATTATATAGGTTTTGATTTTTTACAGCCATTACCCGGCAACGGGATGTATTATTATTTATGCTTGATGGGCTTGGCAGCCATATTTATCATGCTGGGAGCATGGTACAGGATCGCAATGGCCGTTTTCGCTATTTTGTGGACGATTTTATATCTGATGCAAAAATCAGGATATAACAATCATTACTATCTGATCTTATTATTGTGCTGGTTGATGGTAATTGTTCCGGCAAATGGAAATCATTCTTTAGATGTGAAAAGAAAAAGCATCCCAATAACTCAGGTTTGTCCTCAATGGGTCATTTGGATATTTTCAGTTCAATTCTCAATCGTTTATTTTTTCGCGGCAATCAGTAAACTAAACAATGATTGGTTTTCAGGAAAATTTCTTGCTATTCAGTTTTCACGTTTAAGTATGCACCGGGTGTATGGAATTATTTATAATAAAATATGGTTTCCTCAATTTATTGCATATACCGGTTTTTTCTTCGATCTGTTGATCGTGCCCTTATTGTTATGGAAGAAGACAAGGTATGTTGCATTTTTCATTTCATGCCTGTTCCATCTGTTTAATTTATTTAGTTTTAAAATCGGCATCTTTCCTTTCCTGTCGATTGCTCTTACACTTTTCTTTATAGAACCTGAAAAGATCAGGAGTATATTCTTTAAAAACAAACCAGGTATCAGTTATATTGAACATCCTGCTACAGGCTATACATACAGTAAAAAAATACTTACCGGCTTTTTATTGTTATATTTTATTGTGCAGATCATTGTACCGATGCGTTCCTGGTTTTTCCCGGGAAATGTATTCTGGACAGAAGAAGGATACCGCCTCAGCTGGAAAATGATGTTACGGACAAAAAGCGGGAGCATCTATTTTAAAGTACGGGATCCTGTTTCGGGGAAAATATGGATCGAGGACCCCAAAAGAAAATTCTCCCCCGGCCATGTCATGTGGATCGCAAACTGCCCTGATATCAGCTGGCAATATGCTCAAAGATTGAAAAATGAATATACCCGGAAAGGATTTCCTAACGTAGAAGTTTATGCGATTGGATCGGTGAGTCTGAACCGAGCTAAACCGCTTCCAATTATAGATACCACAGTTAATCTATCAAATACCGGATGGGATCCATTCCACCATTCGTACTGGATCACAGAAAATAATTTACCTGAAAAAAAATAAAACAATATTATAAGTGAATTAATTTATTACATAAATCGTAAAAATTCAAACCTGCGGGCAGACAGGTATTCAAATTCCTGCATTTTCAAATCAGTTTTCGTTATCCCCATTTTTTTGCAACATGTTAAAAACGTTTGATCAGTTTTTGAAGTAAAGTTTATTTATAAGTAGTAATTTTCGATTGCTCAAACAGATGTATCATTTGAAAATAATCAATAAACATTAAGCGAATAGAGAAATGAAGAAAATAAAGTCGTTATTCTCACAAATTTCCTCCGGTGAAAATCCTGACTTTGTAACCTGGTGCTTTCCGGTTATCGGGTTGCTGATATTGTGCCTTATTCCACTGCTGTTGAATCAGGAAAGTATTGAAAGAGCGGACCAGGTCACTATTACTGCAATTGCAGGGCCGGTTATTGCAGTAATAGCTGCTTTACTCACCTTCCTGGCCTTCTGGGCACAAGTACAGTCAAACAATACAAAAAAAATAATTGAAGCAGATGCAGACCTGAATGATCCTGCTGCCTTTTTTGATAATAAGTTCTATGAATTGTTAAAAATTCACAGGGCAAATGTTGCTGAAATAAATATTAATGATAAAGTTTTCGGACGCAATGCATTTATATCCATGTTCAGTGAATTTAAATACTGTTACCTGATCCTTCGATCAGTTTATACTTCACATAATGAAATAAAGTCGGGCAACAGCATTTTTAGTGAACAGGACTTTATGAATATATCTTACATCGTATTTTTTATGGGTATTAACGGTCCATCAGGCGACCTTGTACAGGGACTTATAACACAGTATGATGAAAAGCTAATTGAGAAATATATCAGCACGTTAAAAAAATTACAAAAGAAACACAGTGAAGAAGGACAAATATTCACACAGGCAGGTGAAACAATTTACGGGATCAAATTAAAGTACAAACCATTTTGCGGCCATATGTCAAGGCTGGAACATTATTACAGGCACTTGTTTCAATCTGTAAAATTTATAGTTGAACATGATGGAAATCCGGACAAGGAAAAATATGAATTCCTTAAATTACTCCGGGTACAATTATCAGGTCATGAACAACTGATGCTATACTATAACAGCCTGACTACCCTGGGAAGGCCATGGATTGAAAATAAATATTTTACTGAGTACCGCATGCTGAAAAATCTCCCTTTGCCACTGGCAGATTTTGGTGAAAAACCCAAGGATAAATTGGGAGAGAAAAATTCAAAAGGTGAATTGCTTTTTGAATGGGATGAAATATCATTTCGCAATAAAGTTTTTCACCCGGGCCGTATTTTTTCTAAACCCCTGAACGGAAAATAACAGCTTTCCATTTGAATAACATGATCATACTTGAAACCAACAGGCTGCTATTAAGGCAATTCAAAACAACTGATGCTTCATTTATAGTATTGCTTTTAAACAATCCCAGCTGGCTGCATTATATTGGCGACAGGAACGTAAGAACTTTAGATGATGCCTGTGAATATTTAATTAACGGGCCAATGAAAAGTTACCGGGAAAATGGATTTGGACTTTCCATGGTAGCGTTAAAGAACGGTAATATCCCGATCGGAATGTGCGGCCTTATTAAAAGGGAGTCGTTGGAATACCCTGACATTGGCTTTGCATTACTTCCGGAATTTACCGGAAATGGTTATGCATTTGAAATTGCATCAGCCACTTTAGTCCATGCAAAAAATAAACCCGGACTGGAAAAGATAGTTGCCATAACTTCCCTAGATAATGCCCGTTCCATAGCTTTGCTGAATAAGCTTGGACTGCATTTTAAAAAAATGATTCAAATGTCTGATAAAGAAGACAGCCTGATGCTTTTTACATAAAACGCATCTTGAACAACAACTATTTTAATTACCCGGAAAAACTTAACAATTCATTATTAATAAATGACCACATCAGCTGATTTATAAGGGTATATTTATAGCACAATCACATTATCCGGATAGAAATAATCTTTTAGTGCTCCTCTTATATGAAATGTAATTACAGAAAAAAAATTCATAGACTTCTTATTTGTTGCTTTTGTATTGCAAACAGCCAGTTATATGCTCAGGACAACCACTTTATAAAAGTGCAATTCATCTATGGATCAAAGCCAATGAAAATGCACAAAGCAACCGAAAAAAAATGGTTTGGCGGATTACCGGGCGGTCATGTAGGTATTGAAACGGACAGCAACAGCGTCCTTGATTTTCATCACTACAAAAGTTATCATGTATTCACTTCCAATAATAATAAGCATAGCCGCTTTTTATTAAAGTCTTCGAATGATTTTTGGTCTTGTTTCGGAAGCCCGGTAGAAACCGTTAAAAAAGCTACCGTCATCATTCCTGTTTCATTGGAGCAAAAGCAACGGTTCGATAGTATCACCCGGTGTTATTTAGCAAGTTCGCCTTATGACTATGCCCTTATTGGAATGCGATGTGCAGCTGCCACTTATGATATATTAAGCCAGTTGGGGTTAATGAAACGTTATCCGCTGAAATCCATCTACTGGAAAATATTTTATCCGAAATCACTCCGTCTCAGGTTGTATGCCAAGGCAAAAGAAAATGGCTGGGCTGTTATTAAACAGGAAGGTTCTATCAAAAGGAAATGGGAACAGGATTAAACAGATCAAAAAAATCAACGCATGGTATCAACATTTGTTTTTAATTTTATAAAATGAATCAAGAAATAAGAACATTATCACCCAAAGAACTTTGGAACAATTTTGCCGATCTTAATGAAGTTCCCCGTGCTTCAAAAAAAGAGCAGCGTGTGATTCAATTTATCATTGATTATGGAAAAAAACTTAACCTGTATACACATAAAGATGAGGTTGGGAATGTGATCATAAAAAAACCGGCAACAAAAGGTTTTGAAAATAAAGAAACAGTTGTTTTACAAAGTCACCTGGATATGGTTCATCAAAAAAACTCAACTATTAATTTTGATTTTGCAACGGAAGGAATTAATATGTATGTTGAAAGTGACTGGGTAAAGGCAAAGGGAACTACATTGGGAGCTGATAATGGAATCGGTGTGGCATCTATTATGACCATACTGGCATCTGATCAAATTCCACATCCGCCACTTGAAGCATTGTTTACCATAGACGAAGAAACCGGAATGACAGGAGCACTGGGATTGGTTGGAGGATTACTAAATGGTAAAATTCTTTTGAACCTTGACACAGAAGATGACAGGGAATTAACGATCGGTTGTGCGGGTGGTATTGATGTTTCTGCATCGGGTAATTATGAAACAGAAAAAAGCCCGTCAGCAGTGATTGGCTATCGCATTAAGATATCAGGATTAACCGGAGGACATTCAGGTATGGATATTTACAAAGGGCGGGGAAATTCAAACAAATTAATGAACAGGTTTTTGTTGAATGCTGCCGAACAATTTGGATTGCTTGTACATTCTATTGATGGCGGTGGTTTGCGCAATGCAATACCAAGAGAATCTTTTGCAGATGTGGTAGTTGCTGTTAGTCAAAGTATGGCATTTGAGTCATTTATTAAAGATCAGGAACAAATTTATAAAAGTGAATATAGAAGCACAGATCCTAATCTGACGCTTTTGCCTGAAAACATTGAGATCCCTTCCAATGTGGTTTCAGCTCCATTTCAATATAAATTATTAAGAGCAGTTCAGGCGAGTCCCAATGGCATATACAGGATGAGCCCTGATATTACCGGGCTTGTACAAACATCGAATAATGTAGCCAGGATCCTTGTAAAAGATGGAGCATTCTCCATTCTTTGTTTAACCAGAAGTGCCATTGACAGTGAAAAAATGGATCTGGCCCTGTCAATCAGGTCAACTTTTGAACTTGCAGGTGCCAGCGTATCATTTGGTGGATCTTATCCTGGCTGGACACCAAATCCTCATGCATCAATAGTAAAACTGATGAGTGATCTTTATAAAGAACGATATCAGGAAGAAGCTGATGTTAATGCCTGCCATGCGGGCCTGGAATGTGGCATAATTGGGAAAAATTATCCGGGTATGGAAATGATCTCATTTGGCCCAAATATTCATGGGGCTCATTCACCGGATGAAAAGGTACAGGTTAGTTCAGTTCAGAAATATTGGGAATTTTTGTTAGAAACATTGAAAAGGATACCTACAAAAAATTAGGTCACAATATTACTTTCTTAGCAAAGACCAATAAAAAAAGCGCACATTAAATTGCGCTTTTCTTATATAATGTATTTTTTCAAATAATTTAATTATTCACCTGTTTATCAATTTCTTCCATTGAAATACCATTATGACTTTCATCATATATACAGATTCCGTTCTTAATTATTAATACCTGTGGAGATTCGTGATCAACATCAAAAATTTCTTCGATCTTATTTGAAATTCCCCTGTATTTGATCAGGTCAAGAAAATGAAATTGCACATTTTCAGGCATTTCACTTCTTTCCAGCCGACTTTTAGCCATACTGCTGATAGAACAACGGGTACTGTGTTTAAAAATAAGTTGCGCCTGATGAGATGAGCCAGACTTTATTTCGTCTAATTGATGTTCACTAATGATGGGGATCCAATTCACAATAACAGCAATTTCGATTAATGAACAATATTTTCATTCATTGGGCAACCGGTTTTTCTGCTGGAACCACAACTGATGAGTAAAGATATTACGAGAAATGACGAAACAACAAATAAGATGATTTTTTTCATTTTTTCATTTTTGAATTAGATCACAAATATAATATATAAGCGGTAAACGAAAAATATCGATAATTAGTACTTTTAACTACAAATAGTTACTTTCATTCAACTACATTTGCCTTAATTGCTAACCTTTTAATCTAATATTTAGTCTTATGCTAAAATTAAGTCGGCCTGTTGCTTTTATTGATTTGGAGACAACCGGAGTGAACCTTTCTTCTGACAGAATTGTTGAAATTGCGATCATAAAAGTTTTACCTGATTCTGAGCGCCAGGTAAAACGAAAACTGATCAACCCTGAAATGCCAATTCCAAAACTAACAACAGATATACATGGCATAACTGATGAAATGGTAAAAGATGCACCGACATTTAAACAGGCCGGAAACGAAATAAAACAATTTTTGGAGAATTGTGACCTTGGAGGATATAACAGCAACAGATTTGATATTCCCATGTTAATGGAGGAATTTCTGAGAGCCGGAATGGATGTTGATCTGAGTACCAGGAGAATGATTGATGTTCAACATATATTTTATACCATGGAACCCCGGACATTAACTGCTGCTTATAAATTTTATTGCCAGAAAGAATTGGTCAATGCACACAGTGCAGAAAATGATGTACAGGCAACCATTGATGTTTTATTATCTCAAATTGACCGGTATAAAAATCTTGGAGACACTTTAGATACAATACTGGAAGTAATTGGCGAAGAAAAAATAGTTGATTATGCCCGTCGTTTTTCTTTTGATGATAAAGGCCGGGAAGTTTTTAATTTTGGTAAATTCAAGGGACGCCCTGTTGCCGATGTACTAAAATCTGAACCACAGTATTATGATTGGATGATGAAAGGAGATTTTCCTTTGCATACCAAGAAAAAACTGACCGAACTCTTTAATCGCACTTTGTTAAAAAATAATTAATTAGCTTTAAATGTAATTTATTAGTGAACCAGGTGGATCAATTATTTGTAAATTTGGTTAATTCACCCCCAACAGTATATTGGAAAAAATAGTAATCATACCAACTTTCAATGAAAGAGAAAACATTGAAGCAATTATTGATGCTGTTATCAAGCTTCAGAGGGATTATCATATCCTTATCATTGACGATGGTTCTCCGGATGGTACTGCCAGTATAGTAAAATCATTATTTCCAAAATACCCCGGGCAATTATTTCTGGAAGAACGGCGAGGAAAACAAGGCCTTGGTACAGCCTATATTCATGGCTTTAAATGGGCTCTTAACAAAGGATACAGATTCATATTTGAAATGGATGCCGATTTTTCTCATAATCCCTCAGATCTGGAAAGATTATACAAGGCTTGTATCACAGATTCAGATGTTGCTTTTGGTTCACGCTATGTTAAAGGCGGTGCTGTAGAAAACTGGCCGGCTAACAGGATCCTACTGTCTAAAGGAGCTTCATTATATACCAGGATAATAACCTGGATGCCACTCAGGGATCCGACAGCAGGCTTTGTTTGCTATAAAAGAGAAGTGTTGGAATCTATCAATCTTGAAGGGATCAGTTTTGTCGGCTATGCTTTTCAGATAGAAATGAAATTTGCAGCATGGAAACTTGGATTTAAAATTGCTGAAGTTCCCATTACTTTCAAAGACAGAAAACTGGGTGCCAGTAAAATGAATAAAGGCATTGTAAAAGAAGGAATATTAGGTGTATTGAAATTAAGATGGCAAAGCCTTTTTAAAAATTACAGGAGCCGCGTTGCCAATAAAGAATTTGCAGAATCTCCCCTATTTTCTCAACAAAATCCACTGCTGGAAAGGAAATAAATACCGAACAAAGAACAAACGAATATTGAACAAGGAACAAGGAATTTTGAATGTTGATCGAAGCAAAACACTTCGAAATTCGATATTCCTTGTTCCTTGTTCAGTATTATACATTTAATTTTCATTTAAACGCAGGATGAAACTGCTGCAAAGTAGTACGTAGAAATTCCCTGTCAAGATGTGTATAGATCTCTGTAGTTGTAATGCTCTCATGCCCCAGCATTTCCTGTACGGCTCTCAGATCAGCACCTCCTTCTACCAAATGTGTTGCAAATGAATGACGAAAAGTATGCGGAGAGATATTCTTTGTAATACCTGCCTTTTTTACGAGTGCTTTCAACAAGATAAAGATCATAACCCTTGTGAGCCTGCTACCGCGGCGGTTTAAGAAAAGCAGATCCTCTTCTCCTTTCTTCACAGGAATATGACATCGGATATTATTCCGGTAAATATTGATGAATTTTATTGCATCGCTTCCAATCGGTACGAGCCTTTCTTTATCGCCTTTGCCGATCACTTTAATAAATCCTACATCCAGGTAAAGGCAACTTATTTTTAAATTAACCAGTTCAGATACCCTGATGCCGCAACTGTACATGGTTTCCAGTATTGCTTTGTTTCTGCCACCTTCAGGCTTGCTCAGGTCAATTGCAGCAATGATCGCTTCTATTTCTTCAAAACTAAGAATATCAGGCAACAATCTTTTTTGTTTAGGTGCTTCAAGTAGAACGGTTGGATCCGTTTCACTAACCTGCTCTAATAAACAATATTTATAAAAACTCCTTAATCCCGAAATGATCCTTCCCTGAGAGGCGGGAGTCATACCAAGCTCATGTACCCATTTCACAAATTTTTCCAGATCTGCTAACTTAATATCTCCGGGTTTCTTCCGTTCATTTACCGATATCAGATAGCTTGTCAGCTTTTCAACATCATGAAGGTATGCCTCAACAGAATTATCTGCAAGTGATTTTTCCAGTTGCAGCCATGCTTTGTATCCTTTCTTATACGCTTCCCACATAAATAATAGCCTTTTTATGGCAACCAATGATTGTACAATTTAATTAAACATTAAATTCGCCACTCAAATATTTTCCAAATTCAAAAACACCCATGCTTCCAGTAAACTTCAGGTCTTACAAAAAGAAACTTTCCTTTTACAGAAAATCATTCCGTAGTTTTTTAAACCGTACTGAAAAGAACCCTCCAAAAGGCATTGATAAGATCACTGCAATTGTTGAACCGCAGGTTTGGGCTGAGATCGATTGCCTTTCATGTGCCAATTGCTGTAAAAAAATGACACCAACATTTACAGCACGTGACCTTAAACGAATATCCGCTCATTTTAATCAAACGCCTGAAGCATTCAGGAAACAATGGTTGAAAAAAGATAGCAATAAAGACCTCGTAAATAAAACTGAACCCTGCCAGTTTTTAAATTTAAAAGACAACAAGTGTTCGATCTACGAAATAAGGCCTGCTGATTGTTCCGGTTTTCCCCACCTGGCTAAAAAGAAATGGATCGAATATGCGCATGTTCATAAACAAAATATAGACTATTGCCCGGCCACTTTTAAAATGGTGGAAAAGATCAAATTGATGGTTGATGGTACTCTTTCAAAAGTATAGTTGTTTTAGTATCGTTAATAGTCAAGGAACTTTTTATACCTGGTGAATACCGCAAGGTTTTACATGTTATAAGTAAACATCTTCAATTAAAAAATAATCAATAGAACTGTCTTCTTTTATATTTATTGACAATATATCAAATTGTATACGTTGCCAATGAGGATTCCGGAAAAGAAATTCTTCAGACGCATTTATCATATCCTTTATCTTCTTTTTATCAACACTTTCTTCGGGATATCCGAATTTTAATGTGGTTTTTGTTTTTACTTCTATGAAATGTAACATACCGTTTCGGGTTGCTATGATGTCCACTTCCCATTTCCGGCATCTCCAGTTCCGGAACAATATTTCATACCCTTTTTTGATGAAATATTCAGCAGCCATCAATTCACCCTGTTTACCTGTATCATTATGCCTGGCCATATACTAAAATTAAGCAGATGGCTGCTTTTAAATCAAAAAAAGAATGAATAGATTTTGACTAAACCTTTTATTGCTTATTTTTGCACAAATCTTTTAAGAGCATATGAAACAAAATAAACTGAATTTATTGATTGCCGCTGTATTGATACTTTTCGCTGCTGTGTTAAAAGTTGCGACTTATCCTCATACTTTTAGTCCCATCATTGCGATCGCGTTGTTCAGCGGCGTAGTAATTACCAACAAGAAACTTTCATTTTTTATGCCATTGATGGCCATGTTTGTTTCAGACATCATCCTGGAAATATTTACCACAGTACCCGGCTTTTACGGTATGGGACAAATTGGTAATTATGCTGCTTTATTATTTATTACCTTCTTTGGCTTTAGTATGAAAAAGATCAGTACTATTAATGTAGTTGGATATTCATTACTTTCTTCTGTTCTTTTCTTTTTCTTAAGTAATACCAATACATTCATTTTTGATAGTACAAATTTTTATGAAAAAAGTTTTAATGGGTATTTTCAGTGTATGAGCGCCGGTATACCTTTTATTAAATTTATACCTGATCTGTTATTTAGTGTAATTTTATTTGGGAGCTATTCCCTTCTTTTAAAAACTACTCAACGTAAAGCAATCGCATAAGGAATCATTGCAAAATAAAAAAGCCACCAATTGGACTGCCCCCAAATAGTTAGACACTAAATGGGGGCATTTTCATTTTATTAAAAAAAATCAAATTTTTGCATGCTCATACCCTTCATCTACGTGAAGGTTTTTTCCGGCAGCAGCATTGGTTGCTAATTCATCACAACGGTTATTGTAAGGATTATCAGCATGCCCTTTAACCCAAACAAATTTTATGTTGAAAGATCTTGACAACTCATAATATTCTGTCCAGAGGTCTTTATTTTTTTTACCGCCTTTAAAATCTGTTTTGATCCAGTTATTGAGCCAGCCTTTATTGGTTGCATTAACTACATACTGGCTGTCGGAATATACAGTTACCGGGAGCTGATCTTTTTTAATAGCCTGTAAGCCCGCTATAACTGCCAGTAATTCCATGCGATTGTTGGTGGTTAAACGAAAACCCTTTGATAATTCCTTGCGGTGATGGCCTGACAAAAGAATAACTCCATAACCGCCCGGGCCGGGGTTTCCCCTGGAAGACCCATCCGTATATATCTTTATATCGCTCATAACTTAACGAGATGACATCTAGCATTCGGTAGATGACATCTATTGAATGCTAGATGTCATCTACTGAAATATCTAAATATTATACCTGGAAAACACCCGTTTTAAATTCTGCAATATCCGCATTGTTGTTCGCAGCTGAGATCCCTTCAGAAATAACCTTTCGTGTTTCTCCCGGATCAATGATCTCATCTATCCATAAACGTGCTGCTGCATAATATGGAATTGTCTGACGAGTATAATCCTGAGTGATCTTATCCAGTATCTTTTTTTCTGCTTCTTCTGTAACAACTTCTCCTTTAGCCTTCAGGGATGCCACCTGTATCTGCAACATGGTCTTTGCAGCCTGGTCGCCTCCCATCACTGCGATCTTTGCAGTGGGCCATGCATAAATAAAACGAGGATCGTAAGCCTTACCACACATGGCATAATTACCTGCCCCATAAGAATTACCTACAATGATGGTAATTTTTGGTACAACCGAATTGGCAACAGCATTTACGAGCTTGGCGCCATCTTTTATGATACCGGAATGTTCGCTGCGACTGCCTACCATAAATCCTGTAACATCCTGTAAAAAGACCAATGGGATCTTTTTTTGATTGCAGTTCATTATGAAACGGGCTGCTTTATCGGCACTGTCATTGTAAATAACACCACCCAATTGCATCTCTCCCTTTTTGCTCTTAACGATCAATCGTTGGTTTGCAACAATACCAACTGCCCAGCCGTCAACACGGGCATAACCACAAATGATCGTTCTGCCATAATCTTTTTTAAACTCATCAAAACTATCCGCATCCACAATACATTCGATCAGCGATTCCATATCATAAGGCTTGGTATTACCTTCACTCATGATACCATATATCTCAGCTTTATTTTTTGAAGGGAGCTTTGCTTCAATACGATTAAACCCAGCTTTGACTGAAGGGCCAAGCTTACTCATGATCTTTTTCACCTGGTCAAGGCATTCTTCTTCAGTTTTAAATTTGTAATCAGCTATGCCTGATATTTCTGTATGAGTAGCTGCACCACCCAGTGTTTCATTATCTATATCCTCGCCAATGGCTGCTTTTACCAGGTAAGGCCCGGCTAAATAAATAGAGCCTTGTCCTTCTACCATTAAGGTTTCATCACTCATTATAGGCAAATAAGCACCACCGGCAACGCATGCTCCGGTTACTGCAGCTATCTGGGTAATACCCATGGCGCTCATCTTAGCATTGTTCCTGAAAATGCGGCCAAAATGTTCTTTATCCGGAAATATCTGGTCCTGCATTGGTAAGAAAACCCCGGCACTGTCTACAATGTAAATGACCGGCAACTTATTTTCCATGGCTATTTCCTGCATGCGCAGGTTTTTTTTGCCCGTAATGGGAAACCAGGCACCTGCCTTTACAGTCTGGTCATTGGCTAAAATGATACATTGCCTGCCACTGACATAGCCCATTCCGCTTACAGTTCCACCGGCGGGGCATCCGCCGTATTCTTCATACATTTCGTAACCGGCAAATGAGCCTATCTCAATAAATGGTTTGTCAGCATCGCACAGGTATTTTATCCGTTGCCGGGCTGTCATTTTATTTTTTTCTTTTTGCTTATCATTGGCTTTTTTGCCACCACCGAGGTAAATTACTTCCAGTTCACGTTTTACCCTGCCCCAGGCAAGTTTCATAGCATCTTCGTTCTTATTGAATTCTATATTCATATTTCAATTGTAAATGATATTTTAATAGCAGCAAATTACGAATGCAATTTTACATATTTATTTTTAAATAAAGTATGCTGGATACAGGATGATAAAATTGTAATAATTGTGAAGCATATTACAATATTAATAACCAGAGTTCGGGATAAGTCGTTTTATAATTTGTTATTTAATAATTGAATATTGTTCTCTACTTTTTTTCTTAACAAAAAAAGTAGCAAAAAAGTCAAGGCAGGAACGATTACACCCTCCCGAAAAAATCGGGACAGGCTGTTCCTGCCATGTAGCTTTAATCAACTTTTGCACTACTGTAGCTTCAGCATTTGCTCTTTACTCTTAAATTCAGGACACTTCAATTAATAGAAACCAATTTTTGCTTTATTAATTATCCCCAACTCAGGTTAATAAAATGGCCCCTGATTTTTTTATCATTGATATCCTTTCTATGTGATTATTATACAATAAAATTCCATTCATGAATATCTTCAATAAGTCCTGTGCGAATTTGTTCAAGCCTGTCTTTTAATTGATACATGATCTCTTTTCCATGATATACAGGCAGATCATGATCAGTTCCATTGATACAAATCGTTTTTATAGGTGCTACTACGGCAGCAGTACCTGCTCCAAATGCTTCGGTGATGGTGCCTGATGCAAATGCTTTTTCCAGTTCTTTTACAGAAACAGGCCTTTCCGTGTATTCGATACCCATATCTTGAGCAAGGGTTAACAATGAATCCCTTGTTACGCCATCCAGGATAGAATCTGATAATGGAGCCGTTACCAATACATTGTTTATAACAAACATCACATTCATCATTCCTGATTCTTCAATATATTCATGATCCCTGCTGTCGGTCCATAAAACCTGTTCATACCCTTCCTGTCTTGCCTTACGGGTCGGATAATAGGCAGCCCCATAATTTCCTCCACATTTTGCAAATCCTGTTCCACCTTTTGCAGCCCTGATATAATCAGTCTCTACTTTTACTTTAATCGGGTCTACATATAATGCAGGAACAGGCCCTGTAAAAACAATATACTTATATTCATCAGAGATCTTAACACCAAACCTTGCTTCACTGGCGATCATGAAAGGACGTATATATAATGCATGTCCTGGTTTGGAAGGTACCCATGCCTTATCCAGTTCTATCAGTTTTAATAAACCTTCCGTAAAAATATCTTTTGGGATAACTGCCATACACATTCTTTCCAATGAGCGTACAAAGCGATCATAATGCCTGTCGATCCTGAAAATATTTACCCGGCCATCTGCCTTGCGAAACGCTTTCATGCCTTCAAAAACCGTTTGGCCATAATGAAGGGCTAATGTTGACGGGCTCAACGACAGATCAGCGTAAGGCACAATGTGTGGCGTTTGCCAATCAGTATGTACATACTCACAAAGCAACATGTGATCAGATACATATTTTCCAAACTCAAGATGGTCGAAATCTACTTCCTGGATCCTGGAATGGCTTGTCTTTTGTACGGGAATTTCTGTTATCAGCTCCATATCTTTTATTTATTTCGTTTTAGCTTATACGATGATCATTTATTTGACGAAACAAAATTTGTCATTTTTTTTTGTAAAAAACAGATTCAGATTTATTATTTTTGGGTAGATCAGATTGTCAGCAGCTACAAGCTGATAGCCGATAGCCAGTTAGAGATACTCATAAAAAAACAGTGTATGCGCAACAAATCAAATTTCAATGGTGAAGATCATCTTTACCTGCAGGTAGCAGAAGGACTGGAAAAAATGATCGCAGAAGAAGTACTGCGTATTGGCGACAAACTCCCGTCGGTTCGTATGCTCAGTGAAGACTATGGCATCAGCATGGGAACTGCTTTCCAGGCATATTATCACCTGGAAGGCCGGGGGCTGATAGAATCAAGGCCAAAGTCGGGTTACTATGTGCGTTTTAATTACCGGCGGTTCCCTGAACTTCCTGATATGGTGGAGCCTCAACAGTTAACCCATGACGTTAGTGTTAAGGTTATGATCGACTCTATCTATACAGATATAGCTGCAAAGGATGTTTTAAATCTTGCACTGGCCGTTCCGGATGCATCCCTGCTGCCTTCGGCAAAGCTGAATAAATCTGTGGTTTTTGCCCTGCGTAATACAAAAGACCATTGTGTAAATTATGAACATACCCAGGGCAATATTGAGTTACGTCAGCAAATTGCCAAACTTGCTTTCCACTGGGGAGGTAAAGTAAAACCGGATGAAGTGATCGTTACCTCCGGCTGCCTGGAAGCGATCATGATGTGTTTAAAGGCAGTAACGGTTTATGGCGACACCATTGCTGTTGAAAGCCCGACTTATTTTGGTATCAACCAGGCTATTGAAAGCCTGGGTTTAAAAGTTGTGGAGATCACTACAAACCCGGTAACAGGAATTGACATTGCATCTCTGGAAAAAGCGATCAAAAAATTCAACATAAAAGCCTGTGTGTTTGTACCCAGTTTCAACAACCCGCTGGGGAGTTGCATGCCCGATGAAAATAAGAAGAAACTGGTTGATGTAATCACGAAACACAATATTCCATTGATTGAAGATGATATCTACGGCGACCTTTATTTTGGAAAGAACCGGCCAAAGACCTGCAAATATTATGATACAAAAGGGTTGGTAATGTACTGTTCATCTTTATCAAAATCTCTTTCACCCGGTTATCGTATCGGCTGGACGATACCGGGCAAATACTTTGAACAGGTAAAACAAATGAAACGGATCCAGAATATCAGCAGCCCTACCCTTACCCAGGCTGCCATGGCACATTTTTTAAAGAACGGCCGGTATGAATTCCATTTAAAGAATTTACGAAAAGCCCTGCATACCCAAAGCCTTCGGTATGTTCAGGCGATCATAAAATATTTTCCGGCAGATACAAAAGTTTCCAGGCCACACGGCGGATTTATACTATGGCTGGAACTGAATAAAAAAGTAAATGCCTTTAAACTTCGTACAGAAGCCATGAAACAGCAGGTGTCTATTGTTCCCGGTAAGATATTCTCTGCAGGGAACAATTATTCAAATTGTATTCGCATCAGCTTTGGCAAACCCTGGAGCAAGGAAGTAGAAGAAGGCCTTATGCTATTAGGTAAATTGATAAAAACAATGATCCATTGAATATAATATGAAATTATACAATGACAATGAATGGCCACGCAACAAGTTACGAGGTATCTAAAAACAAAAACAAATTGCCACAGACCTGTCTGCCGATAGGCAGGTTCGCAGATTTAATAGAATCTAAAAAATCTAATCTGCGAATCTGTGGCAATAAATATTTCATTCATCTCCGGCAAAGTTCTGATGAATTCTTTTGATCAAAAAAAGCTAATAATAAAAAAAACGTTCCGGTATCCCGAAACGCTTTTTCCAAAATTACAATTCTACTAACTTATTGTTTTGCCTCCTCATTCTCAGCACCCTTTGTGCCACCCCTGTGTGTAGCTTTAATGGTGGAAAACTTTATCTTTAATCCGGCTATTTTTAAATTATCACTTGATGCAAGGTCTTTTTCAACGGCATTTTTCCTGGTATCCAATGCTTCATAAAGCACTTTGATCTCATCCCAGTCTTCCCTTGAATACTTATTCCTGTTATCCTGTACAGCATTCACGAAATTGCTGTAAACATTCAGAATATTATCAGCAGTTACAAACCCAAATTGCATATCTGTCCCTACTTTTCCTTCTCCGAATAAATTGTTTCTAAGTACCTGCCGGTAGTCAGGTTTTGCTGCTGCAAGTTTTGCTTCCGCTTCTTTTTCTTTCATTTTAGTTTCATACGTAGCTTTTAAAGCCGCATATTTCGCTTTACTTTCATCTGCTTTAGCTTTATCAGCTGCTTCCAATGATGCGATCGTTTTTTCAGCATTCATGGCTCTTTCCTGGTAGCCATTATCAATTGCAGTCCAATTTTCCACTGTATAAACAGGAGGCAGGCTTTCAACTGAATCAACATATTGTGTTAACATAACTGCATCTTGCTTTGCAGCATCCTTTCCAGCATCATTACATGCACTAAAACCTGTTATTACCAGGATGGCTGTAATCATCAATTTTGTCTTTCTCATTTTTTTGTTTTTTAAATTTTAACCGCAAGTCAACATCCATGCCATGTCGCCCCGTGTTATTTATTATGATTTGTAAATTAATTGCATGATGTGATAAATTATTTTCATTGCAAAAGTATTTTGTATAACAATACTTCTTATTACATTATTAAGGGTATTTGTTACATCATTCACACATTAAGCGTTGTATTATATTTTTATTGATCCAATACATATACCTTGTAAAAAAATAATTATGGAAAAACGTATTTTAGGAATTATGCTGTCGCTCTTAGGAGTCGTTGGCCTTATCTATGCCGGTATCAGTTTTATGAATGGTGGTACAGGTGAAAGAAATATTAAAGCAATTATCTTCTCAGGAGTTATTGGTGCTATTTTCTTTTTTGCCGGAATCGGTTTGATAAGAAATACAAAAGACAAGGCAACATAACCATTCGTCCACTTTAATTTCCATAAACTTCAAAAAAGGTTCGTAACTCACGGGCCTTTTTTTATTTAATTGATCCTACGTGTGCTTGATCTCGGTATTTAAAAATGTGTGAATGATGTAATCAATTTAAACAGTTGTGTAATAATTATAATACTCAAATATTCATCTTTGTGTAATGAAGCCAACAGATAATCATAAAACAGTTGTATCTGAAAATACAGATAACAATGAAGTTGAAAAGGCAATGTCGCACATCATAGTAGAGATCATAGAATATGTGCCCAATTCGGTTGTGATCAAAACTATCATTAAAAAATCTACCGGAAATATCAGTGTGATGTCCTTCGACAGTGGTGAGGGATTGACAGAAAAAACTTCTCCTTTTGATACTTACGCACAGATCATAGAAGGAAAAGCCGAAATCGTTATTGCCGGAGTTTCAACTTTGCTGCTATCAGGCCAGGGCATCATTATACCGGCACATTTGGCAAATCATATCAATCCTAACGGCCGGTTTAAAATGATTCAGACTATCATCAAAAGTGGGTATGAATAAATCCAATATCCATTAAACATAAACAGAACATTAACCCAAATTATAACGTATGAAAAAACTATTAACAAAATCCAGGTTAGATACAATTGCTGCAAAACCACCTGTTAGCATTAAAAGTCATTATGCTGATCCGGTAACCAATACATTAACGAATGGATTTTTTACTGTAGATTATAAGTGGACAGTTAAATACTGGAATAAATCTGCTGAAAAAATATTAAATGTTAATGCAACAGATATTATTGGAAAAAATTTATGGGAAAAATTTGCTGGTGTTATACCCGTTGAATTGTATGCTATTGATCAAAATTTCTTTATGAAGGATTTACCGGTTCATTTCGAAGCATACTGGGGCGAAATGGGCGCATGGTTTGATGTTATCACCTACCATTGTGATGATACGTTATCGGTATCTTTTAAAAGCAGCAATCACCCGCATAAAAAAGAAAATCCTGAACAAAGGTTGAAGACCCTTACTGAGCTCTATCGTTTTATAACAGAAATCACAAACGATTGCCTGTGGGAATGGGATCTTCAGACCGGAGAGATCTTCTGGATCGATGGCGGTCATAAAAGGGTATTTGGATTCCAGGTAGAAAATGCACTTATTCCGCAAAATTTTTGGGAAAGCCGTATCCATCCGGAAGATAAGGAACGTGTATTGGCAAAGTTGCAAATAATACTTTCAGAAGCAACAGAAACATTGTGGGACGAAAAATACCGGTTCCAAAAAGCCGATGGCCAATATGCTTATGTTCATGACAGGGGGCATATTATTTATAACAAAAGCAAATTGGCTACCCGTATGATCGGTGCTACAACAGATATTTCTGAAAAAGTACTTCTCGAAAATAAATTGGCACAGGAAAGATTCACTAAACAAAGAGAGATCACTGAAGCCATTTTAACATCACAGGAAAATGAAAGGGAGGTCATTGGAAATGAGTTAAATGAAAACATTTGCCAGGTGCTGGCAACAAGCAAGATTTATAATGGAATGGCCAAAAAGAATCAGGTCAATAAAGATGATTATCTGGAAAAATCAAGCGAATTTATTTCACATGTAATAGATGATATTAAAAGGATTACGAAAACGCTGGTAATACCAAATTTCCAGACCGGCCTTATTGCAAGTATTCAAAATTTATTGGATGATATCCTGATCACATATCCAATGAAAATAGAATTTTACAGTGAAGACCTTAAAGAAAACAGCCTTGATAAAAAATTACAGGTAAGTATTTTCAGGATCGTTCAGGAACAATTAAAAAATATCCTCTCCCATGCGGAAGCTTCCAGTATTTTTATTAGTTTAAGCAGGGTTGATGATAAGATTAAATTACTGATATCAGATAATGGCATAGGCTGTGATCTCTTAAATATATCATCAGGTTTTGGCATAAAAAACATTAAAACAAGAGCTGAATTTCATTATGGCAGGGCTGTCAGCATATCAAAACCTGGCGAAGGATTTGATCTAAGGGTTGTTTTGCAATGTCGTTGAACATTGTATGGAAATAAAACTGAAGAATAGAATAAAAATAAGAACACAATAAAATGGTTCCGTTTCTAATTTCCTAGTATATCAGGAAAACACCAGGTATGTATCCGGGTAAAAATCTTTATATTAACACACAATAAAAGATTCGAAAAGTTTTTATCCGGTACATACTAATTTAAGTGAATGACCCCGCAACAAAATTGGGAGGCAATAAAAAAACAAATTGCCATAGACCTGTTGTAAAGTTGCAATGAATTCTTTAGATCAAAAACCAATGAATAAATCACATTTAAGACAAAAATCCAATATTTTCATATGCTGCTATTTATCTTAATCTCACTTTTTGTGATTATACTGATTGGTTCAGAAGTAATTTCCGGACAAATAAATAAATAAATAAATTCAAATCAATGCTTATGTAATTATAATTGTACCTTGTAGTACCCTTTAGGGCACTTATAACTACCCAATTAATAGTAATGAAACTATATATCAAATACATGGTAAGCCTGCGATGTATTATGATGGTAAAAGAAGAGTTGAAAAAACTGGGTCTACATTATGTCATTGTTGAACTGGGCACGGTTGAGATCCTGGAAGATATTACACAAAAACAACATGATGAATTAAAAGTAAACCTTCATAAGTCAGGACTGGAATTACTGGATGACAAAAAGAGTATCCTGATAGAGAAAATAAAAGCAGTCATTGTTGAAATGATCCATTATGCTGATGAATTACCCAAGGTTAATTATTCAGATTATATCAGCGAAAAGTTACATTATGACTATACCTACCTTGCCAATGTTTTTTCAGAAGTAAAGGGCATTACCATACAGCAATTCATCATAATCCATAAAATTGAAAAAGTAAAAGAGCTGTTATTGTACGATGAACTAAACCTTACTGAAATCTCCTATAAACTGCATTACAGCAGTGTGGCGCATTTATCCAACCAATTTAAAAAAATAACCGGCCTTTCTCCCTCCTTTTACAAACAGCTAAAACAAAAACGCAAGCTGAATCTTGAAAACATGTGATTGAATGTATGTTTCATACTGATATAAGATAAATATAATTACTGTTAAAGAACACATATAAGTGTTTTAATATAGCAATATGCCTAAAAAGTGTGATTTGTGTAACTCAAACACAGAGTTGTGTAAGAATTGCCGTACAAACCAGCTCAACTTTGTACATACGCATATTAAATCTAAAGACCGCTTGAAATTACATATAAAATACATGGTGAGTAACCGTTGTAAAATGGCTGTAAAAGAAGAACTTAAAAAACTCGGGCTGCATTTCATCTTTGTTGACCTCGGTGAAGTGGAGATCATGGAAGATATTACAGCCCAACAGCGGGAAGAATTCAAAACTGCATTACTCTTATCGGGACTTGAATTAATGGATGACCGTAAAGCCGTGTTGATCGAGAAAATAAAGAATGCTGTAATTGAAATGGTTCATCATACCGATGAAATGATCAAAGTAAATTTCTCCCACTTTTTAAGCGAAAAATTAAACCTCGATTATACTTACCTGGCCAATTTGTTTTCGGAAGTACAGGGAACCACTATCGAACAATTTATGATCGCCCATAAAGTTGAACGGATCAAAGAACTGATCATTTATGATGAACTGAATATCACAGAGATCGCCTGGAAAATGAATTACAGCAGTGTGGCACATTTATCCAACCAATTTAAAAAAGCAACCGGGCTCTCTCCTACCCATTTTAAGCAATTAAAAGAAAAAAGAAGAAGTCCGATAGAAGAAATTGGAAATGCTGATGACATAAACTAAAAAGTACAATTCATTATGAAATTCATATCTGATCGTAAAATAATAATATTCAATATACTGGCAGCCGGTTTATTGATCATTATTATTAGTTTATTCTATTACAATACTACAGAACGAAGATCTATCCGTGATTCTGTTGAGCATACACAGGAAGTGCTACGTAAAAGTGATGAAGTACTCATGAATATCCTTGATATTGAAACAGGAACCAGGGGTTTTATATTAACAGATAATGTTAAGTTCTTAGAGCCCTATAATAATGGAATAGCTGCAATAAACAATAACCTGGTTTCTTTGATAGTACTTAACAAAGACAATCCAATTCAGACAGTACGTATAAATACATTAAGAAATATTTCAAAAGAAAGACTTGCACTGGCCAACAAATTAATTACAAACAAAAGGCAGCATTTGTCGAAAACAAATGAAGATGTAACAATTCTTTTAAAGAGTAAAATGTTAACCGATACGATCAGGGGGATCATCGGTAAAATAAAATCAGAAGAATTGAATACACTTAAGGAGGGAAAACTGGAGATCAATAAAAGTACAAAAAACTCAAATTTATTATTATCACTATTGGTCATCTTTATTATTGTTATTTTCTTAATGGTAATCATAATAATAAGAAATCAGCGATCAAGGAATAATGAATTGGCAGCATTTACAGAAGCTCAAAAGGTACTTTCAAAATATTCTCTAAGCCTGATAGAAGCAAGCCTGGATCCATTGGTAACAATAAATACTTCAGGAAAAATAACTGATCTGAATGAAGCAACTGTAAAAATAACCGGCATTGAACGCCCCTTGCTGATAGGCTCCGATTTCCTTGATTATTTCACAGAACCAATTAAGGCCCGTGAAGTTTATAAAGAAGTATTCGCAAAGGGATCTGTTTCAGATTTCCCCCTGACACTGTTACATAAAAATGGTAAGCCTACTGATGTTTTATTTAATGGATCGGTTTATAAGGATGACAATGGAAATGTAATGGGTGTGGTAATTGTTGCCAGGGATATAGCTGAGCAAAAATGGGCCACAGATCTAAGAGCAGCCAACAAAGAGCTTGCCATTCAAAATAAAGAAAAAGAAAAACGGGCAGCTGAATTAATCATTGCTAACGAAGAACTCGCTTTTCAAAACAAAGAAAAGGAAAACCGCGCAGCTGAATTGGTTATTGCAAATAAAGAATTGGTATTTCAAAACAAGGAAAAAGAAAACAGGGCAACTGAGTTAATGATTGCGAACGAAGAATTGGTATTTCAAAACAATGAAAAAGAAAAACGGGCAGCAGAATTAGTCATTGCTGATATAGAACTTGCTTTTCAAAGTAATGAAAAAGAAAATCGGGCAGCTGAATTAGTCATTGCAAAAGAGGAATTGGTATTTCAAAACAATGAAAAGGAAATAAAGGAAATTGCCAGTAAAGAATTGGAAGCGTTGAGTTATTCATTAAAATCAGCATCCCAATATTCCCGTAGTCTCATTGAGGCAAGCCGTGATCCCCTGTTTACCATCAGTGCTGAAGGAAAAATCACTGATATGAACAATGCAACTGCTAATGTAACCGGTTTATTACGTGAAAACCTGATCGGAACAGATTTTATTGATTATTTCACTGAACCTGGCAAAGCACTTATTGGTTATCAAAAGGTTTTTACCAATGGATTCGTAACAGACTTCCCGTTAACCATCATGGATGGCAAGTTAACTGATGTATTATTTAACGGATCTGTTTATAAAGACGATAATGGAAATGTAATGGGTGCCGTGGTAGTTGCAAGAGATATTAGTGAACAAAAAAGAGTTGAATCTGAATTGAATGAGGCGATCATATTTGCTGAATTGGCAACCGGAATTGCTGAAGAAGCAAAAAACAAAGCAGAAAGTGCATCCAAAATAGCAGAAGATGCAGTTAAAGCTAAACAGCAATTTTTGTCGAACATGAGCCATGAGATCCGCACACCAATGAATGCCATCATCGGATTTACCAAAGTGGTATTAAAAACGGATCTGACAACAAAACAAAGAGAATACCTTACTGCTATTAAACTAAGTGGTAATTCATTGATCGTTCTCATTAACGATATACTTGACCTGGCAAAAGTAGATTCCGGTAAAATGGCTTTTGAAGATATCCCTTTTAAGATGGCATCATCTATTACTGCCATGATCCACTTATTTGAGACAAAGATCCAGGAAAAGAATTTAGAATTGATCAAAGTATATGATGAAAATATTCCAAAAGTATTATTGGGCGACCCGGTGCGTTTGCACCAGATCATTTTAAACCTTGTGAGTAATGCAGTAAAATTTACCACAAAAGGAAAAATAACTGTAAGTGTTCGTTTACTAAATGAAGATGATGAAAAAGTAAGCATCGAATTTAAAGTAACTGATACAGGAATTGGCATTCAGGAAAATAAGATAGAAAAGATCTTTGAAAACTTTCAACAGGCTTCCAGCAACACTTCAAGATTATATGGCGGAACCGGTCTGGGGCTTGCCATTGTTAAACAATTAGTAGAAACACAGGGCGGAAGTATACATGTCATTAGTAGAGTTAATGAGGGCTCCTCATTTAGTTTCATATTAAATTTTAAGAAAACAAATGAAACCGCAGAATCAGAATCAGAATTATTGGAAATAAATGCGGAAAATAAAAATATTAGTGTATTGGTAGTGGAAGATATTGCTCTCAACCAGTTATTGATGAAAACTTTATTGGATGATTTTGGCTTTGAACGGGATATTGCGGCTAATGGAAAGATCGCTATCGAAAAAATGCAGTCTGGTAACTATGATATTATTTTAATGGATCTGCAAATGCCTGAAATGAATGGGTTTGAAGCAACCGAATATATACGGACAAAATTGAATTCTACCATTCCCATCATTGCATTAACGGCAGATGTAACCACTGTTGATCTGGCTAAATGCAAAGCCGTTGGTATGAATGATTACCTGGCCAAGCCGGTTGATGACAGGTTATTGTACAGCAAAATAATTAGCCTGGTTAAGAAACCCGGAATTAATATCGAACAAAAAAATGACCACGCCGGCAAGATTGAAATTCTAAAATGTATTGACCTGAATTATTTGCACCATCGTACAAAATCTAATCCGGTATTGATGATGGAAATGATCACGCTTTACCTGGAACAAACACCGCCATTGATCAGTACCATGAAACAAAGCCTTAAAGAAAAAGACTGGAATTCATTATATGCGGCAGCCCATAAAATAATACCTTCCTTTTCAATTATGGGCATCAGTATAGATGTAGAGAACATGGCCAAAAAAGTACAGGAATTTGCAAGTACGCAAGAACAGACAGAAGGTATACTTGCACTCGTACTGGAAATAGAAAAAGTTTGTGCTCAGGCCTGTATAGAACTGGAAATAGAATTCAATATATTTAAAAAAACCAACCAATGAGCAACGAAATAATAAATATTTTCCTGGTAGATGATGATGCCCTGTTCTTAAAATCATTGGAAATTGAATTTCTCCAGGAAACCAATTTTACCATTAAAACTTTCCCTACAGGCGAACTATGCCTGGAGCATTTATACCTAAACCCTGATATGATCATTCTGGATTATCACCTGGATGGTATTTATGAGAACGCCATGAATGGAATTGAAACATTGGACAAAATAAAAAATACCAAACCTGATACACCCGTAGTTATGTTATCGTCACAGGATAAAATTGAAGTGGCCATAAACTGTATGCATCACAAAGCTTTTGATTATGTAGTAAAAAGTGAAACAGCCTTTATGCGATTGCAAAATATTATCAGCAATATTTTACTCTACAGGAAAATGAATAAGGAAATAAGCTGGTACATGGACAGGATGTGAACTTATTTAAAGGCTCTCACCGGCTTTTACATTTCGAAAAGCATTTATGTGAATTATGTAACATATTTAATAAAAAATGTAGTACCGGCATTTTAAAAGTCGCCTACCTTGAGAACACCTGATTCATTTGGCAATCTATTTCAACAAACTGATTATGCGATCAATTTTACTCATTGAAGACAATAATAATATACTGGATAATTTAGTTGAATATTTTGGAATGGAAGGCTTCCATGTTTTTTCCGCAAACACAGGAAAAAAAGGTATCGAACTTGCAATAGAATTTATTCCCGATCTGATCATTTGCGATCATCCAATGCCGGGAATAGATGGACATGAAGTTTTACGATTGCTGTTAGATAATACGCATACTTCTGAAATACCATTTATTTTTTGTAGTACCCTTTCTGAAACATGTAACAAGTCAGAAGCCCTTAAACTTGGAGCCGACGATTATATTATCAAACCTTTTGAACTGGATAACCTGTTACATAAAGCAAAAAACTATATGATAAATGGAAGCAAAAGACAAATATACTCCTAATGACAAATCCTTCTGCATATGAGATGAATGATTTTTACCTTAAAAATATTTGCAATAAAAATATACTGTTAATTGATGACAATCTGTTGAATGTAAAACTGGTTTCCATTTTTCTTACGCAGATCGGGATGAAAGTACAAACAGCAGAAAATGCTGTTGAGGCTGTAAAGAAGCTAAACTCAGATGAATTTGATATTTTGCTGATGGATATTGAAATGCCTGTCATGAACGGAAAGCAGGCAACAGTAATCATCCGGGAGGATCTTAAAAATAATATTCCGATCATTGCAATGAGTGCAAATAACAGGCCCGGAGAAAGAGAAAGCTGTTTGCAATTGGGAATGAATGAATATATAATAAAACCTATAAATGCTGATATACTTTTTGCTGCAATCTATAATTTAACCTGTTGCGGAAAAAATGCTGAGCAGGCTTATGGTTTTACACATTTATTAAAACCTGCAGGCATAACCGAAAAAGTATGCAATATAGATTACCTTACCAGTGTAACCAGGGGAAATAAAGAAATGATGAACAGTATCATCAATGTTTTTCTTGAAGAAACGCCGGATGAATTATACGCCCTGGATGAGGCTATAAAAAAAACAAACTACAAGGTCATCAGTGATATAGCTCATAAAATAAAATCTTCATTTTCCATTCTTGGTATTTCCGTACTTGAATCTGTATTTGAAAAAATGGAAAATCTTGGAACCCTGTCTTCCGGCATTGAAATAATCAGGCAATTAAACCATCAGGTTAATGCTGTTTTCAACCAGGTTAAAATTGAAATGGAACATACATATATAAAGAAAGACAACTCAGTTGAAATATGCAGTTAATTACTAAACATTGATAAGATTTAACACAAGATTCCAACAAATACTTTAAAATCTTTTACAACAATAATTATCCAAGTTAATAAATAATAATAATCCCCACATACTCAGTAATTACAATTTTCATTCCATTTAATGTTCGGAAAAATATAAACCAGTGAATAATACAAAAACTATCAACCATTATATAACAATAGCAGGAACAAAAGAATTCAACTTTGCTTTGTGAAAATTCATTCACATTAAATGTAAGATCATGCGAAAAACACAATTATTATTGCCCGCTGTAGCACTGCTATTTGCCGGTTTATTCGGAAGCTGCAAAAAAGATACAGGCATAACTGACCCATCCTCGTTAACTTCTGATCAATCTTCAGTAGATTTCAGGGTACGTCCGCAATTGAAAGGGATAGATCTTGGAGTAGCCGGAAATTTTGTGATGTTATCGAAAACAGGAATTACCAATGTTTTCCCATCAGTAATTACAGGAGATGTAGGGGCAAGCCCAATAACCGGTGCAGCCATTCTTGTAACCTGTCCGGAAGTATCAGGAACAATTTATTCTGTTAATGCTGCAGGGCCGTTGCCTTGCAGGGTAACCAATGCAAGCAGGTTAACAACTGCCGTATTGAACATGCAAACTGCATATAATGATGCTGCAGGACGATCTAACCCAAAGTTTTTGAATTTAGGCGCCGGCAACATTGGGGGAAAGACTTTAACACCAGGGCTGTATAAGTGGACTACGGGGCTTATCATCCCAACAAATATTACCATATCAGGTAGTTCAAGAGATGTATGGATATTTCAGGTTGCAGGTACGCTTAATATGAGTTCAGCGGTAAGGATCACTTTAACCGGAGGTGCACAGGCAAAGAATATTTACTGGCAGACAACCGGAGCCGTTACCTTAGGAACAACCAGTCATTTTGAAGGTATCATATTGGGTAAAACCGGTATCAATTTACAGACAGGGGCATCCATAAACGGAAGGCTTTTAGCACAAACAGCCGTAACACTACAAAAGAACACTGTTAAACGGCCTCTATAAAAAACAAATTAAAATTATCAAAAAAGCTATCTCATTCCGGGGTGGCTTTTTTTATGAAAATACAGTTTTTAAAGTATGAAATGTATAACATATTTAAAGAGTTATGTAACAATTACGGCATAAGATAACTCATCTTTGTTAGCATAATATTAAACTAAATATGATGCCTTTACTTACTATTTTACTTGTACTGATCGTTGTTGGTGTTATTCTTTGGCTGGTGAATACTTATATCCCAATGGACCGGAAGATCAAAAGCATTCTCAACGCCGTAGTGGTGATCGTTGTTATAATCTGGCTGCTCCAGGCATTTGGGCTTTTGAATTCTTTGAAGAATATGCATATTTAAATGAATGCCCCGGTAGCAAAGCTAAGAGGTATTTAAAAACAAAAAAAATTGCCGCAGATTTAATAGAATCCAAAAAATCTAATCTGCGAACCTGCCTATCGGCAGATAGATCTGTGGTAATATATTTCATTCAATCGGCAGCAAAACAGCGAGGAATTCTTTTAAATAAATAATTGTGCAGGTATTTTAATTATTTATGTTCATTAACGCTTTAAAAATATATTTTGGTCATTTATCTAAAAAATACATTTACTGATGCCGGCAATATAACCCTGTTTGCAACCAGGTTTTTTAAAGAACTTTTCAGGCCTCCATATGAGATAAAAGAAGTCATCAGGCAATGCTATTCTGTTGGAAACAAAACACTTCCTTTGGTTGCGGTAACCGGGTTTATTATGGGGCTGGTGTTAACGCTGCAAACACGGCCAACTTTAGCTGAATTTGGTGCAGAATCATGGCTTCCCGGTATGGTAGCGCTTTCACTGATCAGGGAGATTGCCCCGGTTATTACAGCATTGATATGCGCCGGAAAGATATCGTCAGGAATTGGTGCAGAGTTAGGATCCATGAAAGTTACGGAGCAAATTGATGCGATGGAAGTTTCGGCAGTTAATCCGTATAAATACCTTGTGGTTACCAGGATATTAGCCACTACACTGATGGTTCCCCTGTTAGTATTTTTTGCTGATGCTGTTGGAATTTTGGGTGGTTATACCGGAATCAATATACATAGTGATGTTACTTTATCGAGGTATTTTTCGCAGGTACTGGATTCTATTGATTTTTCAGACATCATACCGGCAACCATTAAAACATTTTTCTTCGGATATTTTATCGGAATGATCGGTTGCTATAAAGGATTCTCCGCTTCAAAAGGTACGGAAAGTGTTGGAAAAGCTGCGACCTCGGCTGTTGTAGCTGCTTCACTTACGGTATTTATTGTTGATATGCTGGCAGTTCAGATAACAGATTTTATTTCAAATTAAAATGATACAGAAAGAAGTAACTATAAATGAACCGGATGAAACTGATATTGCCAGCCCGCTTATTTCAATCAGGGGTTTATATAAATCCTTTGGAAAAGACAATGATGTTTTAAAAGGTGTTGACCTGGTAGTAAACAAAAATGAGAACCTGGTCATGTTGGGGAAGTCTGGTTGCGGAAAGTCGGTAGTTATAAAATGTTTGGTGGGATTGATAGCGGCAGATAAAGGTGAATTAAAAGTATTTGGTACTGATATCACTACATTGGAAAACAAGGAACTGAATGACATCCGATTAAAAATTGGTTTCCTTTTCCAAAATTCTGCATTGTATGATTCAATGACCGTGAGGGAGAATCTTGCATTTCCATTAAAAAGGCATTTTAAAAAGCTTTCTTACAAAGAAGTAGAAGAAGAAATTTCATCGGTATTAGAAAGTGTTGGATTGCTGGAAGCTATTGATAAAATGCCTGCTGAATTATCCGGAGGCATGCAAAAAAGAATAGGCCTTGCACGCACGCTTATCTTAAAACCTGAGATCATATTATATGATGAACCTACAACAGGTTTAGATACGATCACATCAAGAGAGATCATTGATCTGATACTTGAAATGAAGAAAAAATATAATACAGCTTCCATTATTATCACACATGATATGGCATGTGCCAAATTAACCGGCGACAGGCTGGTGATCTTAAAGGATGGTATCATTTATACTGAAGGCAGTTACGATACATTGGAAAAAAGTGATGATGCATGGGTGCGTTCGTTTTTCAACTGATCATTCAAATTTAAAGCTATGAATAAGAAAAAAGGAGTTACCTGGAAACTGGGAATGTTTGTAATCATTGGATTGGCACTTTTTATATTCACCATCTATTATGTAGGAAAACATAAAAATTTATTTGGATCTACTTTTCATTTAAATACAATATTCAAAAATGTAAGTGGCTTAAAAGAGGGGAATAATGTTCGTTTTTCGGGTATTAATGTAGGAACGGTTGATAAAATTGACCTGATAACTGATACATCAGTATTGGTTTCCCTGTTATTAAAAAAAGAAGTGCTGAAATTTATAAAATCTGATGCAGTGGCCGGAATTGGTTCTGACGGACTGATGGGTGATAAGATCATGATCATTTCACCGGGTACTGTAGATGGTCATCCCGTAAAAGATAATGACCTGATCATTTCAAAGAGTGCTGTAGAAATGTCGGATGTAATGGCCAGTTTAAAAACGAGTGTAGATAATGCCGGTATCATAACTGACCAGATCGCCAAGTTTAGTTTTAAGATAAATAACGGGAATGGCGCTTTATCCAAACTGATTTCCGACGAAACATTTTCCAACAGCCTTAAAAGTACCATGACGAACCTGCAAACCAGTTCCAATGAATTTGCACAATTCACTTCGAACCTGAATGATGGGAAATTAGCTGTAAAATTAGATTCAACCATGTCAAATCTGCAATCAGGAACAAAGGGTTTGAGCGAAAATATGGATGCAGTAAAGCATAGTTTCCTTTTAAGGGGATATTTTAAGAAAAAGAAAAAGGCAGATATAAAAAAGCAGGATGAAATGAGAAAACAGGCTGCTTTAAAGAAAATTGATACATTAATAAATGTAAAAGACAGCATAAAAAAATAATGGCTCTACCCTACTGCTGTCCCAGTCCTCTTATCAGGTATATCTGACCAAGTCTGATCCTTCCTGTTTGATGAATTTAATGTGTGAAAGATGTAAGATATTCCCAAAGTGATGTAATAGTATGTCTACAAAAACCATCCAACTTTATACTCCCCGAATTCATTTATTTATTATTAGTAAAACGGCATAAGCTTCATCGATAAATAGAATAAACATTCAGGGGTTCAATATGATATACGTTAAAAAAGAAGGTGTATTGCTTTGGAAAACAACACTTGGTTTTGAAAATGAGGGTGTATTAAACCCTGCCATCATTAAAGAAGGAAATACGGTTCATATATTTTACAGAGCTGTGAGTAAGGGGAATTACTCGAGTATCGGTTATTGCAAATTAAACGGTCCATTAACTGTTGAAGAACGATCTGACATACCAGTACTCTTTCCGCAATTTGATTATGAATCACATGGAATAGAAGATCCGCGTATTGTGAAGATCGGCGACCTGTATTACCTTAGTTTCACAGCTTATGACGGGGTAAATGCACTGGGAGCTTTAGCAACCTCGACTGATCTTAAGCATTGGACCAGAATAGGATTGATCGTACCCCAGGTTACCTTTGATGAGTTTACACATCTCGCCGGATCAAAAATCCCTATCAATGAAAAATATCTTCGTTACAATGAACATGAGCAGATGCATGAAAAACAGGGAAAAAAAATATTGCTTTGGGATAAAAATGTGATCTTCTTTCCCAGAAAAATAAATGGAAAACTATATTTCCTTCATCGCATAAGGCCCGATATTCAAATAGCATCCGTAACTGATTTAGCGGATCTCACAGCCGAATTCTGGCAAAACTATTTCTTACATTTTGAAGAAAGTATCGTGCTTTGCCCAAAACATGATCATGAAGTAAGTTATATAGGTGGAGGATGTCCTCCTATTGAAACAGAAGCCGGATGGTTATTGATCTATCATGGTGTACACGATACAGTAAAAGGATATGTCTATTCAGCCTGTGCGGCATTACTTGACCTGAATGAACCTCAAATTGAAATTTCCAGGCTACCCTATCCACTATTTAAACCACAATTGGAATGGGAATTGAAAGGTGAAGTAAATAATGTTTGTTTTCCTACCGGAACTGCATTGTTTGAAGACACACTTTATATTTATTATGGCGCAGCGGATGAACAAATAGCCTGTGCTTCTGTGAGCGTATCCGCACTTGTAAAAGAACTATTGGTATATAAGAACCAACATATTCCCTGTGCTGCAAATGTTACTATTTAAAACTGCAAAACATGGAAGATCTGAAAATCGTTAGCATATTTTCAGATGCAGGCTAAATAAATTTTCTAAACAAAATAATTTCAAAAGATGATAACGAATCAATTGGCCGACTATCCTATCAACCTACCGGTTATTATAGAAGAAAAACTTATGAATAATCAGATAAAATATTTAAAGCAGATAAATAACAGTAAAAAAACACCTGGCATTCTCATCATTACTTCATACCCTCCCAGAGAATGTGGTATTGCAACGTATTCTCAGGATCTGATCGCTGCATTGAAGGGTAAATTCAATGATTCCTTTTTGATCAGTATTTGCGCTATTGAGTCTGAAAATGAACAGCACAGCTATACAATTCCCATCAAATATATCCTTAACACTGATCAACCGGATGCATTTACTAAACTGGCTAATAAGATCAACAAAGACAATGAGATCAGTTTGGTAATGATACAGCATGAATTCGGATTCTATAAAAACAATCATGTCGAATTTGGTGAATTATTAAGTTCCATCAACAAGCCTATTATCACAGCATTCCATACTGTATTATCAAATCCAGAAGAATCATTGAAAGAAATGGTGAAAAAAATCTGTACTATTTCCCGATCCGTAATAGTTATGACCCACGATTCTGTTAAAATATTGACGGATGAATACGGGATAGCGAAAGAAAGGATTGAAATTATTGCTCATGGAACACATTTAGTACCTCACACTGATAAGGAAGCATTGAAACTCAAATATAATTTAGCAGGGAAAAAAGTATTATCTACATTTGGATTACTCAGCTCCGGAAAAAATATTGAAACTACCTTACATGCACTCCCAGCTATTATCAGATCAAATCCGGATATTATATTTCTGATCATCGGAAAAACACATCCATCTGTTATCAAACAGGAAGGATATAAATACAAAAATAAATTGGATGAAATTGTCAGGATACTGGAATTACAGCATCATGTACAATACCTTAATTACTATTTACCCCTGTCTGAATTGCTGGATTATCTGCAACTAACTGATATATATTTATTTACTTCAAAAGACCCCAAGCAGGCTGTTAGCGGAACATTTTCTTATGCCCTGAGTTGTGGATGCCCGATTGTATCTACACCGATACCACATGCATTGGAAGTACTTAGTAATGAAACAGGAATAATAATTGACTTTGAAAATCCAACCCAATTAAGTGAAGCTGTTATCAATTTATTGAATGATGATCAAAAGAGAAATAATATCAGCTCCAACGGTTTAAAAAAAATGGCTTACACCTGTTGGGAAAATGCATCCATTGCCCATGCCATCATATTTAAAAAATATATAGGAACAGATATCCCATTACAGTATGCAATTCCTTCAATCAATCTGAATCATTTATATAAAATGACAACAGATTTTGGGATCATTCAGTTTTCCAAATTAAATAAACCCGATATTAATTCCGGGTATACGCTGGATGATAATGCCAGGGCATTAATAGCCATGTGCCAGCACTATAAATTAACCAAAAATGTTTCTGATTTAAAATATATTAATACATACTTTTCTTTCATAAAGTACTGCCTGCAACCGGAAGGATATTTTCTGAATTATGTAAATGCTGAAACTGATTTTACAGAGCAAAATTATTCAACAAATCTGGCTGATTCAAATGGCAGAGCTATTTGGGCACTGGGTTACCTGGTATCCATCAGTGACCTGTTACCTGATAATTTCAGGTCAATTGGATCTGAAGCAGAGACAATCTTACAAAATGCTATGCCAAATACAAAAAATATTCATTCTACCAGAGCCATTGCTTTTGTAATTAAAGGCCTTTATTATCAGAATAAAAAAATAAATTCAGAAAAAAACACTTCACTAATTAAGTACTTTGCTGACAAACTGGTTCAAATGTACCGGCATGAGTCAGACCAAAGCTGGCGATGGTATGAAAGTTACATGACATATGCAAACAGTTCTCTGCCGGAAGCAATGCTATGTGCCTGGTTAGCTACCTGTGAACCGGTATATAAAGAAATAGCCAGGTCTTCCTTTGATTTTCTTTTATCCAAAACATTTCGCCAAAACAGTATAAATGTCATTTCCAATAAAGGCTGGTTGAATAAAGGGAAAGAGTCATCCTATTTATCAATCGGAGGCGAGCAGCCTATCGATGTAGCCTATACTATTATCGCCTTAAATAAATTTTACAATGTATTTAATGATGAAGGGTATATAAATAAAATGATCATATCCTTTAATTGGTTCCTGGGGAATAATCATCTTAAACAGATCGTGTATAATCCATGTACAGGAGGCTGTCACGACGGACTTGAAGAAAATAATGTAAATCTCAACCAGGGTGCAGAATCTACTGCCAGCTTTTTGATGGCAAGGCTTACCGTTGAAAAATATATAAGAAATGTTAAGGCAATTAAATTTAAAAAAAAGTATTTCACTGCATTAAATAATAATTTAAATGTAGCATAATGTGTGAATAATACAATTAATAACTGTTATTATATAACAAGTATTCAAACAGTTTATCACAACTTTGTTATTCAATAAAGTAACACTAAAATAAATATACTCATGAAAAATTTAACAGAATTAAAAGGAAACTGGAAAGAAACAAAAGGTAAACTGAAACAGAAATTCGGGATGCTGACAGACAGTGATTTGCTATTCGCCGAAGGCAAACAAGATGAAATGCTGGGCAGGTTGGAGGCAAAGCTTGGCAAAACAAAATCAGAGATACACAAGATCATTTCTGAAATATAAGAGGATGGTATAAAAATACCTGGCCTTGAAAACCTGATCAAAATAAAAAAAAATAAACAATAACATTCAATAACAATTAAAAACAATTTTATGGGAAACTTACTTTATATCGTAGCGGTAATTTTAGTCATTTTTTGGCTAATTGGCTTCTTGGGTTTTCATGCCGGAGGAATCATACACATTCTATTAGTTATTGCAGTAATTGCCATAATACTCAGAGTCATCCAGGGCCGAAAAGTGCTTTAAACAGATTACATTTATTTAACTCAAAAAATAAGCAAATTGACAAATACAGACAACACAGTTAAAATAGCCGGCGCTTTATTTATAGGTGCTGCTATTGGCGGATTATTAGGGATCCTTTTTGCACCACAAAAAGGAAGTAAGACACGCAAAGATATATCAGGTAAAAGCAATGGGCTTACTGATGAAATGAATGAAAAAGTTCAGGAATTTATAGAAAAGTTTAGTAAGGAATCTGAAAGCATGAAGGAAAAAGCAAATCATTTGATGAAAAATGGTTTGAGAGAGGTTGTATAATTAATTGTATAATCTACACAAAAAAGCATACTGCCATTAAGTTTTTTTAAGGTAGTATGCTTTTTTATTGATTGCTTACTTGTGTAAAACAGTGAAACATAAACTTCAGAATACAAACCTTTTCACATAAATTAAGTAGTGGAATGAAACATTATTTTTCAATCACTAATATATTCAACCGCTCATCAAAAGGAATCAAATAGAGTTTAATGGATAATTCCACACATACGCCATTCTATGCAAAAATAGCGCTGATTTTTATCGGTGTTTTTGCATTCGTTTTTACGTTACATGTTGGAAAGGATATACTGATACCGCTTGTATTTGCTACGATCACAGCTATTTTGCTGAATCCCCTGGTTAATTACCTGATCAGAAAAAAAGTAAATAAAATAATATCTATTTCCATTGCAGTATTCTTAGCAATCAGTATGGTGATGGGAATATTGTATATTGTTTCCTCACAGGTAACTATGTTCAGTGAAACGTATCCGCAATTAAAAGCTAAGATCAATATAACAAGTACAGAACTGGTACAGTGGGTTTCAAAAAAACTGAATATTCGAAAAGTTAATATCAATGCATGGGTAAAAGAAACGCAAAATGATGCGATCAATGACTTTTCTATTGGAGAAAAAATTACCGAGGCATGGCAATTAATAGTTGTCGTAATGTTGCTTCCTGTTTATTTATTTATGATCCTTTATTATAAAACCTTATTGCTTGAATTTATCCGTAAACTATTCCGCTCTGAACATCACACTACGGTTGTAGATGTATTAACCAACTCAAAAAATATTATTCAAAGTTACCTGGTCGGCCTCTTTTTTGAAATGCTGATCATGTCCGTATTAAATTCGGCGGGCCTTTTACTTATTGGAATTGATTATGCGATCATCCTTGGCATAACCGGTGCCATACTCAATATCATCCCATATATCGGTGGAATCATAGCCATCGGATTACCAATGATCATTGCTTATGTAACCAAAGATTCTCTTTCCTATCCGGTGCTTGTTTTTCTAATTTATATGATTATCCAGTTTATAGATAACCACTACATCATTCCTAAAATTGTTGCCTCCAGAGTTAAAATAAATGCGCTCATCTCAGTCATTGCAGTATTGATCGGTAATGCCATCTGGGGTATTCCGGGTATGTTTCTTTCCATCCCATTAACAGCTATTCTAAAAGTTATTTTCGATCACATCGAACCCATGAAACCCTGGGGTTTCCTGCTCGGAAATATTGTTCCAACTACTTCCAGGTTTTCTTTCAATATCCATAAAAAATAGAAACTACATCATTTATTATCACAATAATATTTCAATGTAACCAGAAATATATGTATGAAATATGCAACATTTATTCAATATCCTGTAACAGTAAATACTTCAATCTATCTCACCTTTGTATCATAATTACAATATAAATGATACATGCCATGAAAAATAATATTAAACTCATTGCTCTTTTTATTGTGCTTTGTATAAGTATATATTTAGCGGCGCCAAAAGTATCTGCACAGGGAACTGCCAACTTTCAAGTTTTTTATGATGATTTAAGTCCCTATGGAAATTGGGTTGATAACTCCAATTATGGATATGTATGGATGCCCAATGTAGCTTCCGGGTTTACACCCTATGGCACTAATGGTTATTGGGTATTCACAGATAAAGGATGGACCTGGGTTTCAAATTATTCATGGGGATGGGCCCCATTTCATTACGGTCGCTGGTTTTATGAACCGAATTATGGATGGTTATGGGCACCTGACAACGAATGGGGACCGGGATGGGTAACCTGGAGAAGATCAAATGAATATTACGGATGGGCACCCATTGGTCCAGGCATAAGCATTGACATGGCATACAGCAGTGGATATAATTTGCCTTACAACCGGTGGACATTTGTTAGGAACAGGGATTTTGGCAGAACAAATATCAATAACTATTACATCAACAATTCAAATAATGTTACGATCATCAATAGTACAACGGTGATAAATAACCGCAGGATAGACAGATCCCGAAATGTTACTTACAATGCCGGCCCTGACAGGTCAGAAGTAGAAAAACGTGCAGGCAAAAGAATTACTCCCGTTGCTATTACTGAAATTAATAAGCCAGGCCAACAACATAAAAATAATCAACTTCAGATTTACATGCCGCGGGTTGATAAAAACAACAATACCGGGCAAAAATCCGCACCATCCAAAATAGTGAATTTAAAAGATGGGAAATTCCAGGTACAAAAAACTGAAGAAAATCATTCAAAAAAAGCAGATCAAACAGATAGGCAACAACAACTTAAAGATCAACAACAGAAACAACAACAAGTTCAACAACAGCGCAACGATCAACTGCAAAAACAACAACAGGTTCAACAGCAGCGTAACGATCAACAACAGAAACAACAACAGGTTCAGCAGCAGCGGAACGATCAGCAGCAGAAACAACAACAGGCTCAACAACAGCGTAATGATCAGCAACAGAAACAACAACAGGTTCAACAACAGCGTAATGATCAGCAACAGAAACAAAAACAGGTGCAACAGGAACGTAATAATCAACAACAGGTAAAACAACAGCGAGAAATACAGCCGGCCAAACAGCAAAACCACCATAATAATTCAGGTGAAAATAAAAAAGGTGACAATGAGCCGTATTGAATAAATAAAATCTGAAGAAGTTTCGTAAGACTGATCAAATTTTAATCACAACAGATTCTTTTAAAATAAAGACTGATAAAATTAGAACTTATGAAAGCATTAGTTTATCACGGTCCGGGAAATAAATCCTGGGAAGAAAAACCGAAACCGATAATATCTGAACAAACAGATGCTGTTGTAAAAATTATAAAAACAACTATATGCGGAACAGATCTGCATATAATGAAGGGAGATGTGCCTACGGTTACTGAGGGAAGAATTATTGGCCATGAAGGAGTTGGGATAATTGAGGAAGTAGGTTCTGCCGTAACTAATTTTAAAAAAGGAGATCATGTGTTAATATCCTGTATTACTTCCTGTGGTAAATGTGAGTATTGCAAAAAATCCATGTATTCACATTGCTTATGCGGGGGATGGATATTGGGTAATACCATTGATGGCACGCAGGCTGAATATGTAAGAATCCCATACGCCGACAATAGCCTCTACCCTATTCCCCCCGGAGCTGACGAAGAAGCATTGGTAATGCTCAGTGATATTTTACCAACAGGTTTTGAATGTGGTGTGCTAAACGGAGCGGTTAAACCGGGTGATACAATTGCCATTGTTGGAGCAGGCCCCATTGGGATGGCTGTTTTATTAACGGCTCAATTTTTTTCCCCTGCTGTAATTATAGTAATAGATATGGATGACAACCGACTGGCTATTTCAAAGACATTTGGAGCTACGCATACTATTAATAGTGGCAATGAAAACTCCATTGAGAAGATCATGGACATTACAAACGGGAAAGGAGTAGATGTAGCCATTGAAGCTGTTGGAATACCGGCAACATTTGAATTATGTGAGTCAATAATCGGCGCCGGAGGCCATATTGCCAATATCGGGGTTCACGGTAAAAGTGTGTCACTACACCTGGAAACTTTGTGGTCTAAAAACATCTGCATTACAACACGCCTCGTTGATACCGTAACCACTCCCATGCTTTTTAAAACGGTACAATCAGGAAAACTTGACCCCAAAAAACTCATCACACATCATTTTAAACTGGACCAGGTTGTTGAAGCATATGAAACATTTGGAAATGCTGCTAAAGAAAAAGCATTGAAAGTAATATTGACAAATTAAAATGGAAAGATTGAAATGAACTTACTGCAATTATTTTTTTAAACAAATATGAAGTTTATGCATGTAGCTTATTATATTTTCACAATCCTATTTATAATTATCAGCACATTTTTAATTCGGTTTATATTTTTTAAAAAAAATAAACTTCTTTCATTTTTTGCAGAAGCACTGAAGAATGAAAACAGTGGTTTTTTTGAAGCAGCTGTCATCAATTATGAAAACGCTTTGAATGAAGAAAAAAAATTAATGTTCCAAAATAGCAGATTAAAAGATGTAATTACCGAAAAACTAAACGTCCTTCATACCAATATTGAATACAACAAGAGTTTTTATTTAACCAGGTAATTATGCCTGTTTTCGATGATAATTGACCATTTACCACATTTCTTTTCCACAATGAAACCCAATACAGGCTTGTATTGGAAAACATCTGTATAATTTTATTTATAAATTTTGTTTTAAATACGGCTTTTTAAATATATTTATCACATGGAAGCTCATTACAAGACATTACAGACTATATATAATATCGCTAAAGAAGACCCTCAACCGGAAACCTATAAATGCCGCCCCAGGGAAATTATTTTACGCCAGTTTCAGGATTGGGGTATAATTCAACAGCACCTGAAATTATTGGAAGAAGAAGGATTGGTCATTACAAGCCAGGAAGACACGATCGTTATTTGCATCACTTCTTCCGGTATAGACAAGATCAAAAAAGCTGAAAAATTTATTTTGGGAGATTAATTTTACCACTTCATTCAGTAATAATGACATGCCCACCTGGTGCATATTATATTTTTGTACCTGAAAAAATAACAACACTTTTTCATCATCTCCCTGCTTTATTTTAAAGTATTTTGTACTCAAAAAGTCATACTTCTTATACAGCCCATTTGCCATTAATTTGATATGCAATCAATATCACGAGTATTCCGGTTCCCATATAAATAAAATGAAGCCAATGTGTTACATTTATCAAAAACATCTGTAATAATATCCAGCCACACAATAAGAATCCACCTGCCATAGCCCAATTATAACGATTTTTATTTCTTTGTAAATTATAAAAAACGGCCAGCAGATTCATTCCACCTACCAAACCTGTCAATATTATTCCCGGAACCAGGAAATTTTTAAAAGGAGTACTTGACAATAAGTTTACAGATAAATCCAGTGTACTGCCATCAGGATCATTTATCATCAGTGATCCTGAAACAATAGCAGTAAGAGCTATAAAAACGACCAATAGAAATAACAGCAGTTTCATTTTTATCTTTTTAATAATTTCTTTAATTTAATCTTGCTTCTCCCAACAACACAATACTTGCATCACCGATACGGTCGATAAGTGGTTGCAGGTCAGATTCATTTTTCAACGGGTAAACCCATTGCATAATTGCATTGATGGCTTCCCTTTCATCCATTATAGGATCTTTGCTAAAATTGCGTCTCATAATATTATATTTTCCGGTTACCCTGTTTAATTTTTTTATGAACCCATTTAATTGATCAATAACCAAAGCAACTAAAATTGATACTATTTATTACTATTGCCCATCAACCAGATCAATGATTATAGTCAGTAGAAATTTTTAATGATTTGTAAGAATATAATGAGGACAGTCAAGGTTTCATTTGATCTACGTCATTCATTTACAATTTGGCAGCAAGTAAATTTGTATCATTAAAATAATTTACCATGACAGAAAATAACCATTCAATCATCACACTGCATAACCTGTTGGATTATGATGCCAGTAAATTTACCAGTGCTGAAATAGCATTGAAAAATAGTTTACCCGATTGGATAAGCAGGTCGGCTTCATTAAAATTAAAAACGGTATTACAGAAATACCTTGATTTTGTACAACTGCATATTTATAAAATGGAAAGTTTTTTTGAAGAAGAACAGATCAATTCATTCAGCACTACAAACAGGGTTATGAATGCTTATATTGAAGAAACAGAAGAAAAACTTTCTAAATGTACAGATCCTGAAATTAAAGATGCCTGCCTGTTGGCAAATATCCAGGCGATCAACCATTTTAAGATCAGTACTTATGGTACAGCGGCTGCTTTTGCCAATGCACTGGGTTTGGATAAACATGCTGCTGTGTTTCATGAAGCAGAAGTAAATGAAAAGCAAATTGATGACCGCTTGTCTCAGTTAGCTGAACATGAGATCAATATCAGGGCCAAGGCTCCATTTGTTTTAGATAGATAATAATAAAATAAATGAATGTAGTATCCCAGCATGTATAAATCATTCTGTTTTGTAAAATGTCACTTACTGATAACTTATAAATAAAGGGTTGGCATTTAAAAATTATTTTTAGTTCTTTACAGTTAATTAATATGAATGATAACACTCATCATTTTGATTGACCATCGTCCTTGAAAAATATATTTTTAGAAATTACTTTTACATAGTAAACGATATTCTTAATGAAATAAAAAAGGAGGTTATCATGGGAACTCAAGCATTAGCTAAAGTATCTGAAAAAATGCCCTCAGTATTTAACAACTTTTTTAAACCTTGGAATGAATGGTTTGATGGTGGTTTTAACGGGAATTTTATGAATATGCCGGCTGTGAATATCACCGAACAAAAAGATGATTTCATGGTAACACTGGCTGCTCCCGGTTTGAAAAAAGATGATTTCAAAATTGACCTGGAAGGCAATATGCTGACCATTAGTTGTGAAAAAGAGGAAAAGAAAGAAGAAAAAGAGGAAAAATATACCCGTAAAGAGTATAACTATTCTTCTTTCGAACGCAGTTTTACTGTACCGGATGATGTTAAGCAGGAAAAAATTGAAGCCAGGTATGAAGATGGAATTTTAAAATTGATCTTACCCAAAAAAGAAGAAGCAAGAAAAATGGCGATCAGCAAACACATTGCTGTTAAATAAGCCAAACTGGTTTTGCAATGCTGCCCCACTCTCTTTTGATTGTGGGGCTTTCTTTAATATTTTATTATTTACTTATTGACCACTCTCATCAATCCTGTTGACCTTCGTTATTGATTGACGCATATGATAGTGATACATTTGTTCTGTAAACAATAATTCAAACAATTAAATAAAAGGAGGCTATTATGTGAACTCAATCATTAATTAAATTAAGTGAAAGATTGCCATTTGTATTTGACGATACTTTCAGGCCGTGGAATGATTTTTATGAAGGTGGTTTAATGGGAAGATTAAACCAAATACCACCTGTTAATATCACTGAACACAAAGATGAATACAAAGTTTCATTGGCCGTTCCAGGGTTGAAAAAATCAGATTTCAAAATTGATGTAGATGGCAATTTGCTTACCATCAGCAGCGAACAGGAAGAAAATAAGGAAGAAAAAGAAAAAACCTTTACCCGTAAAGAGTATAGCTTTTCTTCTTTCAGCCGTACATTCACCCTTCCTGAAGAGATCAACAAGGAAAAAATAGAAGCGAAGTATGAAGAAGGTGTTTTGAAAATTTCTTTACCACGTAAAGAAGAAGCTAAAAAACTTTTAGCAAAACACATTAATGTAAATTAAACCGTCTTACCTATGACACTTTGCCCCAACACTAAAACTGTTGGGGCTTTCGTATATTTTATAAGTAAGATAAAAGAAATAAGATTTTTTATTCCAGCTATGTTAATAGCTTAAACAATTTTTTTATAAATGGCCTGGTTGATATTGTGATGACCAACATCAGATTTTACAATGACAGCAATTATGTAATTCCATAAAATGTAATGTTAACTTTAGTATCAATAAAACATGGTGCAAAATACTTCATGCTTACACGAATTAATATGACAATCAAATACGAACATGATGCTGGAGGAAAATATAAAACAATTAAAGCTTGAATCTAATGCCTGGAAACGAATGCTGCGTTTTTTGACAGATGAAAATATTTACTTAAAAAACAAAGTATCAGAGATTCTAAAAGTAAATTTTGATAAAGGTTTACTGGAAGAAATAGAAATTTTCCATAGCAGATTTCTAAGAGAAGATGATTTAATAAATCTTTTGAGAAATGATATTGCTGAAGCTGACAAAATATTATTAACAGAACCAACTGAAAACAGCAAGTTCTTAACAGAGATAGAAATGAAAATTCAAAAAATAAGAAATAATATTTCAAATGCTGAAATACAATTTGAAAGCTTAAAAAAAGATTTCACCAGTTACATATCTGAACATGTATAGCATGTTATGTTATTAAGTTTATTCAGATTTCTCAAGCTACATCAAGCAACATTTTATTACATTTTTTCACTTCCCGTTAAAATTGATAACAATCCTTAAGGGTAATGACGTTTATCATACTTCTGTAATGCCTAAGCGGTTAAATTGCAATCAATAAAACAAACAAAAAAACTATGAAAAATATTAATATGATCTTTATAACCCTGTTTTTCATGATTACAGGATGTTCTTCATCAAATATCACTTCAAGCTGGAAGGCCGAGAATACTGTGCCCAAACAATACAATAAGATCATAGTACTGGGCCTGATCCGTGACAATGACCGCAATTTACAGGAGAAGATGGAAAATCATTTTATTGGCGACCTCCGGGATCTCGGAATCAATGCTGTTTCCTCATTAAAAGAGTATGGTCCAAAAGTTTTTGATAATATGGATGAAAAAGCAGCCATTGAGAAACTTAAGAACAGCGGTATTGATGCAGTTCTTACGATCGTATTATTAGACAAACAAAAAGAAAGAAAATACGTTCCCGGCAATGTTTACTATACTCCCTATAGTTATTACTCTAATCGCTTTTGGGGTTATAGAACTACCTTATACCAGCGGATCTATGAACCGGGGTACTATGTAACCGATACAAAATATTTTTGGGAAAGTAATTTTTACGACATGAGTGATCAGAAACTGGTTTATTCTGTACAGACAGAAACTTTTGAACCTTCAAATGCTGAAAGCCTTGGTCACGAATATGGATTACTGATCGTAAAAAACATGGTTAAACAAAATATATTCGCTGAACAAAAATTGCCGGCTAAAACCGGCAATTAATCAGCGTAATGAAATATTATATAGAATTATCAGTTTAGCAGTTGCTCCATTTTCTTCTGATTACTTATAACAATACTTCCGTTTTTATCAATTTCAATCAGTTTTTCACTTCTGAATTCGCTCAAAGTCCGTATGAGTGATTCCTTGGCAGTACCTGCAATGGTAGCCAGGTTTTCACGATTCATATCAATAATATATTTGTTATCATTGGTTCCATGAAATTTATGATGCAGTAACAACAATGCATCTGCTACTTTTTTACGAAGTGAATTATAAGCTATGCCCAATAACAGATTCTCTTTGTCTGAAATATTTTTTGCCAGAAGCCGGATAAATATTTTTGCCACTTCTTTATTACTATACAGCAGTTCATTAAAATCATCCCCGGATATCACTGCCAGTTCTGTTTCTTCCATAGCCTGGGTAGAATCCTTATATACAGAACCTTCCAGTAAAGCCACGTACCCGAAAAAATCACCGGGTCCAAAAATATCCACTACGAGTTCTTTACCATCTTCATTACTCTTAAAGACCTTTACCATTCCTTTAATGACGTAATAAAGCCTGTTGGGATGATTTCCCTCCGAATAGATTATTTGCTTTTTTTTATACTTATTCATGTTGCTTTCTTCGGTAAGGGAGTCTAATTTATTTTTTCCAAAAGATACTTTCATAAGATCATCCAACCCTTGCAGGTCGGAAGAAAATTCCTGTTTCAATGAATCTATTTTTTTAATACGGCTGTCAACTGCTTTCAATAATTCTGTTCCGGTAAAAGGCTTACTGATATAATCATCGGCACCTAATTCCATCCCTTCACGAAAATCATTCTTATCAGCTTTGGCCGTTAAGAAAATGAACGGTGTATTCCTGATAGCATCATTCATATGCATGGCATGTAATACTCCATACCCATCCAAAACAGGCATCATGATATCACAAATAATGAGATCAGGTTTATGTTCCATAGCTTTCTCTATCCCTACTTTACCGTTTTCAGCAAGGATTACTTTATAATTAGACAATTCAAGTATCTCTGCAGTATTATTACGGATATCTTCATTGTCTTCTATTAACAATATTTTTTTCATGTCAATCATTTTTAATGTTGAATGTTATAAAATATTCTGTACCCTTTTCCAATTCACTCTTACATTCCATTGTTCCATTCATCATTTCGGCATACCTTGAAACAATGTGAAGCCCTAAACCGGTACCCTGGATGTTTCCTGCATTGGCACCGCGAAAAAACCGTTCCATCAAATGCTTTTGATCATCGATGGATATCCCAATTCCGTTGTCTTTAACTGATAGAATTGCCTGTTGATCCAAAAAGAAAGTATTAACTTCTATTGAACTGCCTTCATTTGAAAATTTGCTGGCATTGGAGATCAAATTCATAGTGATATGCTTTAATAAGGATGCATCGAGGTTTATATCAGTTTTTCCATTGTGCTGAAAAAATATCTTTTGATCTTTCTTTAAGCCGCTTTTCATTTCATTAATAATTCCCCTGATCAATTCCGGAAAATTGAACTGTGAGAACTTTACCTGGATCTTACCTTCTTCAATTTTACCCAGGTTAAGAAAATCATTCAATATGCCCGTAAGCATTTCAACAGACGAAATGATCCGCTGAAGGTGTTTCTCCCTTTTTGGCTGATCGGCGGTGTCATTGTATTTTTCAATAAGATATGCAGATGACAGAACGGTGCTTAAAGGAGTACGGAATTCATGTGAAGCCATAGAAACGAACCTGGACTTAAGTTCACCCAATTCTTTTTCTTTTTCGAGTGATTGTATTAATTCCCTTTCTATTTTTTTACGGCTTGAAATATCAATGGCAATCCCCATAAACCCGATTATGATTCCATTGGAATCCTTTATTGAAGTAATGGTCAATGAAACAGGAAATGATGAACCGTCTTTAGTTATGAAAGTGCATTGTTGCTCATCATGTATATTTCTTTTTGCTTTTTCCACCAATACATCAAAATCATTCAATTCCACTATACCAAATTCATTAAATAAATCTTTTCGTTTCAATTCAATTTCATCTGCATCATGAAACAACAATGGCTTTTTCCTGTTGATTATTTCGGACTCAGTATAACCTAACCTGGCTGCAGCTTCCGGATTAAACAATTTGATCATACCCTTTATATCTGTGGCAATGATAATAGCTCCGGCATTGTTAAGAATTGCCTGTTGATATGCAATCGTACTATCAAGCAATTCATTGGATAACTCAAGCTGATGTAATGTATCCTTCAGATCATTGGTACTTTCACCAACTTTTAATTCCAGTTCCTTATTTAGTTTTAATATCCTCTCTTCAGCATTTTTCTGATCCGAAATATTTGTTATATAGGCAATAACATATTTATGATCGTTATACAGATAGTTACTAAGACTTATTTCCACCGGAAACTCTGTTCCATCTTTTCTTAAAGCGTACAGGCATTTACCAGGCCCCATGAAGTTAGAATCCCTTTTGTTAATGTAGTTCAAATGATGCTCAATGTGTGCTTCACGAAACTTCTCAGGAATAAGCAACTCAATTTTTTCACCGGTAAGTTCTGATTCAGTATATCCGAATTCTTTTAATGCATGCGGGTTTATTGCAATAATGTATCCGGTTTTATCAGTTATAAGAATACCTAATGTTGCAAATTTAAAGATTGCATCAAGGTGCAATAAGTTATTGGTAGTATTTTCAGTTATTACCGACATATACTCTTTTCTGTATAAACCTTACATTGTACTAAGGTGGCATATGCTAACGAAAATTAGGATGACTTCTGTCAGTTAACAAAATGACAAAAAACAGGAACCAATTCAACATGAATTTTACAGGGTAATGCTCTATCCTTTGACAGTGGGTATTAATAATTTTTTTTAAACTTAGTGAAATAAATGAATGTAAATAAATAGCAAGTATATTATTAACTATCTGTTTATTCATACTGTTCAAGATCATCAATATTGCTGATGACAATTATTTGTATTATTTAATCCCAATAATACTTTTGTGCAGGTTTTTCATAGGATATTGGATTAAATCGAGGCCGGATTTCTATCCGGTCTCCAATTTTAAAAAATATAATTTTTAATAAAATTTAAAACATTTGTTACCAGGAGCTGCCTTTTTTTCATTTAATTTCAGCCTTGATAAAATACATTATCCGGTAAGATGCTGCTCAGTGTTCAAAAATATTTTCAGGCAGCAATTTTTTTGTAAAATGTCAATTCAAAATTTTGAGAAATTTTAATACAACTATTTACATAGTTCTCTAACTTCGGCTAATAACTTTTGAATACGTAACTGGCTCATAGCCATTTTTCTTAACAAATCCTGTTGCTTAACAAGGTCTTTACACAATACGATACCAGAATCCATGATTTGCCCTTTTTCCTTATTCGTTAACGTGGTAAGGCAGCTAATTGGATACAATCCTGATTCATCTACCAGATTACTTAAACTTTTTTTACCGGGATAATTCCAACCCAAAAGGTTAAGGCCGGCACAGGTTCCATATTTCAAAGCATCCGTAGAAAATTTTGTATTGGTAACTACCCAGCCCTCTAAAGGTTTTTTGGAATTACTTTTATTCCACATTCCCAATACATCCAGGTATCTTGAATGAATGTATAAGGGTACTTTCACATCGCTGAATATCCCCTGGCTGTTATGGTATTTACACTCGATCAACAGGACATGTTGTTCATTCTCTGCCAGCACATCAATTTCATGGGTTACACAAACACCTTCTAAAAATTGCTTTGTTTTAACCTGGTATCCCTTCCATTCAAAAATTGCCCCAATGTACTGTTCAAATGGAAACCCGGATGGACCTAATGACATGATGGCTCTTTTTAAATTATACCTGCCCGCATTTCCACGAGAAGTTTTTTTTAATTGCTGAAAAGCTAACTGGTAGATTTTTTTTGTTGAAATGCCATTATATAACCGGGGTTGTATCTTTTGAATAATATCCTGTATCATTTGCTTACTAACCCCTGATCTGACAAGTGACCTGCTGAGTTTTTCTTGTGAATAAACATCCTGTATTCCGGACGCCTTTTTTACGAGTAATTCTTTAGTTCCCATACAAATAATAAGCTACTTTTTTATTGGCTGATTATTTCCCCATCTTCCATTTCAATGATACGCTGTGTCCTTTCAGCAAAACCAGTATCATGGGTAACAACCAGCAAAGTCTGGTTAAATTCAGCAGCCAGGCGTTTAAAAATATCAAAAACAATTTCAGAATTCTTTTTATCTAAATTACCCGTTGGTTCATCACCCATGATGATCAGGGGATCATTGATAAGTGCCCTTGCTATGGCAACCCGTTGCTTTTCACCACCGGATATCTGGTTGGCTTTTTTACCGGCCAATTTTCCCATGCCAAGCATTTCCAGTTTCTGCATAGCCCTGTGTTCAATTTCCTGTTCAGGATATTTCCTTAGCTTCAATGCCGGTAACATCACATTTTTTAATACATTGAATTCATTTAAAAGATAATGAAACTGGAATACAAAACCGATCTTTTCATTCCTGATCCTTGCCAGTTGCTTTTCTTTCTTACCATTCATACTTTCACTATCTATCAATAATTCTCCTTCATAATCAGTATCCATAGTAGAAAGCACATAAAGCAATGTTGATTTTCCGCAACCCGATTTTCCAATGACTGAAACAAATTCTCCTTTGTCTATTGAAAAACTGATATTATTTAATACCCGGACAGTGGCAGGATCGTGAAAGTCTTTTGAAATATTCTTTGCCTCTAATATAATATTGCTCATGTTATTTTCCGCGTATAATGATGACAGGATCCACTTTACCTGCCTTACGGGCAGGAAAGAAACCGGCGAAGTATGTTGTAATAAATGAAAATGAAATTCCTATGATATAAAACATCGGGTTGTAATTAATGGGATAGGTCTTTACCGTTGGCAAAGAAGCTGTATTGAAAGGAATATGATTTATTCCTCTTGATAATAAGAATCCAAAAAGTAACCCGGCCAGGCCACCAAAAATTCCAATACCCAGTGAAATGGTTAGAAAAACCCTTTTAACGTCGCTGCCAGAAAAACCTGTTGCCTTTAATATGGCAATGGAATCCATTTTTTCATAGATCATCATGTTTAGGATATTATAAATACCAAATCCAGCAACGATCAAGAGTGTTATGCCCACTGCATAGGAAATGATTGAACGCACACGGCTACCAGTTTCAAATTGCGAGTTGGCTGTTTGTATATCTTCTGCATCGGCATTATAAACCTGAACATATTCCCTGGCTACCGCGGGTGCCATATTCATATCCTTTAGTTTTACAGCAATATCTGTTACGTATTCATTTCCTTTACCCAATAATTTTTGTGTAGTTCCGAGCGAAGCGTAACTCTGCACTTTATCCAATTCATTGATGCCTGATTGAAAAAAACCTACTACCCTCAAAGAATACCTGTCGCCCCTGGCGGTAGTAACAGGTACAACATCACCTATATTTACCAGCAATTTTGCAGCAAGGGCTTTGCCCAGAATGATACTGTTTGCAATATTTTTAAGGTCGGCAGCTTTGCCCCTGACCACATAATCCGTGAAAGAAAAGAGGCGGCTTTCATCCTGAACAGAAACGCCATTTATTACTCCATTGATATCAACGCTTCCGTTATTAAAAAAAACCTGTGCGGTGATACGGGGAGTAAAACCAAGAACCCGTTCATCTTTTTTTAATGCCTGCATAATAAATCCACTATTATAAATTTCAAGTCTTGCATTGCCAGATTTTAATGAACTGATAAAATTATAATACCCTTTGTATGATCCTGATTCATTGATAGGTTGGTTGGAGTTTGGCCTTATTTCATTAAATATTCTGATATGGGCTGTGCGGTTTAAGATCAAGCCATCGAGCAGTTTGTTCAATCCTGTCATAAAACTCAATAATGTAACAAACATGGCAATGCCGAAAGTAACGCCAATAGCAGCCACCAGTGTTTGTCTCCAGCGGGCCAGCAGCAGGGATTTAGCAATACTTAGTATCAGTTTATTATTCATTATAACGGCTTATAAATAAAATCATTGGCTGTAAGTCCTTTGATGATCTCCACTTTTTGATAATCTTTCAAACCGGTAACGACCAATTTCTTTTTATCTTTTTCGATCAGCACCAGTGAATCATCGACCAGGTAATTTCGTGGAATGGTCAGTACATTATTTTTTGACAAGATGACAATATTTGCTTCCGCAGTGAGGTTAGGATACAATGCAGGTGGCTGCTTAATAAATACTGCTTCCACCAAAAAAGATTTGGTCCGTTCATTCATCAGAGGATTTATTTTTGATATCACCGCTTCAAATACTTCTCCTTTATAACTATCCATCGAAACCAACACTTTCTGTCCCGTTTTTATTTTTACAATATCATATTCATCAATTTGAAGTTCCATAAAAAAATCTGTTGCATTTCCTATGATTGCCAATGAAGTTTGCGGACTCACCATTTCACCTTTCTTTTTTGATATTGCATACACTTTACCATCCATTTCGCTTTTAATAGTGAAATCACTTTCCCTTGATTTAGTGATCGATAAATTATTCCTGGATTGCTGAGCATTGAACCGCAGTTGTCTTGACAGGTCGTTATATCTGATCTTAGCTGATTCATACGCTGTTTTTGAATTTTTGTAAGCCAGTTCTTTCAACTCCAGTTCCGTTTTTGAACCGATCCCTTCATTCCATAAATTAAGTTGCCGTTTAAAAATAAGGGAATCATTACTGCATTTACTTTGTGCTAGGTCAATACTGTTTTTCAGGTCGGTAAGTTTTTCATTATTTGCCCCCAGGTCGGCAAAATCAGCTGCCAGTCCTGCATTTTCCCTGTTAAGCTTAGAGGCCTGGTCAGATACCAAAAGGAGTGCTGCCCCGGTTTTGACCAGGTCATTTTCTGAAACCAATATGGAGCTGATTATCCCGTTAACGGTAGAAAAAACATTGTATTGGCCTTTTGCTTTAATGATCCCGGCGGCATAAACTGACTCAGTAATATTTTCGGTAACCGGTTTTGTTTTTTCCTGGTTGCTTTTACAGGAAATAAATAAAATTAAAAAAGCCAGCCGGTTCATTTTGATCTTCATAAATAAATTATTTGAAAAACTGATATAAATTAGATATTTGAAGTAAATAAAGTATTTTATTAAGTCTATATTTTTTGTGCAAGTTATTTAATTATTAACTGATACTTTTCTTCAATTTGAAATAGTCTACAATAGTAAATTTAATTTTTACTACCGCATATTCCTTTTAAATCAGTGGATAAGTTTTTTTTAATGATTTGTGATTAAATTCATTTTAGTTCAACCTGGTGAATTAAATTACAAATGAATCGCCATTACCGGAACATGGCTATGCAATACCAATTGCCTGGTATGACTCTTATGCATCAGTTTATCCAGTAATCCATGCCTCTTTGGAAGAATGACGAGCAAATCCAGGTGTTTTTTTTCAGAAAAATCGATCAGTCCATCATCGATGTTTTCACAGTTGATGAAATGATACTGTGGTTTCAATTCATTCAGCATTTCCCTGAGCAATCCTGCCTGGTATACCATCCCCGGATCAAACACTTCCTGCTTACCGGTATTGAGTAAATGCAATTCAGCTTTAAAATCATTTACCAGTAAAATGATCTCATCAATCGGTGTGGTTTCTACCACATCATTAAAATCGCATGCGAGTCCGATCTTTTTCAATGAAGAGAAACTAACACCCGGTGGCACAGTTATTAATGGCCATTGTAAGTGCTTCATAGCATATACAGCATGACCGCCAAAAAAAAATCGCTCTGCTGCAGTAGTTCCCTGGCTTCCCATGATAACCGTATAGGGTTTTATATTTTCACAAACTATTTTAAGTTCAGGATAGAAAGCACCCAATCTTACTTCTGTACTGATCTTTAACCCGGCATTTTTCTCTCTGATCAATTTCTCCTTCAGTTCTTTCATATCTTTTTCAGCTACTTGTTTTATATCATCCTGGTTCATAACGACAGGGATCTCACTGTAACTCACCGGGATCTGATATACATGCAATAATAACAGATCAGCTTTAATAGCAATTGCCATATCCGCTGCATAATCAATAGCATTGAATGCTGCCGGGGAAAAGTCTGTTGCAACCAGTATTGATTTCATAAAATTTATTTTTTTATTAATAATATTGAACAAGTGCAATATGGTCGTAATCCTGTAAAACAGCTTCGTCAACAAATTCTATATCTCCCCCATTTTCCAATACTTTTTCCATCACATCATCAACAGCATCTTTTATATAAGAAAATCTGTTATAAGGCTCAACAGTATTATTTATTTTATCCGCCTCAGTTCCATGCTCCGCAGCATACATATAATTTTTTTCTACCAATAATAGGCGCCCTTTCCGATGGTTAGCCTCATGCCATACCTCTTTCATTCCTACTGCCAGTTTCTTCTTACCTGCAGCATCTTCCAATTGATTCAGCAGATCCTTTTCCCTGACTTTTTTCCAATCACTGATATGAGGTTCCAATACTTCTTTCAAATGCGGAAGGGTTGATTCTTCATAATTCCCCTGTACATAATCAACCACAGACCTGGCATGTTTTGTTATTTTTTTAAAATGCCCAAGTACTTTTTCTGTACCCATTACAAAAAGCGGTAAAGGATATGCTTTTAGAATATGGTCAAGGGAATTGTCGGTATAGTGTAAAAATTTATCAACCAGTATTTGTTTTCGATCAGAAACATCAGAAAAATTAGCCACTCTTTCTGATACTTCATTTTCATACTCAACAGCAGATTCAGAAGTATTGGACATGATCCTGACAAAGGTATTTGTATTACCAAGATACATTCGGGTTTCCTTGGCACTCAGCAATAAAACAAGGTATTTATGTAATTGCTTTTTACTGTACACCAGGTCCCGGATCTCAAATGATTCATCAACGATGATCTTTTCTTCTACGGTAATATCGAGGTACAGTATTTTTTCGAATATGGGTGAAACAAAAATGGCAATGCTCTTTTTAAAAGTATTGAAATTTAAGTTGCGGATGATCGTCCTTAATTTTTGTGTGACCAGTTTCCCCATTTCACCCGGATAATTTTCAGTTAATTCCCTTTCTACTTTGTCTATTGCCATTTTCAAAGTATGCGACAACTCAGTTTTTAAGTTCATTTTTGGTTCAAAAGGCATAATAATTGAAACAGCAGGCCTGTAATGCACGGCTTCCATTACTTCTCTTATCTCGGGAGTCATAATTGTGTTCATAAAATAATGTTTAGGTAACGAAACTAC
>JANMMS010000049.1:0-31919 GCA_031373525.1 Ferruginibacter sp.
GGAACAGGTTCAGCAGTAGTAACGTTATCAGCAAGTACATCAGGTACGTATACAGTTGATGGCGGAGCGCCACAACCATATGCAAGCAATCCGTTTACAGTGAGCGGCCTTTCAAATGGCCCTCATACGATCGTTGCTACAGTAACAGCAGGAGGTTGTATATCAACACCGATTGCAGCGAATGTTACAGTACCAACGCAGTTGGTTGCATCATCAACAGCAGGCACAATTGCATGTTTTGGTGGAACAACAACAGTAACAGTTAGTGCAACAGGCGGCACTGCTCCATACAGCGGAACAGGACCACAAACAGTAAGTGCAGGTTCATATAGCTTTACGGTAACAGATGCGAACGGATGTACCTCAGTTACAACCGGAAGTATCAGTCAACCAGCAGCGCTTACGGGTTCAGGAACAGCAACAGCCGTTTCTTGTGTAGGCAGCACCGATGGTACAGCTACCATTACTTTGTCAACAAGTACATCAGGTACCTATACAGTGGATGGTGGTATACCGCAATCATATAACAGCAATCCATTTACGGTTAGCGGTCTTGGAGCAGGACCACATACCATTGTTGCTACCTCAGCAGCAGGTTGTGTATCTAATTTGATCGGAGTAAGTGTTGGAAATGCAGCAGCCTTAACGGGTACCGCAACATCAACAGCAACTACTTGTGGTAATCCAACCAGTGGTACTATTACGGTAACCTTATCAGGCAGTACTTCGGGTACTTATAGCCTGGATGGTGGCCCTGCAACAGCGTATAACAGCAATCCTTTCACCATTACCGGTGTAACGGGTGGCCCTCATACTGTTGTAGCAACATCAGCAGCAGGTTGTGTATCCAATTCAATAGCCGTAACAGTAGGATCAACAGCAGTGTTTACAGCTACGGTTGTTAAGACCAACATTACCGCATGTAACGTAGGAAATGACGGAACAATAACAGTAACGCCTAATGGCGGACAGGCACCTTACACATATGTATGGTCAGGCGGATATCCTGGTTTTGCACCGGGTAACGTTGCTTCTGTTACAAACCTTCCAATTGGTTTCTATAATGTAACGGTAACATCTGCGGGTGGATGTGGAACAGCCACCTTTACCAATATTCACGTTCAGTTTGCATTCCTGGTTTATGTAACCAACAGCGGAACAGCGTCAAGCAGTTGTGGTAATACCGGTACAATTACCTTGTTTGGTAATGCGGGTGTATTGCCTTATACCTATAGCTTGAATGGTATCACTTACCAGGTGAGCAATACCTTCACCGGTTTAGCTGCAGGTTCTTACACAGGATATGTGAAAGATGCGGGTGGTTGTGTAAGCACAAAAGCCATTACAGTTAGTGCTACATCAGCGGTAGTTGCTAATCCGTTTGCAGTTGCATCCAGCAGTTGTAATGCGGATGGTTCTATCCAGATATTCAAGAGTGGTGGAGTTGGACCATTTACGTATAGCCTGAATGCAGGAGCATACCAGTCAAGTAACTTCTTCCCTGGTTTGGCAGCAGGCCCTTACACAGCGAATGTGAAAGATGGCAACGGTTGTATCGGATCAGCTCCGGTAACAGTAGCACAGGGAGCAGCACTGGTAGTAACAGCGCTTAAGACAAATACGAGCAGTTGTGTAAACAATGGTACGATACAGGTGAATGCAAGTGGAGGAGTAGCTGCATACAGTTACAGCATTAATGGTGGATTATTCCAGGCAAGCAATACGTTCAGCGGATTGGGAGCCGGCACCTATGCTATAACAGTGAAGGATTCTAAGAATTGTACCGGAGGCCCGATCAATGTTACGATCAATACTAACACGATCGTGGTTACAGCCACTGCGGTATCAGCAACTACCTGTTCAAGCAACAATGGTAAGATATACCTGTTCAGAACAGGCGGAACGGGACCATTCACGTACAGCATCAATGGTAACACTTACCAGTCAAGCAATACATTCTTAAACGTTGCAGCAGGAACCTATGATGGTTATGTGAAAGACGCCTTTGGATGTATCGGAGTACTTGTTGGAATCTTTGTAGGACCTGTAGGATGTCCTCCACCGCCAATTGCAGCAAACACAAAGTATGCAGCAGCGGTTGCGACAAGTGCATCATTAAAGGTGAATGCATATCCGAATCCGAGCAGTACAGGATTTACGGTACAACTGGATGGTTATAACATGTCTGAGAAAGTATCTGTAACAGTTACAGACTTACTTGGAAGGAAAGTATACCAGACAGAAGGAACCGGCAAACAGCAGTACAGGTTTGGAGCTGGCTTCATCAAAGGAATGTATAATGTACAGGTTATTCAAGGCACTGATAAAAAGAGCCTGAAGCTTGTAAAGGAATAATTATATTTCTAATTTAGAATGAAATATTACAAGAGGCTGCCTCACAATGAGGCAGCCTCTTTTTTATTGAATAATTCTGAAAGCAAATAAAAATAAGCATCAACCAGGTATTATAAATGGTATCCAGACCATTCATAACAGGTTTTACTCCATTCATGACAAAATTGATAAAAATGATAGCTGTAAAAAATAATTTTACGCCTCAATAATCAATTCTTTGTATCATGAAAAAATTTTTTACCCTTGTAACAATACTGATCTTATCTGTTGCATATTCAAATGCACAAAAGATCAGGGGTTCAGTAAAAGACGAAAAGGATAAAACCATAGCAAAAGTATCAGCATTATTAAAAAGAGCTAAAGATTCATCTATTGTTAAACTCAGTGTTAGTGATGCCGGCGGTCAATATGAGTTCATCAATATTGCTAATGGAAAATATTTTGTAACAATATCGTATGTAGGAAAAATGCCTCAGAATTCTGCTGTTGTTGAAGTTAGTGGCGAGGGTGAAATAACTATCCCTGCAATCATTCTTACAAATGTGCCTGCAGACCTTAAAGCTGTTGTCATAGAATCCAAAAGACCTATGATAGAAGTCAGGGCTGATAAAACAATTCTAAATGTAGAAGGAAGTATCAATGCAGTAGGCCAGGATGCATTGGAATTATTACGTAAAGCGCCGGGTGTATTGCTTGATAAGGATGATAATATCAGCCTGAGCGGTAAAAATGGAGTACAGATATATATTGATGGAAAACCCACGCCTTTGTCAGGCACTGACCTTACCGCATACCTGAAAACAATGCAGTCATCTCAGATAGAATCAATTGAAATAATTACCAATCCATCTGCTAAATATGAAGCAGCCGGAAATGCCGGGATCATCAATATCAGGTTAAAGAAGAATAAATCTTTGGGTACCAATGGTTCTGTAAATGCCGGATATGCTATTGGTATTTATCCAAAATACAATGGAAGTTTATCCCTCAATCACAGAAACAAAAAAGTTAATATTTTCAGTACATACAATTACAACAGGAACCGTAATGAAAACAGGTTTAACCTTTACCGTAAACAGCTAGACACTATTTTTGACCAGCGTTCAATAATGACAAGTCAAAATGAGAGCCATGGGTTTAAAGCGGGACTGGATTATTTTGTCAATAAAAAAAGTACCCTTGGTTTAATGATCAATGGAAATTTTTCAGATAATGAAATGGGAAATAATTCCAGAACAACCATTTTATATGAACCAACAGGTAAAGTTGACCGATACCTTGAGGCAAAAAATAAAACAAATGCCAAAAGGAACAATACTAATTTTAATGTTAATTATAGATATGTTGATACTTCCGGCAGGGAATTAAATATGGATGCGGATTATGGGTTGTTCCGGATAAAAAGTGATCAACTACAGCCCAATTATTATTATGATATAAATGGCATTCCAACATCAAACATTATTTACAATATGTTGGCTCCGACAAATATTGATATCTATAGTTTTAAAACCGATTATGAGCAGAATTTTAAAAAAGGAAGACTGGGCTTCGGTGGTAAAGTATCTTATGTCAAAAGTGGAAATGATTTTGAACGCTACAATGTGTATACAAACGGTAAAATATTAGATACACTCCGTAGCAATGACTTTATTTACAAGGAAAATATCAATGCATTGTATGTAAATTATAACAGGCAGTTCAAAGGATTTATGATACAGGCCGGACTACGCATGGAAAATACCAACAGCGAAGGACGCAGTAATGGCTATAAATTGATTTCAGGTAATTATGTGGCTTATGACTCTTCTTTCACCCGTCATTACACAGGATTGTTCCCAAGTGCAGCTATAACTTTCAATAAGAAGCCAACTATGCAATGGGGGTTAAGTTACAGCCGCCGTATCGATCGTCCTGCATACCAGGATTTAAACCCATTTGAATTTAAACTCGACGAATATACTTTCCAAAAAGGGAATACGCAATTACGGCCACAGTATACCAATAGTTTAAGTCTTACAAATACCTACAAGTATAAACTAACTACAACGCTTACTTATAGCCATGTTAATGATGTATTTACACAATTGGTTGATACCATAGAAACTTCCAAAAGCTTTATAACAAAAAAGAACCTTGCTAAACAGGATATCGGCAGTCTGAACATCAGTTATCCCTTTCAATATAAATGGTATAGTATGTTTGTTAACTTGAATAGTTATTATTCTCATTACCAGGCCGATTTTGGAACAGGACGAACTGTAGACCTAGATGTATTTGCATATAATATATATATGCAGCATTCCGCAAAATTAGGCAAGGGATTTACAGCTGAGTTGAGTGGTTTTTATAATTCGCCTTCGATCTGGGGAGGAACTTTTGAAAGCGCTGCAATATGGGCGATTGATGGGGGAATTCAAAAATCATTGTGGAAAAATAAGGCAAACCTGAAGGTATCAGTAAGTGATATCTTTCATACACTAAGTTTTGCCGGTGAAAGTACATTTGCCGGACAGTATACCCGTGCAAGTGGAAACTTTGAGAGTACACAGTTCAAAGTAAATTTTACTTACCGCTTTGGGAATACGCAGGTAAAAGCTGCAAGGCAACGTAAATCAGGAGCTGATGATGAAAGCAAAAGAGTGGGAAGCCAGGGTGGCGGATTGAATAATTAATCTGATCAAATAGCAGGAAGCATTGAATTTAAAAACGGGGCTGGATGTCTTCTCCTGCCCCGTTATTGTTGTTGTATACTAACACATGATCTTATTCCATTACTTCAGAATAATATTCATTTCAGATTATTCAGCGACAGTTCCGCTAAGATTCTGTCCAGGCATTTTCCAGCTTGCACATTTATTTTTCCATTCTGATTTGAATTTTTCCCTTTCTTCGGGCGACATGGCTGACATTTTTTGCTGCATATTCATCCAACGTTCTCTGCCGGCCCCCCCACGCCATCCACCACGAAATCCCCCAAATAATATTTTACTTAGTAATAAAATTCCCAGTGCCTGTAAATAACTGATTGTTTTTACACCGGTCACTGCAGGTAATATGGCGTTCCATAAAACCATCACAATGGCACCGAATAAAAAAACAGCAGCAATGAATACCGGGATAAACAACCATTTTCTTTCATTGAATCTTCTTTTCATAATATTTAATTTAATTCCGGTAAGCAAAATTTAAATTCAGCTATGTTACCGGCAGTGGTTAATAATTTAATAATTCGTCTTTTAAAACACGGAGCCTGTTCCTTAAATGTAATACTGCATAACGTTTCCTGCTGATGAGTGTGGCCACACTAACCCCGGTCTGTACTTCAATATCTTTAAAAGGGATACCCTCCATTTCGTTTTGAATAAAAACATCTCTTTGTTCAGCCGGTAATTCGTCCAGGGCTTTTTGTAAAGTTTCCCAAAATAAACTACGGAGGTATTTTGTTTCAGGATTATTATCATCAATTAAGAGAAATTCCTTCCAGTCAAAAAATTCTTCATCAGACTGCGAACTGTAAAGCACATCATCAGCCAGTGGTAATCTTTTTTTGCGGTAGCTATCTGTGATCTTATTGCGTGCTACCTGATATAACCAGCCACTAACCTGTTCAATGGGTTCATTGTTATCTGCAAGCTGGTAAAAAACATCCTGTAGTAAATCTTCTGCATCTTCTATATTACTAACACGTTGTTGAATAAAACCAAATAATTGTTTACGGAACGCTTTAATTATGCTGCTAATATTATAATTACGTTCTGCAGGCATATCTAATATCTGAACATCTTCCATATATATTTTAGAAGACGATTGAGGATGAAGAATGTTTTAAAAAAAATTAATTTATTTTAAAAATAGTATTCGTTATCCCTGATTGAGTATTTGTTAATAAATCATTATGTATGAAAAGTACCCTATTTTGGTTTTTGAAATATAAGTTTAGTAGCTATCTTTATTTCGGTTTTTCATAGGATATTGGATTTTAAAACGGGGCTGGATTTTTATCCTGGCCCTTTTTTATGCTCTTTTAATTTAGTGCCTGTTCAAAATCATTTATAATGTCCTCAATATTTTCAATTCCTACACTCAGTCTTATTAACCCGTCTGTAATACCAAATTGGGCTCTCTCTTCGGGGCTTACACCTTTATGGCTCATGCTGGCCGGGTGAGAAATAAGGGTATCCACTGTTCCTAGTGAGATAGCTCTTACACACATTTGTAATTTATCTATGAAATTTTTACCTGCATCTAACCCGCCTTTCAATTCAAAGCTCATGACTGCACCCGGGTGTTTCATTTGTTTAAGTGCAGTAGCATGATCCGGATGGGATATCAGCCCGGTATAATTTACCTGAGCAACTGAAGGATTATTTTCAAGAAAAGTAGCCACCATTGCTGCATTGCTGCAATGTCTGTCCATTCTTATTTCCAGCGTTTTCATTCCGTTTATTAATAAAAATGCATCAAAGGGGTTACTGTTGCCACCCAATAATACATGCCATTTCCAGGCTTTAGTTTTCATGAAATCAATGTCTTTCCCAATGAGTACGCCGCCGATAGCCGAACCATGGCCATTTAAAAATTTAGTTGTGGAATGAAAAACAAAATCTACTCCATATTTAAATGGTTGTTGCAGGTAAGGGGTAGCGAAAGTATTATCTACTGAAACAGTGACTCCATGTTTTTTGGCGATAGCCGTTACTGATGCAATATCCACACATTGTATTGTAGGGTTTGCGGGAGTTTCTATGTGAAGTAATTTAATGCTTTGGTCTTTTTTTAGAGCATCTTCTAATTTATTCAGGTCACGCAGGTCGGCTAATACGGTTTTTATTCCTGCTCCGGCCAATACTTTATAAAATAACTCATGCGTACCGCCATATAAAGAATAATGAGATAAAATACTGTCGCCGGCTTGTAAGTTGCTCATAAAAAGGGTGGTCATGGCAGCCTGGCCACTTGAATGTAACAGGGCTTTCAACTGAAGTGGATCCCCGTTTTCATTTTGCAGGCCAAATCCTTCCAGAGCTTCAATGGTTTGTTCTGCAGCAGTAAAAGTTGGATTACCCCAGCGGCTGTAAATCCTGCTTTTATCATCACCGGCAAAACGTTCTATTCCCTGTTGGGTGCTGTCGAATGTAAACGTTGAACTGGCATAGATAGGAGTCAGGTGAGCATATTCCTGGTTTTCGTGGTTCGCAGAATGCATAGCAACAGAACTTATACCCGTAAGTGAAAATTTATTTTTGGCCATAATATTGATTTCTAGTGTAAATAGTTGAGTGGATAGATACTGATCAAAATTAATGTAAAGCCATTATTATTAGGGTAAATGTAACAGAACCGTCATCATTGAGAAATGAAGAATTGATTGTTACCTTTAAAAATTCACTAAATAAACGTATATTTACTATAAATACCGTAATTTCCACATTCAGTTTTATTCCTTTTATCTATTAAAGACTTACGCCCAAAGTATAACATTCTTGAATTTTTTTACTTGTAATTAAGAATGTATGACCATAGAAGCCACTGTGCAAGTTGAGTTAGAAAATGAATCGTATGTATTAATTGTAAAAATGATCAGGGTAGAACCTGCCAGTTATTTTTTTATAAGAGATAAAGGGGATGAAAAAGCATTGCTTTCAGGAAAAACCCTTGAGCTAACATTTGTGGATTCATTTGCTCTTACAGAATTTGGAGCTGTGATTAAAACACCCGGAATAAATAAAAATGTTCAGGAAGCAATTCAAAAAGCTCTATTGAATAATAATGAAACCTGGTTATTACCTGGCAACCTAATGCCCGACAATATTAAAAGATCCAATTATGCCGGGTGATTTGGAAGATTTTTTATATTAATAATCATCTCCTTCATTTTATTTACTTTTAACGCTGGTTGTAATTACACATTTTATTATTAAAATTATTTTATCAAATGGCTATAAATTATTTAAAAAAAATTGTAATGATCCTGTTATTCTTCTACATGCCATTTCAAAGTATGGCATGGGGAGTATTAGGGCATAGGATCGTTGGAGAGATCGCAGACAGTTATCTTTCCAAAAAAACAAAGGGGGAAGTTTATAAGATCCTGGGAACAGAATCTATTGCCATGTCGGGTAACTGGGCAGATTTTATTAAATCTGATCCTGCCTATGGTTATCTCTACAACTGGCATTTCATTAATTTTAATAGTGGCTTGTCAGAAGAGCAATTTCAGCTTTATCTTGATAGCGATACTGCAACGGATGCCTATACAAAGATAAATTTCCTTGTTGCAGAATTAAAAAAAGATGACCTGGCCCCGGGAAATAAACTGATGTATTTGCGCCTGCTGATACACATCGTAGGCGATATTCATCAGCCATTGCATGTTGGGCGCCTCGAAGACCGTGGCGGAAATGCCATAAAAATTTTATGGTTTAATGATGCTTCAAATCTTCACCAGGTATGGGATGAAAAATTGATAAATTTTCAGCAGCTAAGCTATACTGAATATGCAAGGGCAATTAATTATGTAAGCAAATCACAAAAAAAAGAATGGCAACAGGAGCCTATCGGAAAATGGTTATATCATTCATATCTCCAGGCACAGAAAATTTATGCAGGAATAAAAACACCCGATCAGAAATTGGATTATAAATATAATTTCGAATACCTTGAAGTACTGAATGTTCAATTATTACAGGGCGGTGTTCATCTTGCTGGCTTACTCAATGAAATATTCGGATGATAAAATTTATTTAACAGGTATATTCATTCCATCACTTCAAATAAAAGCAATTGCGATTTTTGTAAAGGGTTAAAATTATTATCGGCTACAAATAGCAAAGTCTTATGGCCATTGGGTAATAACGGCCCAAAAGTCAATCCTTCAATGTTATCAATATAAATTCCCAGGTCATCCATATTCAACAAAAGTGTTTTATTTGCAGTTTTGAATTCTTTATTTTCAATTAATGATGTATTGTTTTTGATATCAGTGGCATCTTTGAGGTCTGTTAAAAATACTTTGATAGTACAAGCCATGCGGCCGGTAGAAAATGAACGTTCAATAACAAGTAATTTATCGTCTCCGGTATTGAGAATTTCTGATACCCCGTTTATTGAAAATGCAGTTGCGGGTTCCGGTAAATGAGCAACAGGATCTAACTTATAAGCATATTGAGCAGTATTTTTTTTAGAAGCAACTTCAAATTTCAGTATCCTTATATAAGCATTGTTTTCTGAAATCCCAGCCCTTGGCCCATCTTCATAACAAGGTTCTTCTACATTAATAAAAAGTGTTTTATAATTGTCTGCATAACTCATTCCTTCAAATACACTATTTTGCCTGGGACCTTTTTCAACAGATCGAATCCTAAGATTATCCGGAATTAAAAAACTGTCTGCAAATTTCCCCTGCGCATCAATGACCCTGATAGCCGGGTCAGATAATACAGTATCGCTTTCTTTCAGTATGCGCTCACCTTCACTGCTCCAGGTAATTTGTCTTGTTTTTGGATTAAAACGAATGGCTTCAGGATCAGGCGTATTAAATGGGTCTTGTTTATTATTGGGGTATTTAGTTCCATTTGGTTGTAACAGAAAATACATATCCGTGATGAACATCGTATCAATTCCTTTTTGTGTAATTGATATATTAGCTTTATAGTATCGTGCAGGATTAATTGTACTTCTGTCATCACAAATAAAATAGTAGCTATTGCTAAGTACATCATAGTCTATACCGGATAAACCACCTACTGTTGTATTCTTATAATTAAGTGCAAATGGCAGCTCATATTCGCCTAAAAATTTAATGCCGGTTATATTTTCTTTTGGTTGAGTGAATAATGTTTTTTTAGGAGTAGTACAAGATGTAAAAATTAAAATGAAAAAGGGAAAAAGTAAGGCGCCTGATTTTTTTAGCTGCATATCGGTTAATGTATTGTAAAGTTAATAAGTTGCTTTGGTAAGAAGTATACATGTGCATATGCACAACTTACTTTATTATAATGGCCAGGTAGGCGAATAATGAGCGAAAAAAACCCCGTTCAGTGTTGAACAGGGATCTTTAATAGGTATTTTTTCCTGATTTTTTGGGGGATGATGGATTCTATAATAATTTCTGTGGGTTCAGAAGTATAAATGAAATAAACGTTTTTAATTTCTTTATATCAGGCAACTCCGGAAGCCCTGCGTTGTTCTATATTAGAAAGCCAGCTTTCAGCTCTGACAGTTCTGTAAAAAGCCTCTATACTTTTAGCAGGATCTTTTACAATTTTGTTTTTCTTTTCAAGAACCTGGTTCTTTCTATTGATAAATGGCAATTTTACTTCAAAAAAACCGATAAATAACGTAACAATTGCAATACCAGTTAGGATAATGATGGTTAACATATAAATGGGATTTAAATTACTTCGTAATAATACCAAAAATTGAGCCATAATCGCTAAAACTTGCTCCCGTAAAAATATTTATCTAATTTGGTATATATACTAAGCTAATTTACATATTATAAATTTCTAAAAAACTATTTTATTTTGAAAAAAACTCTTTTTTTATTCAGACTATGTGGATAAACCTTTAAATGTATTATATTTTTACAATATATAATAACACAGAAGGGAGGTAAATTGTTCTCAATTACATTAATAAGCCATTATAAAATTATTATGCCTGCAAATCATTAACTGTTATTCTAAGATTTAATTTGCAACAATTAAGAAATTATGAAAATGATAAAAATCCTGGTAATACTTCCGTTTGCGATCATTTTAAATTCGGCCTGTACACATAAGCCTTATACCAGTTCAAATAAACTTTATAAAAAAAACGTGAAAAAACTTTCAAGGATACTAACAAGCCTGCCAGTTGATTCCGTAAAGGCAGACTCATTAAAATTACCGGCTTATTGGATCGGCACTACCAATTTTGGTTTGCGAAAGCCAAACTATGTGATCATACACCATACGGCACAAAATAGTTGTGAACAAACATTGAATACTTTTACTACTGAAAAAACCCAGGTAAGTGCACATTACCTGATCTGTAAAGACGGTACTATGCACCACATGCTTAATGATTACCTGCGTGCATGGCATGCAGGAGCAGGGAAGTGGGGCAATGAAACGGATCTTAATTCTTCTTCAATTGGCATTGAAATAGACAATAATGGTTTAGATACTTTTTCAGAAGCACAAATAAATACGTTGCTTGGATTATTATCAACAATAAAAAAGAATTACAATATTCCTGCTGCAAATTTTTTAGGTCATGGGGATGTCGCTCCCGGAAGAAAGATTGATCCAAATGTACAATTTCCCTGGAAACGATTTGCTGAAAATGGTTACGGGTTATGGTATAACGATACAACAAATGTAATCTTACCCGAAAATTTTGTTATTAATTATGCATTAAGGATCATTGGCTATAATGTATCGGATATTGCTGCTGCAATCCAGGCATTCCGAAGACATTTTTTGCAGACAGAACAAACTGGTGAACTAACAAAACCAGAAAGAAAAGTAATGTTTATGGTAATGCAAAAGTATTTGTAAAAAGTGCCGAAAGATAGAAGCTTTGAGCTGATCCTGCTTTTTTATATCCACAAAATGGATTAAATTATTTTATAACAGTAACTTCATTTTCTTGCAATATCATTGTTCTTCTTTTTGAATAAAACGTTGTTACAATTTTTAATATAACGTTATTCAGATGTTATAAAATATTTACCGATAAAGGGAAGCTTTGGTAATTCTTTTTTTTCAATCTTACCAAGAAACCAGCAATAAAGTAATATTAAAACTATTGCTGATCCTACATTAAGATATATGTTATTACTAAGAGCAACAATACCCTGGTGAATAAAATAAATGAGTACAATAATTACAAGATAGGCTACCAGTTTTTTCCATGCATAAGGTATACGGTATTCTTTCTGACCCCATAAAAAAGATATGATCATCATACTGCCATAGCAAAAGAAGGTTGTCCATGCACAGGCCACATAGCTGTATCCGGGAATAAAAAAATAATTTAAAAGAATTGTAATGGTAGCACCAATCAGTGTTATATAGGCACCGGATAAAGTTTTGTTTGAAAGCTTATACCAGATAGAAAGGTTATAATAAATGCCCAAAAACATATTCGCCAGTAATAGGATGGGTACAACCGATAATCCGGCCCAGTATTTTGGGCCGATAAAATGTTTCCATAAAGGCATGAACAGGCTTACAACCAGGAACATTACAGAGATTATTATGACAAAGAATTTCATTACCCTGGCATAAACTCTTTGCGGGTTATTACCCTCAGCCTGCTTAAAGAAGAAAGGTTCAGCACCCATTTTAAATGCCTGTATGAATAAAGTAATGAGGATAGACAACTTATAACAGGCATTATAAATTCCAACCTGCTCTTCTCTGAATCCTACACTTCCGGGGAGCCACCAACGCAACATCAGCCTGTCGAAAGTTTCATTAACCATACCACCCATACCTACTATTATTAAAGGCAGTGCATAGATCATCATTTCTTTCCAAAGTTTTGTATTGAATTTCAAACGGATCTCTCCGATCTCACGCCCCAGCAATAGCAAAGTAATTGCAGACTGAATTACATTAGCCCATAAAACATATACGATCGGGTTAGTGCCGGGGTCATAGATCAGATTGACCCAACTATTGGGTTCTGTTTTTAAACTATTGGAACAATAACTGATAAAAAACCAGGTGAAAAATATATTAAAGAGTATGCCGCATATTCTTACAAAAGCGAATTTTTTTGGTCTGCCTTCTTCCCTGAGCCTGGCAAATGGTATGGTACTAAATGCATCCAACGCAATAATAACAATACTTAGTTGGATCATTTTTGGAAATGCAGCCAACCCGGTGATACCAGTTAATAAAGATTGATTGAACCAGAGTAAGATCGTGAAAAACAGGGTAGAAAAAAACAATGATATTGAAGCTGTGCTGTAGATCGTGTTTTTATATTCGGGCCTGGAGGCAAAACGAAAATAGGCCGTTTCGAAACCATAAGTAAAAATGATATTGAAAATTGGTATCGCAGAATATATGATACCCATTTTACCATAATCACTGGTATTTGCAAGTGTATAAGTAAGATAAGGTGTAAGCAGGTAGTTTATGAATTTGGCAGCTATAGAACTGCCACCATACCAGATCGTTTGGCCTGCTAATTTTTTGATTCCGCTCAAATTTCAGAAATGTTTAGAGTTCAAATGTAGTTTTATAATTGGTAAAAAGTTTTTACTGGTCTTTATTGTTTTGATAACTTCTCAATTTCTACTTAATGAATCCTGTAATTATTTGCAGCAGAAATGATATTTTTCAAAGAGATAAAGGTTCAAAGAATTATCAAAATAAACATGGAGGATAAAATACCCTGATAGAACAACAAATCAATGTTTATCAAATCCCGGATTGATGATATTCGTAGAAGCCGCATACCTCAGGTTTTTTGTAAAACTGCTATCCGTTAATGTATAAATAAAATAGACCAATTGATTCTTTTCAAGATTGGTCAGGGATATTCGGTTTTGTAGTAAGGGGTCAAGGGTAGGTTGTTCAGTTTTGATACCTGTTCTGTAGTGTTCTATTACCTGTGGGATGCTGTAAACACTGCCATCATGCATATAAGGAAAAGTCAGTTGGGCATTGCGAAGGCTTGGCACTTTGAATTTTAAGGAATCACTGCTGAGTTGTGTTATTTTTTGCCTGCCAATATCAAAAAAACGGTTAAGCGGAAGGCCGTTATTTCGCATACTATTATCTGTAAATAATGGCTCTTTGTGGCAGGATGCACATTTGGCTTTAAAAACCATATATCCTTTTTCCTCAAAAGGAGTAAAAACATCTTCTCCTCTTTTTACTTTGTCGTACTTACTGTTGGCGCTTATCAATGTGCCCGTAAACTGGGCAATTGCTTTTAACATACGCTGGCTGTTTATTGTAGCATCTCCAAATGCAGCTTTGAACATTCGTTTATAAGCCGTGTCTTTTTTTAATTTAAACATTACGCTATCCAGTGTCTCTCCCATTTCATTTCTTGCTGTTAATGGAGATAGCGGTTGTACTTCAATATGATTGATTCCTCCATCCCAATGCAGTTCAGTCATCCAGGCAAGGTTGAACAGGCCGGGTGCATTTCGTGAACTAAGCGTGTTGTGCACGCCATGACTGAGATCATGATCAAATGTGGCAAATGCTGCAAATTGCTGATGACAACTGGCACAACTAACTTCCCCGTCTTTACTTAACCTGCCATCATAGAATAATTTTTTTCCCAACTGAAAACCCTGTTCTGTTAATTTATTATTTGCATAAATATTTGAAGCAGGATCAGGCCAGCCTGGTGGGATGTCAAGTTTTAATGGTTGTGGAGCAAAAGGGCCATAACCGTCATCTTTTGTTGATCCGATAATAACAAGTGCAGATATAAATAAAAATATGAACGGTATGATTACCTTAAGTTTCATGGAATGCTCTGAATACTTTTTATTGAAAATAGATTTTGAAAATTAGAAGCAATTTTTTTTGCCGGTTCACCAGTTATGGTACAAAGCGGTAATTCGCTGATCTTAATATCCGCTTTGCCGTGCCAGTAATTATCCATATTTGTTTCAATCAAAATCTCTGTTGTGTTATTTGACTTTATTTCAAATGATTTATCATTACTGAAACTAAAACTAATTTTTGTTGTCACATTGTTAGCTCCTTTGTAACCGCCTATGTGATGTTCTATACGTTGCAGGTCAGCAGCAGATGCGGTTGAATTTCCTTCCAGTTTGAACATGACATAACCGCTGTTCCATGTCCAGAACATATCATTCATAGGGTCAAGGGCACCGGTTTGTGCACCGCTGCAGTTTCGTATACTATCTACTCCCAATAAAAATTGAAGATCATTGTAATTTCCCGTTGGAATGGTAAGTTCAATACTGTTATCGTCTGAGGCGGCATTCACTAAATAATAGTTGCCAGGGTTTTTGACAATTTGCTTGCCAGACAAAATGATATTACTGACATAATACTTTAATTTATTGATGTGGTATTGTTCCCCGAAATAATTACTGTAGATCGAATCTCTTAATGTTATTTGTTTTCCATTTGCTGTATTAATAAAAACTATTTTTAATGTACCGGTTTGTATGGCGGGATTTATGTTATTTATAGAAAAAGAGGTCGTCATCAGCATAAAGCAAATACCTGCAGTCAATTGCCAAAGAGATCGGTATATGTTATTGTGAAATTCATTTTTAATCATTGCCGGTTATTTTTTTTCTTCCTTCTTTTATTACAGCATTTTTCTTTTTTAGTTCGATCCTTTTCTCTTTTGACAGTTTGGTAGGCTTTGTTGCTTTACGTTTCTTTGGTATAACAAGTGCTTTGTTTACCAAACTATTCATCTTTTTTATAACCAGTTGCTTATTGCCTAATTGAGATCGTTCAGTTTGGCTTTTTACCTGCAGACAACCTTCAGAATTGATCTTATTGGCCAGTTTCAGTTTGATCCTTTCTTTTTCATCAAAACTGAACAAAGAAGTGGCATCAATATTCCAATTCCCCTCAACCATGGTTTCAACTTTATTTACATTTTGGCCTCCTTTTCCTCCACTTCGGGCTGTTTTGAACCTTATTTCTTTAATTATATCAGGCATTATACCAAAATTACCAATAAAAGAACGGAAATTGTTGCTTATAAACTCATTAGTAGGGTTAATATTTCGGTAAGAACGAAAAATTTTACATTTTTGCATCAAACGACTAAAAGTATGTTGAAAGGAATTTATCATTCACTCACAGAACGCAAACGGCAAAACAAGAAATCTTTTGCGGTCCTTGTCGATCCTGATAAGGTGAATGATAGCAACCTGGAGCAGTTGATCGCTTTATCAATTGAAGCAAAAGTTGACTATTTTTTAGTTGGAGGTAGCCTTGTTATTTCTAATTATCTGGATGAAGCAGTTCAACTAATCAAAAGAAACTGTAATATTCCTGTTATACTTTTTCCAGGTAGCCCTTCCCAGGTAAGTAAATATGCGGATGCCTTATTATATCTTTCACTCATCAGCGGCCGCAATCCAGAATTACTGATCGGCCAGCATGTGATATCAGCTCCTGTAGTTAGGCAAAGTGGCCTCGAGATCATGTCAACTGGGTATATGGTTATTGACGGAGGAGCACCAACGACCGTTTCATATATCAGCAACGCAAGCCCATTGCCTTGTGATAAAAATGAAATTGCCATGTGTACTGCAATGGCAGGAGAAATGCTGGGCATGAAACTGATCTATATGGATGCAGGTAGTGGTGCCAAAAGAGCCATTTCAGAATCAATGATAGAAAAAGTTGCCGGTTGTATTGATGTTCCGTTGATCATTGGCGGAGGGATTACTAATCCGGAAAAGGCTTACCTGAATTGTAAAGCAGGTGCCGACCTGATCGTTGTTGGGAATGCCATAGAAAAAGATGCCTCATTGATAAAGGAAATAGCTGCGGCTATACACAGTGTTCCGGTAAAAAGTACTGTTCTTTAGGGTACATTATTAGTAGGTGGTAACCTTTAACCCGGTTCTGTTTCCTTAATTGAAAATCCATACTTTACAAGTATTTCACTTATAGAACTGAAATTTAACTGTTTAGGAATGACTTGTTTCGACACTGAAATCGACAGAGAACTTGCTTTAAAAACAAAATACCTGACGGAAATGAATCTTAAAGAGGTCGTTTAATAATCAGCCTCAGGTTACTCTTTTTTTGTTTTTTCCATAGGCAGTTCTGGTATGCGGCTCCACTCCTGCATGCTACCATCATACAATTTCATTTTATAACCCAGGAAACGGCCAATGAGATAATCCACACTGGCGGTTTGGCCGATAAAGCAATACACTACTAATTCTTTCTGTTTATCAGGTACAATAGATGAAAAATTCTTTTCAAGCACTTCAACAGATTTTAAAGTATTAGTGCTGTCAATCATATCGGGGTAAGGAATATTTTTTGCTCCTGAAATATGACCATCCCGGGGGTTTCCGGTTGGGTCGCCATCGTACCAGCGTTTCATTCTTGCATCTATCACTTCTGATGATTTTGTTTGTAAAGCATTTTGTACATAATCTTTACTTACCAGCATTCCATTATCTGATGCTACATAATTTCCCTTTCTAAAATCTGCTGGTTTATTTGTAACAGGGAAGCCTGCTTTCTTCCAGGCTTCAATGCCTCCATTCAGGAAAGAAACTTTTCCTTTTAATCCATAATGTTCCAGTGATAGAAACATTCTTGCCGCTATGGTTACATCAGCACCTTTATGGCAAATAATAATAATTGAATTTTTATTGATACCTAAATCCTGAAGTGTTTTAGTAGCTGCTTTTGCATCGGCAGAAACCATATTTGCTTCTGGAGTATTAAAGGCCAGCCACTCAGGCCACAAAAACCGGGAACCTTCAATATGCTCCCTGTCATAATCTGCTTTTACCACAAAGCCGGTGTATAATATTACCAGGTTTGGATTTTTTATGTTTTCATTCAACCACTGCGGTGAAATAATAACGGGTTGTTGTGCTTTTGCAAAAGCAAGTACAAACAACATTGCAGCAAAAAGCATTATTCTTTTCATAAATATAAAATTGAAATAGAAATTTACAATATTAAGAAACTTAATCATGCTGCATTTGATAAATGGTGAAATATCCTTTTAAAAGGAAGGTTGCAGATTTTTCCTACACAACTCATTTCCGTCCCTACAAAATCGATTTCTGTTCCGTCAAAGGGATTTTATTATTAAAGAAATCTACCCTTTCTATTATGCTATAAGCTTTATAAACATAGTATAAGGGTATATCACCAACAAAATGATTGACGAAAATATTGACTTCAGGATCACTTTTCTTTCTCCACCCTCGTTGGAGTATCCTTTCCACTGATGATCGTTTTACTACTGATAGCAATGGCTTTGATGATCTCCGTCATATTGTTCATGTCAAGTGTTTCAACTTCATCTTCCTGGGTATGATAATATTTTTCGGCATCCATTTTTGAAGTACTAATGGTATGGGCAGGAACGCCCAATTCGGCAAGTGTTGCATTGTCTGACCTGTAAAATAAATTTTGTTGTGGGTATGGATCGGGTTCAAAATGAAAATTAGTGCCTGATAAATTATCTTGTAATATTTTTCCGAAATCAGATTTTTCATAACCGGTAATATAGGCGCTGTTGGTTCCCCATTTACTTTCTGTGCCGATCATTTCTATGTTGAACATAGCTGCTACTTTGGAAGCATCTATTTGTTTGCTGAAATAACGGCTGCCAAATCCACCGATCTCTTCTGCGGTGAATGCAACAAAAACAATGGTTCGTTCATTGTTTTTTATTTCACTGAAATATTTTGACAAAAGGATCAGTGCAGTGATGCCGGCAGCATCATCATTGGCTCCGTTATAAATACTGTCTTGTTCTTTATTTGGTTTACCAATTCCCAAATGATCATAATGTCCTGAAAAAATAACGTATTCATTTTTTTTCCCCGGTAAAACACCTACTACGTTTTTTAGCTTTTGTTCTGTCAACTGATTTTTAATATGCAGTGAGATCGAAGCAGGATGAGGATTTGACGTTAAAATAAAAACCTGTGAAAAAGAAGATGAAAATTTAGCATTGCCCGCAAATCGCTGCATGCCTTTAAAGCGTTTGCTGTGGGCCGTATCCAATAGTATCAATAAGTTCTTTTCAATTTCAAAAAATGGAAAGACCTTTTTTGAAAAATCATCATCTTTCGACACAATGATCACTTCATAGTCTTTCAAAGATTGAATGTTTATCTCGTTTGCTGTAGTATTGGCTGCAACATTTCCCGAATTCAGCGAATCTCCATCAAGCAAACCGTTTATTTCCAAAGGTTTTGCTTTAGTCATGTTAATTTCCTGGAAATAAGAAGGGTTGCTGCCAAAAAATTGCAGGTTATTTTTTGCAAACTCAGTAGCAATAAATGCAGCAGCTTTTTCATTACCCACAGAAAAAGTTTTTCTTCCCTGCAGTTCATCTGATGCCAATGTTCTTTCAATACGGTCAACTTCTGTTACATTAATGATATCATCAATAGACTGTGCAAAAGAAAAAGTGCTGCTGAAAAGCAACACATGGATCAAAATAAATATTCTCATTGATTGTCAATTATTCATTATAAAAATATCCATTCATCAAAGACTCATCATCTCTTTAAACTTCACTGCCTGCCTTCGGCTCACTTCAATTTTTTCACCACCTTTCAGATCCAGTAACAGTCCGCCGTTGAAATAAGGTTCAACTTTATCGATCATTCGAAGGTTAACAATATGTTTTCGATTGGCCCGGAAGAACACTTTTTCATCAAGTCTTTCTTCCAATGCGTTCAAAGATTTTAATATCAATGGTTTATTACCGGCAAAAAACACTTTTGCATAATTCCCTACGCTTTCGAATAAACGCACATCTGATAATTTTACAAACCAGCACCGCTCACCGTCTTTTACAAAAACCTGGTCTGTTTCGCTCAGCATACCACGGTTTACTCCAGCTAAGCTTGCCGTCATTTCCTTTTCTTCCGCTTGCTGTAATTTGTGTAACGCATCAGCTAAACGCTTTGGTTCAACTGGCTTCATCAGGTAATCCAATGCATTTACTTCAAAAGCTTTTAAAGCAAATTCGTCATAAGCAGTTGTAAAAATAACATGTGGAGCCCTTTCCAGTTCAAGCAACATATCGAATCCTGTTTTTCCCGGCATCTGAATATCCAGGAATATCAGGTCAGGAGAAAGGTTCTCAATTTTTTCAATTCCTTCATTTGCATTTGCAGCTTCACCAATTACTTCCACTTCGGGGAAATCCTGCAATAATTTTTTTAATTCATTTCTGGCAAGTCTTTCATCGTCAATGATCAGTGCTTTGTGCATGTTATTTTTTTTAAAAGTTATAATATAGTTGCTACCGGCATTATTATCCTGGATTCTACCATGCCATTTCTTTCAACTATCGTAAAATTTGCTTTTCCCTGGTACAAAAGATTTAGCCTGTCCTGTGTACTTCTGATACCAAAACCATCATCGTTCTTTATAATATAGCCATTTAATTTTCCTGAATTCTGAACAACCAGTTCATGATGGTTGTCTTTAAAATCCGATATGATCCGAATCAATCCACCGTTGATGTGTTTGCTGATCCCATGTTTAATGGCATTCTCAACGAGCGTTTGTAACATCATTGGAGGGATTGGTTGATTGAGTGTATCTTCATCAATGTCCATTTCGATCTGTAGTCTTTCTTCAAAACGCATGTGTTCCAGTGCCAGGTAATCTTTTACAATGTTTAGTTCCTGCATTAAAGGAACAGTCTCCATTTTTTCGACCTGCATACTGCTGCGAAGAATATTACTCAGTTCAGTTATTGCAGTTCTTGCACGTTCAGGGTTTTCATCAACCAATGCCCGGATGCTGTTCAATGCATTAAAGATAAAATGAGGATTGATATGCGATTTAATGGTTTGTAATTCCAGCGACTTTACCATAGCTTCTAACCTGAAAGTGTCGAGTTCCTGTTTGCGGTTTCGTTCAACAAAATGATAAATATAGTAGATCATATTCCAGAATAATATCAGCCACATGGCATTAAAACTACTCAGGAACAGGCGTTCCCAGCTACTGAATTTTTGCAACCTTTCAGGGTTATATCCAATTAAGCGATCAATGGATTCTGAAATGAACCCAAATAAGATAGAAAATACAATTGTAATGAATACAAAAGCAAGTATCTGTTTGAATATTGGTTTTTCCAGTATTTTAAGATAATGGATATTAAGGCGCATGATATGCGTGATCACAAGACCACTTAAGCAGGTAAAGACCAGGCTTGCAAAATATAATTTGCCCGGTTGTCCGAAAGTTGAAACAAAGAATATACTTATGGCAATATTTATTGACCAACCAATGATCTGGCACCACCAATATCTTGAAATTTTCTTAAACATATTCAGCAAAAATAGATTCCTTAAAAGGATATTTGATTATAGATTTGATTAATGGTGAAATGCTGTTGTAAAAGGTGATAAGTGATAATATGGTTAAATACATTATTTTTTTAATAGCTTAAATGCATGTGTCCAATCATTTCTCAGAAAACCGGGGATACACCATAAAATGGATAAAGGTTCAATTGCCCTGGCAGCATCAGCCAGCCCCATATCTTCTGTTTCCCAGCCGAATTTTTGCAAAATGCCGGTTACAATTACTTTTGCTTCAGCATCATTTCCGCAAATGAACATGGTTGGTTGCTGGCCTTTCAGATCCGGTTTATACATCAATGCACTGCCAACAGAGTTGAATGCTTTTACAAATTTTGCTTCCGGTAAAGTATTTTGTAAACGTTCCATCAGGGATTCATTAAGCGTTGTAAAAAAACTTAAGATGCCATTAACCGGAGGTGCTTCACTAATTGGATTGGTAGCATCTATTACGATCTTTCCTGAAAAATTCTTTTTACCTGCAAATTCAATGACAGATAATGAGGCCTTCCCTGCTGTTGCCAGCACGATCATTTCACCAAAAGCAGCCGTTTCTTCAAAAGTACCTGTAAGCCCTTTTTCGTTTGCAGATTTCCATTGAAGCATTTCATCTTTAGCAGGGTTGCGGCTTCCCAGCATAACCTGGTTGCCTTCCTGAATAAAAGCACTTGCCAGCACCCGGCCAACAATGCCTGAACCAATTACTCCGATCTTCATTTGTTTAGTTTTAAAGGTTAAATAATTTCAAACGTTTAATATTTTCTTAAACATCAATTGTTTTGTCTTCAAAAGCATCTTAAACTTCCCGAAGTTGTATAAACGATTAATGTTTAGTTTTACAATGTAGAAAATAAGAAAAGAATGGGCAACCCCAATTTAAATACAAATAAGGAATTATTGCAACCTGCGGATAAGGAATTTGAAAATAATATCCGGCCAGCCCTGATAGATGAATTCAGTGGGCAACCCCAACTGATAGAAAACATCAGCATATTTATTAAAGCATCCAAATTAAGAGGTGAAGCGCTTGATCACATATTATTCCACGGCCCGCCTGGTTTAGGAAAGACAACCTTATCCAGGATAGTTGCCAATGAAATGGGAGTTAAGATCAAGGAAACTTCCGGTCCTGTAATTGAAAAACCGGGCGATCTGGCTGGTTTACTTACAAACCTGGAGCCAAATGATGTCTTGTTCATTGATGAGATTCACCGGCTGAGCACAGTAGTGGAAGAATATCTATATGCTGCTATGGAAGATTACCGCATAGATATTATGATCGACAGTGGTCCGAATGCAAGAAGTGTACAGCTCACTTTAAATCCATTTACTTTGATTGGAGCTACTACCAGGAGTGGTTTATTAACAGCGCCATTATTATCGCGGTTTGGCATTAAAGCAAGACTGGAATATTATGATGCAGAAACCTTAAAAAATATTTTATTGAGGAGTGCAAAAATTCTTAATACTAAAATAACGAGTGATGCTGCTACGGAAATTTCCCGCAGAAGCCGCGGAACACCAAGGATAGCAAATGGCCTGTTAAGGAGAGTAAGGGATTTTGCTCAGGTTATAGGTAATGGTGTTATCGATATGAATATTACTGAACATTCCTTAAAAGCATTAAATGTAGATCAGCATGGGCTCGATGATATGGACAACCGTATCCTTGCAGCTATCATAGATAAATTCAAAGGCGGGCCTGTGGGCATAACAACAATTGCTACTGCTGTTGGTGAAGAACCCGGCACACTGGAAGAAGTGTATGAACCATTCCTGATCAAAGAAGGTTTTTTACAAAGAACCGCCAGGGGTAGGGAAGCTACTGCAAAGGCGTATGAACATTTGGGGAAGAAGCAGGGTAGTACTGGGTTTACAGGGAGTTTGTTTTCGGAGTAAGAAGGAAATGAATGATGAACAAGGAACAAGGAATTTCGAATGTTGATCGGATTTAAACCCTTCGTGATTCAATATTCCTTGTTCCTTGTTCGATATTCATTACTCTTGTTCTACCAGCCTGAATCCGTTTCCATGAATGTTCACGATCTCCAGTTTACTGTCTTCTTTCAGGTATTTACGAAGTTTGGCTATATAAACATCCATACTACGGCCATTAAAGTAAGTATCACTGCCCCAGATCCTTTTCAAGGCAGCTTCCCTTGGTAAAAGATCATTCTTGTATTCCGCCAGCATTTTCAACAATTCATTTTCTTTCGGGGAAAGCGTTTGTACTTTGCCGTTTACTGTCAATTCCCTAAGGCGGGGATTGAAATGATATTTACCCAGATCAAATTCAGCATTCACTTCTTCGCGGTGTAATTCTTCATTGCGTTTTAAAATGGCTTTTATTTTATGCAACAGAACTTCACTGTCAAATGGTTTGGTGATGTAATCATCGGCGCCCAGTTTATATCCCTGTATGATATCATCTTTCATTGTTTTGGCACTCAGGAAAAACAACGGAACATCCGGATTGATATCCCTTATTTCTTCCGCTACTGTAAATCCATCCATATTTGGCATCATAACATCCAGTAAACAGATGTCAAATTTCTCCCGCTGAAATGCTGCTAATCCGAGGCGGCCGTCTCTTTCCAGAATAACATCATAATCATTCAGTTCCAGGTAATTTTTTAATACCATGCCAAGGTTATTATCATCTTCGCAAAGTAGTATTTTCGGTTTTGTTGTGTCCATGGCTTATTATTTTAAATACAAATAAAATTAATTCATTATTCAATCAGCTAATATAGTGCCTATTTTTTTGTTAAATAATTTCGTTTTCATCAATTATGGTTTTTAAATCCCTTCGATCAATTATTAAACAGCAGTGTTCCCATTCAGAAAACAATCAATAACACAGGTAGAAATTAAAAAGCCATCCAATTCATTGGATGGCTTTTTAATTTCTATAAAATATTATTTAAAATCAGCTTCAGTTAAGCCTTCATTGATCTTTATATCAGAATATACCAGCGTGAATACCTGACCGCCTGCATTCCTGGTTATTTCATGAGGCATCATGATATTTCCGGTCTTTTTGTAATTTTTGTATTCAATGATCATGGGTGCATCTTCATCACCTTGTTTTGAAGTGGTTTCTTCTTTTAGTAATAAACCTGATTTAGTTGAATATTCCTGAATAGACAACCTGCCGCTTGGCATAACCACTTTTAAGCGGTAAGTAGCCTCATCACCAATTTTACCACTGCCCAGGTATTCGGTTTTGTAATCCGGCCCAATATAATTCACTTGAGGGATAACAGCTTTATCATCCTGTGCTTCTTTGATCTCACCTAAAGTCATGTCCACTTTTTGAGGACCTTGTTGTTGAAAGCCATTAAAACCATCAAATACTGATTTCATAACAGTCATTGTCCCCATTTTTAATTCAGTCAGGCGTTTGTTGGGATTCATTGCTTTATCAACACCGGTAAAAGACCTTCCCATCATGTCAAGGCTTATAGTTGCAGAATAACTGGTTACCTTTTTGGCTTCTTCTTTTCCACCAATTGCTTTTAAATAATCGTCAATGATATTAAATGCAGAAACCTTATCAGTTGTTTTTACAGATTCATTTGCTTTTATATCTGTGGGTTTGTCAACAACCGGATCAGCAAACTTATCATACTTTTTAATCGGATAACCCAGCCTGGCCAGGTTAGGTAAGATCTTGCTTCCATTTCCAACGATCAGAATTCTGGAATTGCTTTCATTGAAATAATTCTTTGAAACACGCTTAATGTCTTCTTTTGTTACACTGTTTATTTTCTGCAGATAAGTCCTGTAAAAATCTTTTGGCAGATCATTAATTAAAATATTGGAAGCATAAGTAGCTGTTGTGGCAGGGTTTTCCATGCGTAAAGCAAATGTGCCATTGTATACTGCTTTGGCATTGGCTAATTCTTCATCAGTGATCTTTCCATCACGCATATTTAGTATTTCGCTAACCAGTTCAGATAAAGCACTGTCAACTTTATCGGTCCGCACAGCTGCAGATGCACCAAACAAACTTTGAAAACGCCCACTTCCAACATTAGAATAAGCGCCATACGTAAAGCCGTGTTTTTCGCGAAGGTTCATGAATAATTTACTTTCGGCACCTCCTCCCAAAATATGATTGGCTAATAACAATGCATGATAATCTGAACCATTCATTGGATTGGTAATTAAATTACCCGCTCTTAATTCACCCTGGACAGCAGTCGGCATATCTACAAAATCAATTTCAGTTTTTTCGGGATTTTTTACATCAGGAATTACAGGCAGGGATAATTTTTTACCGGTCCATTTTCCAAAGGCATTCTCTGCTATTTTTTTTGCAGCTTCCGGTGTAATATCACCAACAAAAGTCAGGTACGAACGGGAAGGGCTGATATAATTATTGTAAGCTTCTTTAATATCAGCTAATGTAAGACCTTTAACGCATGCTTCTGTCGTGAATTCTCCCTGGGCGGTTTCTTTACCATAAGCTAAAGCAGTACTAACCCTCGCAGCTATAGCACTGGTGCTTTTCTCATTTGACTTCAATCCTGTGATAGTTTGAGACTGTAATTTTTTAAAAGATTCTTCCGGGAAAGAAGGATTTTTTAATCCATCGGCCATTAACATGAATGCTTTTTCAAAATACCTGGTTAATGCAGATACACTACCTCCGGTAGAACTAAGGTTCACATCAGCACCAATAAAATCAACAGACTCATCGAATACATCTTTTGTCATAGAAGTTGTTCCTTCGCCAAGCATTTGCCCCATCAGGTCCATTACGCCGGCCTTCTTTCCTTCTTTTACCATCGCCCAGTCAATACTTAAATTTGCTCTTACTTTTGGAAGTTTGTGATTTTCTACAACCAAAACAGTCATCCCGTTAGGCATATTAAAAATGACAGGGTCTTTTAATGAAATGACCGGCGCAGTACCAGCAGTTGGCTTTTTGGAACGGTCAATTTTTGTTTGTGCATCAGCGTTTTGAAGTAACATAACACCGAGTGCAACTATTATTATTTTTTTCATTTTTTATTTTTTATTCGAAGTATTAATAATGATTGAATGCAAAATGAACAGGTTTATTTTTTAGGTAAATAATATACTACCACCCGTTGATTTTTATTCAGGTATTTCTTTACAACATTCTGAATGTCCTGTCGTGTTATCTTCCTGATCTTATCCAGTTCAGTATTGATATTATTGGTATTCTTGTGAAAAGTGTATCCGTCAGCTAAATTCTCTGCAACACCCAACATACGGTTGTTATTGTCAACATAATCGTTTTCAAACCTGTTTTGAAGTTTGGCAAACTCCAGTTCGCTGATCAGTTGATTTTGCAGTTTAACTATTTCTTCATCCATATCTTTTAACAGGGTGTCTAAAGGAGTATCGTTATTTGGTAATGCATAAGTAATGTAAATACCATAATCTTCCAATGCATAATTGAATGAACCAACCTGGAGAGAATTCTTTTTATCGTCAACCATTTTTTTGAACATACGGCTGCTGTTTCCGGTGCTTAAAACTGAAGAAGCCATTTCCAAAGCTTTGGATTCTTCACTGGTCATACCCGGAATACGATAAGCAGCCATGATAGCAGGAATTTGAATATTGTTATCATATGCAGTATCAATAATTTCTTTGGTTATCGGATCCTCAACAAATTTTGTCTTAACGATCGGTGTTCCGGAAGGTATTTCGCTGAAATAACTTTCAACCATGATTTTGGTTTTCGGAATATCTATATCTCCTGCAATAACCAACACTGAATTACTGGGGGTATAGAATTTTTTATTAAATGCAAGGAATTCCTGCAAAGTGGCGGCATCCAGGTCTGCCATGCTACCAATAGGCACCCAATTGTAAGGGTGTTTTGTGAAAACACGTTTCATTATTTCTGCAACAAAATTGCCATAAGGCTGGTTGTCTACCCGTAATCTTTTTTCTTCTTTTACAACTTCATTTTGTGTTTTAACACCTACTTCGTTGATCACAGGATGAAGCATTCTTTCACTTTCAAGCCAAAGGCCGGTAGCTAACTGGTTTGAGGGGAAAAGCTCGTAATAGAAAGTGCGGTCCTGTGTAGTATTTGCATTGTTCTGGCCGCCCTGGCTACTGACAATTTTCATAAACTCGCCACGCTTTATATTATCTGAACCCTCAAATAACAGGTGTTCAAAAAAATGGGCAAACCCTGTGCGGTTAGGTTGTTCATCTTTACTTCCTACATGATACATTACAGATACTGCAACTACAGGAGCCGATTTGTCCTCGTGCAAAATAACATGTAAACCATTTTTTAACTTGTATTCAGTAAAGGCAACTTTTTGTGCCGATGCTGAAATGGCCATGGCCATAATAGAAAAATAACAAAATCCTTTTTTCATAATTAATATTTGAGTTGACAAAAATAACGGGTTATTGATGTAATTGAAAAATTTAAAAAAATATATGATAAACGGTGATTTTAACAGATAAACATAATAGTACCCTTTATAAAACAGCCATCTTAAGAAAAATAAGTACTAAGAATGGCCTTAAGCCTGTATAAAAATCTCAAAAGTTGTCCAAAAATGCGTTGATCAAAAGCCTTATCAATTGATACATCCCCCAATCCGGGGATTAAACACTTTTTACAACAGAAAGTTTGATTTTATTCATGCATTCATGTCAATGATGAAAAATTGGAATTTTGCAAAAATTGGCAATAAGAATATAGCTAAGTAACTTACCGAAAATTTACACATATGCCCTCCAAAGATGAATTTATTCAATCAATAAAAACAGGTTATACTTTTAAAGGCGAATCAGTACAGATAGGTGCTGCTATACTGGATGCAGAGGTCATTCCGGAAGCTTGTATTTTCCTTCCTTTAAAAACAATGAACAGGCATGGGTTAATTGCAGGTGCTACCGGTACAGGAAAAACCAAAACCCTGCAAATGCTCAGTGAATTTCTGAGCGATGCCAGTGTTCCGGTTTTAATGATGGATATCAAGGGAGACCTGAGTGGTATTGCTGCCATTGGTTCTGTTAATGAAAAAGTAACTGACCGTTATCAAAAACTAAAACTTTCATATACACCTGCAGCTTTTCCCACTGAATTATTAAGCTTAACAGGTAAGAACGGCGTACACATAAGGGCTACCGTAAGTGAATTCGGCCCGGTACTATTGAGTAAGATACTTGGTCTGAATGATACTCAGGGCGGAGTTGTAGCATTGATCTTTAAATATTGTGATGACAATCAATTGCCATTGCTTGATCTGAAAGATTTTATTAAAGTCTTACAATATATCGGCGACGAAGGAAAGGCAGCTATAGAAAAATTGTATGGCAAAATATCAACAACCTCTACCGGAACTATTTTACGCAAGGTGATCGAATTGCAGCAACAAGGGGCAGATATATTTTTTGGAGAAAAAAGTTTTGAAGTAGATGACCTTATGCGTATCAGTAATGATGGCAGAGGAATGATCAGTGTTTTAAGGGTTGCCGATTTACAGGATAAACCTAAACTCTTTTCTTCTTTTATGTTACAGATGCTGGCAGAATTATATGCCAGTTGCCCGGAGGAAGGCGACCTGGATAAACCCAAACTGATCATGTTCATTGATGAGGCTCACCTGATCTTCCAGGAAGCAAGCTCAGAACTGGTTCAACAGATCGAAACCATTATTAAACTTATCCGCTCAAAAGGAATTGGTATTTTCTTTTGTACACAGAATCCGATGGATATTCCGGCTTCAGTTTTGGGTCAGCTTGGTTTGAAGATCCAGCATGCATTAAGGGCATTTACTGCAGCAGATAGAAAAGTGATCAGGCAAACGGCAGAAAATTATCCGGAGACCGAATATTATAAAACGGAAGACCTCATTACACAATTGGGCATTGGCGAAGCTTTGATCACATTATTAAATGAAAAGGGTATTCCAACTCCTCTTGCACATACTATGTTATGTTCACCACGTAGCCGCATGGACGTACTCACAGATGCTGAAATAAATGATATCAATGCAAAATCAAAGCTGGTGGCAAAATACAACCAGGTAATTGACAGCCAGAGTGCTTATGAGATACTAACCGCAAAACTTGAGGCAGCAACCGAAAAAACCGCCGCTGAAAATGCTGATTCAGACAATAAAAAAAGTACAGGTAAACCTGAACCTTCAACTTTTGAAAAAGTAGCAAATAACACCATTGTAAAAAGTATGATGCGAACAGCAGGAAATGGCATTGTTCGTTCTTTACTTGGGGCATTGGGTTTGGGTGGCAGAAGCAGTGGCAGGAGTACAAAAAAATCGACAGGTTGGTTTTAGTGAAACTCAAAATGTACAGGCCAACAGTTCGTAACTTTGCCGGATGTTAAAATTGAGACAGGTTTTTTATCACCGCTTTGGGCCATTAGCTGTCGTGTTGACCTTAGTAGCTTTGCTGAGTTTTATTACACGCCTTTTCTTATTCTTTTTTTCATGGAGTAATCTTGAACTTGGTATAATAAATGTTGCCGGGATATTTGTAATTGGCTTTTTTTACGACCTGGTTGTAGGTTTATTTTTCTGTATACCCATTGCACTGTTTTGCTGGTTAATGAAAGACAGTTGGTACCGGAAAAAATGGAACCGTATCCCGTTGTTTGTTTTTTTCTTCCTTATTATTTTAATATTGTCAGTAACTGCTGGAGCCGAGATTGCTTTTTGGGATGAATTTAATGTACGGTTTAATTTCATTGCTGTTGATTATCTTATTTACACAACAGAAGTATTGGGAAATATCTGGGAATCGTACAATATTCCATTGATCATGTCCGGGTTTTTTGTTTTAACGATTTTGTTATTATTTTTATTTAGAAAAAAGATCATCGCTTCTCAAACAGCAAGTATGCGTTTTGCCAAACGCAGTATTTTCTTTTTTGTATACCTGCTTGTTACTGCCGCAGCGTATTTTTTTGTAAATAACCGGTTTAAAAATACCAGTGAAAATAATTATGTCAATGAATTGGGAGGAAATGGCATCTATGAATTTGGGTCGGCCTTCTGGCATAATGAAATTGATTACAATAAATTTTACGTGGTTAATGACGATAAAAAAAATATCAGCATTTTGAGAACCATGCTACAAACACCTGGAACCGTTTTTGTCAATGATCCATTGAGTATTGAACGAAAGATCAGCAGCGATAGCCCTGAACATAAATGGAATATTGTTTTGATCAGTGTTGAAAGTTTAAGTGGCGATTATTTGAAATATTTTGGAAGTACTCAAAATGTAACGCCATTTATGGATTCATTGATACCACATAGTTTGTTCTTCGAAAAATTTTATGCGTCAGGTACTCGTACTGTGAGGGGACTGGAAGCGCTTTCGCTTGCTATTCCACCAACGCCGGGACAATCTATTGTCAGAAGGCCGGGAAATGAAAATATGTTCAGCATGGGTAATGTATTAAAAGATAAAGGCTATGAAGTGAAATATATTTATGGCGGGAACAGTTTTTTTGATAATATGGGTTATTTTTTCAGTAATAACGGATACGAGATAATTGATAAACGGGATATCCCTAAAGAAAGAATACATCATGAAACAGCCTGGGGAGTTGCGGATGAAGATGCATTTGATATTGCTATTGATGAATGCGATAAAACATACAAGCAAGGCAAACCTTTTTTCAATCATATTATGACCGTGAGCAATCACAGGCCATATACTTATCCGGAAGGCAGGATAGATATCTCTCCTTCATATCAATCCATGCAGGGAGCTGTAAAGTATACGGATTATGCAATTAATAAATTTTTACTGGATTCAAAACGAAAACCCTGGTTTAATAATACCTTGTTTGTGATCGTTGCAGATCATTGTTCAAAAAGCGCAGGGAAAACAGATCTGCCTCCAAACAGGTATCATATTCCATGTTTAATATATGCACCTTCACTGGTTAAACCCAAATTGGAAAAGAGATTGACAAGCCAGATCGATCTTGCTCCTACAATTCTGGGTTTAATGAATATGAACTATACAAGCCGCTTTATGGGTTATGATATCTATAAGACCGCCGAATCTAATGACAGGGTATTTATAAGTACCTACCAGGATATGGGGTATATAAAAAATGATACTTTAGTTATTTTATCACCCCAAAAAAAGGTTACTATGTATAAAACTGAACTTTTCTCAGGGTTCAATGAAAAGATCGATGTTTCTGATCGATTAAAAAATGAGGCTATAGCCTGGTACCAGGGTGCTAATTATCTATTTAAAAATAATCGGTACAAAAAGAAATAGGATCAATAATCTACTGATTTATAGTGAATTATATTATCAGGAAATCTCTTAAATAATTTGAAGCGTATTTGTTAGGAGTGCCAAACTTTTTTCAAAAAACTAAAGAAATAGTTGGTTAGTTATCTTTTCCATACTATCTTCGTCACGGTTTTTCATAGGATATTGGATTTTAAAGCGGGACTAGGTTTCTATCTTGGTCCCTTTTTTTTACATTTTAATGACTTTTAATACCAGTTTTAAACAT
>JANMMS010000001.1:0-14395 GCA_031373525.1 Ferruginibacter sp.
ATTGGCTGAATGCCACACCGGCAGTACCCGTAGCAGTTACCGGGTTGGTAACTGTGATCGTTTGACAACTGATCACTAATGTATAAGTTGATCCAGTTCCGATACATGCATTACCACCCGTTACTTTTACCGTGATCGGGAAACTACCTGTCTGAGTAGGAGTTCCGCTTAATAAGCCTGCTGTTGATAAAGTTAATCCCGTTGGTAATGTTCCTGTGTTGATCGAAAAAGTAGCTCCGCCTACGGCCCCTGCTTGGGTAAACGATTGGCTGAATGCCACACCGGCAGTACCCGTAGCAGTTACCGGGTTGGTAACTGTGATCGTTTGACAACTGATCACTAAAGTATAAGTTGTTCCAGTTCCGATACATCCATTACCTCCGGTTACTTTTACAATGATCGGGAAACTGCCTGTCTGAGTAGGAGTTCCGCTTAATAAGCCTGCTGTTGATAAAGTTAATCCTGTTGGTAATGTTCCTGTGTTGATCGAAAAAGTGGCTCCACCTACTGCCCCGGTTTGGGTAAACGATTGACTGAATGCCACACCTGCAGTACCCGTAGCCGTTACCGGGTTAGTAACTGTGATCGTTTGACAACTGATCACTAACGTATAGGTTCCACCCGTTCCAATACAGCCGTTGCCATCAGTAACTTTTATTGTAAGAGGGAAACTACCGGTTTGTGTTGGTGTTCCACTTAACAACCCTGCTGCTGATAATGTTAATCCTGTTGGCAGTGTTCCGGTATTTATTGCAAATGTTGTGCTGCCAATTGCCCCGGCTTGGGTAAACGATTGACTGAAAGCTACACCGGCAGTACCCGTAGCCGTTACCGGGTTGGTAACTGTGATCGTTTGACAACCAATCACCAATGTATAAGTTGATCCAGTTCCGATACATGCATTACCACCCGTTACTTTTACAGTGATCGGGAAACTACCTGTCTGAGTAGGTGTTCCGGTTAATAGGCCTGCTGTTGATAAAGTTAATCCTGTTGGTAATGTTCCTGTGTTGATCGAAAAAGTAGCGCCTCCTACTGCTCCGGTTTGGGTAAACGATTGACTGAATGCCACACCTGCAGTACCCGTAGCAGTTACCGGGTTGGTAACTGTGATCGTTTGACAACTGATCACTAATGTATAAGTTGTTCCAGTTCCGATACATCCGTTGCCATCAGTAACTTTTATTGTAAGAGGGAAACTACCGGTTTGTGTTGGTGTTCCACTTAACAGCCCTGCTGCTGATAATGTTAATCCTGTTGGCAGTGTTCCGCTATTTATTGCAAATGTTGTGCTGCCAATTGCCCCGGCTTGGGTAAACGATTGACCGAATGCCACACCTGCAGTACCCGTAGCAGTTACCGGGTTGGTAACTGTGATCGTTTGACAACTGATCACTAATGTATAAGTTCCACCCGTTCCAATACAACCGTTACCGTCAGTAACTTTTATTGTAAGAGGAAAACTACCGGTTTGTGTTGGCGTTCCGCTTAATAAGCCTGCTGCTGATAAAGTTAATCCTGTTGGTAATGTTCCTGTGTTGATCGAAAAAGTGGCTCCGCCTACGGCCCCTGCTTGGGTAAACGATTGGCTGAAAACCACACCGGCATTACCCGTAGCCGTTACCGGGTTGGTAACTGTGATCGTTGCACAGGCTACAGGAATAGATGTAGTCCACATTCCATAGCCATGCGTTCCTACCAGTAATTTATTGTCGGAAGCCCGTAGGTCAAGACAGGAAACAACTGCATTGCCAATAGAACTGGCGCCCTCTTGTGCCCATGCAACGGCACCGGGAAGGCCTGTAGTAGCCCATAAACCTGCAGAGGTTCCAACATAATATTCTACCAACCCTGTAGTACCATTTATTGCAATGGCTGAACTCCTGTATGATGGCAATGTCAATGCCCCTTCAACGGCTGTCCAGGTTGGTGCTGCAACATTGGCATTACCTGTCCAATATACACTGGTGATGCCGTAATTCGAAAGGGCTACCAGTACGGTATCATCATTCCTGGGATTAACTGAAATGCTGCTTATATAACCTGCTCCGATAGTGCCGGTAATATTAACAGGAGCAGTACCCACCGCAACACCTGTTGGATTATCAAGACGATAAACTTTACCATTGGATGTCCCCATGAATAAACTGGTAGTTAATGAGCTATACGTACCTCTGGTAACGGCCAATGCTGTGATATCATTAGCTACTCCTACAGCTGTTGCAACTCCTGTCATTTTTGTCCAAGTAGAAGATGTAACTGTTGATGCCGTTGTTGTTAGATGAAGTGTATCATCGTTCACATAGTATAATCTTTCGGTATTGTCAGGATCTAATTTAAAAAGTGTAACAAATAATCCAGAGCTGGTTACTGTGTTTGCGAAAGTAGGAGTTATATTTGTTCCAAAATTTGTTCCATCAGTTGATGGCCTGCGATAAATACTTCCATTTTGAGTACCAACATATTCCAAATCTGTAGCACCCGATAATCCGACTGCTACACCATCCCCTCCAAATACAAGTTCAAAATTAACTCCTGTCCCACCAATGTTACGGGTACTCCCATTGTCCTGGGCACCACCGATAACTTTTGCATTTCCACTTCGTGGATCATTGGCAACATAATAATATTGATAGGTTCGATAACCATTATTAATAGGTGTCCACACTACTGTAGCAGCAAGGTCATTGGTAGTGCGTTGAATACCTCCATCATTTCCACAAAGCATAATCGCCGGACTACCCGGCTGAAAAACAACAGAATGAATATCAGGGTGTGAATTAGCATATAGTGCATAACTGGCAGGGCTGTTGTAACCGCCGATCCTTGTCCAGCTTGCTCCACTTGTTGTTGACCGGTATATATTTGTTCCTCCGATAAAAACCACGGTTGGATCATCAGGTTTCACAGCCACAACCAGGTCATAGCCACCCTGTACTGCAAAAGGGTCATTACCATTAAGGCATCCGGCTTCATTTGGTAGTGTAGCTGAAAGATCGGTCCAGGCAGAAGTGGTATTATTCCAACGGAATAGTTCAGCTTCCAAAGCGGGCACTCCTGCGCAATCTGATGTAACATTATTTGAATACAATGCATAGACCAGGTTTTCACTACTGGGCGCAATCGCCAATACAACCCTGCCGTATGCTGCGTTTGCATTCCACCCAACTGGTGTTCCGCCAGGGCCGGCAATCCTTGTCCATGTAGCTGATGCACCGGTAGCAGAGGTCCAAACACCATCCGCACCAACTGCATTTGTACCAGCGAATCCGGCATAAAAACGACCGGTGCTGGTAACAACTATATCTGTAACCTGTCCGGTATTTCCTAAAGCGCCCGATAAAACCGAATTCCATGTGGCACCACCGTCAGTTGATCTGAGAATTGCAGCAATACATGATATATATACATTACCGTTAGTTGGATCAACTACCACTTTCTGAATAAAATCTGCGTTTGTGCCAAAAGATTCAAGTGGACCTGTATTTGAATTTGCAAGCCTTGTCCATGTTTCTCCATTATCTGTTGATTTATAGACCCCATTGCCTGAATAAAATGCCCCAGTGCCATTAGCTGAATTTCCACTGGCTTCCCCTACACCATAATACCAGGTATCCTGGAAACCTACGCGAGGGTCCTGTGCGATACTGGTGCAACTGAAATGTTGCCCTGTGGGACTTTTACGCACCCAGGTAGTACCGTTATCAATAGATTTATAAACACCCCCACTTACTCCACCGGCAAGTATTATTTGATTGGAAGTACCATTATATCTTACATCGTAGGCAATGGTACGGGTGCGGCCTCCGAGGTTATCGGGGCCCTGAAATGTATAAGAGCTTAATAAAGCTTCCCGGTTTGTTAAAGCCCTGCTATCATTAATTTGTTTTGCCTGTAGCTTTTCGGCTTCAAAAACTCCTTCGGGAATTTTACCGGTAGTCGGATTCTTGATCATATTGAATTCGTATTCCAACGAACCTAAAAAATCAGTCATTCTTGCACCCGGCCTTTTTTCTTTTCTTATTTTACCAGGTTTGTCAGGATTTCTTTGAGACTCCAACTGTGAAAAAGAAAAATGACTAATTAAAAGGGTCGTTGAAAGTAAAAACAACCGGCGAAGGAAAAAATACTTCATAATGACAGTTTTTATATTATAATTAAATTTTGGTATTCATTTATAATTCTATGCATTTTTATTTTGAATAATAATATGTCTATTATTAAAATTGAATCCGTAAAATCAGATCGTGCATTTAAGTTTTTTTATGTTTTCTTGAGATAAGTTTAAGCAAAATAACCTTTGGCTAAAGATTATTTATAAAGAAATTTTACAGAAAGTAAGATTGTCATTTCTATACTTTAAATAAATTAGTCAGTAAGATAATGTTTTTTATATATTTTAAAAAAATATTATTTTTCTACCCATGCCAATTACTTTGAGACATTTTCAAAAAACCCTTTACAATGGTTGAGGTCCATTATAGGTACTACAGGGTATGTCATTTGAGAAAAAACAACGTTTAAAAAAATTAAAATTCAGGTCTGTAATCTGTTTATTCTTAACTTCCAACAGGTAATAAGGTTTTGTCCACCATTCTTTTAAGCATTTTTCATCTACCTCTATGAATTCTTTGGTCAGATCCCCGGCCTTTATTATATTAAGTTGTTCTTCAAGGATTATCGAGTATGTACCCGGAGATAGAATGAATGAAAATTCACCTTCTTTACCAGATGTAAAGCTTTTTATCATTTTGGCATTAATACTATTTGTTTTCCCCCGCCTGATGAAAAATTTTTTACCGGCATAAGCAACAGGTTTTGCGAGCTGATCCAATAGCTCCTGAGAAGGCGCCGCACCGCCACAATAAGCAAAAGTTTGAGTAACTTTTCCCGAAACTTTATAAGTTTTGAGTGGTTTTTCTTTTTTATGAATTACCTGACAAGCCACAAAACTCATATTTAGAAACATGAGTAAGATCACAATAAAATATGACTTAATTGTTGACTTATAAGCCTCCATCAATCTTTTAATTATACCCGTAAGTTACAGGATTTACAAGCAAAATTGCCAAATCCTGTATGCATAAAGTGGGCATCCTGTAAGATTAAATTTATCAGGGATGCATTGCTGAAACCCCATTGAAACTATTCAAATCAAAAACAGGGAAATCATTCCCATCCACAAACCCATCGCCATTCAAATCGGTAGCAACATAAACACTATTCACACCGTTAAAACTATCCGCATCAAAAGCTGGAAAATCATTGCCGTCAACGAAATCATCCTGGTTCAGGTCGCCGGTAAACATTGCCCATTTGCCTGTTTGTACCTGCACCTGGTTATTTCCCATTGCCATATTTGCTGCAGATGAAAAATCATATAACGGTGTAGCAGCAGAACAGGGAACTGGATTTGCACTCCATGTTTGTAAAGTATTCCTGTGTTTGATCGCGATATAATATGATCCCAAAGGTTGAAAGAACTGAACAGAAGCCAGCCCATTGGAAAGCAACATTGCTCTTTTCATTTCAACCAAAGCATAGGTTGCAGGATGATGTAATTCAACAGTAATACTATCGGTATTTGTTGATTGTGCAAAAGGAACAGATTGATTGCTCATTACATCCTGCATGATGCCGCCATCAATATAATAACCCTGTAGGAAAAGCTTAAGGTTTACCGTTAGTAGTACTGAAGGTGGCGCCGAAATATTGGTTACTGTATCTGAATAAGACAACCTGGTATTGGTATTGTCAAACAATCCTGACCGCATATTAACCCTGGCAATATTGGTCAGATTGATATCATCCAGGTTCCATCCGGTTGCTGCCACACTGTTATCTGAACCGAAACGCCAGCGTAATTTAACATTGGACTGGTTTGCATAAGTTGCAAGACTGACTTTTGATTCAACAAATGCACCGTTAGTTCCTGACCATGCCGACCTGCCGCTTAAAGGATTGCCATAAGAACTGCTGATGGTTGCATTATATCCATTCTGGGTAAAATTTGCTGCTCCAATATCTGTCCAGGCAGTTCCTCCATTCGTACTTATTTCGAGGACTCCACCGTCAAAAGTTGATTCAGTATTGTACCAATGCCAAAAGCTTAAAACAGGTGGATTAGCCCCCAAAGCAAAACTATTTGTTGTGGCAATTGTTTGATCTGATACAATGGATGCATCAGGAGTAAAGAATGAATTGGGTGCACTCTTACTTCTAAGATTATGAGCGGTCCAAACATTTACTGTTGTTGAAGCTGTGGCCCATGAACCGGAAATAACTGTAGCCGGCACTGTTTCATCTATGAGTGATAACGGAGCAAAATAACTACCTGCATTTACATTAACGGTAAACCCATAATTGCCTGTTGAGGAGGCTGCAAGATTAACAGGCCAGCTTACTACACGTGTTCCTGCATTATATGTACCGCCATTGGTAGCGCTTACAAAACTAACATTTAAAGGTAAGGTATCTCTTAATGTATAATTGCTAATTACAGAACATTCAGATGTGACTTTATTATTGTAAATAATATTTTGACCTTCAGAAACAGAAACAACTCCATTCTGAGTTAAGGTAATAGTAGGTGCCCCTCCTGAAAAATCAACCACCTGATCGGTTATACTTGAAGTTAATCCTTCTGATGCAAATGTGCCCATCCCCCTTCGGGCAAAAGCTGTAATAATAGCACAACGATAGGTTCCACCATACAGATTCTGGTCGGCCTGTAAAATGGCATTTCGGCCACTGATGAAACCAGGGCTGCACTGTTGAAGTTTCAACCCTTCCGTTACCAGTTTCATGGCAATGGTATTACCTCCACCACCTGCAATGTTATAAATATTTGGATTAATGACACCTACCTGGTTGATGATATTCCAGGTCATATCCCATAATGTTGCACACCATATTTCACCCCGGCTGTGAGGTGATGAAGGAAGAGATGTTAAATATACCTTGTTGTTTACAGTAAAATCCGTACAATATTTTTGAGAACGGATACCCACCCCTGTTATTGCCTGATTCAATGCATAAGTACCAATTCCCCTCGGTGAAGTAAAGCCGGTATTCAATGTTGAAGTAGCCCAGTTTTGCGTAAACATCAATGAATAATAATCGCTCCATCCCTCACCCATTTGTTCGGCATTTTGTAAACAACTGGAATTGGCAGGCCCGCCGGTTAATTTGTTGCTGATACCATGGCCATATTCATGAACAATGATGCCATTGTCCACATCTCCATCCAATTGAGGAGTTCCTGTCCATAAATACATTTGCATCCTGCCACTTGAACCATCTACAGGTGTTGCAAAATTTGCATTATTGGTACCACCGCCATCCTGTGCCTCAGCATTTACATGATCATTTCCGGCTCCACCCCTTCCCTGGTTATCGTCCTGGAAATTACCGGAAACCTCATTAAAACCATACTCATACATTATATCATGAATCACATTATTCCAGTAAAACAAATTGGTGATATTAAATTGCTGGTTTTGCACCGGTGTAGTCTGTGTTGGTGCAACAGTAAAATTTGGTACAAAATCAAATGTCAATGGATCAGGAGTTGTTGTTGAACTTGCAGATTCACCAACTGAACCTGTATTATCATTCGGTTGATCCTGGTATGCCCAAACGTTATTACCGCGGGTGTATGTATAATCGGTAGCAGTTAAACCAGTGTGCCATTTCAAAGAAGTTGCATTGCCCGGAGCTGCTGTCCAGGGATCCGTTCTTAAAGCAGCAGTTCCGCCGGGGTGTATCGGGCTTTCTGCCGGAAAAGGAATGACCCTGTACGTAGCACCGTTAACCATTAAAGGGCTATTGATCAATTGCTGATCCTGTTTTTCAATTGTTCTAAAATCAAATAAACTCTTTATGTCATAATTTAATTGATGTAATTCATTTGAGGAACCAAAACTTGTGTTTGAAAAATGTTCTTCTTCCCGATGGCCCCAGTTATCATAAGCAGTTAGGTTATCCATTCCCAGGGTAGTGTTGTCAGTTGCGTCTATTCTTACCAGCCAATAATCGGAGGTTGAATTTGGAATGATATATACCTGCCAAGCCAACCGATATTGGTTGTTTTTTTCAAAAGGAACCCACATCAATTCTGCAGAAATAGGTTCACGGGAAACACCCATATCATTGAATTCAATTTTTTGTCCGTTGTTGATCCTGTTAATAACTACTTGCGTTTTAGTTGCAGTTAATTTCCTGTCAGATAAAGCAGCTTGTACTGCTTCACCTGCAGCTATAGATGGAATTGCATTTCTGCTATTCACTAATTTTTCAATACTAAAATTAAAATTACCCGCTTTGGAAATCAGTTTTTCATTTTTATAGGCCAATACCAGCATTTGGTTATATACCGGTAGCCCATTATAACTTTGAATGAGGTATACCATTTGAATGCCGGTTTCCTTATCAAGATAAGAACTGCTGACAATATAATTATCCCGATCTTCTTTTGAAAATCCAAGTGCTTCACTGGTTTTGGAAACTAATTGTTTAGCAACAGCTATTTCATTTGATTGGGCTTTGGAATAAAAAGTGACAGACAATAATAAAAAAATAAATAGAATCTTTTTCATAAATCAATTTGTAAGTTTTAATTAAAACAATAGTGGTACGGTATTAAGCAATAAAAATAATATCATTTGGAGGATAAAGGCAAGCTAAACAATGAATGTAAATAAATATTACATCCTGAATAATCAGATTGTAAATATAAAAAAATACTTTCATTTTTTTCCTCATTTCATTAATGCCAGCTAAATCAGAAAAATAATACAAAGAATAATACCAACTTAATTGCTGATAATGTGCACTTTACAAATTTCTTTCCAAATTATAATAAAGGGATTGAAGAGCCATTCAGACAATATTTTAATAGCAAAACCCATAGTATAGAAATTGAACCAATTAATTCAGTTTTGTTAGAAATTTAGTATGGGTAAATACTTTTTACTATTCAGGAATAGATATTAGTGGCCAAAGGTCATATCGTTGAAATTAAAAAGATGTAAGTATGTCTTCCCGCAGATGTTCGCAGATTGAAGGCACGCAGATTTACATAGATCATTTCTACAGGTATCTGCGGAAACATCTTCAAATATCTGTAGTTATATTAAGGATGCACTGCCGAAACCCCGTTAAAGCTATTCACATCAAATACCGGGAAATCATTGCCATCAACAAATCCATCACCGTTCATATCGGTTGATGCATATTCACTATTTACCCCATTGAAACTATCTGTATCAAAGTACGGAAAATCATTGCCGTCTATAAAATCATCCTGGTTCAGATCGCCGGTAAAGAACGCCCACTTACCAGTTTGTACCTCCACCTGATTATTACCCATAGCCTTGTCTGCCGCTGCTGTAAAGTCGTATAACGGTGTAGAAGAAACGCATTGAACAGGATCTTTGGTCCATGTCTGTATCGTATTCCTGTGTTTGACAGCTATGTAATAAGAAGCAGCCGGTTGAGCAAATGTTACAGAAACCGTTCCGTCATTTAACAGTACAGCTCTTTTTGATTCAATAAGTGCAAATGTAAGCGGGTGATACAGTTCAATTGTAATGGAATCTGTTTCATTTGCAACAGCTCCGGCAACGAACTGGTTATTTAATACCGGCTGCATAATACCGCCATCGATATAATAACCCTGCAGGTACAATTTTAAATTTACAGAAACAGCATTGCAATTCGTTACTGTAATAACCGGAGTAGCAAAAGGTTCATTGCAACCACTTCCATCAGAAATATTAACTGTATATGATCCCGTTACAGTTGGATTGACAGATTGTGCAGCACCAATCAGGTTACCAGGTTGCCAGGAATAAGTATAAGGCGTATAAGGCGTAAAACGATAAGCATCATTAGTTGCTGTAAAAATGGTTCCATTGCGCCCCGGCACAGCTACACCTGCAGTTCCGGCAGCATTTTCAACACCCTGTGTAGTATTTGCACCAGCATCAAAAGGGGAAGCATCACTTATAGTTGTAGTATGAATTTCTATTTCATTGCTGCCTTCAGATAAAATTGCCTGTACAACAAACGGATATGCTACGCCACCATAATGCCTGGTATTATATTGCACCACCAGTTTTCTATTGGGTGCAACGCCGGTATTAAAATACGAAACAGCCGTTGCCACTCCTTCCGGAAAAAGATCATTCCATGCCAATGCAATAAAATTATTGGGAGAAGCAACAGATGGTATTGCAGAACCATAAACTGCAGTTACAGATTGGCCAGCACTAAATGTGATATACCCGTTTGAACAAATATAAAAATTTGTGTAATTCAATCCGAAAAATTTAAACGTAAATCCCACAGGCAGTTGAGCACTCATAGCATCATCCGCTAAAGCAACATTTATTGGCGTGCCGCTAACAGGGGCATATGGAATGCTGCTTATATTATACGTTATATTATTACTTCCGGAAGCAACAGCATTCAATGTTACAGGATCCCCATTGCAAACTGATACAGGCGTTGCCGTTACATTTGCTGTAAAAACAGGGTTAACAGTTATATTTTGTGTGATTGAATTATTTCCCAGTGGATTGGTTACCGTTAATGTAACAATATAAGTTCCGGATGCTGTAAACGTATGAGTTGGGTTTTGCAATGTTGAAGTAGTTTGGTCTCCAAAATCCCATAACCAACTGAATGGCTGCACTGACTGATCAGTAAATTTAACTGCTCCACCGCAGCCTATGGTAGTTACATTGGAAGTAAAGGCCGCCACTGGTATTTGAGTAGGAGGCAAACAAAATGGAGGCATTGAAAAACCTGCAGTTTGATCAGTATAACTGTTAGAACTCCCCTGCACCGCATTATATCCCATACCCCTGCGGGCAAATGCTTCCCAAATCCTGCAACGATGAACATTGTTATAAAGAATGGCATCTGCAAGTAAAATTGCATCACGTGCATCCAGGTAACCAGGACTGCAGGGCTGCAATTTCATTCCTTCCAATACCAGCCGCATGGCAATATTATTTCCGGCAGTTGTCACAGTTGGATCGGCGTTAAATCCCAGGTCATCGATCAGAAACCACGACATATCCCAAATAGCGTCACACCAGATCTCACCCCTTCTGTGTACCGTTGTACTGGTAGCAAGATTGGCATAGGTCTGGGGGTTGATGGACATATTGGTTGAATAAGGAAATCTTCTTATTCCGGGGCCATTCGTAGTTTGTCCCTTAACGTAAGTACCTATACCGCGTGCCATAGCGCCATTATCGCCGGGCTCGATCGTCATCATCAGTGCCAGCCAGTCGCTCCAACCTTCACCGCCCTGCTCTGCATTCCCTAAACAGCTAGCCTGAGAAGGGCCGCCGGTAAGCCTGTTGGAAACTCCATGCCCATACTCATGTGCAATGACACCATTGTCAAATGAACCGTCTATCTGGGGTGTACCGCTCCATAAATACATTTGCATTCTGCCCGAAGCGCCATCAGCAGGTGTACTGAAATTGGCATTATTCGTTCCTCCTCCGTCAAAAGCCTCAGCTCTTACATAATCATTGCCCAGCCCTCCGTTGCCATAATTATTTTGTTGAAAATTTCCGGCGGCTTCATTAAATCCCAGGTGATACAGAAAATCATGTATCCTGTTATTGGCATAAAACAAATTAGTGATCGATGCATCCTGGTTAGTAATGGGTGCTACACCGGTGGTAAAAGGAAAATCAAACTGAAGTGTAGCTGAATTGGGCGAATAACCGGGAAGGTTATTATTGTCTGCATCTTCGTAAGCATATACATTATTACCACGGGTTATCGTATATTCATTTCCTGCTATCCCGTCCACATCATGCCATCCAAAAGGAGAAGCTATATTATCGGAAGGGTCAGCCAATAATGACCGGCTGCCAAAAGAAGGTGCTTCTATAGGAAAAGGGAAGACATTGTATTGAGAGGAAGGTGGCGGCAAAAAAGAGAAAACGGGCATATTTTCTTTTAAAAACTTTTCATGCTGATGAGGAAGCAATCCATGAGATGGATCACCAAAATCACATGAAACAGTGTAATCATTCTTATCAATATAATTTCCGTTCAATGCATCTATTCTTACATTCCACCAATGAGATTCATTTTTCATTTCTATGCTTACATCCCATGCAAGGAATATTCCATCATCCATAACCCGATAAACCAGTTGCACCTTTATAGGGCTGGAAGACACCCCTGCCAATTCATACTCATATAAGTTTTCAGTTTTATAAGATTGGATCAGTTTAACCGTCCCTTGTTTTGTGATGCCGAGATGATTAAGTGCATATCGAATGGCTTCTTCCGGTGTTACAGAAGGTATATCAGACTTAATTTTTTCATCGAGATGGTCAACCATTCCCGGTTTAAAATAAATGACCTTATTCTCTTTTTTAAGAAAAACACTGATCGCATTATATACTATGATATTATGATGCCTTTGTTGAATATAAGTATAAGAAAGGCCTGTATTTTTGTCTGTGTACTGATCAGTTACTTTATAATCGCTTATATCGGCCGGGGTCAGATCATATTTTTCCCGTTCCAGTGAAAGTTGAGCATCAAGCAACAACCTGTTCTGCTGAGCAGTAAGTTCTGTAAACAGGAATAAAAACAGGATGCTAAAAAATAACCTGTTTATTTTTATAAAAATATTCTTCATAGTATGTTTTGATTTTATGAATTTAAGTATTATTAAATTCTCATCAATCATTTGTTTCGGTTTTATCTGGTAATATTTAGATTTTTTGAAATATAGGATTGTGTAAAACAAAATCGGCGAACATGCTGCTAAACAATAATTAATTTGCATTGTTTTGGTATAAGAAGATAGTAAAATTTACGATGATATCTACAAATCAATTTTAAAAAATAAAATTTGGACTTATTCAATAATAATTTGCTGCCCAATATACTTCCGTATGATGGCGAAGTGATTTATCACGGTAAAGTATTTAAACAAACGGAAGCAAAGAGTTTTCTCAATTGCCTGCTCCAAACCATTGAATGGAAAAATGATGAAGCAATGATCTTTGGAAAACTGATCGTCACCAAAAGGAAAACTGCCTGGTATGGCGATGCCGGTTTTTCATATACCTATTCTGGCATAACACGGCATGCATTACCCTGGACAAAAGAATTAATTCATCTAAAAATACTTGCAGAAAATCTTACAGGTTCAACATACAATTCTTGCTTACTGAATTTATATCACAACGGCAATGAAGGTGTGTCGTGGCATAGTGATGATGAAGTAACATTGGGTAAACATTCAGCCATTGCCTCTTTTAGTTTTGGGGCAGCAAGAAAATTTTCATTTAAGCATAAGCAAACAAAAGAAACTACCTCCATTTTATTAGAGAGCGGAAGCTTGCTGGTCATGAAAGGCAGCACACAGATCAACTGGCTTCATTCATTGCCAAAGACAAAAAAAATAAATACACCGAGGGTGAATTTAACATTTAGAACGATCGTCAAATGACTTTATTTTTTTACTGTGAATTCAAAAATAAAAAATGAAATTAGTCATATCTTCAAAAACAGAATTATTTTAAAAGTTAATTGCATAAAAATGAGGCTACCAAAATCGGCAGCCTCAAAAGGAAAATTATTTCAAAAAACAATTTGTTATTCTTTTACAAGCTTAAGGTTTTTTAAATCAGAACCTTGTATTACCTGTACATTATACATTCCGCTGATAAATGCAGACCCAAAACGGTACTGCTGTTTGCCCGTACCTTCTGTCTGGTATACCTTTCTTCCCATCAGGTCCGTAACAGTAACAGATACTTTATCTGTCATGCTATAACCATCCAGTTGAAGCGTAAACGCTGCATTGCTCGGATTTGGATACGCATTCACTTTCAATGATACACTTGTACTTGTCGCAACCGGTGCTGCAAACTTTGTGTTTGATGCAATTGGTGGCGGAGGACAATTTGGACCTACTACAATTCCGTTCAACACTCCGATACATCCAAACGCATCTTTCACATATCCATCATAAGTACCTGCAGCAAGACCCAAGAAGATCGTACTTGCCTGATAAGTACTGCCATTCAAACTGTATGTGTAAGGGCCTGTTCCACCTGTACGGAACAACTGGATCTGACCGTTATTGATTGCACAACTGCTGGCTGCTGTTGGAGTTGCCGTAACATTGATCGTGTTTGTATTGATCGTAACGTTCAGGCTTCCGGTACAATTCTTAGCATCCTTCACTGATATAGCATATGTGCTCGCTCCCAATCCGGTGAACGAATTGCTTGCCTGGTATAATCCGCCATTAATGCTGTACGTATATGCAGCTACTCCACCCGTTACATTCACCTGGATTGTACCATTGTTTACACAACTGCTGGTATTTGTCTTAAACGCT
>JANMMS010000029.1:0-53981 GCA_031373525.1 Ferruginibacter sp.
TTTGCATTTAAAAAATATTTTAAATTAATAGCCCGTCATTGCGAGGTACGAAGCAATCTTTTTTATTAACCTGTAGATTGCTTCGTACCTCGCAATGACGAAATTCCTTGCAATGACATATATCCCTCGCAATGACGAGAATTATGTAATAATAAAAAATGCGCCTCTAAATGAAGCGCATTTCAGCATTAATATTTATTTAGTTTTATTTTTTCCCGGGATAAACATCCAACGCTTTCTCTAAACAATCCATTGCTTTATTGATTGCATCCACATTCAAAACATACGCAAGCCTTACTTCTTTTGTTCCAAGTCCTGGCGTACTGTAAAAACCAGTTGCGGGAGCAAGCATAACTGTTGCACCTTCAAAACTAAAATCTTCCAACAGCCATTGACAGAATTTATCACAATCATCAATGGGTAAACTTGCCATGGCATAAAATGCACCGCCGGGGTTGGGACAAAAAACACCGGTTATATCGTTCAGTCTTTTTACAATCGTATCTCTGCGGAGTTTATATTCTGCTTTTGTGGTATCAAAATAATTATCTGGCAGGTCAACGGCTGCTTCGCCTAGTACCTGGGCATAAAAAGGGGGGCTTAACCTGGCTTGTGCAAATTTCATAGCTGCATCAAGTATTCCCTTGTTTTTTGTAATAAAGGCGCCGATGCGGCCGCCACAGGCACTGTATCGTTTGCTGATGGTATCCATCAAAATCACATTTTGTTCGGCTCCTGCCAGGTGCATAGCACTTGTATGTGTACCATCATAACAAAACTCACGGTAAGCCTCATCTGCAAAAAGAAAAAGATCATGTTTCAGAACGATCTGCTTCAGTGTTTCCATTTCTGCAGCACTGTATAAGTAACCGGTAGGATTATTCGGATTGCAGACAACAATTGCTTTTGTTTTTGGAGTAATTGCTTTTTCAAAATCTTCCATTGGGGGCAATGCAAATCCGGTTTCAATATTACTGCGGATCGGTTTTACAATTACATCTGCCTGAATGGCAAATCCATTGTAATTGGCGTAGAATGGTTCAGGTATGATCACTTCATCACCTGCATCCAGACAGGCCATAAAACCAAATAAAATTGCTTCACTCCCACCTGTTGTTATGATGATCTGATCCGCAGTAATATTGATATTGTTTTTTGCATAATACTGAACTAACTTTTTTCGATAACTTTCATTGCCTGCGCTGTGGCTGTATTCCAGTACTTTAATATTGCAATGACGTACAGCATCAAGTATCATAGGGGGAGTTTCTATATCAGGCTGGCCGATGTTTAAATGATAAACTTTGGTACCTCTTTTCTTGGCTGCTTCGGCATAAGGAACCAATTTACGAATGGGAGATGCTGGCATTTTAATGCCACGTTTGCTGGTTGATAACATGGGGCAAATATAAATAGTTCTTAGTTCTTAGTTCTTAGTTCTTAGTTCTTAGTTCTTAGTTCTTAGTTAAACTACAAATATTAAAGGTAGTGCAACTTTTACAACAGCAACTATGAACTAAAATCTGTGAACTTGTATTTAGTCTTCCTCATAAAACTCCACCTCATGCTGTTTCAAAAAAGCCTTGATTGTATCAGCATGGATACATTGGCCCAGGTGTAAAAAAGAATAATCCGATATTTTTTTAACAGCATTATTTACCATGATTTCTTTATCGATCAGGTCAAAACCGAGGTGTAAATGTTTCGTTGAAAATTGCATACCATAAACGGTGCCTTTATCATCGAACAATGGACCGCCGCTCTGGCCACGTAATCCGGGCGTACTTAATTCAATTCCGTACAAATGATTTTGTTCAGCAAGGAACCTGGTGACCATTCCTTCGATGGGGAATTGGGGTGAATGACTGATCCCTTCTTTTGTCCATTCAATATCATCATGGGTTGTATTAAATGTAAAATTGTTGAATTCAGGAAACGGAAACCCAAGGCGACAAAGAAATTTACCCTGTTTTATACTGGAAGTATCTTTCAGGAATTTAGCACAATCCTGGTAATGAAGGGTTTTATAATCATTGAATTTAAGGATAGCAAGATCCAATGTGGGGTGCATATGACAGGTAAACCCACTCATACTGTCAACACAATCCACAAAATTATTCTTTACCTGTATGACTGTATCAGCATTGTATTTGTATTTTAATTCCAGACCCTTAAGTTGCATTTTATATTTTCCGTCATTTACAATTAGTTGCCGGTCTTTTTTAAAACTGAGAAAATGATTATTGATATTGTCTGCACCCAAGAGTAATTCGGCTACATGTTTGCAAGTAATGGCATATCCTTTATTATTAACAAAAAATATAGTGGAAGATCCCGGTATCAATTGTTTGCCACCATAAGTACGTATGATCGAATTTACAGGCCTGGTAAATTTTGAAACTCTTTCAATTGCTGAAATAAACATGAATGTTGTTTTTTATTATAGAATGACATGAGGTATTCATCCTGTAAACAAATATAAATTATCATTTACAAGGTTTAAAACTAATGTATTTATTAAACTAAAATGAAGTCAGGCTTTCTTAACGCTGCTGATTAGCAATTTTGAAATGCGGTTTTTAATTTCAGCAATTTTTCAAAAAATATATTAATTGAATCCGGTAATGAAAAGGTAGACCATAAAAAACCTCCGATATTTTCGGAGGTTTTTTTATAAAAACTGAATTCTTTATTTCTTTTTCTTATTGGCAGTTTCTGTTTTTGTTTTGGTTTTTGCTGTTTTTTTAGTTTCGGCCTTAGTCTTGGTATCAGCAGCAGGCGTTGGCGTTACATTATCAGCCGCAGCAGGTGCAGTATTTCCATTAAGTTTAGCATAATCATCTTTACTTAAAACCTCTCCTTTGATTGTTATACTTTTTACTTCATCAATACCAGCAAATTTTACAGTAAGATGCTTTTCAAATGCACCAATATTGGCGGCATTATAAGTGGCATTAATTTCACCCATTTTACCATTGGAAATTGGTTCTTTTGTATAATTACTGATGGTGCAGCCACAGGTAGGATTTGCCTGTTCAATGATCAAAGGTTCTGCACTGATATTTGCTACACTGAATGTTGCAGTAGTAGGAGTTCCTTGTTGCAATTTACCGAGATCAATAGTTTCGGTTTTGAATTTTGCAACATCATCTGCCTTCTTTTTTTGAGTGTCCTGTGCAAACAATACGGTAGATAATGTTAATGCTGTAATAGAGAATAATAATTTTTTCATGTGTTTTATTTTTTTTAAGTTTTTATTTTATTTATTTTTTAAATCGTTTAAACTGTTGTTTTCTGGGGCACTGGCAGCAGGAGTTTTCCATACCTCACCTTTTATAGTAATTTGTTTTGAAGCAGTTTCATTGTATGTTATAGTAATGAATTTAGTAAATGCTCCTTCTGCAGCGGCATTATAACCTACTGTTATTTTAGCCTCCTGGCCAGCAGGTATCGCATTTTCTTTATCCCATTCAGGTGTAGTGCATCCACAACTGGCCTGTACATTAGCGATCTTTAATGGTTGCTGGCTGATATTCTTTACCATAAAAACTGTATGGACAGGTTTTCCCTGGGGTATTTTTCCGAAATCATACACATCTTCTTTAACTAACAGCATTTCTTCCGCAGGCTTTTTTTGTTCAGATGTAGCATCTGTAACAATGGAGCCTTGAGTTTTAGCAACTTCCTGTGCATATATTGTCATTGACAAACAAGTAACAGCAGTCAAAAGCAATATTTTTTTCATAATTCTTTTATTAAACAGGTTCAAAGATACAAAAACGTTTGAAATTGATGAAAATTGTAAAGCTGTTTACAGATATTTAACAAAGACGGGTAAAATCAATATTTTTACACCATATTTAAGCTATATGGAAAATCTGGATGCTACTTTACAGGAAAAACTAAGTTTCGATCATTTCAGGAATGAAGTATTGAGAGATTATAGAATATGTTGCGAAAGCAGGGAAACCAGCCTCCTTGGAAGGAAGGAAGTCTTGACTGGCAAAGCAAAATTTGGCATTTTCGGCGATGGTATAGAAGTCGCACAGGTGGCCATGGCTAAATTTTTTAAACCAGGGGATTTCAGGGCCGGGTATTACCGCGACCAAACCTTTATGTTTTCCAGCTCCCTGGCTACAGTTGAACAGTTCTTTTCTCAACTATATGCAGATCCCAATGTTGAGCACGACCCTTTTAGTGCAGGAAGGCAAATGAATGCCCATTTTGCCACAAAAATGGTCAATGAAAAGGGAGAGTGGCTTGACCTGGCCAACCTTAAGAATGTATCTTCAGATATTGCCCCTACAGCCGGTCAGATGCCGCGTGCCCTGGGTTTGGCCTTTGCTTCAAAATCATTCAGAAATATCGAAGCACTAAAACAGTACCCTGAACTATCCAATAACGGAGATGAGGTATGCTTTTGTACTATTGGTGATGCTTCAACAAGCGAAGGGCATTTTTGGGAAACTATAAATGCCGCAGGAGTATTGCAGGTGCCATTGGCAGTTTTTGTTTGGGATAATGGGTATGGAATTTCTGTACCTAAGAAATACCAGACAACCAAATCTTCCATTTCAGATGTTTTATCAGGTTTTCAAAAAACAGATGAGACCAATGGCATAGATATCTATAAATTAAAGGGTTGGGATTATGCGGGTATGTGTGAAGTTTTGGAACACGCAGTCCAAAAAATAAGAGACACTCATACACCTGCTCTTTTTCATATAGAGGAAATAACTCAACCCCAGGGGCATTCAACTTCCGGAAGTCATGAACGTTATAAACCTTTGGAAAGACTTAACTGGGAAAAGGAATGGGATTGTTTGAAACAAATGAAAGCATGGATTTTGGCAAATTCTTTGGCCGAGGAAGACGAATTAAAAACAATAGAAGAACATGCCATTACTTTTGTAAAAGAAAGTAAGCAAAAGGCCTGGGATAAGTACATTCATCCTTTGAAAGAGATCGTTGCAAATGCAGTTAAGGTTTTAAGCCATGCCATTCATATTGAACCTGCTATTTCAAATATTGTAAATGAATTACAATCATTGAAAGAACCCATGCGGAGGGATGTTTTAAAAGCTGTATCAACTGCATTAGATATCATTGATAAACATTCTACCGAGCTCTCAGCCATTCAAAATTTTTATTCAACATTGAACGGCCAGAGTATTAAATTATATGATTCTTATTTGTATAATGAAGGTCCGGCTTCCGCTCTTAAAGTAACTCATGTCTCCGTTAATTATGAGGACAATGCTACTATCGTTAATGGGTTTGAAATATTGAATAATTATTTTGATCAGTTATTTGCATCCAACAATAAAGTTTTTGCATTTGGAGAAGATCTTGGACAGATCGGTGATGTTAACCAGGGATTCAGTGGCTTACAGGAAAAATATGGTAAACAACGGATATTTGATACCGGTATTAGAGAACTTTCGATCATGGGGCAGGGAATAGGGATGGCACTCCGGGGATTAAAACCGATAGCTGAGATACAATACCTTGATTATTTACTGTATGGATTACAACCATTAAGTGATGATGTCTGTACCACTCACTTTCGAACAGCAGGTCAGCAAAGTGTACCATTGATCGTACGTACAAGAGGCCACCGCCTGGAAGGTATCTGGCACAGTGGTTCACCTATGGGTATGATCATCAATGCACTGAGGGGTATGTACATCTGTGTGCCTCGTAATATGACACAGGCTGTTGGTTTTTATAATACTTTGTTACAAAGCAATGATCCCGGACTGGTGATCGAATGTTTGAACGGCTACCGCCTGAAAGAAAAGTTACCTGCAAATCTATTAGCGTATACTGTTCCGTTAGGTATTCCTGAAATAATTTCAGCGGGTACCGATGTCACTATCGTAACCTATGGATCTACAGTCAGAATTGTATTGGAAGCTGCAGAAACATTATTAAAACTGGGTATCAGTTGTGAAGTGGTGGATGTACAAACTTTATTGCCTTTTGATATTCATCATATGATACTTGATTCGCTTAAAAAGACCAACCGTATTGTTTTTATTGATGAAGATGTTCCCGGTGGAGCAGCAGCATATATGTTCAACAAAGTAATGGAGGAGCAAGGAGGATATAAACACCTTGATGTTTCACCACGCACTATCACAGCCAAGGCGCACAGGCCTTCTTATGGCAGCGATGGGGATTATTTCAGTAAGCCAAATACAGAAGATATAGTAAGGGTGATCAAAGAAATGATGAGTGAGTAATACTATAACACGAATTAAAAGAAAGCACGAATTACACGAATTATGGTTAACTTTTTTTAATTCGTGCATAAAATTCATGAAATCTTATTTTTATACTGTTTTATAACCACCGAATATTGAAACTTTCACTTTTTCAAATTGATGCTTTTGCAGATAAACTATTCAGCGGTAATCCGGCAGCGGTAATTCCATTGGATAATTGGATTGATGATTTACTAATGCAGCAGATTGCCGAAGAAAATAATCTTGCTGAAACTGTTTTCTTTGTACCAAAGCAAGATGGTTTTCACATCAGGTGGTTTACTCCCGAACTGGAAATTGACCTTTGCGGTCATGCCACACTGGCTGCTGCATTTGTATTATTTGAATTGCTGGATTATCAAAAAGATACCATCACATTTTATTCGAAAAGTGGTCCGTTGAAAGTGCGTCGTGATGGAGCATTCATTGAACTAGACTTTCCTTCCTGGAAGCCTGAAAGGATTAATGATTACCCGGAAGTTTTAATTAAAGGATTATGTATTTCTGAACATTTGGGTGTATATAAATATCGTGATTATATTGTTGAACTGGAAACTGAAAAAGATGTAATTGCAGTAAAACCCGATTTTAGCTTGCTCAATAAAATTGACGTTATCGGAATCATTGTAACAGCACCTGGCATCAACTGCGATTTTGTTTCCCGTTTTTTTGCTCCCAACTGCGGTGTTCCTGAAGATCCGGTAACAGGTTCGGCACATTCACAATTAATTCCTTTCTGGGCAGAAAAACTAGGCAAAAATAAAATGCATGCCTTACAATTATCCAAACGTGGGGGGCAACTTTGGTGTGAGCAACTCAATGATCAAAGAGTAAGCATGAGTGGCAAAGCAGTGTTCTATATGAAAGGGGAAATAGAAATATAAACAATATCCAGTATCCAGCATCCAGCATCCTGTTCACTTCAAATTATGGTAAACCTTTTGCACATCATCATCCTGCTCCAAGTGATCAACCAATTTCAAAACTTCGTTTGATTGTTCTTCATTTAATTCCATCGGGTTTGATGGAATCCAGGTAAGTTCAGCACTGATCACTTCTATTTTCTTTTCTTCCAGTGCCTTGGCCATATTGCCATATTCATTGAAAGGAGTACGAATGATGATCTTGCCTTCTGCATCTTCACCTATTTCTTCCAGTCCGTTATCAATTAGCTCTAGTTCAAGATCATCAATATTTAAACCCTCGCTCTTTATTTTAAATTCACTCATATGAGTAAAACCAAATGCTACACTGCCACTGGTACCTAAAGCGCCTTGCCCTTTTGTAAAATGCATGCGTACATTGGCTACTGTTCTGGTGGGATTATCTGTGGCAGTCTCAACAAGAACAGCTATTCCATGAGGAGCATATCCTTCATACATGATTTCTTCATAATTGCTGGTATCTTTCCCCATGGCTCTTTTGATAGCAGCTTCCACACGGTCTTTGGGCATGCCACATGCCCTCGCATTGAGGTAACATCTTCTTAGAGCAGGATTATTATCAGGATCAGGTCCGCTTGATTTTACTGCAATGGCAATTTCCTTTCCAATACGTGTAAAATTCTTTGCCATCTTATCCCAGCGGGCAAACATGCTGCTTTTTCTTACTTCAAAAATCCTTCCCATGGTGGTTTATTGGTTTATTTGTTTCACTGTTTATAAGTTTACCGGGCTGCAAATTTAAGGAAATGAATGATAGTTACGCTGATGACAGGTATTAAACTGTCCTGTCTCGTAAAATCAGTTTTAATCCCCGTCAATCTGCATCATATGCTTATCTATTATCTTCGCAATATGGAACAAATATTTTCATACAACCAGCTTTATACTTTCTCAAAAAATATTTTTCAAAAGATCGGTTGCAGTATTACAGATGCTGAAACAGCTGCCAAAGCACTGCTGAGTGCAGATCTGAGAGGTATTGACAGCCATGGTGTAGCCAGGCTTATTGGTTATGTGCGCCTGTGGGAAATAAAAAGAGTAAACAGTGCTCCCGAAATAAAAATCATTCATGAAACTCCCAGCACGGCAGTTGTGGATGGCGACCGTGGTCTGGGTTTGGTTGTTGCTCCTTATGCCATGAATGTAGCTATTGAAAAAGCAATAAAAGTTGGTACCGGATGGGTAAGCGTGCAGAACAGCAATCATTTCGGTATAGGAGCATATCATGCAATGATGGCATTGCCTCATGATATGATAGGTATTGCCATGACAAATGCTTCTGCATTAGTAGCTCCAACATTTTCAAAACAAAGAATGCTTGGAACAAATCCCATTGCTGTTGCCATTCCTGCAGGAAAAGAACAACCGTTTGTTGCAGATTTTGCAACAACAACTGCGGCTAATGGTAAACTGGAGATCCTGCAAAGGAAAAATCAACCTGCACCTCTTGGTTGGGTACAGACAAAAAACGGCGACCCCAGTACCAATGCCAATGAATTAAAAGAAGGCGGATCTTTGTTGCCTCTCGGCGGAGACAGAGAACATGGTAGCCACAAAGGATATATGCTTGGAAGTATCGTTGATATTTTTTCGGGAATTTTAAGCGGTGCTAATTACGGTCCCTGGGTGCCACCTTTTCCAGCATACCTGCCTATGCCGGAAGATCTGCCCGGTAAAGGAGTTGGTCATTTCCTTGGTGCTATGCGGATAGATGCTTTCAGAACTTCAGATGACTTTAAAAATAATATGGATAACTGGATTCGGGCATTTAAAAAAGCAACTCCGATTGACGGAATTGAACAGGTTACCATTCCGGGTGAGCCAGAAATTGAAATGGAAAAAGAACGGATGCAGAATGGGATACCATTGGTTCAATCAGTTGTTGATGAATTATTGAATCTGGAAGAAAAGTTTGATACGCCATTTATGAATGTATGACTTGATAAAGGGACTGTTTGGATCGGATTAGATTAGTTCATAGTTCATAGTTCATAGTTCATAGTTCATGAAACTACCAGTTTTGAAGATAGTTTAAATATCAAAAGCTTAACTTGAAACTAAAAACTAATTCCCAACTTCTTATAAATAAAACTCATCAGCCAGGCAGGTCCTATCATCAAAAATTGAAGATCCTGTAAAAAAGATGGTTTCTTTCCTTCTACTTTGTGGCCATAGAACTGCCCGAACCATGCCAGAATAAATACGATCAGGCAAAATAACCACAAAGGTAAAATGCCTGTATTTTCAATGACCTGGCATAAAACCAAACAGGCTATTCCAAATAGCAGCATCCCAACCCAGATCGTTTTAGATAAGCTCCCGTAATATATTATTATAACACCCATTAATATAATTGCAACATTCATTTGAATATCACTAATGAAAAAAGGTAGTTTGATACTAAAGAAAAGACCGATCAGTGAAAAGAAAATAGATGGTACACAAATCCAGTGAATTGTTTTGTTGGTTTCATTTTTATGGCTTTCGCCATATTCTGATAGCCATTGTTGCAGTGGTTTCATCTGTATTATAAATTTTTTCAGGTTAAAGTTAGGTAATCTGATAGCTCTTGGCAACGGATCATTGTTTGTTATTTTAAAAATTAATTATTATTAAATTGATTTATACATACTAAAGTTTCAAACCATGCGTTTATAGTATGGTTTTTCATAGGATATTGGATTAATACGGGCTTTGATTTCTATCATGGCCCCTTTTTTTTGCTTTAAAGGCCCGTTTTTAATATACCCGTTTGAATAATGAGCAAGGAACAAGGAATTTCGAATGAAGATCGGAATGACTCTTCATAATTCTGCATTCCTTGTTCCGTGTTCGATATTCGATTTGTCTCTCTTCATTATTTGAATTAATGTGTTGTACGAAAAAGGCTCCCGTTAAGGAGCCTTGTAATATTAATTATTTTGTAGTTTTATATGATCAGCATAGAATCTCCATAACTGAAGAACCTGTATTTATCTTTTATAGCTTTTTTATAGGCTTCCATCATCAGGTCGTACCCTGCAAAAGCACAAGCCATTATAAGCAAACTTGTTTTTGGTAAATGAAAATTGGTAACCAGGGCATCAGCAATATTAAAATTATACGGAGGATGTATAAAATGATTGGTCCATCCTTCTGAAGGTTTTAATAGTTTTTGAGCCGTATAGGAAGTTTCCATTGCTCTCATAGTTGTTGTGCCGATAGAACATATCCGGTGATTGCTTTCTTTTGCTTTGTTTACAATGGAACAGGCTGTTTCATCGATTTTATAATATTCAGCATCCATTTTATGCTTACTCAGATCTTCAACCTCTATTGGCCTGAAAGTACCCAGGCCGGTATGCAAGGTAACTTCTGCAAAACGCACACCTTGGATCTCCAACCTTTTGATCAGTTCTTTGCTAAAATGTAATCCGGCTGTCGGGGCAGCAACAGCACCTTCATGTTTGGCATAAACCGTCTGGTAACGTTCTTTATCTTCTTCTTCCGGTTTACGCTTAATATATTTTGGAAGCGGGGTTTCTCCCATGATCTCCAGCATTTGCCTGAATTCTTCATCAGTACCATCCCATAAAAAACGAATGGTACGGCCACGGCTTGTGGTATTATCAATAACTTCAGCAACCAGTTCATCACTTTCACCAAAATATAATTTATTGCCTACACGGATCTTACGGGCGGGGTCAACAATTACATCCCAAAGTTTATTTGTTTTATTTAATTCGCGTAATAAAAAAACTTCGATCTTGGCGCCTGTTTTTTCTTTACGGCCATACATACGCGCAGGAAAAACCTTTGTATTGTTAACAACAAATACATCTTTGTCATTAAAATACTCCATTATATCACGAAATTGCTTGCTTTCTATTTCACCGGTTTTGCGATGAACGATCATCATGCGACTTTCTTCTCTTTTCTTGGTAGGGTGCTGGGCAATTAAATTGAGTGGGAGGTCAAAACGGAACTGGGATAATTTCATGTAATAAATTATTAGTTTAAGTTATTTATCACATGCCTTAGTACTGTATTTTGTTACAGAGATATTTAGCCTCATCATTGATAAGGCATTTATCATGTTACGGCATGATTTAATTAAAGTTGGCAAATGTACATAAATAAAACATATTTACATATTAGGATTTAAAATCGTTATTATTTTGACCTATTAATATAAATAAAGGCAAAAATTGCTGTAATTCTCAATAATATGCAGGAGAATATGCAACTTTAAGCATAAACAAATATCATCTTTCACACTTATGTCAATAAAAAAGGGCATTATACTTATTAAATTCTTATTTTTCTTAGTCACTGGTTTGTCGGCGCAGAATAACATTAATAAAAAATACCCCAGTCTTTTATGGGAAATATCCGGCAATGGTCTTAACAGGCCTTCTTATGTTTTTGGTACCATGCATGTCAGCAATAAAATGGTTTTTCACCTCGGTGATTCTTTTTACAATGCCATTAAAAGAACAGATGTGGTAGCTCTTGAAATAAACCCCGAAACATGGCAAGAACAAATGGTCAGGCTTGAAAACCTCAAGGAGAACTATGCTTCTTTTGTTCAAACCGGTGGAAATGATTTTATTACTGAAAACTCTTTTCGAATAAATAATTATGCAGATGAGTTAAAATTGTCTTTACGAACAGAACCTGCTATAACCAACAATCTTTTATATCGTTCTTATAAATCAAAAGAAGATTTCGAAGAAGACACATTTCTTGACCTGTATATTTTTCAAACAGGCCGTAGGCTCGGCAAAAAGGCAGCCGGTGTAGAAAATTATTATGAAGCTGAAAAAATAATAATGGGAGCCTATGCAGATATGTCAAATGAGCAAAAGAAAAAAAATAATGATCTGGATGCTGAGTTTCTGAACGGGTATGTTGAAAAGATCCAGGAAGCATACCGAAGAGGCGATCTTGACCTGCTGGATTCTATGGAATATATTACTGAAAAGTCGTTGGCTTTCAGGGAAAAATTTATATACAAGCGAAATGAGATTCAGGCCAACTCAATAGATAGCATCATAAAAAAGACTTCTCTTTTTGCTGGTATTGGCGCTGCACATTTGCCCGGAAACAGAGGTGTAATTGAATTGCTCAGAAAAAAAGGATATATCCTAAAGCCTATACAAATGGCTGAAAGAAACGGAACGGAAAAAAATGTGATCGACCAGTTACATGTTCAGGTGACATTTCAAAAAAATTATTCCGATGATAAATTTTACAGTGTTGATGTTCCCGGAGATTTATACAAAGTCCGGCAGGATAATCAGAATCTTGACCGAATGCAATATGCTGATATGAGTAATGGATCTTATTATCTTGTAACAAGAGTAAAGACACATGCAACTTTTTTGGGTCAATCGGAAAAGGATGTACTTAAAATGGTTGACAGTATTTTGTATGAAAATATTCCGGGAAAAATTCTTATAAAAAAAGCCATTATTAAAAATAATTTCAATGGATATGATATTACCAGTAAGACACGCAGGGGAGACATGCAACGTTACATGATCTTTATCACGCCATTTGAAATTATCATTTTTAAAATGAGTGGAAAAGAAAATTATATCAATGGAAAGGAAGCTGCACGGTTCTTTTCATCTATTACTTTTAAGGAAATGGAGATTAACCCATTATACTATGAACCAATACAAGGTGGATTTTCTATGGAACTTCCTCACTTGCCTTATGAATATTTCAATACTGTGACTGCAGATAAAAGATGGGAATATGAAGCTGTTGATAAAACAACAGGCGATGCATGGTTGATCTTTAAAAAGAGTATCTGTAATTTTAACTTTTTAGAAGAAGACAGCTTTGACCTGAAACTCATATCAGAATCATTCAGAAGCCCTGATTATTTTGAAAAAAATATAAGCAGCGTTCAAAGTACTTTTAAGGGCTACCCGGAAATGAGGGTAACAGAAAAATTAAAGAACGGATCATTTGTGCATGCCCGGTATCTGATCAAAGGGCCACACTATTATGTAATAGCACAAAGAGTTTCGCATAAAGAAACAGATCCGGGTGAAAGGTTGAATTCTTTTTCATTTATGCCAATTAATTACAAGGCCCCACAATTATATACAGATACATTTTTACGTGCAGCCGTTTTAACACCGGTAATTCCGGATATTGATGGAGGGTTACGTTCTTTGGTTGAGCAAAACATTGATGCAGTTGCAAACGGAAATAATAATTCCGGTTATATAAAATATTGGCAAAAACCAAAAATCGGAAATTTTTGTGACGATTCTACGGGTGAATGTGTCTTACTTCAGGTGCAGGAATATCCCAAATATTTTTACATTAAGGATTCTTTAAAATACTGGCAGAGTGAAGTAGCAAAACTTCTGAACAAGCATGATATGTATATTCCTGGCGATATACAATATATCAGGGAAAAGGAGTATTCAGGAATTAACATTGTATTGAAGGATACCGGAAGTAGCCGTACAGTGAATCATCTTTTATTAATGAAAAATAATTTTTTATACCGGCTTTCAACTATCGGGGACACAATTAAAGGTAACGGGGATCTGGGAAAAATATTTTTTAATACTTTCAGACCAGAACAAAATACTGCTGGCAAAAATATCTATGAGAACAGGGTTGAATTATTTTTTAGCGACCTTTTTGGCCAGGATAGTGTTTTGCAAAAAAAAGCACAACAGGCCATTTCAAATGTTTATTATGGAATATCCGGAATTCCGATGATCATGAATGCAATTAATAAATTGTCGTTAGCTGATAAGGATTATTACAATACAAAAAGTAATTTGATCAATGAACTTGGTTTTATCAAAGACAGTACCTCAGATATATTGGTATCACATCTTAAAAAAATCTATGAAATATCTGCTGATACCGGTTTATTCCGGAATGAAGTGATTAAAGCACTGGCAAGATTAAAAACAAAAGCATCCTTTCTTCAGTTAAAAGAATTTATCCTGTCAGACCCTCCTATATTCGAAAATATTTACGATTACAATTCGTTATTTGAAAATTTTCATGACAGTTTAAAACTGAGTGTTGACTTTTTTCCTGAACTGCTCCAGCTTTCATCACTGGATGATTATAAAGAAAAGGTTCTGGCATTACTGGTGAAACTGGTTGATAGTGGATATGTAACTCAAAATGCGTATGAAAAATATTTTTCCTCTATTTACATTGATGCAGTTGTTGCTTTGAAAAAGCAACGAAGTAAGGAAGAAAGAACAATGATGGAAGCAGCAAAAAATGCTTACAACGATGACCGTTTCATTTCTTTTAATTATAATGATGCAGGAAAGAACCTGAAAAGTTATTCCGTTTTGCTGATGCCATTTTATGAAAAAAATAAAAATGTCCAAAACTTTTTCACCAGGTTATTATTATCAAAAGATACAGATGTAAAATATAATGCAGTAATACTTATGCTTCGTAATAATAAGCCGGTATCAGATAGCATCATTGCCGGCCTCGCTGTCAATGACAGGTATTGCAGCACTTTATTTTATGATCTGAAAAAAATTAATCAACAAGACAGGTTCCCCGCAAAATATAAGGAGCAGTTAAATATTGTCCGTAGTAATCTTGTAAAATCTAATGAATTTGCTAAACTTGATTCCATAGAATTTATATCCAAAAGGATCGTTAATGTAAAAAGAGAAATCGGGTATGTTTATTTTTTCAGGTACCGGGTAAATGCAACAGATCAATGGAGGATCGGGATCGCAGGATTGCAGCCGGAAAATGGAAATGAGATCAGCACTGAATTTTCTATCAGGGAATTAACAAATGTAAAACTGAAAGAAAATGAATCATTGGAAGACCAATTGAATCAACAGTTGAAAAAAATAATATTTGGTTTTCATAAAAGTGCCAGGCGGTTTTTTACAGGAAATGATAACTACAATGAACTGAAAGAATTGGATGATTAAAAGAATTAAGAAAGTTTTTTACCCGGAATCGCATTGATCAGTTCCTGTGTGTATTTCATTTTAGGATTGAAAAAAACATCCCCTGCTTTTCCGGACTCTATGATCTTTCCTTTGTGCATGATCATTATTCTGTCGCTGATATAATGCACTACCGACAGGTCATGTGAAATAAACAGTGATGTAAAATTTATTTCATTTTTTAATTCACTGATGAGATTTAATATACCTGCCTGTACACTTACATCCAATGCGGAAACACTTTCATCACATATCAAAAAGGCCGGATTCAGCGCCAAAGCCCTTGCAATGCATACACGCTGGCGCTGCCCACCACTGAATTGGTGTGGAAATCGTTTAAAATGATCAGGAGATAATTGAACTTTTTCAAGCATTTGTACCACCGCTTCTTTTCTCATCTTATTATTATCATAAAACTGATGAACAGTAAGTGCCTCCATGATGGCACTTCCTATACTGATGCGTGGATTTAATGACCCATAGGGATCCTGGAATACGATCTGCAGGTCTTTTCGGAGCAATCTTAATTTATTAAAAGGCATAGTAGTTATATCCCTGCCATCTAAAATTATTTGACCTGAAGATGGTTTTATTAATTGCAGCATTGCACGGCCAAGCGTTGTTTTGCCACAACCGCTTTCTCCTGCCAGTCCTACTATCTCACCTTGTAATATTTCAAAGCTGACTTTGTCAACTGCTTTTATAAATGTTTTTGTTCTTCCGAAGATATTTTTAGACGAAGGAAAATGTACATCCAGTTCTTTTACTGATATAACCGGGTTGGTTTGTTTGAATTTTTCAACGCTTATTATTTTATCCATTTGGGTGACAATATTTTCACCCGGAACCAAAAAATCGTTCAATACTTTTAATTTATTTCCTTTGGAACCTGCTACTGGTCTGCAGGCCAGTAAGGCTTTAGTATAATTATGTTTGGGATCATTTAAAATATTTGTTGCATTTCCCTGCTCAGCAATTTCCCCTTTATACATGACAATGATCTCATCGGCTATATCTGCTACCAATCCAAGATCATGTGTAATAAATAACACAGACATGTTATTTTTTTGTTGCAGGTTCTTTATGATCTGTATGATATTTTTTTGTACCCTTACATCCAGTGCAGTTGTTGGTTCATCAGCAATCAGCAGATCGGGGTTGCAACTAATAGCGATGGCGATCATAACGCGTTGCTTTTGCCCGCCACTGATCTGGTGCGGATAACGACCGGTCATTGCTACAGGGTCCGGTAGTTCTACCTGTTCAAATAGTTCGATCGTTTTTTGTTTGGCTTCTTTGCTGGATAACTTCCGGTGTTTCTTTAATATTTCCATAACCTGTTCACCACAAGTGAGTACCGGATTTAATGAGGTCATCGGTTCCTGAAAGATCATGGCAATTTTATTTCCCCTGAAATTGCTTATCTCTTTTTCTGAAAGCTTATTAAGTAAGACTTGCTCTTCGCCGGTTTCACTAAAATAAATTCCGCCACTAATAGTTGCTTGTTTGGGTAAGAGTTTTAAAACAGACAGGGCCGTTACAGACTTGCCCGAACCACTTTCGCCAACTATGGCAGTAAGTTTTCCTCTTGTAATGGTAAATGAAATGTTATTTACTGCATTAACAGGAACAGTATCCTGAATAAAATCTATATGCAGGTTTTTTATTTCGAGAAGAGGATGCATGAAAATCCAATTTGGTAATGTGCTAATTTGAAAATGAAAATTTCACAATTCAATTTTCAAATTTCCAAATCTTCAAATGATTAGAATTTAAGGTGTCGTACCGTCATACCATCATTGATCAGTTGTTTCAAAGAATCGATTCCGATCTTTAAATGATTTTCTACATATTGAGATGTTACAACTTTATCACTGTCTTCCGTTTTTACACCTTCCGGGACCATTGGCGAATCACTAACAAGTAATAAGGCACCTGTGGGTATTTTATTATAAAAACCAACTGTAAAAATGGTAGCTGTTTCCATATCAATGGCATAAGCCCTTACTTTGGTTAAATATTCTTTGAACACTTCGTCGTGTTCCCAAACCCTGCGATTGGTAGTGTAGCAAACGCCGGTCCAGTAATCAACCTGGTAGTCGCGAATGGTTGTAGAAATAGCTTTTTGTAAAGCAAAAGCAGGCAATGCCGGCACTTCAGGAGGGAAATAATCATTGCTGGTACCTTCACCTCTGATCGCAGCTATTGGCAGGATCAGGTCTCCGATCTTATTGCGTTTTTTTAAGCCACCACATTTTCCTAAGAACAAAACAGCTTTTGGCTGGATAGCAGTTAATAGATCCATTACTGTTGCAGCACCCGGACTACCCATTCCAAAATTGATGATCGTTATATTATTTGCAGTAGCACATTGCATGGAACGGTCAGTACCAATGATCTGAACATTGTTCAATTCTGCAAACATTTTTACATAATTGGAAAAATTAGTAAGCAGGATATACTCACCAAAGTTTGATAATTTTTCGCCGGTATACCTGGGCAGCCAGTTTTCTACAATTTCTTCTTTTGTTTTCATCTTTCTTTTTTATGTACTTAAAATTACAATAATTTATTGCTAATATCCTGTATCAATTGATATTTCGTTTGAAGAAAATTCATTTAAACTGAATATTCATTTCTTTGATTTTTGGTTCTAATGTTTTTACTTCGTTTTAAAATTATGCAAATGAAAAAATATATAACCATTTCAGTTTTTGGCTTGTTACTGATTGTGTCATGTAATAAAGCAAAGGTAGCAGTTGATGAACAGGCATCACCAGCTAAGTTTTCATCGAAACAGATCGATGATTTTATCAGGCAGACCATTGCTGCTGAACACAAATTTGAATGGAGTTCAGCCAGTGATGAAATGGTTTGGAGTGCATTACAGGAAAGTGACCATATCCTTTCAGTAGGTTACAAGCCATCAGAAGTTAAGAATGAGGAAATTAAACTGGAGGATATCAGTTTGAACAATTCTAAATGGAAAGAAGCAAAGAATCAGGTGCTGGATCTGATTTTAACAGAAGAAAAAAGATCCGGTAAAAATATTGCTTTGAATGATATTATTCAATGGGAAGAAAATGTCTTACCGGTTATTAATATACTTGTTGAAAATTTTTCAACCATAAAAAAATTAAGGGCAAGTGAATTTGTAAGATATGCAGAACCAATGGGCTATGAACCCAAAGAGGTTTCTTCAAAGGTTCTCAGCAGCAGTGGTTGCGGAAGTAATGTTGGTGAGCCGGGATTATTATCAGATTTTGATTTTACACCCATACTGCCGGCCAGTAAAGAATCATGGAATTATCAGTATCATAAGATACCCGATGCCTGGACTAAATCATCCGGCGCAGGAGTAAAAGTTTTTATCATTGATACCGGCTGCGAGTTTGACCAGGAAAATCTTGGCAGCACATTTAACCAGGGCAATTCATCAGGAAGAACCGTTGAAAAGATTGTTACCTTACCGAGGTCAACTTTCTTAGGAATACCTACCGGTTCCGTTGAAACGCCAGATGATGGTTGTGGTCATGGCACTTCTATGGCCGGTGCCTGTGCAGCTCCCAGGGGAATTGATGGGGCACCTTGCGGGGTAGCTTATAATTGTAATTTAATTGTTTGCAGAGCTGCAGCAGATGTTTTTATGGATGAAAGCAGGGAAGTTAAAGGTGCTTCGGATGCTTTTACCAATGCTGCTAACAGAACAGACGTAAAGATCATCAGTTTGAGTATGGGTAAGATCACAAGCAGTTCGCAGTTAAGTGATGCCATTAAATATGCTTATGGAAAAGGTAAGCTGATCTTTTGTGCGGCTGGAACTTCTTTTAGCTGGACAAGCGGCTGGTATGGTGTTATTTTTCCTGCATACATGAGCCAGGTGAATGCTGTGACTGGGGTTAGGGATAATAGTTTTAATACAACCTGTACAGATTGTCATGACGGTAGTGAAACAGATTTTACAATTGTGATGGAGAAAGCTTCTAATAAACGCCATCCACTTACGCTTGCTATGTCTGGTGATGTTCCTTCTACTGTTGGTGGTTCTTCTGTATCTACCGCAACAACTGCAGGTATTGCGGCATTGGTTTGGAGCCGTTTTCCTGCCTATACAAGAGACCAGGTTCTTAATAAACTAATTCAGTCCAGTGCTAATTACCCAACAAGGAACTCATCATTGGGTTGGGGGAATATCAATGCAGATGCAGCTACGAATTAGTAAATAGCCGGTGGGGAATGGAGATTGAATAATTCCCATTCCCAACTCCCCATTCCCAACTTGCTATTAGCTTTTAACGATATTTGCATTTCATAAGCCATTCATGATCAAAATAATTTACCCGGAAAAGAAACCATCAATAAAAAAAGAAGGAGATAGGGAGTTTATTTTTTGTATAATTCGCAAGCGATGGATAATACTTACTCCGGAAGAATGGGTGAGGCAAAATTTTTTACTATACCTGGTAGAAACGTTACAATATCCATCTTCATTGATCGCAGTAGAAAAACAATTGATGTTAGGGGAAATTAAAAAGCGATTTGACTTGGTTGTTTATGATAAAAATACCAAACCATTTTTGATCGTTGAATGCAAGGAAATGAATGTAACACTGACTGAAGTAGTACTGCAGCAGGTACTTCGTTACAATACAAATTTACAGGCCGGGTTCTTGGTAATAACCAATGGAAGTCATTGTTTTGGATTTGAAAAAAATAACGATCGTTTTTTAGAAATAAATTCTATGCCAATTGTAAAATAAAAATCCCCCGGGATATCCGGAGGATTTTTATTTTAATGTTAAAACGATTATGGAAAAATACCTAACTCGCCATAGCTTGTCGCAACTTTATTAATGGCATTTACATAAGCAGCAGTACGCATATCAGGTATTGCCGGATTAGCCAACCAGATCGCCATGATCTCCCTGGTTGCAGATATCATGGTTTCTTCCAGTCCGCTGTGAACCAGGTCAACTTCTTCTGGTCCATGCATAATAAACTTGCGTTCACCATCACTTACCTGTTTGCCGGTCAATCCTTCAATTTGAGCAAGGATATGTGTATTTAAATTTTCGGTAAATCTCTTTTCCATACGGCCATATCGTACGTGGCTCAAATTTTTCAGCCACTCAAAATAACTAACGGTAACACCACCAGCATTCAGGTACATATCAGGTACACATAAGATTCCTTTTTTAATGAACACTTCATCAGCGTCCGGTGTGCATGGGCCGTTAGCTGCTTCACCAATAATTTTAGCTTTTATTTTGTCGGCATTACCTGCATTGATAACATTTTCCAGTGCTGCAGGTATCAAAATATCGCATTCCAATTCCAAAGCATCCAAAGTATTATTTAATGTAGTTGCACCAGGGAAATTGATAATAGAACCTGTTTTAGCCCTGAACTGAATTAATTCCTCCTCATGCAAACCATTAGGATTATATACTGCAGCATCATGTTCAGCAATACAGGTAACGATTGCCCCGTTTTCTCTGAAGAATTTGGCACAGTGGTAACCCACATTTCCTATTCCCTGTACTACTATGGTTTTTCCTTTAATACCAGTACTGAGCCCAAGTTTTTTCATAATATCAGGCATATCACATACTTCCCGTATACCGAAGAATACACCAAGCCCCGTAGCTTCTTTTCTTCCTCTTACACCTCCCTGAGTAATTGGTTTACCGGTTACGCAACCTGCTGCATCGATCTCACCGGGTTTTAATGAAGCGTAAGTATCCACTATCCAGGCCATTTCCCTTTCGCCGGTTCCATAATCCGGTGCAGGAACATCTATACCGGGGCCTATAAAATTTTTCTTTACCAATTCACTGGTGTAACGTCGGGTAATTTTTTCAAGTTCATAAACGCTGTACTTTTTCGGGTTTATCTTAATACCACCTTTACCACCGCCAAATGGGACATTTACAATGGCACATTTGTAAGTCATTAAAGAGGCAAGCGCCATCACTTCATCCTGGTTTACTTCATCACTGAAACGGATTCCGCCCTTACAAGGTGACTTATGCTGACTGTGTTGAACACGATAAGCCTCAATTACTTCAATACTGCCGTCATCTCTTTTCACAGGGAAACGCATTTGATATACACTGTTGCATGCTTTGATCTGTTCCAGGATTCCGGGATCAAATTGTGTGAACTTGGCTGCTTTGTCAAAACTTTTTTCTACACTTTGAAAAAAGCTATAGGGCTGTTGTGAAGACATATTGTTTGTTTTTTATTTAGCAAATAAATTAATATTCTATGATCAATCATTATTTTTTTCCATTTTTGTCATCTTCCTGTCCAGCATCATCACGTAAATGAATAAGCCAACAAGAATAATCAGGCAAACGGTTACTACTACATAAATCTTTCCATTGCTTCGCATTTGATCAGCCATCTCTACTTTATCCTGCGCAAACAAAAGACTATTCATCAAGAGGCCACAAAGTAAGAATGAAAAACGTGAAAATAACTTATTCATGTATCAAAGTTTTATCTCTTAATAATTCAAGCCTTATTTTTATAGTAGCAATCCATACACCTAATAATGTCCAGCCAAAAATTGCCGGATAAAACACCATTCGAAGCCGGCTGTCAATATCGTTAAAATTTAAAGCCGGGTTTCCACTATCACCACCTGGTGCTCCGGGATGCAAACTGCCTACCAATCTTGGAATGATCCAGATACTTGGAAACAACATAGCAAAAGCGAAAATATTATATACTGCACTAACCCTTGCTCTTTTATCTATATCGGTAAATGAACCACGTAGTACGAAATAAGCTGCATAAATCAACAATGCTATTGCAGCGCCAATTAGTTTTGGTTCTTTTAGGATGCTTCCCAAAGACTGCCCCTGATCGGTAACCCAGGTATAATTTGCCCATACAGTTCCCGTTGTATATCCTAAAACGCCAAACAATGAACCAATTACAGCAAAGTTTTTAGCAAAAAGGTCGTAACGGTAGTTAAAATTGCGAAGGTATTTTATGCTGTAAATAAAACTAATGATAAAAAGGATCATCATTCCAAACCACATGCATACGTGAAAGTATAGGTTTCGAATGGTCTCATTCAATATGGGAAGGTGGGGAACATCAAGCAGGAATCCTGCAATGATGGTATAGACCAACAATACAAATGACAATATTTTCCACCAGCTTTTGCGCACAAGCAAGGTTTTGATTAGAGGCGCAAAGGTATGGGGAAAGTTAATATTGTTATTAAAATTATTGATGAAAAATGATCCTGGTTTTTCGATCCTTAAAAGTAGTTTCTTCTCTTTAGAAATTCAACATCAGCATTTTATCAATCCTTCCATAAATAAGGGAACAAGATCACAGCCATCACAACTACAAGAAGATCCATTAATCCTACCAAACCTGCCAATTGCAATACTGCACCTTCCCTGAATATTTCAGAAAAAGCAGCTTTACTCAGTCGCATCAATAATAGTAGTTGAGGCAAAATGACCGGAAAACCTAAAATAGCAATCAGGGCTGCATTTTGTTGCGCTTTCGCTGCGATAGCACTCATTAGAGTGAATACAAGGCTGATACTGATGCCGCCAAGCAATACGATACCGGTAAAACGAAAACTATCAGTAACCGGGTTGTCTAAAAAAACAAAGAATAGCAATAAACTTACCAGGCTCATGATCAGCATGAGGAAAATATTAAAGAACAGCTTTGCTAAAATAAATTCTACCGGTGAGGCTATTGAATAAAAGTATAGCATACGGCCGCGGTTTTCCTGCAAAAAACTTTTTGCAACAGTATTTACACAGACAAATAATTGGATGACCCAGAATAAACTGTTCCATACATTGGCTTCAGGGCTTTCAGGAAGAGAAAGGTATAATACAAAAATAGTTGAGGCTATATATAAAAGTATACCGTAAAAAGTATGCTTTTGTCTTAATTCCAGTAAAATGTCTTTTTTTAATAAGGAAGAAATCCGGCTGATCATGAATGCAAAGTAAAAACTTTCTGATCATGAATGTTTAATTAAAAATAACGAACAGGGAAAGCAGCTGGGAGACAACCGGTATAGCTTTTTAATAGTGTATTTGTTACACTATTAAAATTAGAGTTAATGATATTGAGAAATAATGATATTATTAATTAATGTTAAAGACGGGCCAGGAAAATAAAATCTATTTTCTGATGAGATGAAAGAAAAAAAAAGGTACATTCAACCTTTAATTTATAATTAATAAAATCAATTATGAAAAAACTATTACTTGTTTTCGTGGCCTTTTTATTTTTGAGTTCTTTGGTGGCTCAGGAAAAAAATGTTTGGATTTTACAAACTGATATGAGCAGAATCACACCTGACAAGGCTGTAGCAAGAGTATCATTTCCTTCAATATTCAAATTGTTTAGTTTGAATATTGATCCATTAAGACAGGAGTTATTTTCTGTTACAGGTAATCGTTCATCTTCATATTCAACGGTCATTTCACTGCCTAATGCTGACGGCCAGATTGAACAATTTGAAGTATTTGAAGCTTCTAATTTCGACCCTGCTTTACAGGCTCAGTTCCCGGAGATCAGGGCTTTTTCGGGAAAAGGCATTACTGATAGATATGCAACACTGAAATTGAGTATTTCTCCTCAGGGTATACAAACAATGGTTTTCAGAACTGATAAAGAAAATGAATTCATAGAAGCTTATTCTCAGGATCATACAGTTTATGCCGTATTCAAATCTCAAAGAAAACCGGGGCAGTTGCCATGGAGATGCACTACAGAAGATAAAAAATTAGTTGTTGATTTAAACACACAGGTTGCTAATACTAACATTTATGCCAGGTCCGGAGGCGATCTAAAAACCATGCGTTTGGCTCAATCTTGTAATGCGGAATATTCCAATTATTTTGGAGCAACAAGTGCTTCACAGGTTGCATTGGTATTGGCTGCTTTTAATGCAACACTTACACGTTGTAATGGCGTTTATGAAAAAGACCTGGCTTTACATTTGAATCTGATTGCAAATACAACCAGTGTTATTTATTATACTCCGTCAACAGATCCTTATTCAACTACTTTAAGTCAGTGGAATGCTCAATTGCAATCAACATTAACCTCTGTTATCGGAGAAGCAAATTACGATATCGGCCACATGTTCGGATCTACCGGTGGTGGTGGTAATGCCGGGTGCATTGGATGCGTTTGTACAAATGGTTCTAAAGGAAGTGGAATCACTTCGCCGGCAGATGGAATTCCCCAGGGTGACAATTTTGATATTGATTATGTGGTTCATGAAGTTGGCCATCAATTAGGCGGTAATCATACTTTTTCTCATTCACTTGAAGGTTCAGGTGTAAATAAAGAAGTAGGTTCCGGAATCACCATTATGGGTTATGCAGGGATTACTCCGCAAGATGTTGCACCACATTCAATAGATATCTATCATGAAGCAACTATTGCACAAATTCAAGCCAATCTGGCAACGAAGACCTGCCCGGTAACAACCAATATTTCAGCCAACAATGCAACACCTGTTGTTGCTGCTGTAAGCAATTATACCATCCCGATCAGCACTCCATTTGCACTGACAGGTTCGGCTACAGATGCCAACCCTGGTGATGCTTTAACCTACTGCTGGGAACAAAATGACAATTCAACAGTATCAGGGGCAAGCAGTGTAGCCAGTGCTACAAAAGCTTCCGGGCCAAACTGGATATCATTCAGCCCTACAGCATCACCAACAAGGTATTTCCCTAAATTGTCAACCATACTTGCCGGGGCACTGATAAGTGGCCCATTAGCTGGTGGTGACGCCGGAGCAAATACAGAAGCTTTAAGTTCGGTTTCAAGAACATTGAACTTCAGGCTAACAGTCAGGGATAATAGTCCTTACAGTTCTACTGCCCCGGTTAAAGTGGGTCAAACTCAATTTACCGACATGGTCGTTACAGTTACCAATACTTCCGGTCCATTCGCAGTTACATCTCCAAACACTGCTGTTTCTTGGGCTGGGAATTCATCACAGGCAATTACCTGGAGTGTAGCAAATACAACGGCAGCACCTGTAAGTTGTGCCAATGTGAAGATATCTTTGTCAACCGATGCTGGTCTGACTTTTCCAACAGTATTGGTAGCGAGCACTCCTAATGATGGCACAGAAACATTGGTTATCCCAAATACAGCAACTACAACAGCCAGAATAAAAGTGGAATCCGTTGGAAATATTTTCTTTGATATTTCAAACAGCAACTTTACAATTACTGCAGGTTCAGCTTGTGGAACGGCTACTGGATTAACGGCATCTTCAATTACAACAAACAGCGCTTCAGTTAGCTGGTCTGCTGTAGTCAATGCCGTTAGTTATGCCGTTGACTATAAATTAAATTCAAGTTCAACCTGGACCAGTTTCTCTACAGCACAAACCGGAACATCTGCAAATTTAACAGGTCTTTCTTCCGGCAGTTTATATGACTGGAGGGTGACAACAACCTGTTCTACAGGAGCCGGTACCCCAGTTTCTGCACAATTCACCACACTGGTTCCATGTGTTTCACCAACCGGTTTGTCATCAACCCCGGCTTCAACAACTGCTACGGTTAGCTGGACAGCAGTATCGGCTGCTACTAGTTATGCTGTAGATTATAAATTAAATTCAAGTATAACCTGGACCAGTTTCTCAACGGCACAAACCGGAACATCAGCAAATCTGTCCGGCTTAATTTCATCTTCTTTGTACGACTGGAGAGTGAGTGCTACTTGTCCTTCCGGAACAACAGCTCCTTCTGCCGCTCAGTTTACAACAGCTGCACCCGCTGTATGTAATGCAGCTACAGGATTAACTTCATCTTTGGTTACATCAACCAGTGCATCTGTTAGCTGGACTGCTGTAAGCGGAGCCGTTAGTTATGCAGTAGATTATAAATTGAACTCATCCGGTACCTGGACAAGTTTTTCTACATCACAAACCGGAACTTCAGCGGGTTTAACCGGATTGGTTGCTTCTTCTCTATACGACTGGAGAGTAACGACCAACTGTACATCAGGCTCAAGTACTCCTGCCACAGCTCAGTTTACAACCACGGCTGCATCAACCTGTTCTACTGCATTTGAACCAAATGAAACACAGGCAACAGCAGCGGCGATCACTTCAGGAGTTACCAATTCTGCTGCGATCAGCACTGCCACTGATATTGATTATTATAAGATCACTACTACGGCTACCAGCAATATTGTTTACAACCTCGTTGGTCCTTCCGGAGTGGATTATGATATGACCATTTATAACAGTGCAGGAACACAAATCGGTTCAGGAGCAGGTTCTACCGCAACTGAAACGGTAAGTTTAACAAGCCAGGCTGCAGGTATTTATTATATTAAAGTGTTTGGTTACAATGGCGCCAACAGCGCAACCTGCTATACTATTAAAGCAACAGCAACAACAGTAACGGGTTGCCAAAGCACTTATGATGCTTCAACAAACGGAACAACTGCCGGTGCTTCAATAATTCCTTTCAATACCAATATTACCGGCCTGATAAGCCCAAGTGCTGATATTGATAATTACAAATTTGTGATCACTACCGGCGGAACAATAACATTAACGCTGACTACACTGCCCGGGGATTATGATCTTAAATTATTGAACAGTGCAGGTACACAGGTAGGTATATCTCAAAACGGAAGTACAACCAGCGAAACGATCAGTTATACTGCTGCTGCAGGTACTTATTATGCACAGGTTTATGGATACAACGGTGCAAACAGCGCTACTGTTTGCTATACTTTAAAAGTACAATTGGGTACTGCAACCAAAGAAGTAAATCCATTTTTTAATGGAAATGCCATCGTGAAAATTTTTCCAAACCCGGCAGTTAATGTTTTGAATATTAGTTTACTGGGTTTCGAAAACAAGCAAAATATATTGCAGATAGTCGATGCAAAAGGAACCGTCGTGTTGGAACAAAAAGCCTTGAATAATCCACAGGTTATTGATGTTTCAAAGCTTACTAAAGGTGTTTACATGATCAGGGCAAACAATGGCAAAACTGCTATTAGTTCTAAATTTGTGAAAGAATAAGCATTTGGTTTTTAAAATAAAGCCACCTGTAACTAGGTGGCTTTATTATTTGTAGCAAATACAAAAAATTATTCCTCAAAGTCAATAAGGATATTTGACTTCTTCTCGGCTTTGCGGTTAAAATCAATCCTTAAGCTGGGCACATTCCCTGCATCGTGGTTCATAAATATCTTTTTCACCCAATAATACCTGTCCACCACCCGCAATCTTTCGATAGCTGATATTGGCAATATTTCCACACTTCATGCAAATGGCGTGTAGTTTGGTAATATAATCAGCTTTGGCAAGGAGATTAGGCATTTGCCCGAATGGGTTACCAAGATAATCCATATCTAAGCCGGCAACAATAACCCTGATACCTTTTAAAGCTAATTGTTCACAAACATTTCCTATTTCAGCGTCAAAGAACTGAGCTTCATCAATGCCTACCACATCTACGTTCTGTGCCAGTAATAAAATTGTTTGGGAACTGTCAACCGGTGTAGATTGTATGGCATTGGTATCATGACTTACTATTTTCACTTCGTCATAACGTACATCAATCGCTGGCTTAAAGATCTCAACTTTAAGGTTAGCGATCTTCACCCGTTTAAGCCTGCGGATCAATTCTTCAGTTTTGCCACTGAACATGCTTCCGCAGATCACTTCTATCCAACCCCTGCGTTCACCTTTAAAATTAGGTTCTATAAACATTAAGTATAATTTTTAAAATTGAGTTTGTAACTTTAACCCGTTACATGCAAAGATTATTGTTTCCTGTCATTGGGCAAAAACAATATTTTATGCTTAGAATGGCAATTAAATAAAAAACCAATAATATGGATCGGGTGGAAACCCTTTGTAAAAAACTACTGGAGCAACTCTCAAGGCAAGCTCCTGTAGATCAGCTTTTACTTACTGTTCAAATGATGCAGTCAGAATTGATGCATGCAACCCCCCATGCTATAGAATCTGAGCAGCTGGTGAGTATTCATATGCCGGGTAATTTTGAGAATCACGACAAATCAGAAATCAAACCCGAAGAAAAGATTATTGAGGTGCTTCATGTTGATGAAGCAGAATTAGAAGCAGAATTAGAAGAAATAAAAAGAAATGCAAAAACCAGGGAACAGATCGGATCTCAAAATAAGCCACCATTATTATTTGATCCTGTAGAAGATATCCCCACACTTACGCATCAGCAATCGGGTAGGACAAAACAAAGAAAAGAGCTCCATGAATCTATTTCAGTAGATCATAATACTTCTTTAAATGATAAATTAAAGCAAGTCAATCTCGAATTAAGTGATGCCCTTCAGGAAGTGCCTGTTAAGGATTTGAAAAAGGCAATCGGAATTAACGATCGTTTTCTTTTCATTAAGGAACTATTTCGTGGTGATGAAGTGATGTATGAACGAAGTATCAAGACCATCAATAGTTTTTCAATTTTCCCGGAAGCCGAATTCTGGATCAAGCGTGAGTTGAAATTAAAACTGGCATGGAATGAAACGAATCCGGCAGTAAAACAATTCGATCAGTTGATCAGGAGACGGTTTCTTTGAATATGTTCAATGATCTTTTTGGTCGCTCCTTTATTGCTGTAAACAAATTCTTTGGACACAACACTTCTTTTATTTAATATTTCCTTGTCGTTAAATAACTGGTTAAGTGTAGATTCCAATTCCAACGGTCCACGAACGCTAATTCCCCCTCCGGATTCTACCAATCCTTTTGCTTCCGTATATTTTTCGTACACCGGACCGAACACTACCGGTTTGCCATAGACAGCTGCTTCCAGTACATTGTGAACACCTTCATTACCAAAACCACCACCAACATAAGTTACATCAGCATATTGATAAAGTTTTGAAAGCATACCAATATTATCAATGATCAATACATTTATATCATCTGTTAACTTCAAATCATCTCTAAGCGAAGAATAAAATATAGAATTTTTGAATTCTTTTTTTACATCAGCCAGGTTTCCTTCAAGAATTTCATGAGGTGCAATGATGAATTTTATTTGGGGGTTCGCTTTTACAAAGTGTAATAATTCAATTTCATCTTCATCCCAGGTGCTACCCGCCACCAGCACATGATGGTTTCTTGTAAATTCTTTTATATATTTTACTTCTTCTCTTTTTTCTGCAATTGCAATGACCCTGTCAAAACGGGTGTCACCTGTCAATATGATATTTCCTTTTACATTGATTGATTGAAGCAATGTAATGGATTCATTGTCCTGTAAAAAAAACTGGTCAAAACAACCAAGCATTTTTCTCCATATATCTCCGTACCATTTAAAAAAAGGTTGGCTTTTTCTAAAAATTCCCGAAACAAGCAAAACAGGGATATTTCTTTTTTTTAATTCTGCTAAATAATAATACCAGTATTCATATTTTACCCAAAGCACTAATTCCGGATTTAGATTATCAATGATTTTTTTTGCATTTTTATTGTTATCAATGGGGAGATAAAAAATCAGGTCAGCACCCGCATAATTTTTCATCACTTCGTATCCGCTCGGAGAAAAGAAACTGAGAGCGATGGAATAGGAGGGATATTGTTTCTTTATTTCTTCCAGTAAGGGCCGTCCCTGTTCAAATTCACCCAGGCTGGCACAATGCATCCAGATCGTTTTTTCTTTAAATGACATGGAGGGGAAACTTTTACGGCCTTTTATCCAAAGCCTTGCTTTTTCATTCCATGGAGAAATAATGTGAATGATTACTGAATAAAGGAACAGGAAAAGATTGTAAAAAATAATGCTCAATGGACAATTTTAATCCAAAAATACACGGTATTGGCCGTTAAATCAATTCATAACTGGTACCTTGATTTAGAAATTCAAAATCTTATCTTTGCGCCGTTAAAAAATATGTACTTATGAGGCCTTTACAAATGGTTGATACCAAAACCCAGTATCATAAAATAAAAGCAGAAGTAGATGCTGCTGTAATTGCAGTAATGGAAAGTTCCCAATTCATTGGCGGCAGCCCGGTAAATGATTTTGCCGGCCAGCTCGCAAAATACCATGGAAGCAAACATGTAATTCCTTGCGCTAATGGTACAGATGCCTTGCAAATTGCAATGATGGCACTGGGGCTTCAACCGGGTGATGAAGTGATAACCCCTTCATTTACTTACATAGCAACTGTTGAAGTAGCTGCATTGCTTCACATTAAACCGGTTTTTGTAGAAGTTGATAAAAAAACTTTCTGTATGGACCCTGAAGCAATTGAAAAGGCAATAACCTCAAAAACAAAAGCGATCATTCCTGTCCATTTATATGGTCATGCCGCTGATATGGAGACCATCATGCAAATAGCTGCAAAGCATAATCTATTTGTCATTGAGGACAATGCACAGGCAATTGGTAATGATTACATCTTTTCGAACGGAACAACCAAAAAAACAGGCAGTATCGGACATATCGGCTGTACCTCTTTTTATCCGTCCAAAAACTTAGGAGCATTTGGAGACGGCGGGGCTATTTTTACAGATGATGATGCCTTGGCATTGCAATTAAAAATGATCGCTTCTCATGGCCAGAGTAAAAAATATTATCATGATGTTGTTGGGTGTAATTCGAGATTAGATACTATTCAGGCTGCTATATTAAGTATCAAACTTAGGCATCTGGACGAATATATTGCATCAAGGCGAAAAGCAGCTGATTATTACGATGTTGCATTTGCCGGCAATAAAAAAATAGAAATTCCGTTTCGGAAAGGAAATAATAAACATGTTTTTCATCAGTACACTATTATTTTACATGATACGGATCGGGATGCTCTTAACCAGTTTCTCGCTGAAAAAGGAGTTCCATCAATGATTTATTACCCGGTACCAGCTCACAGACAAAAAATGTTTGATGCTTTTGGAGGTAGCAATTACAAATTACCAACTACTGATTGGCTAACTGAAAGGGTTATTTCATTGCCGATCCATACAGAACTTGATGAAGAACAACTGGCTTTTATTGTGTCAAAAGTTTTAGAATTCACTGCCAGATAACTAAATTTAAACGAGTAATAATATTATGAAAATTGCAGTTATTGGTACAGGTTATGTTGGATTGGTTACCGGGACTTGTTTCGCGGAAACAGGTAATACGGTTACTTGTGTGGATATTGATGCAAAAAAAGTTGAAAAATTAACGAAAGGACAAATTACTATTTACGAACCCGGTTTAGAAAAATTGTTCTTGAGAAATCAGAAAGAAGAAAGATTGTATTTCACAACATTATTACCCGAAGCAATAAAGGATGCACAGGTTATTTTTTTAGCATTACCTACACCTCCGGGGGAAGATGGAAGTGCAGACCTGAAATATATTCTTGGTGTGGCAGATGACCTGGGTAAATTAATAAAACCGGGTGATTATAAAGTGATCATTGATAAAAGTACCGTTCCTGTTGGTACAGCGGATAAAGTTAAAGCAACGATTTTAAAAAGTGCAATGGTATTTGCAGGAGAAAATATTGAAAATTGCTTTGATGTAGTATCAAATCCTGAATTTTTGCGGGAAGGAGTAGCTGTAGATGACTTTATGAAACCAGACAGGGTTGTCATTGGCACTACTTCTCAAAGAGCTATCAAAATAATGAACGATTTGTATATCCCTTTTGTAAGACAAGGCAATCCTATTATTTTTATGGATGAGAAATCTGCAGAGCTTACTAAATATGCAGCGAATTCATTCTTAGCTGTGAAGATCAGTTTTATGAACGAAATTGCTCAATTATGTGAAAGGCTTGGTGCAGATGTGGACATGGTTCGTAGGGGTATAGGCAGTGATGAAAGAATAGGTAAACGATTTTTATTTCCAGGCATCGGATATGGGGGAAGTTGTTTTCCAAAGGATGTACAGGCTTTGTCACGATCTTCATCTGATGTAAATTATAATTTTCAGATACTGGATGCTGTAATGGATGTGAATGATAAACAGAAACTTCATCTTATAGAAAGAATAAAGGCTTATTTTTCCAATGATTTAGCAGGTAAACATTTTGCAGTATGGGGCCTTGCATTTAAACCAAATACTGATGATATACGGGAAGCACCCGCATTGTATATTATAGAAGCATTGCTTGCCTCAGGTGCTACTGTTACGGCATTTGATCCGGAGGCAATGAAGAATGTAAAAGAAATAATGGGGAATAGGATTAAATTTACTGACAATCAATATGAAGCGCTTGAGAAGGCAGATGCACTTATTATTGCAACTGAATGGAATGAATTCAGAACACCTGATTTTAATAAAATAACATCAAAACTTATTTCTAAACTTATTTTTGACGGAAGAAATTTATTTGATTTATCACAAATGAACGAATTAGGATTTCACTATGAGAGTATTGGCAGAAGAACTATAGTTATTAATAATTAATTATTCAAACTTAACAGCTGTGTCAGATAATAGAGTTTTAATTACAGGAGCCGCAGGTTTTTTAGGTTCAAATTTATGTGATCGCTTCATTAAAGAAGGGTTTGATGTAATAGGCATGGATAATCTTATTACTGGCGACTTGAAAAATATCGAACACTTGTTTAAGTTAAAAAATTTTGAATTCTATCATCATGATGTTTCAAAATTTATACATGTAACCGGTAAATTGGATTATATATTACATTTTGCTTCTCCTGCCAGCCCAATCGATTATTTAAAGATTCCAATTCAAACATTGAAAGTAAGTTCACTCGGAACACACAATTGTCTGGGTCTTGCACTGGCAAAAAATGCACGCATCCTTGTTGCAAGTACCAGTGAAGTTTATGGCGACCCGCTTGTACATCCTCAGGATGAAAATTATTGGGGAAATGTAAATCCGGTTGGTCCCAGAGGTGTTTATGATGAAGCAAAAAGATTCCAGGAAGCTATTACAATGGCTTATCATACTTTTCATAATGTTGATACAAGGATCGTACGTATATTTAATACTTATGGGCCACGTATGAGATTAAATGATGGAAGAGCTTTGCCGGCTTTTATCGGACAGGCTTTACGTGGTGAGGATCTGACCGTTTTTGGTGATGGAAGCCAGACCAGAAGTTTTTGTTTTGTTGATGATCTTATAGAAGGTATTTATCGATTACTAATGAGTGATTATACAAAACCTTTAAATATTGGCAACCCCGATGAAATATCTTTAAAGGATTTTGCAGAAGAGATCATTAAACTTACCGGAACTAAACAGAAAATTGTATACAGGCCATTACCTGTAGATGATCCTAAACAGCGGCAACCGGATATTTCCAAAGCAAAAGAAATATTAAACTGGAAGCCTACGATCAGCAGGGAAGAAGGGTTGAAAATAACTTATGAGTATTTTAAAAAACTTCCTAAGGAAGAATTAAATAAACTTCCAAAAGAATTTCAAAGTAAAAAATAAAAATTAATTATTGAGTTTTACCAATCTGTTATTTTAGTAGTTAAATTACTGTTTGAGAAAAAAAATAAATATGTACCAGGAATTATTAGAAAAGAAAAAAACATTAGCTGTTATTGGATTAGGTTATGTAGGTCTGCCTATTGCTTTGGAGTTTGCAAAAAAGATCAAAGTGATCGGTTTTGATATCAATGCAGACAGAGTTGCTATGATGCAAAATGGAGTAGATCCCAGTAAAGAACTGGATTCATCTGCTTTTGAAAATTGTGATATTGAATTTACCAATGACCTGGATATATTACGAAAAGCAAACTTTTATATTGTTGCTGTGCCTACTCCGGTCGATGAACACAATGTGCCGGATCTGGTACCTGTTGAAAAAGCCAGTGGAACCATAGGAAAAGTACTGAAGAAAGGTGATTATGTTGTTTTTGAAAGTACGGTATATCCTGGTTGCACTGAAGAAGATTGTGTGCCGATCATTGAACAGATCTCAGGCCTCAAAATGGTCGTAGATTATAAGATAGGATATTCACCAGAAAGAATAAACCCCGGAGATAAAGAACATACAATCAGTACGATCATTAAAGTAGTAAGCGGTTGTTGTGATGAAAGCCTTGATACGATTGCAAAAGTATATGAGCTTGTTGTAAAAGCGGGTGTTCATAAAGCTTCTTCTATAAAAGTAGCAGAAGCGGCTAAGATCATTGAGAATACACAAAGGGATCTGAATATTGCCCTGATGAATGAACTCTCTATCATTTTTGACAGAATGAATATCAATACTTTTGAAGTACTTGAAGCAGCGGGAACCAAATGGAATTTTTTAAAATTTCAACCGGGCCTTGTAGGCGGGCATTGTATTGGTGTTGATCCTTATTACCTCACATACAAATCACAAAAACTGGGATACGACAGCCAGGTGATACTTGCTGGCAGGGTTATCAATGATGGCATGGCAGAATATGTAGCTAAAAAAATATTACAGCATATCATAAAGAATAACGGAAACATAAAAGAAGCCAAAGTACTCGTAATGGGTGCTACTTTTAAAGAGAATGTTAGTGATATACGCAACAGTAAAGTGGCAGACGTAGTAAAAGAATTAAAATCATATTCTTTGAATGTGGATATAACCGACCCTCATGCAAGCAGCGATGAGTTGAATCATGAATATGGGTTTGGCTTAACGGAAAAGACAGTGAAAGATTATGATGCCGTTATTGTTACTGTGCCGCACAACAGTTATAAGAATTATGACGACAATTTCTTTTCATCTATTACAAAACCGTCGGCTATGATCGCTGATCTGAAAGGAACTTACAGAGGAAAAATAAAAAACCGTACTTACTGGAGCCTGTAAAAGGTGGAAAGTAAAAAATAAAAAATGAAAGAAAATAACTTTGCAAATATGTTACAAGGATCCTGATATCAGGAAATATCCTGAATCCGGTAATTTGTATTCTGCATCCAGAATTTATGACCAATACATTTCATACAAAAGACATCAGCAACGACCAGTTTTTAGTAACGGGTGGAGCAGGATTTATTGGAGGCCACCTTGCAGAATACTTATTAATGCATGGTGCTAAAAAAGTACGTGTGCTGGATAATATGGCAAATGGGTTTGAAAAAAACCTTTCTGTTCTTAAAAAATATGCTGCATTTGAATTTATAGATGGAGATATCAGAAATTCAGAAACATGTAACCTTGCTTGTGAAGGGATTGATTATATCAGCCATCAGGCTGCTCTTGGGTCTGTTCCGCGTTCAATTAAGGAACCATTGTATTTTAACGAAGTTAATGTTGGAGGCTTTACAAACATGCTGAAAGCTGCTGTAGATAATAAAGTAAAGCAATTTGTTTACGCTTCTTCTTCTTCTGTTTATGGCGATGAACCTACATTGCCGAAGCATGAAGACAAAATAGGTAATTGCCTGTCGCCATATGCTGCTACAAAGAAAACCAATGAATTGTATGCACAGGTATTTTCAGATGTCTATGGGATTAATTGTATTGGATTTCGTTATTTTAATATTTTTGGTCCGCGACAGGATCCCGATGGAGCTTATGCTGCCGTAATACCTTTATTTGTGAAAGGGATCATTAACAAAACACCTGTATATATTAATGGTGATGGCGAACAAACAAGGGATTTTACTTATGTTGACAATGCCGTACAGGTTAACATAAAAGGCATGCTAACAGAAAATAAAGAAGCATTGAAAAGGATATATAATGTGGCTATAGGTGAAAATTTTACAGTAAATTATTTATACAATGCCTGCCAGCAATACCTGGAAAGTGATTGGAATCCTACTTACAGGGAACCCAGAGCAGGTGATATCAGAAATTCCCTGGCTGATATTTCTTTGGCAAAAAAATTATTAGGTTATCAACCAACCAGAAAATTTGAAGATGGTTTGACTGAAACAGTTGAATATTTCAAAAAAATGTATTCTAAAGGATAATTGTTAATGGATAATATATTTATCACGCGGCTTCAGTTAGTGATAAAAATTATCAATTATCAATTTTAAAATTATCAATTATTATATGCCTTTTATTAAAACTGAATTTCCGGGTTTACTGATCTACAAACCTGTTGTATTTGAAGACAGCAGGGGTTATTTCTTTGAAAGTTATAATGCGAAAACTTGTTCCGCAGAAGGAGTTGACATAAAATTTGTTCAGGACAACCAGGCCAGTTCTTCTTATGGCGTAATACGCGGATTGCATTATCAATTGAATCCACATGCCCAAACAAAATTTATAAGGGTGCTGGCCGGAAATATCCTGGATGTTGTGGTTGATATCCGCAAAGGTTCACCCACATTTGGAAAACCTTATGCAATTGAGTTGTCTGCAGATAACCACAAACAATTATTTATACCCCAGGGATTCGCCCATGGATATTCCGTTCTTAGTGAAACGGCTGTTGTGCTATATAAATGCGATGTGTTCTATCATAAAGATTCGGAAGCCGGCATTGCATTCAATGATGATTTTTTGAATATCGACTGGATGATACCTGCTGACAAGCAGATCATTTCTGAAAAAGATATTATTCAGCCTTTATTTAAAGATTGTAAAAATAATTTTGAATTTATTCCTTAATCTTCCTGCATTTTGAGCAATAAGAAAAATATTTTAGTAACCGGGGCCAACGGACAACTTGGAATGGAGTTCAGAACAATGGCTTCACTTTATCCTGAATATCATTTTTTATTTGTTTCAAGAGAACAACTCTCCATTACGGATGAGGCTTCTGTGGAAGATTTTTTTAGTCAAAATAATATCAGTTATTGTTTTAACTGTGCTGCTTATACTGCTGTGGATAAAGCGGAAACCGAAAAAGATACAGCATTTGAAAGCAATGGAACGGCTGTTGGAAATCTTGCCGCTGTATGTAAAAAATACAATGCCCTCTTAATACATATCTCAACAGATTATGTTTTCAACGGAAATGCTACAAAACCGTACATAGAAATCAATGAAACCGATCCGGTAAATACTTATGGAGCTTCCAAACTGCTGGGAGAAAATGAAGCTGTAAAAACTAATCCTTCCACTATCATCATCAGAACTTCCTGGGTTTACAGCAGTTTTGGAAAAAATTTTGTGAAGACCATGTTGCGTTTAATGAGTGAAAAAGAAAGTATATCAGTAGTGAATGACCAGGTTGGATGCCCAACTTATGCCAATGATCTTGCTGATGCTATTATGAAGATCATTACTGCAAATGAACATCCGAAGGCAGGCATTTACAATTATTCAAACAGAGGAGTTATCAGCTGGTATGAGTTTGCATTGGCTATAAAAGAAATTTCAGCAAGTAGCTGCATGGTAAATCCTGTTTCTTCTGCTCAATATCCCACACCGGCAAAACGACCAAATTATTCTGTGTTGGATACTACTAAAATTCAACAGGTTTTTAATATAGAAATTCCTTTTTGGAAAGATAGCCTGGAAAAATGTATCTCAATATTAAAGAGTGGATCTTGAACGGATCCAGCATCCAGTATCCAGTATCCAGCATCCAGTATCTTCCTCCTCAATCCTTGTTCCTGATATACACCAGCTTTATCCCTGCCTTATCCGTTTCCCTTTTATCTATCTCAAATTGAGGCAATGATTTTATCAGTGGGGTTAGTTTTAAAAAACCAAAATTTCTCGGATCAAAATTGGGATGCTTTTTTAATAATAAATTCCCCACATCACCCAAAAATGCCCAGCCATTTTCATCTGCCAGGTCATTGATTGTAACTCTGATAGATTTGATCGTTTCTTTTCCAATTTTATCAACAGAGGCTTTCGGTTTCTGTTTTACTTCTTTCGGTTTTGTCGTTTCAGTTGAATCTGTTTCATCTGCCATTGGAATAATTTCCATGTAGATAAATTTATCACAGGCAACTATGAACGGATTGGGTGTTTTCTTTTGCCCGATGCCAAAAACTTTCATACCTGCTTCACGAAGCCTGGTGGCAAGCCTGGTAAAATCGCTGTCGCTGGAGATGATACAAAACCCGTCTACTTTCCCTGAATATAAAATATCCATGGCATCAATGATCAAAGCAGAATCACTGGAGTTTTTTCCGCTGGTATAACTGTATTGCTGAATAGGTGTTATGGCATTTTCCAATAAAACATTTTTCCATCCCGAAACGGTTGGCTTGGTCCAGTCGCCATAAATTCTTTTAAATGTTGGTGTGCCATATTTGGCAATCTCTTCCATCACACCTTTTACATTGCTGTAAGGCACATTGTCTGCATCAATCAATACAGCAAGCCTTATTTCTTTTTGCATATCCATAACACAAGATAATTATTTTTATCTGATAGGCAGCTACTATTGACTTATAGTGGTCATAAGAAATGTAAACAACAAGAGTTTTTATCAATATAGAGACTGTATCTTAGTATTCTATAAAAAAGGAAAAGCAGTGTTATCAAATCTTAAACTTTTGCTTCAACCAGGAAGATTATTTTTAGGTATACTATTCCTGCTTATTTCTTTAGCTTCTTTTTCCCAAAATGATAATTGTACGAATGCAAGTATTGTAAATATTTCCAATAATGGATTTGGAATGGGTGTTTTTAATTCTTCCATTAATAGTATTTCTGCCGCTACGATTGAATCCGGGGAAACATTTGCACCTGCTATAGTACTTGCAGGTCAAACACAAAAATCTGTTTGGTACAAATTCTCAATACCTACTACCCGAACTGTTCGGGTTACATTGGCTCAGAGCGGAACTGGTATTCCATCAGGTGATGCAGGCTTTGCCATTTATAAAACCAATGCGTGTTTGCCAGGTGTATCTAGTATTAGCACCAAACTTACCCCCATCGGTTTATTCGGAAGTAGCTTCCATCCCTGCATTGAACAGGGAGATTACCTGGTGCAGGTATCTGCAAAAAGCAGTGCAAATGGCAATGTATTTATACAGGTAGAAATCGGCTCTACAACCTCTGCATATGATTATCCAAATCAGGCATATGACTTTGGGACAATTACTGAAGGAGTGAAAACGGTTTTTTACCCCGTGGATTGTCAATCAATTGAGGATGCTACTGAAGTGTGCACTTCATTGGGCAATTACCAACAATACAATAAAAGTACCTGGCATGTTTTTAAAACAGCAGCTTACTTTGATTATGTTGCTTTTTTTCTCTCATATAAAAACGTTTCAGTTAGTCAAACTTTTGGCTATAAACTTTACAGGGGTGATGTAAGAATCAATTCGTTTCCTTCTTTACCAGTTATTGGTGGATGTGATTCTTTACTACTCACTAATTTTGCAGCTCGTAAATTTTACACTTGTGAAGAATTGAACACAAATACTATCTATTCTATCCAGCTATTTTCTCATCAAAACTTTAATGATAGTGTTCAGGTTACACTGGTAACAGCCGGTACAGCAGCTGCCCATGCCCCGGAACCAATACTTTCAGCCATTCCGCCTTCTAATAATCTTGGTATATTACCATCCAGTTCATCCGGCGTAACTACAACTTCAACAGATTATCATGCATGCAATGGCCGCCATAGCTTACATCCCTGTTCACCTTCCTTGCCAGCTGCAGGAGTTGATTATAATGGAGAAAAATATAACATTAGTTCATTTTTTATATTCAACCTTGCTACTACTGCCAATTTAAGTATAAACGCTTCTCAGATTTATTGCGGACAGAATTTACTTCTTCGTTTATACAAACAACCTTTGTCTAATTCATGTGCTACATTAGATACCATTAATATCATCAGCCAGTTCGAATTTTCAAATAATAATCTTCCTTGCCTGGATCCCGGTAATTATACGCTGCAGGTTTTAGGATATGATTCTCTGCAGCCGGTAAATACCTACAACAGTAATTTTGGCGATTTTTCGACTTCGTCTACCCCTTTTTGTGGGTTAACAGGTTTGGGTCAAAAATTCACCCTGAACATTCATGTAAAAACCTCTAATTCCAGTAGCCAATATTCATTGAATGTGCCTGGTGCTTTTGATACCCTGCACGCAGTTGGTGGAGTAATGCAATCATTGGTAAATGGTATTACTTACGCCAGCATTGATACTTTTGGTTGTGCCAACACGGTTTTGCCATGGGATACAGTATGCTTTACGGCTAATAAGAAAGCAATGTACCGCGGGTTTTCAATAGCTGATAGTGGGATCATTAGCCTTTACAATTCTTCACCGCCTCTTAATAACACCTGGAGTAAACTTTATTTGGGAGATGCTAATGCACTATCGATCGCACAAAATGTTCATGATTATCCTTCCAGGATCAATGGTTTGGTACCTTATTCACAATGCATTCAATATAATTATGAATGTGAAGGGTTGGCCAAAGTTTGTGCAATACCCGGCACCTATACATATGTAACCTTTGGTGCTGATATTAATGCTGCACAAGGAAACCGGGTAGAAGTACAGGTGAATACAATCAATACAATTCATGAAAGCCCGGCTAATGCAGAAAATATGGGTGATATTCTTAGCTTTTTACCAGCTTCTGGTGGAACGGTGCAAAGTGCTATTGATTATTTTTCCTGCAGGGATAATGCTGTTCCAATAAATGGTTACATACCCTGTAATATTTTCGGGCAGCCGGGTACCAAAGCTATCTACCGGCAGTTCTATTTAAATGCCCCGGCTAATATTTCCATTACCGGTTTAACAGGATGTGGGTATAAAAATGGGTTTAAAACCTTATTTTCAGGGAAGGCGACAGATGGAATTAACGGGTTAAGCGTTTTGCCTGCCCAATGGCAATGTTTCACAACAACTTCTAATGGAAATTGTTCTGCATTGCCGGCTGGTTGGTACACATTGGTTTGTTATGGGATAGGATCAAGTTATGCCAATCAGCCACAAAACCAGGTTGGTTCTTACCAGACTTACGTTGGTATCGCAAGCCAGGTAACCATCTCAGTTAGTTTTCCATGCGCCGGGCCAAAATACAATCGCCCCTATAAGGCGGCCATTGATACAACAACAGGCTTGCCTTTCTTACTACAATGGGGGCCACGCTTAGGCAGTACAGCTGCTTACCCAAAAACTGATACAACATATACCCTCTATAGGGAAAATTATAATTGTATTGTTGATACTCCCTTTATAACTCATCCAATTCCTGCCTGTTCCGCATCAATGACTAAAGTCACGTATTATGTTTTCCGTACAATACAGGAAAGCTATTTATCTATAAATACTGAAAATTATTTTGGATCTGTGTATCCCGGGAATGCACGAACGGATTCTTCCAGTTTTCCAACTGCTAATCCTATACAACCTTGCTTACAATCCAATGGCCAGATACAAATATGCCGTTTGCAACCCGGCACATATACATTGGTGATCTTTGCTTCTAATACAAACAACTGTAATAGTGTAGTGCCAAAAATATATATCGACCAAGTGGGGAATTATTCCCGCTTCGATTATGCAAATAATTCATATGATTTCGGTACAATACCCCCAGATAGTATTTATCACAATGGGAAAACCGGTGATGTAAATCCCTTCAATGCAAGCCGGGCACCCAGCAATGATTTTATTTATTGTACTACCGGTGCCGGGCAATCTGACCCATTTAATAATATCTGTGCTGTTTATAATTCTAATATTTATAACACAACAGTAAATAATTATTTGTTTTCACAGGTAAATTCCATTGCCGTTGGTCTTGTACCCAGGAGAAATTTATGGTACACTTTTGTTGTGGACAAACCTGGGATTGTTAGAGTAAAAGTTTCAAATAAAACAATCGACAAACAACAACCCTTTAAATTTTCTGTATATGAAAGTAATGTGAATGGTTCGTTGCCTTTCTCTAATGTGGTAAATACTGGTCAGGTAGATTCTACCATTGCGCAGGGGCTTAGACTTATCACTGGAAATCCCTTCAATGGTTGTACAGTTACATCTAATGAAGCCATTTTTTACAGGGATTGTTCTCCCTTACCATTTAGGTATTATATAGTTGTTGATAACCCAACCTCATTTCCAGACTTATCAGGGGGGATGCACCCCAATAGCCAGTTGGAAGTTTCCATTTTGTTTGATAGTATTAATGTAATATATGCTGGTGATTTCTGCAGTAATCCTATTACAGCTTCTTTGAGTGGTGCCGGTACAAACACATCTACAGTTACTGTAGATTGTCATAGTATTGGAACGGATTATGGTGAGTATAATCCTATACTTACCTGCCCTGCAGGTGCTACAACAACTGAATATAAAACTTCTTGGTTTAAGATAGATATTACAGGTACTGACACATTGGATGTTACAACTTATCTAACAGAAAATACCAATGCAAACCCGTCGGATATCAAATACCGGCTGATGATTGGAAATTGCGGTGCCATGCAGGAACGAAGCTGTGTACAGGATGCACAAACACAGGATACCTATAAGTGTTTACCACCGGGCAGTTATTATATGCAGGTGTTCACACCCGTTAGGATGAATATTTCGCCTAATCTTCCTGTGAATGGAACCATTGATCTCCACCTGTCGGCTGTATTACATGCAGATACCTGTGCAACCATAAACAGTTGTTTATCCAATGCTGATTTTATTTCCCTGTTCGATTGCAATAACAGCGATCTTGTAACATTTGTTAATTACTCCTCATTTGGAACAGCTGTTCAATATAACTGGGACTTTGGTTATAACGGTCAAACTTCTACAGAAGTCGCACCACAATTTAGTTATCCAATATTACCCGTTGATCAGACATATACGGTTTCCCTTGCTGTTCTTAATACCGGTTGTGGCGGGCAAAGTACGTATTCCTTACCTGTCATCATTCCTGCACGCCCCAGGGTTGAATTGGGAAATGATACAATGTTTTGTAACCTTGCATCAGTATTAATATTAGATGCTACTTCCTGGTCGGGAGCCAGTTACCAATGGCAGGATGGGTCTGCAAACAATACTTATGCCGTTAATAATCCAGGATTATATTGGGTAAAAGTAACTTATGCCAATTGCTCTAAGAGAGATTCGATAAGGGTTTTTGAGTCTACAGTTGTAATTGACTCTATTAATGCAACTATATGTGCAGGACAATTTTATACCTTACCATGGGGTGCTGTTGTGAATGCAACTGGTATTTATTATGATACTTTGTATAATTCATTTGGATGTGATAGTGTTAGACGGGCAGTAAATCTTACTTTAACGGCTGCGGCTGTCAGCAGTGAATCAGCATCCATTTGTCCGGGTGAAACTTATACCTTACCATGGGGTATAGTTGTAAATACAATTGGTATTTATTCAGATACACTCAGAACAAATGCAGGTTGTGACAGCCTTATCAGGAAAGTTGATCTTGGAGTGAAGCAAGTTCCTGTTCTCAGTGTTAATAAATCAAATGATATAGATTGCCTGAAGACATTTGCAAATCTTGCAGTAAGTGGGGCAAGTAATTATATATGGTCGCCTGCTTCAACATTAAATGATCCCTTTATTAATAACCCTATAGCCTCACCAGTAGTAACAACAATGTATTATGTTACTGCAACTGCTTCTAACGGATGTTTAGCTTCGGATAGTATAGAAGTAAAAGTATTTACCAACAATCAACAGAATGGTTACCTGGTACCTTCATCCTTTACGCCGAATAATGATGGATTGAATGATTGTTTTGGTGTGCCATACTGGAATAATGTTGGCTATTTCAGGTTAAGCATCTACAACCGCTGGGGTGAATTATTATTTTATACTGCTAATCCTAAAAAATGTTGGAATGGTACTTATAAAGGTAAACAGCAAATACCTGGTACTTATGTTTACATGATAAAGGCAAACAATATTTGCGGTCAGATTTTCAGAAAAGGAACCGTTGTACTGATCAGATAATGGTTACTGCGAATAGTATTAGCTAATGGCTAACCGTTATCTTTGCTCACCATGCAATCATTCACAACTTCCAGCCGCATCATCGTAACCTGTAGCAACCGCTTATCGCAATACCTTCAACAGGAAATTATTGAATTGGGGTTCAAACCGGTGAGATTATTTAAAACCGGAGTGGAACTGGAAGGAAGTATATTAGATTGCATTAAATTAAATCTGAACCTGCGTTGCGCCAGCCAGGTATTGTTCTCTTTAAAAGAATTCAAATCAAACAATGCAACAGATGTTTACAATAATTTACTGGAGTATGAATGGGAAAATATCATTCCGGCAAAGGGTTATTTTTCTATCAGCAGCAATGTCAGCAACGAGACCATCACCAATAATTTATTTGCCAATGTTAAAGTAAAAGATGCTATAGCCGACCGCTTTAGAAATAAAACCGGGGAAAGGCCTGATTCCGGATCTGAGTTGAATGGCATAGTAATTCATTTGTATTGGAAAGAGGATGTTGCAGAAATTTTTATTGATACTTCAGGTGAAACATTATCAAAACATGGGTATAGAAAAATACCCGGTAAAGCACCCATGCTTGAATCACTGGCTGCAGCAACCATACTGGCAGGTAAATGGGACAAGCAATCACCCTTCATTAATCCGATGTGCGGGTCAGGTACATTGGCCATTGAAGCTGCGATGATCGCTACCAACCGCAGACCCGGGTTGTACCGTAATAATTATTCTTTCATGCATGCTGCCGGATATGAAGAAAAATTTCATAACAATGAATTTTCACTTTTGGAAAAACAGGTAGTAGTGGTTGATGATCTGAAGATCATTGCAACGGATATCAGCGAAGATGCTGTTAATATTTCTAAAGTAAATGCCGGTATCGCCGGTGTGGAAGAATTGATTGATTTTGCCGTTTGTGATTTTGAAGAAACAACCATTATTGAAAACGGGAACGGAGTTGTTTACCTGAATCCGGAATATGGTGACAGAATGGGAGTGGAGGATGAACTTGAAAAAACATACAAACGGATGGGAGATTTTTTTAAACAAAAATGCAAAGGATATTTGGGATATATTTTTACCGGAAACCTGGAACTTGCAAAAAAGATCGGCTTAAAACCCAAACGCCGCATTGAATTTTATACCAGTAAAATTGATTGCAGGCTTTTTGAATATGAATTATATGCCGGATCAAAAGAAGTTCCAAAAAATGAATAAAAAAATGGAAAACAGTAATTGCTTTCCATTTCTATAAAATGTGGTCAACTAATAAACAAGTAATCTAATAAACCAATAAACTATTTCACCCGCTCAATATAATCACCCGTCTTTGAATTCACCCGGATCATTTCTCCTTCATTAACAAATAACGGAACATTTACCGTTGCACCTGTTTCTACCGTTGCAGGTTTTAATGTCCTGGTTGCAGTATCACCTTTCATTCCAGGTTCGCTATAGGTTACAAGTAATACAATTTTATCCGGTAATTCAACACTCATGGGAAGATCTGTTTCTCCATTCATCAAAACAGAAACTTCCTGTCCGTCCTTTAAAAATTTGGGGGCGTCGATCATTGTTTCTGCAACTGTTATTTGTTCAAAAGTTTCTGTATCCATAAAACTATACCCCGTATCATCTTTATATAAGTACTGGTATGGTTTACGTTCCACTCTTACCGGGAAAATAGTTTCACCACTGTTCCAGGTTATTTCTATCGTACGGGCATTATCAACTCCTTTCATTTTTGCCCAAACCTTTGCTGCTGCACGGGCTGTTTTATTCTGTCCGAATTCGATCACAGAATATAAGCTGCCTTCAATTTTAAGGATCAATCCAGAACGGATATCTGCTGTAGTTGCCATAATTTATTTTGTAATTTAATGGTTGCAAAAGTAGGGATAGTAAATGTAACTGCGAAAACTTCCTAATCAGTTTATCATTTGAATTGCAGCTTATTTGTCATATAAAAAGTAATTTTACAAAATGAAAAGGATATTAATAGTCATTATTTGTATTATTGGATTTCAACAAGCTGATGCACAGTCAGATAGTTTACCGGTTTATCAGCGATTTTCGGTGATACCGCTTTTTAATATAATGACGGTTCCTGACAGCATTAAATTTACAAAGGATGATCTGAAAAAAAGAAAAGCTACGATCATCATGCTTTTTAGCCCTGATTGTGGCCATTGCCTGAGGGCAACCAAAGACCTTCTCGAACACATTGACCTCTTTAAAAAAACACAGATCGTTATGGTATCTTCTTTGGATTTCATTCACATTAAAAATTTCTATGAGGAATATAAGATAGCTGATTACCCAAAAATAACCATTGGCAGAGATGCCACATATTTTTTAGGCAGCTTTTACAAAATAAGAAGTTACCCTTCAATATATTTATATAATAAAAAAGGAAATTTTGTAAAAGCTTTTAGTGGTGAAATTAAAATGGAAACAGTGGCAGAATCATTGTAAGTATTTTAAACAAAACCTTATTATAGAATATAAATCAAGTCTCTTCCGCAATCACACTCCCTCTCCTTTGTAGAGAGTTGAGGTGAGGCATATTTCACAATGCGTTGGTTTCTTTTAAATAAAACCTTATTATAGAATATAAATCAAGTCTCTTACTCAATCACACTCCCTCTCCTTTGGAGAGGGTTGGGGTGAGGTCTATTTAACAAAGCGTTGGTTCCATACGATCACATCATTAACTACGATCCGGATATCATATATCCCTCTTCCAAGATTGCTTACAGGTAATTGAATGATCCTATTTAAAGACGAAAATCTATTTCTTAAAAGAATATATCCATGAATATTCTGTATAAAAATGCTGATCACTCCCGGAATAGCATCACTCCCGTTGTATTGAAGGTTTAAAACATCACGTACCGGAACGGGGAACATGACCCAGCTATTAGCGGTGTTACCGATTATTACCACAATAGTTTGGGAGTATTCACTATTGCTGCCTTCCAATAACATTTTAAGGCGGTAGTGATTTTTTGTTGGCTGGGGATTTTGGTCAGAAAATTTTTCCAGTTTTTTCTTACTGAATTTTGAAGATTCTATTATATATATATCTTTCCAGTTGTTATTGTCAGCACTTCTTTGTAAAATATAGGCTGTAACCCTGCTATCCGTATTTTGCCATTTTATTGAAACAGACTTTTCTCTGTTAATATACTCAGCCGTTAAATTGGGTGAACTGGCATTTGCAAATAATGTCATTTGCATGCAAATCGAAAAAATTACAAGGGTAGATCTCATGGTTGGGTTTTTCATTTACACAGAGAACGAATAATCGCTCCAAAGTTTCCCATAGCTTAGTTAAACTATCAACAAAATATTTTTTTAATTTAATTTTCAGTTCAATATCACTCAAACACTAATCAGGTTAACTTTGCAACGCAAAAGAACATTAATAAAACTTATTAAAATTTACACATGAAAGTAACCGTAGTAGGAGCAGGGGCAGTGGGAGCCACCTGTGCCGACAATATTGCCCGTAAACAGCTTTGCGATGAATTGGTATTGGTAGATATTAAAGAAGGTGTGGCAGAAGGAAAGGCCATGGACCTGATGCAAACTGCACAGATCGAAGGATTTGATACCAGGATCACAGGTAGTACCAATGATTATACAAAAACTGCCGGAAGTGCAGTTGCAGTGATAACTTCAGGCATTCCCCGTAAACCCGGAATGACTCGTGAGGAGCTGATTGGCATAAATGCAGGTATTGTAAAAACAGTAACGCAGAACCTGTTAAAATACTCACCGGATGTTATTATTATTGTTATCAGTAACCCAATGGATACTATGACCTACCTGGCATTGAAATCAAGCGGGCTTCCAAAGAACAGGATCATTGGTATGGGCGGGATATTAGATAGTAGCAGGTTTCGTTATTTCCTTAGCCAGGCAATGAAGTGTTCTCCTAATGACCTCCAGGCAACTGTAATCGGCGGACATGGAGATACAACCATGATACCTTTAACCAGGCTGGCAACTTATTGCGGAACTCCGGCTGCAAACCATCTTGATGAGGCAGCGCTAAAAAAAGTAGCTGCAGATACCATGGTAGGTGGAGCTACTTTGACCGGACTACTGGGAACTTCGGCCTGGTACGCCCCGGGCGCCTGCGGAGCTTCATTGGTTGAAGCGATCGTAAGGGATGAAAAGAAGCTGATGCCATGCTGTGTTTACCTGGAGGGCGAATATGGTCTCAATGATATTTGTATCGGGGTGCCGGTAATCATTGGAAAGAATGGATGGGAAAGTATTGTTGATTATAAATTAAATGAAGAAGAGAAAGCTGCAATGATCAAAAGTGCAGATGCAGTTAGAAGTATGAATACGGTGTTGGCAACTTTAGCTATTTAATTATTAAATAAAAAAAGAGACCGTCATGTATGGCGGTCTCTTTTTTATAAGTATAAAAGGTATAAGAAGTTGTTATTTAAAGACAGAATCTATATAATCCTGTATTTCCTTACTCTTTGCTTTTGATAATTTATCCAGTGAACTCTTCATCATTGGATCGGTAAATCCCTTGTACTGTTCTGGTATAGCATTCCTGAATTTTATGATCATATCAATACCTTTTTTTACTTTTTCGGTATTGTTAACCGTTATAAGGTAAGAACAAAATGTTTCAGTCATACCAAGTTTTTCTTCGCTTAAAGGAGCTTTATCAAAACGTCCGGCTATAAAATCAAAATCAGATTCCGTTCCGTTCTTTATAATGATATCACTTACGATCTTACCAAGATCTCCTTTGGCATCAACACTGTATTTTTTGGCAAGGGAATATGCATTTGCAGAATCAAGCGATGTAAGTCCTTCCAGCGAAGCTCCCGCAATACTATATGAAGAATCTGAAACATTACTTTGAAATATAGAAAGATATTTGGCATTCTTTGTTTTTACCAGGAATTTTATTGCTGCAGCACGTGTTCTATTATCTTTATCATTCTTTGCAATATCTTCCATTGTTTCCAATACAACCGGATCGGTTTTATAAGGCATTGTTCCAATCTTTTGAATGGTACTGATCCTTAATCCTGAGAACCTGTCAGTAAGTCCCTTGACTATTTCAGGCATATTCTTCTTACCAAAATAATCAAGTGCTTCTTTTCTGTCTAAATATGTTTTAGCATATTTATATTGTGCTATATAATTCTCTTCTGATTTATTATCAGTTTTTTTAGCCAATAAAATTTTATCTGCATCTACATTGATCAGGTCGGGCTTTTGTGAGTATGCAAAAGAAAAAGTATCTGTTTTATTTTCGATCCATACATTGGTCCTGTTTTTTGTTGCACCATTATATACATCAATGGCAATGGGTAAACGGAAAACTTTTCCAGTTTTCTGAGTTTGTTCAATGATTACTCTTGCAACTCCCGGAAGGTCGTAGTTATATGAAATATTTAATGAAGGATGGCCACTTCCATAATACCATTGGTTCCAGAACCAGTTCATATCTCTGCCGGTTACTTCTTCAAAAGCAAGGCGCAATTGACCCGCTTCTCCTGCTTTGAATTTATTGGTAGTTAAGTAATTATTCAATGATTTATAAAAAGCATCGTCGCCTACATAATTGCGAAGCATGTGTAAGATCCTGCCTCCTTTGTTATAACTCACTGCATCAAACATATCTTCTTTGTCTGCATAATGAAACCTTACCAGGTCAGTGTTATCAGCACCACTTAACAGGTATCCCTGCATATCCTGAAAATTATGTTCATCAGCTTTGTCTTTTCCAAATTTGTATTCATACCACAAGTATTCGCTATAGTTAGCAAAGCTTTCATTCACGGTCAAATGGCTCCAGCTTTCTGCAGTTACCAGGTCGCCAAACCATTGGTGAAACAATTCATGTGCAATGGTACTTTCCCAGGCAACACCATCTTTAAGTTGCCTGGCATTTTGATAAGCGCTTTCCTGGTGTAAGGTAGCGGTCGTATTTTCCATAGCTCCGCTTACATAATCTCTTCCAACAATCTGAGCATATTTTGCCCATGGATAATCAACACCCAGTTTTTCCGAAAAGAATTTGATCATTTCAGGTGTATTGCCAAAAATCTTACGTGCAACAGCAGTATATTCTTTTTCAACATAATAACTTATTTCTTTTCCTTTGTACGTATCTTTTGTAATGGAGTAATCGCCAACACCCATAAAGAATAAATAGGGTGCATGCGGCAAATCCATCTTCCAATAATCAGTGCGGGTGCCATCATTATTTACCTTCTGGCTTTTTAATAATCCGTTACTCAATGTTACATATTTTGCAGGAACGGTCATGGTTAACTCCTGTGTTGTTTTCTGATTCGGCTTATCTATGGTAACCATCCAGGCACTGTTTGCCTCTGTTTCTCCCTGTGTCCAGATTTGAGTTGGTTTATCTTTATCTTCTCCTTTCGGGTTAACAAAATACAGTCCCTTTGCATCATTGATAGCGGCACTGCCTTTTACCGTTAATTCATTTGGCTTACTGATATAATCAATATATATAGTATAATTTTCTTTTCCCTGGTAAGTTTTATCCAGTTTTACATTCAATTGCATCCCGTCATTCTTATACTTTAAAGGAGTTTTGATGGCGCCTTTCATCATGGAAAGTTCTTTGATCTCCATTCCCTTTGCATCAAGTAACAAACTGTCTGTAGGATAAAAATGTGGTTGCAGTGTAAGCCATTCTTTACCGTATAAATAACTTTTTTCGTAATCAAACCTTACATCAAGTTTTGTATGTACAAGATCATTGATACGTGGATAGCTTTCACGAAGAATTTTTTTCCATGTTGTGTCCTTTTGTTCTTCACCCGGTTGGGCTTGGCTAATAAAAGAACCCAACGTTAATGCCAATAAGAAGCATACTCTTTTCATATTTACTGTTTTTTGAAAGGCAAAAGTAAATGCTGTAAAATAAATAAGTAGTGTTTTTTTTATAAAAGGCAAATCGGCTATATTAATTAGGTTTGAAATAAAAGTATCTTTGCAATATGAAATTCTTCCATTTTATTGTTTTTCTTTCCCTGTTAACAAACAGGATGTCAGCGCAGCAAAATCATTTCGTTTATATACAAACAGAGAATAAACAGTCATTTTATATTAGGATGGCTGATCGGTTATTAAGCTCTTCAACGGCAGGATACCTGGTAATTCCAAAACTACAGGATGGTAAATATGAATTGGGTATAGGATTTCCTAAGAACGAATGGCCTTTACAGAAAATAACTATATCAGTTAAAAATGATGCAGGATATATCTTAAAGAATTTTGACTCAAAAGGCTGGGGTTTATTCAATATGCAAACAATGGATATTGTTATGTCATCAGCTATAACCACTTTAAAAGACAGCTTATCTGGAACAAAGTCCGACGGATTTGCAGATGTACTTGCAGACGTTGTAGGCACTCCGTCAATCAAACAAAAACCAGTTGTTCCCGAAATAAATAAAGGGCAGGAAATACCTATTGTTATTCCAGTATCAACTGTTGGCATTAAGAATGAAGTGGAGGCGGGAGTAGAAAAGGCTGATATTGAACCGGTGAATCCGGTAATAAAACTTTTTTCTGTAATTGAATCAGCAGGTCTGTCGTTAGTATATGTTGATACTTATGATAATAAGAAAGATACCATCAGGATTTTGATCCCGGACAATACAGCTGTCAATATTAAAGAAAAAACAGAAGCGCGTGTTCAGTCTGAAGAACCAATAAGTGAGGCCAAAACTAATCAGGAAGTAAAAACGGAAGCCGGGACAGGAGATAATCCGAAAACTGTTCCTCCTGTTGTTGAATTAAAGAATAATGCCCAAAAGGTTGATTCTGCTACAACGGCCGGCAAATCGGTTGTTGCAACTGAAGCGAATAACAGTAATAAGGAATTAACTAATGCGAAAATAGATACGGCAGAACCAAGGCCGGAATCAACATATTCAATTATGACAAATTCGGATTGTAAGGCAAATGCAACCGGGGATGATTTTTTGAAACTTAGAAAAAAAATGGCGGCAGAAACCAGTGATGATGATATGATAGCTGTTGCAAAAAAGGCATTTAAATCAAAGTGTTATTCTACGGAACAGGTTAGTAACTTGAGTGTATTGTTTTTAAAAGATGAGGGTAGATATAATTTTTTTGATGCTGCATATCCCAGGGTTTTTGATACTCATAATTTTTCCGGGTTGATAAATAAACTTACGGAAGAATATTATATAACCCGTTTTAAAGCAATGATCCGTCATTAATTCTCAGCATCATGTCCCGTTATTTCATAGAAGTTTCATACAAGGGTACATTGTATGCCGGTTTTCAGTCGCAGCAGAATGCCAATGCGATACAGGATGAAATAGAAAAAGCATTGTTGGTCTATTTCAAATCAACATTTAATTTGACTGGTTCTTCAAGAACAGATGCAGGAGTACATGCATTACAGAATTATTTTCATTTTGATTTTGAATTTCCTGTTATCCCGGATTGGGAGAAGATTGTTTATCATCTGAATGCCATATTACCGGCTGATATTGTTGTAAAAAATATCTTTGAAGTAAAGAAGGACACTCATTGCAGGTTTGATGCTAAATACAGAACCTATGAATATACTTTATACATGAATAAAGACCCGTTTTTATCAGACAGGGCATATTTCTATCCTTATAAATTGAATTTGGAACTATTGAAACAGGCAGCAATAATTTTAAAGGATGTAAAAGATTTCGAATCTTTTTCAAAACGCAATACACAGGTAAGTACTTACAACTGTACTATCCTTGAAAGTGAATGGATAAAGGGGAACGGCATAATTTATTATCGTGTTTCAGCAAACAGGTTTTTGCGTGGGATGGTAAGAGGGCTTGTTGGAACAATGCTTCAGGTTGGAAGAGAAAGAACGTCATTGATTAAGTTTAAACAGATTATAGAATTACATGACCAGGCATTGGTTGATTTTTCGGTACCTCCCCAGGGGCTTCAACTGATGCATGTTGCATATGAAGAAGTAAAATAAGGAATAAGAAATGGGAAATAAGGAATAAGAAAGTAGTTTGGCATCAAACAGACCAAACTTCCTTATTTCTTATTTTATCTTCCTTATTTCTTATTCCGAAAAAAAATCCCTTATATATTTTAAATATTTCTTCCAGTTGAAATCTACGCTCAGCAAAGCTTACAGGCTTTTCATACCCTGTTTTAATTTATTTTAACAGCAAAAGAACCAAATTAATTTTGCTTAGAAAATTTGTGCCCTTATCTTTGCCGTCCGCTTTTGAAAAAAGAGCATAGTTCTTAAAAAAATCCCGCACTAAAAGGATCAAAAAATAAAAATAATTTCATGAAAAGTGAAATTAAATTTGGTTAATAGATTCAGTGCTCTTACTTTTGCACTCCCAATTAAAAAAAGGGGTTTTCCAAAGGGAAAAAAGCAACAAGAAGTTTAGAAAAATTTGAATGATAAAATAAAGGCTCTTACTTTCGCCGTCCCAAATCAAAATGGGTACGAAAGTATAGTCAAAAGTTCTTTGAAAGATTGGAAACAGCAGCAACTAATCATATTGATTAACAAGGTAATGTTAGCGCAAATAATAATTTAGAATTTGACGTTAATTTCCAATGAAATTACACAGTCGTTTCAAACAAAACATTTACAATGGAGAGTTTGATCCTGGCTCAGGATGAACGCTAGCGGCAGGCTTAATACATGCAAGTCGAGGGGTAACATGGGTAGCAATACCTGATGACGACCGGCAAACGGGTGCGGAACACGTACGCAACCTTCCCATAACTGGTGAATAGCCTTCCGAAAGGGAGATTAATACACCGTAACATAACGAAGAGGCATCTCTTTGTTATTATAGGCTTCGGCCGGTTTTGGATGGGCGTGCGCCTGATTAGGTAGTTGGCGGGGTAACGGCCCACCAAGCCTGCGATCAGTAACTGGTGTGAGAGCACGACCAGTCACACGGGCACTGAGACACGGGCCCGACTCC
>JANMMS010000032.1:0-127350 GCA_031373525.1 Ferruginibacter sp.
GCGGAATACTGGGAAGAACTGGGGAATATTGAAATTAAATAAAGATTAGTAAAGCGAAAGATTATTAAGAGCTTTGATATTTACCTTTATTGTAGCTTTCTTTTGGCCACGAAGGCACAAAGACAGAAAGTAACACAAAGATGAATACAAAATTAGTTGACCATAAAGAGTGGCTTGGAAAACAAGTTGTTGATATTGCATATCAGCTTCACAAAACTTTGGGACCTGAGTTACTTGAAAAAGTATATGAAACTTGTATATGTTATGAGTTATCAAAAAGAAATATTCCTTTTATCACAAAAAAAAAGTTCCGATAATTTATGATAACATTCAATTTGAAGAAGCTTTACGACTGGATATATTGGTTGATGATATCGTTATACTCGAAATAAAAGCCCAGGAAAATTATCATCCCGTTTGGGAAGCTCAATTATTAAGTTACATGAGATTATCCAATAAAAGCTTGGGATACGTTATCAATTTTACTGTTCCGTTAATTAAACATGGTATAAAACGAATGGTACTTTAATCTTTGTGCCCCTTTGTGTCTTTGAGTCTTTGTGGCAAATTCAACATTTTTAACCTTGTTCATTCCCCATAATTTAATAACTTTATACACTAAAATATCAGAATCATGAGTGAGACGCTAACCACAGCAACCCCATTAACCGCCAAAGATTTTGTAACCGACCAGGAGGTACGCTGGTGCCCCGGATGCGGAGATTATTCCATCCTGGCCCAGGTTCAAAAGGTCATGCCTACACTGGGCATTCCAAGAGAAAATATTGTAATTGTATCGGGAATCGGTTGCAGCAGCCGCTTTCCATATTATATGAATACTTATGGTATGCACAGTATTCATGGCCGTGCAACCGCTGTGGCTAGTGGATTAAAAGCAGCCAGGCCCGAACTAAGTGTTTGGATCGTTACAGGAGACGGAGACGGTCTTAGCATAGGTGGAAACCATACGATACATTTATTGCGCAGGAATTTTGATGTGAATATTTTATTATTCAATAACCAGATATACGGACTTACCAAGGGACAATATTCTCCAACTTCTGAAGAACATAAGATCACCAAAAGTACCCCTTATGGAAGTATAGATCATCCCTTCAATCCATTGGCATTAGCCATGGGTGCAGATGCCGGGTTTATTGCCCGTACCATGGACCGCGACCCCAAACATTTGCAGGCAATGTTGCTTCGTGCCCAGGCGCATAAGGGAGCATCGTTTCTGGAGATTTACCAAAACTGTAATATTTTTAATGATGGTGCTTTTGAAGCGTTTACTGAAAAAAGCACTAAAGCCGATGAAGTATTATTTTTAGAACAGGGTAAACCGTTGATCTTCGGAGCCACTCAAAATAAAGGAATAAAACTGGATGGATTTAAACCAGTGATCGTTGAATTGACCGAAGGTGCCGACACAAGTGACCTTTGGATTCATGACGATAAGGATTTTTACAAAGCCCAGATATTGATCCGCATGTTTGATGATCCAAAATTACAAGGACATTTGCCAAGGCCTTTTGGTGTTTTTTATGAAACCGAGAGAGCTTGTTATGAAGATGTAATGGCCATGCAGATAGCAGAAACTATTGCTAAAAAAGGAAAAGGTGATCTGGATAAATTATTAAAGGGCAGGGAAACCTGGACAATCAGTTAATGAATTACCCCGGGTTTAAATGAATAGCCCCGGGTTTAAACCCGGGGCTATTCATTTAAATTAGTTTCTTCTCCAACAAATACTCCGCTATCTGTATCGCATTCGTTGCAGCCCCTTTTCTCAGATTATCACTAACGATCCAGCAATTAAGCGTATTATCCTGAGTTTCATCCCGGCGAAGCCTTCCTACAAAAGTTTCATCTTTATCATGTGCGGTAAGTGGCATCGGGTATAAGAAATTTGCAGGGTCATCCTGTACGGAAACTCCTTGAGCATGGCTGAGCAGATCCTTCACTTCGCTCAGGATAAAGTCTTTTTCAAATTCAATGTTAACACTTTCACTATGTCCGCCCATTGTTGGAATTCGAACACAGGTGGCCGTTACACCAATAGAATCATCCCCCATGATCTTCCTGGTTTCATTAACCATTTTCATTTCTTCCTTGGTATAACCATTCTCTGTAAATACGTCTATTTGTGGAATCGCATTCTGGTCGATCGGGTATCTATATGCCATTTCACCAGATATTCCATTGCGCTCGTTTTGCATTTGTTGCACCGCTTTTACACCGGTACCTGTTACACTCTGGTACGTACTTACAACAACTCTTTTTATTTTGTACTTATCGTGTAAAGGTTTTAAAACCAGTACCATTTGTATCGTTGAGCAATTCGGATTTGCAATGATCTTATCACTTGAAGTTATTACCTGCCCGTTAACTTCCGGTACAACCAGTTTGATATGCAAGTCCATCCTCCAGGTACTGGAATTATCGATAACGGTAATGCCTGCTGCTGAAAATTTTGGTGCCCACTCTAAAGAAGTACTTCCGCCTGCAGAAAATAAGGCTATGGCAGGTTTTGCATCAATGGCATCCTGCATGCTTACAATTTTGTATTTTTCCCCTTTGAATAAAATTTCTTTTCCTACGGATCTTTCTGAAGCAACCGGGATCAATTCAGTTACCGGAAAATTCCGTTCAGCTAAAACCTGTAACATTTTTGTACCTACAAGACCCGTCGCACCTACAACTGCAATTTTCATGTAATATCGTTTTGGCAAAAATAAAACTTCTGTAACTGGTTTGCAAAGATTGTCATTGTAAGGCACGAAGAATTCTTAATTTATTATCAAAGTCAGGTTAGATTGCTTTGTGCCTCGCAATGATGATTGTAATAATAATATTTAGTCCCTTATTTCTTATTTCACTGGCTTTCAGGAAAATTGTATCTTTAAAAGCAAGTAAAATATGTATGTATAAAAAGCTGTTTTTTTGTTTGATAGCATTGGTCAGTAGTTTGTTTGGCAGGACACAATTGATAGAAAATTTCAGTGATGGTGATTTTACCAATAATCCTTCATGGATTGGCGGAACAACAGATTGGATCGTTAACCCTGTTTTTCAATTGCAAAGCAATAACAGTGTTGCAAACAGCAGCTATTATTTAAGTACACAAAGCAGCCTGGCTACAACTACTCAATGGGAATTCTTTTGCAAATTGAGTTTTAATCCTTCTTCAACGAATTATATAGATGTTTTCTTAACAGCATCTGCAAGTGATGTTTCACAAACATCAACAACAGGCTATTTTGTAAGAATGGGCGGAACAGATGATGAGATCAGTTTATTCCGCAAGGATAATGGTACCATTACAAAGATCATTGACGGGGCAAATGGTATTTTAAACAGCAGTAATAATGATATTAAAATAAAAGTGGTTCGGGATGCTGCCAATCAGTGGTTGCTGACCAGGGATCTTAATGCTACAGGCCCTTTTAATGAAGGAAATATTATAGACGCTACATATCTCAGTTCATCTTTTTTCGGAATTTTGGTTAAACAAAGTACTGCAAGTTTTTTTCTAAAACATTTTATTGATGATATTAATGTTGGTCCTTTTCTACCTGACCTGTTACCTCCTGTAATTCAAACGTACACGGTTACCAGCTCCAGTACACTTGATATACAGTTTAATGAACCGGTAGAACTCAGCAGCAGCCAGTTTACGGGAAACTATTTTGTAAGCAATAGCCTTGGCTCACCTTTAACAGCAGCGAGAGACGTTTCAAACAGTTCATTAGTTCACCTGAGTTTTGCGGGCAATTTCCCAAACAGGACTAACCTGACATTAACAGTGAACGGGGTAAAAGATATTGCGGGTAATGCTATTAATAACGGGGCGATAATTTTCAGTTATTTTACTGCATTGCAATATGATATTGTCATTGATGAACTGATGGCCGACCCAACTCCACTGGTTGCATTGCCTGATATTGAATGGATCGAATTAAGAAACACCACCGCTTTCAATATTGACCTGCTTGGCTGGCGTATTGGAAAACAAACGGGCCAAAGCGGGCCAATGACTGCGTTTATTTTAAAACCGGATAGTTTTGTTATTGTGTGTACAAGCAGTGCTGTTGCAGCTATGTCAGCTTATGGAACTGCCATTTCTGTTACTAGTTTTCCAAGCCTTAACAATACCGGAGATCTGTTATACTTACGTTCACCACAAAATACTATCATACATTCAGTGAACTATACAGATGCCTGGTACCAGAATGAACTTAAAAAAGACGGAGGCTGGACATTGGAGATGATCGATGCAAATAATCCATGTTCGGGTATTACAAACTGGAGTGCAAGCACAGATCCAAAAGGAGGAACACCCGGTAAAAAAAATTCTGTAGATGCGGTTAATGCAGATCAAAGTTCACCTAAACTGGTGCGTGCATATGCTACCGATAGCGTAAATATTGTATTGGTCTTTAATGAATCCCTGGATAGCACCATAGCTTCCGTTATAACAAGATATAGTATCAGTGATGGCGTTGGTAACCCGGTTAATGCGTCAGCTGCATCTCCTTTGTTCGACAGGATTAATCTGCGTTTGAATGGAGCTTCGGCTCTGTTACGTAACAAAATATATACCGTAACTGTTACGGGTGTAACAGACTGTGCAGGTAATATAATCGGAACAAGCAACACGGCAAGAGTTGGATTATATGAACATACCGACAGTTTTAATATTGTTGTAAATGAGATATTGTTTAATCCAAAGTCAACAAGCAATGATTATGTTGAAGTATATAACAGGAGTAATAAAATTTTAAATCTGAAAAACGTATATATAGCCAACCGGAATTCAACAGGTGTTATCAGCAGTATCAAACAACTGAGTTTAGAAGATCATTTGTTTTTCCCAAAGGATTTTATAGTGGTCACAGAAAGTAAATCACTTGTATTGAATGATTATGTGGCAAATGATCCAGATGCATTTATTGAGATCGGCACAATGCCTTCTTATAATGATGATAAAAGTAATGTGGTCCTGTTAAACGAACAGGGAAAAATTATTGATGAAGTTGCTTATTCAATTAAATGGCATTTTAAATTGATCAGCAATGATGAAGGAGTATCATTGGAAAGAATAGATTATGATGACGTTTCTCAAAATGAACAGAACTGGCACAGTGCAGCTACCAGCGTTGGATATGGAACACCTACTTATAAAAATTCGCAATATAGAATTGATGCAGGCGTGCAGGGAGAAATAACAGTAACACCTGATATCGTTAGTCCTGATAATGACGGAACGGATGATTTTGCTACCATAAATTATAGTTTTCCTGAGCCTGGTTATGTTGCTAATATAACCATCTTTGATGGATCGGGCAGGCCTGCAAAGTCCCTGCTTCGGAATGCTCTATGTGGAATAAAAGGTTATTTCAGGTGGGATGGGCTTGGTGAAAAAAATCAAAAATTACCTGTAGGTATTTATATTATTTATACAGAAGTTTTTAACCTGAAAGGAAAGACGAAGAAATTTAAAAATGTTATTGTTTTGGCAAGAAAAACAAATTAAAACCCTTTATTAAAATATGAATTTCAAAAACATTTTGAAAGTGACTATAATTATGGCCATCTCCTCCTGCAACAATAAATCTACAGAATTGAAATCAACTTACAAATGGCCAGACAGCATTGCTGCACCCGTTGCAGAAAAGAAAGTCAAAGAACTGATAGCACATGGGGATACCCGTGTTGACAATTATTATTGGATGAACGACTATTTTAAGAAGGGCCCGGATAGTAATAAGGTTGTAGAATACTTAACAGCAGAAAATAAGTACTTTGATACCATGATGGCCGGTACTAATACCTTTCAGGATAACCTTTACACAGAAATGAAGGCAAGAATAAAAGAAAAAGATGAAAGCGTACCTTATTTTAAAAACGGATATTTTTATTACAACCGCGTTGTTGAGGGCAAAGATTATTTTGTGTTTTGCAGAAAGAAGGGATCATTAGAAGCTGCAGAAGAAATATTACTGGATGCAAATGCAATGGCAGAAGGGCATAATTATTTTTCTGCAACCGGATTTAACATAAGTCTGGACAATAAACTGATGGCTTACGGGATTGATATCTTATCACGCAGACAATACGATATTTATGTTAAGAATCTCGAAACAGGTGAAATTTATAAGGATAAGGTACCACAAACAGAGGGAGATCCGGTTTGGGCTAATGATAACCAGACTTTCTTTTATACTGCAAAAAATCCGGTAACCCTTTTATCAGAAAAAATAAAGAAACACAAATTGGGTTCCGATGCAGCAGCAGATAAAGTTGTTTATGAAGAAAAAGATCCAAGTAATTATATTGGAGTAGGTAAAACTAAATCAGATAAATTCATTTTAATAACATCGCAGGCAACACTTTCTTCAGAGTTAAGATATATTGATGCAAATAAACCCGATGCAGCCTTTGTTGTTTTTCAACCAAGGATGAAAGAAGTATTATATAATATTGATCATGCCAATGATAAGTTTTATATCCGGACCAATGACCATGCAAAGAACTTTAAACTTATGACCTGTGATGAAGGTAAAACAGACTCTTCCAACTGGAAAGAACTTATTACTCACAATGATAAAGTGTTGATCCAGGGCTTTGAGTTGTTCAAGAATTTCATGGCGGTATCTGAACGAAAGGATGGATTAACCCAGATTCATATTATCAATACACAAAATAATGCATCACATTACCTGGCTTTTGATGAACCGACCTATACTGCAGGAATTGCCAATAACCCTGATTATAATACAGACCTTATCAGGTTTAATTATACATCTATGACCACACCTGCTTCTGTGTATGATTATAATATGTTAACTAAAGAAAAGAAACTGATGAAGCAACAGGAAGTGCTGGGAGGATTTAACGCAAAAGATTATGTAACTGAAAGATTATATGCAACCGCAAAAGACGGAACAAAAATCCCCATTTCTATAGTTTATAAAAATGGATTTAAAAAAGATGGCAATGCAGCTTTGATGCTATATGGATATGGAAGTTACGGTGCCAGTATGGATGCGTCTTTCAGCAGCGTTCGTTTAAGTTTATTGAACAGGGGTTTTGCTTTTGCTATTGCTCATATACGTGGGGGTCAGGAGATGGGCAGATATTGGTATGAAGACGGTAAGATGATGAAAAAAGTAAACACGTTTACTGATTTTATTGATTGCGCCGAATTTTTATTGACAGATAAATTTACATCAAAGGAACATTTATATACTAGCGGAGGCAGTGCAGGAGGTTTACTTATGGGAGCTGTTGTAAATATGCGTCCTGAACTTTGGCGAGGAGTGAATGCAGCCGTTCCTTTTGTAGATGTACTCACTACAATGAGTGATCCAGGTATTCCATTAACTACAAATGAATATGATGAATGGGGAAATCCTGCCAACAAGGAGAATTATTTTTACATAAAATCATATTCTCCTTATGATAATGTTACAAAGCAAAATTATCCAAATATGCTTGTTACAACGGGTTTACATGATAGCCAGGTGCAGTATTTTGAACCGGCAAAATGGGTAGCTAAACTACGTGAAATGAAAACGGGCAATAATAAACTCTTGCTGCACACAGACATGGAAGCAGGACATGGAGGTGCATCGGGAAGGTTCAAGGCATTAAAAGACAGGGCAAGAGAATATGCTTTTATTTTTGCACTTGAGGGTATCATGAAATAAAAAATGATAAATAAAAAAACCGAAGTATTATACTTCGGTTTTTCTTTATTGTAAAAATATATTAAGGTCTCAATTGATCAGTTCCGATCCTGTTGATGTCTTCATCTGTATTTTCATCAGGCTTTTTTTCTAAAGTATATTTAACTGTTAAGTATCCACCAAAAGCACACACGATACCAAAAGCCAATAAGCCATATAAGTTACCGGTTCCAAAGAAGGCCATTCCGATTATGAGTCCGGTAATTTCAAATAAGATCCATGCCATTACTGTTATTAATTTCCATCTTCCGCGAGGTAACCCTTTTCTTACGGCCAGTTCACCTATGCTTTTAGTAAGAAAGTAAAGCAGGATTATTTCGATCATTATTTTTTCATTTAACTTAATAACTTTTTTAATAGCTACGATATGTTATACCAGGTCAATATCAAAATTTACCAATTGTACAAATTCATTCAGCCGTTCATCTATATCTGCTTTTGTAATTTCCTTTAATCTTTCAGGCCCGAATTTTTCTACACAAAAGCTTGCCATTGCACTTCCTACAATAATAGCCGTTTTCATATTTTCAAAACTAATGTCTTTTGTTTTTGCCAGGTGACCGATAAAACCTCCTGCAAAAGTATCTCCTGCACCTGTTGGGTCGAATACTTCTTCCAGTGGTAATGCCGGGGCAAAGAATACATGGTTCGCATGAAAAAGCAAAGCACCATGTTCTCCTTTTTTAATGATCAGGAACCTTGGCCCCATTTCAAGGATCTTGCGGGCAGCTTTAACCAGTGAAACTTCGCCACTCAATTGTCTGGCCTCGCCATCATTTACCAACAGAACATCTACCTTTTTTAAAACCAATTTAAGGTCATCCAATGCTATATCCATCCAGAAATTCATCGTGTCCATAACGATCAGTTTCGGCCTTACTTTTAATTGGTTGATCACACTTAATTGTAGTTTCGGCATCAGGTTACCCAACATTAAAAACTCAGCACCCTGGTAACTATCCGGCACTAATGGGTTAAAATCTTCCAATACATTCAGGTCTGTGATCAATGTATCGCGTGTGTTCATGTCGTTATGGTATTTACCACTCCAGAAAAAAGATTTTTTATCCGGAACGATCTCTACGCCATCCAGTTCAATGCCACGTGATCTTAATTCATCCATTTCTTCCTTCGGGAAATCATTTCCAACTATAGAAATCTGCTGAACCGGTTTAACAAAGTTAATAGCAGCATAAGCTACATAAGTAGCAGATCCTCCTACGATTCTATCTACTTTTGCAAATGGGGTTTCAATTGCATCAAAGGCCATTGTGCCTACAGTAATTAAGGACATGTTTGTTAGTTTATTGGTTTATTAGTTTATTTTGATTGTTCTCATTATCCATTATCCATTATCCAGCATCCATTATCCAGCATCCAGCATCCAGCATCCAGCATCCAGCATCCAGCATCCAGCATCCAGCATCCAGCATCCAGATAATTAAAACGCTGCAAAAGTAGCGGATAAATGTTGTTTTTCTACCTGCGGAAGATTTTTACTAATTTCATCGGATATGTTAGTTCAGATACACCCCGAAAATCCACAACCAAGGCTAATTAAACAAATGTCGGAATGCCTGAAAGACGGTGGAATTATTATATACCCAACAGATACGATTTATGGATTTGGGTGTGATATTTTGAAGCAAAAAGCGATAGAACGTATATGTAAAATTAAAAATATTGATCCTCAAAAGGCACAATTATCATTTATCTGCAGAGACCTCAGTCACCTGAGTGATTATACGAAGAGTATTGATACGCCCCTTTACCGGGTTTTAAAAAAACACCTGCCCGGGCCATTTACATTCATTTTGCCTGCAAGTAAACAGGTTCCTAAAATATTACAAACTAAAAAATCAACGATCGGGCTTCGTATTCCCGACAATGAAATTTGCAGGCATATATTGGATGAACTGGGTAATCCTTTACTGAGCGCATCACTTCCGGGAGATATGGTGGAAGAATATACCGACCCCGAAGTGATCTATGAAAAATTTCAACAACAGGTGGATTTTGTTGTGGATGGAGGAATTGGGGGAATGGTTCCCTCAACAATTGTTGATTGTACCGGTTCTGATTGGGAAATTGTAAGACAAGGATTAGGGGAATTTCAGGAATAAGCGCATGAAGAAGCTCATACTGTTTTTAAATTCGGTAAGTTTTTTAAAGAACTGATAAAGCACATTCTCTAATTAAAGTTTTTCAACTTCTTTATATTCTTTATCAGATTTTTTTAGGTTTTCAAGGATCCCGTCAAAATGTTTTGCACCAAATAGTAAAACAATTTTATTACTTGTTTTTTTCAAAATTGAATCAGCTATTAAAGTATTTCTAAAATCCGCCAGAAAATATTTTTTCATTTCCTTGTTTTTTTTAGATTTATATTTTTCTCCGAAATTCGTTTTCATATCATATTCACTCAGTATTATGGGTCCAAATTTATTTTCGCATGCTGCAATTATTTGAACATAAGTTGCATCTACATTTTTATATTTTAGCGTATCAGATTTATTCACTATTCCCCTTGGTTGGTTGACTAATTTATATTTTGATAATCCTTTGAATTTTTTCCCCAATATTGTATTGTTAATGGTATCCAGATAACCATTGGTTTTACTCGCTGCAACAAAATCTACACCTGTTACTTTTCTTGTTTTTCTTAATATACTGTCTTTTTGAAGTGAATCTCTGACCTCTCCCATTTTCACCCCTTCAAAATAAATGGTGTAACCACTGGTTACAAAAGAATCAATTTTGTTTTTTGCATCTTCGTAAAATTCTTTGACTCCAATATGATGCATAGGTATAAAAACGATTTTTGTATTTCCATTTGTGATATACTTAACCGATATATTTTTCTCCAATATATGTGCTTGAGTCAATGCTATTTTCAAGCAGGAAGAAAGACTAACTGATACAAAGAATAATATATAAAAATTCATTTTTAAAAAATATGATTTCATAAAATTATTTTTAAAGTGAAATAAAGGCTGATCCATTTTTGAACCAGCCTTTATAAGATAATTACAAGTGGGAAAGTATATAATTCAGAATTTCTACGATCACCGGCCAATTAGCCACAACCCAATCTGCAAAATCATGTACATGACACCAGAACTGATACCATTTGCAACCTTCTGCTTTTGCAATCGTTGAATTCACCACTCCTCCAAATATTTCAGAACCATCAGAACTTACAACACCCTTCTCATGCTGTTCTGATAAATATTTAAAAGCCCTGGCTACTGCAACGCCATCATTTTCTTTTATTATTTCATCTTTAGTCGCACCATTTGAAAGATAGGCATATGCAGTTTCTATCATACCGTTCCCCGCATCAAGTGGAACTGCTTTGCCGCATAATATTTTATTAAATTCTCTTAAAGATATCCCTTTAGTATACGCAAAAGAAACACTCTGGGTAAAATTAGCCATGGTATTGGCAGTAATATCTCTGGCTTGTTCTTTTGTAATATTGTCCTGGGCAATTCCTGATAAAAAGCAACAGCTTAAAACCATTGCAAATAATAATTTTTTCATTTTAGTTTTCATTTTGAGTTACGGTTGAAGAAATGTTATCATTTCATGCACAGTTCAACTCTGTGTCTTACCTGGCTGTTTTTAAAGGGCAAAGCTGTCGGAAATAATTCAAGCCCGCTGATCTAATAATAATTATCTCATATTCTGCATTGTTCTTTATGCAAGGGTTTTTATAGTAACCTTTTATGAACATTTGCCTTTGAAGAATTAATTATTTATCAACAACCAAATGTCAATGTTATTGAAATAGAAAAAAAGTGAAAAACACCAGATTTTGAAGAGAATTTTCCGGTAAGGAGCTGCGAAATTATTTTCAAGTGTAGCCATAGATAAACCGAACTGTCATTTGATTAATAAAAAAAGGATGCCGAAAAATCCGACATCCTTTTTATTCTGAGAAAATACGTTCAAATTAAAAGTAAAGTATTGTTGAATATATCTAAGCCAGCCTCATCCAATTCCGATCTCTTCGATTATTTTTTTTCCGGGCAATATTACGATTTGCCCTGCGGGTTTCTTGCCTGATAATTCTTCTTTCACTGGGAGAAACGAACCCATCAGCACGTGCTTCTCTTTTAATTAACCTGATATTCCTTTGTTGCCGGGTTAACTGCCTTGTTTCATGAAAAGTCAGTTCGCCATTTCTGATGCCATGTGCAATACGTTTGTGTTGGAGCCTGGTTCTGCAAGCCTGTGCATTCGTTATCGAAGATGTCATCAACATAAGTACAATAACGGTAAAAAATTTAATTGTTTTCATGTTTTTAATTTTATTAGTGAAATGGGTAAAAATCACCCGGATCTTTCTATGACTTTAATTGTATAAAAAAGTTTAAAAAGGATCCCGTCTACTATAAATATTAAAATAAGGAAACAAGGGATGGAGATATGTTAAAACTTTTCCGGTGGTATTTACACAGCCCGTTTTGTTCTATTGCATAGCGGTGTTCGGCTGTACCATAACCTTTATTCTTATTCCATGCATAAGATGAATATTCAGCATGCAGTTGTATCATATGTTCATCCCGGTATGTTTTAGCTAATATACTTGCTGCAGCAATGGAAGCATAAATACCATCACCTTTAATGATACAACTATGATCTATTTTTTTATATGGCCTGAATCTGTTTCCGTCAACAAGCAGCCAGTCAGGTGAAAGGTTTAATTTATCCAGTGCAAGATGCATGGCTTTAAAGGAGGCCTGTAAAATATTTATAACATCTATCTCGGTATTATCAACAGAAGCTACAGCAAATGAAATACTTTCTTTTTCAATTACAGGCCTTAATATATTTCTTTGTTTTTCATTTAATTGCTTACTGTCATTCAATAGCGGGTGAAAAAAATCTTTCGGCAGTATAACAGCGGCTGCAAAAACAGGTCCGGCATAACATCCTCTGCCTGCTTCATCTAAACCGGCTTCGATCTTTGTTTTGTATAAGTATGATTGCAGCATTTTGTTTGACAAATATCAGCAAATATCAGGAAAAGGATAAATGAATGAACAAAGCAATTTTTGCGGCCTTACCTTTGTACAGTTATGAATTTAGTACGTTCGGAAAAAAACAACAGGCAGATTGCTTTATGGCTTTTAGCAGGAGTTGCGATGATCATTGTACAGGTATTACTTGGGGGAATTACCCGCCTTACAGAGTCAGGGTTGTCGATAACAGAGTGGAAACCAATTACCGGTGCATTACCACCTTTGAATGATGCATCCTGGCAGATTGAATTTGAAAAGTACCGAACAACCGATCAATTCAAATTCGTTCATCAGAATTTTTCATTAAGTGATTTTAAATTCATTTTTTTCTGGGAATGGGCTCACAGGCTGTGGGCCAGGTTGATGGGATTTGTTTTCCTTGCAGGGTTTATTTACTTTTTGGTAACAAAGAAATTTAACAGACCGATGATCTTCCCAATGATCCTGTTATTTTTATTGGGAGCATTACAGGGTGCCATTGGATGGCTGATGGTTAAAAGCGGGCTGGTTCCTGAAAAATTCTTCGTTGGGCACATTGAACTGACCACTCATTTTATTGCAGCGCTTATATTACTTGGTTATACAATTTGGTTTGCAATGAAATTTTTACCTGCCATGCAACAAAAAGTATATCATACTTCCACAAGGAATATTACCATTGGTATTTTTATACTCTTATTTTTTCAATTGATATTCGGCGGATTTATGGCAGGACTAAGGGCAGCCCAGACAGCACCTACCTGGCCCGATATAAACGGTCAGTTTATTCCTGCAGCATTTAATGAATTATCACCATGGTTAAAGAATCTTATCAATAATAAGCTTGCTATTCATTTTATTCATCGTGGTATTGGATACCTGCTACTGATATTTGCATTTGTATTTTATTTCAGTTCAATAAAAATTACCGGGAACAGTATTTTTTCGGCATTTCGAAACTCTTTGTTTTGCTTATTTTTATTCCAGGTAGTGCTTGGAATCCTGTCCCTGGTTTATGCCACAAATTCAAGTCGTTTTTTATGGTTTGCAGTATCTCACCAGTTTACAGCCATGCTTTTGACAATAAATATTGTTGCGTTAATATTCATTGTAAAACCAAATAAGTCATTACAATCCTGAACAGTTTTGATAAACTTATTTTGTAGTAATTTTAGGTAACCACTTATTATGAAGCAACTGTTAAAAGATATCTATTATTCTTTTCCTGCACAACTATTTATTCTTCATTTTAGAAAATATCAGATACTCTTATTATTCTGGTTAATATTGATCAGTACGATCAACAGTGGGTTTATGAAAAATTATGGAGCCGATGCTTTATTTTTTTCACCGGAATATCTGGGCACTGTAAATATTTTAGGTGCAATAATCACAGGGGTTGCTTTAGGTGTATTTGTTATGAGTTGGAATGTAACAACATTTATTTTACATAGTAAACGATTCAAATTTTTGGCAACTACCAGGCATCCTTTTTTAAAATATTGTATCAACAATGCTGTTTTGCCATTATTATTCATTCTTTTTTATTTTTTTAAATTATACCGCTTTAATGATTACCGCGAACTGATGAGTTTTGGAGAGGTATTTACAGAGATCGGAGGAATTCTTCTGGGTTTAGGTCTTTTATTAGCAGTATCCCTTGCCTATTTTTTTGGTGCCGAAAAAACAATTGTAAGAACCATGGCACCTATCATCAGCAACCCAGCTTTATTCAATAAAACTTTTAAAGGGAAACAGCATATTGAGCATGAATTTGCATTAAAGATCGGGTATTATTTTAGCGGCAGGTTCCGTCTTCGAAAAGCCAGAAACGTCAACCACTATAGACAGGATTTTTTAGATACTATTTTTAAAAGGCATCATTTTGCATCCATCGCAAGTATTTTACTTGCTTTTATATTTTTGATCGCTGTAGGATTTTTATTGGAAAATAAATATTTTGAAATGCCTGCAGCTGCGAGCATACTTATTTTTCTTGCGATCATGACAGCAGTTATAGGATCACTGACCTATTTCTTACAAAGCTGGAGCCTGACTGCCGCCATTGTCTTTATCATCTTCATTAACATCTTATATCAAAAAGAGATCATAGACCCAAGGAATAAGGCTTATGGGATTGATTATAAAAATAAAGACAAACGTCCGGTGTACAATAAGGAATCTCTTCAGGAACTGTGTACTTATGATAAAATAGCTTTTGATAAAGCAAATATGATACAGGTGTTAAATAACTGGAAGGCAAAACAAAAAGCAATTAAACCTTTAATGGTATTTATTAATGTAAGCGGTGGCGGACTGCGAAGTGCAGCATTTGTAATGAATGCATTACAAAAACTGGATAGCATTACACAGGGCAGCCTTATGCAACATACATTTTTGATCAGCGGAGCAAGTGGCGGTATGCTTGCAGCCAGCTATTACCGTGAATTATACCGGATGAAACTTGCAGATAAGAAACTTGCAATCAGCGATAGCAGGTTTACAGATAATATTGCCGGCGACTTATTAAACCCGGTATTTACTTCAATGATAGCCAGGGATATTTTCTCGCCGGTACAAAAATTTAATGTAGGAGAATTTAAATATGTAAAAGACCGTGGATATGCTTTTGAAAAAAAATTAGCAGACAATACGGTTGGCCTGCTGGATAAACAACTAAAAGACCTTGCAGCGGATGATCACAATGCGAAAGTTCCACTGATCATTTTTAATTCTGTAATCAAAAGCGATGGAAGGAAAATGATGATTGGTACACAACCATTAAGTTTTTTGATGAAACCTGCTTTTTTAGCCGATGACAATAAAGCCAATCCGGATGCGGTTGATTTTGCCGCACTTTTTAAATGGCAACAACCAATGAATTTACGAATGCTGACTGCATTGCGTATGAATGCTACTTTTCCTTATGTATTACCAAATGTATGGTTGCCAAGCAAGCCTGTCATTGATGTAATGGATGCAGGGCTGCGTGATAATTACGGCCTGGAAACCAGCCTGCGTTTTATAGACACATTTAATGAATGGATAAAAGAAAACACTTCAGGTGTCATCATCATTCAATTACGCGACAGGTTAAATGATAACTGGCAACAGCCCTATGAAACAAATTCTGTTGCAGATATGATCGTAACACCTGCAACCATGCTTCAACACAACTGGTACAAACTTCAGGATTATTTTCAAACAGACCAGTTTAGTTATTTAAAGGGGCATAATGACAGCAGTATTCAAAGAATTGCAATAATGTATAAGCCGGAAAAACCGGAAAAAGGTGCAGCACTAAATTTTCACCTGACAGCAAGGGAAAAACGGGATGTTAAGGAATCCTTTAGTGGTGAAATTAACAAGCAAGCCATTCAAAAAATTACTGCACTTTTAAAAGATTAAGGTTGCAATAACCGAATGGCTTTATCAATAATAGTTATATTAAACATCGTATCTGTAACTGCCGGTTCACCATCTATATGTAATGGAGCTTTTGAAGGATTTTGTATGATAAGATTTTTAGTCTGCAAATATTGAATTCCGTTATTCTGTATTTCCTTATTCGGACCTTGTTGCACTTTGCCAAGACTTATTTGTTTCATAATAGCATATACCAGTTTTAGCTTGTTCATTTTATTTACGATCACGATATCAAGCAAACCATCACTGAGGCTGGCTTTTGGTGCTATAGTAAAATTATTTCCAAACTGGTTGCTGTTGGCGATACTGATAAAAAAAGCATTTGTATTTATAACAGTATTGTTTAATTCAAGAGTAAATGGATGTGTCTTGGCAGTAAAAAAATTATTGATAGATAGTTTAATGTATGTTGAAAGTCCACGGGACGGATGTGCAGCAAATTCATGTGCAACCTTAGCATCAAAGCCAAGGCCACAGAGATTGCAACTGAAATGATTGTTTATTCTAAAACCATCAATATAAGAAGCTTTGCCTTTAAAAATGATATCCAGCGCTTTTGAAATGTTTCTTGAAATGCCTGCTGTAAGAGCCAATCCGTTTCCTGAGCCCATCGGAATAATTCCAATATTTATATCCACATTCATTAGTGCAGCAGCAACCTGGTTAATTGTTCCATCGCCACCGCAAACAATAACATCGGTAATATTTTCATTCTTTATTTTCTCTTGTAAAAAAATATAATTACCCACTGCATTGGAATGCATAACCTGGAAGGGAATTTGCTGTTCATTCGTTTTATGCTCAATGAGCTTTAACAAGGCATCTTTATTTTTTGTGCCAGAAATGGGGTTGATTAAGTAAATGAATTTTCGTTGCATAGAATTTATGGGTTTAACAGGTTTAACAGGTTCAAAAAGTTCAATAAGTTTAAAGAGTTAATCACAACTTTAGAAACCTCCTGAACCTATTAAACTTTTTTAACTTATACTACCACCGAAGCAATGCACTGCCCCACGTAAAACCACTTCCAAAAGCTGCCAGGCAAATCAAATCGCCTTCTTTTATTTTCCCCTGTTCCCATGCTTCACACAATGCAATGGGAATAGATGCAGCAGTAGTATTTCCATACTTTTCTATGTTATTAAAAACCTGGTCATCTCTTAATTTCAGGCTATGCTGAACGAATTGAGCAATACGTAAATTAGCCTGATGTGGTATCAGTAAACCAAGATCAGAAGTTTGCAGATCGTTTTTATTTAAAGCTTCTAAAATAACCTCAGGAAATTTTACAATGGCTTTTTTAAAAACGGCAGGCCCGTCCATGAATGGAAAATTCTGCGATTTGTCAATCATCTGATGGCTCATAAACATTTGCGAAATGGGGGCATTGTCAAAATCAGCTACCGGTTCTTTTAACCAATGATTGGCGTGTGTACCAGGATTATACATAGCCAAAATCTCAGCACTTTCACCATCACTATGAAGATGTGTACTTAAAATACCTTGTCCCGGTTTTTCTGTTGGTTGTAAAACTACAGCACCGGCACCATCTCCAAATATTACTGAAATATTTCTTCCCCTGGTAGAAAAGTCTAATCCAAATGAATGTTTCTCACTACCAACAACAAGAATGTTCTTATACATGCCTGTTTTAATGAACTGGTCGGCAATAGAAAGTGAATAAACAAAACCACTGCATTGGTTCCTTACATCCAAAGCTCCGATCTCTTTCATCTTCATGGCACGTTGCAGCAATACTCCGCAACCAGGGAAATAATAATCCGGACTTAATGTGGCAAATATGATAAAGTCAATATCCTGTGCTGTAATTCCTGCTCTTTCTATTGCAATCTTGGCAGCTTCAACTCCCATCGTGGTTGTTGTTTCACCGGTCCTGTCGGCATAATGTCTTTCTTTGATCCCTGTACGTTCCTGTATCCATTCATCCGTAGTTTCCATATACTGTAACAGATCATTATTGGTAAAAACATTTTTAGGGGCATAATAACCTACACCCGCAATTTTTGTTTGTGGCATATTTTTATATTTAGCAAGAATACTTGGCAAATTACACTATTTGAATTGAATCGGTTTGGTCGTTATCAGTTTACTCTAACCATCTCTCTCAGGCAAAACTGTTCATCAAACCTGGGGTAAACCCTTGTTTTTATATGTACCTCAACAGCAGATCGTAGTTCTGAATCGGACTTTATATACTTAGCAGAGAATCCGTCTAATATGGGTAAAAGTGAAAGTGTGTCATTATAATAATCCACTGCAGCAATATAATTCTGTCCTTTTATATCAATATTTAAAAATTGCCTGTCAGCTACATTACTTATAAATGCGGCCCCTTTAATGCTGTCATCCCTTACAATGTTAAACCTTTTCAGATCAGAAAAGTTGCCCGTAAAATCTATATTATATTCCGTATCACTTTTTTTACTAATTATCATTTTAACCGGCAGTGGATTTCCTTTTTTATCAGAGATCATAGTGGCCCATTTCCCTATCAATACTTCATCAACAGGAATTGCAGGTTCTTTATCAAGTTTGTAAGGAGAGCTGAAGGGGCATGCATACAACATCACTGTAAGCGGAATAAGGAAAAAAAAGGAACAAAAATTTGATCTTGAAAACGGTATTTTATTTCGGTTCATCATTAAAGATGGTATTTATTTCATGCTTTATTTGTGTGGTGCATTCAAAGTATTCCACAAAATATCTTTAAGCTGAGGCAGGTTGTAACCTGTAACAGATGAAATAAAAATATTCGGAATATTTTTTGGAAGTTCTTTTGTAATGGCTTCTTTTAGTTCATCATCAAGCATATCTGATTTGCTGATGGCAATAACAAAATCTTTTTGAAGCATGTCGGGGTTGTATTGTTCCAATTCGTTTCTTAATATCTCAAATTCAGCAGCATGGTCTTTGCTATCAGCAGGTATCAGGAAAAGAAGAATGGAATTTCTTTCGATATGACGCAGGAACCTATGGCCAAGACCTTTACCTTCAGCAGCACCTTCAATAATGCCGGGGAGATCTGCTATACAAAAACTTTTACCATCCCGGTAGTCTACCATTCCCAATTGTGGTACCAATGTAGTAAAAGCATAATCGGCAATTTTTGGTTTTGCTGCAGTTATGCATGATAGTAATGTAGATTTTCCTGCATTGGGGAAACCTACCAATCCAACATCGGCCAATACTTTAAGTTCAAGTATTTTGATTCCTTCAGAGCCCGGTTCGCCCGGTTGTGCATATTCAGGGGCCTGGTTGGTGGAGGTTTTAAAATTGGAATTACCCAAGCCGCCACGGCCTCCTTTTACTAAAATTATTTCCTGTCCATCTTCAAGGATCTCTGCTTCCACTACACCTGTTTCTTCATTTTTTGCTATGGTGCCTAAGGGTACTTCAATAATAATATCTTTTCCAAACCTTCCGGTAGAATTATTTTTGCTACCGTTTTCGCCATCTTCTGCCAGAACATTTTTATAGTAACGTAAATGCAATAAGGTCCATAATTGTACATTACCTTTTAAAATGATATGGGCTCCCCTGCCGCCATCACCGCCATCCGGTCCTCCCATAGCAGTTAACTTGTTCCGCATGAAGTGCTTACTACCCGCACCACCATGGCCACTGCGGCAAAATATCTTGATCTGGTCTACAAAATTTGACTTTTCCATCGTTGCAAATGTCCGTAAATTTTTCCCATTAAGCCAGCAAACATTAAATTGCACTGTATGAAATCTTTATTTCTTGTTGTTTGTATTTTGAATATTAGCTGTAGTTCAGCTAAGAAAACAGTACAGGGTGCAAATAAAAACAAGGATACTTCATCGGCGGTAACCGACAAGCGGACTATTGATAAAGCAGATCCCATTTTGCCGGGATGTATAAAAAAAATGATCAGGGAATTTCAACAGGAAGAAAAACAAAATCCGCCAAGAAGTATTTACAGGTACACTTACAACGGGAAACCGGTTTATTATGTTCCTCCGGTCTGTTGTGATTTTTTTAGTGACTTGTATGATAATGAATGTAAACTCATTGCTCATCCTGATGGTGGGTTTACAGGCAGAGGTGATGGAAAAGCCGGCGATTTTATACAAATAAGATCAGATGAAAAATTGATCTGGAAAGACGAACGATGATAATTATTAAACGATTCAAATTATTAAAATATGAATACAACTCCCCAATCTGTGGTTTCTCATATGATGGAAAATGATCTTTTCAGCCAATGGCTTGGTATTGAAGTATTGGATGTGCATGAAGGGTATAGCAAAATAAAGATGACTGTGCGTAAAGAAATGATAAATGGATTTGGAATAGTACACGGCGGCATTGCCTTCGCATTATCTGATAGTGCTTTTGCATTTGCATGTAATAACAGGAATGTTTTATCAGTGGCACTTGATACTTCCATTAATTTTACCAAACCGGTTCATGTTGGAGATATCTTAACAGCCGAAGCAAAAGAATTACACAGTGGCAAATCAACCGGACTTTATCATATCACCGTTAGCAATCAAAAAGACCACATAGTTGCATTATTTAAAGGCACCTGTTTTCGTACAAACAAAACATTGATATGATCTTTTCTTACAAACAATATATTCCGGTAGTTCATGAAAGTAGTTTCATACATCCACAAGCTGCAGTTACCGGGAATGTGATCATCGGAAAAAATGTTTACATAGGCCCCGGAGCGGCTCTGCGTGGCGATTGGGGACAAATCATTATTGAAGACGGGTGCAATGTGCAGGAAAATTGTACCATTCATATGTTTCCGGGAGTTACTGTATTATTAAAAGAATCAGCGCATATTGGACATGGTGCTGTTATTCATGGTGCAACGATCGGTAGAAATTGTTTAATTGGGATGAATGCAGTGATCATGGATAATGTTCAACTGGGAGATGAATGTATTGTAGGTGCACTTACATTTATTAAAGCCGGAGAGATCATTCCTGCAAGAAGTATGGTTGTTGGCAATCCTTCTAAAATTGTAAAAGAAGTCAGCGATGCGATGATAAATTGGAAAAGCGAAGGAACAAAACTTTACCAGCAATTACCCCTGGAAATGCATGAGGGCTGGAAGGAATGTGAACCTTTGAGACAGATCCCTGCTAATATAATAAATCAGTTCCCGGGTTTTAAAACATGGAAAGAGACAAAAAATAATGAATAATATTTTATTCTCCTTTAAACAAAGCAATCCTTTTCTCTAAAAATGCCGCAACCCCTTCTTTATAATCGTAAGTAGCAGCAGCTTTTTGTTGCAATTCATCTTCTGTTAAGAGCTGAGATTCCAATGAACTGTTTAGAGAACAATTCAATGCGTGTTTGGTGTATGCCAATCCTTTTGTAGGCATTTGAGCCAGTGTGTTTGCAATGTTGAAACTTTCATCTGCAAAACTTTCATCTGTAAAAACTTTGTAGATCATTCCCAATCTTTCAGCTTCTGTTGATGAAATTTTTTCTGCCAGCATCATTAAGGCACTTGCTTTTTGCCAGCCAATTAATCTTGGTAAAAAATACGTACCACCACTGTCAGGTATTAAACCTATTTTACTAAATGCCTGGATGAAGGACGATGAATGTGTTGCCACAACAACATCACAGCATAAAGCTATGTTAGCACCTGCGCCTGCTGCTACTCCATTAACAGCAGCAACAACCGGTTTGGGCATGTTGCGAATCCTTGTAATAATGGGATTATAATGTTCAGATAAGATCTGATCAATGCCTACAGGATCATCACCCACCAATTCGCTCAGGTCCTGCCCCGCAGAAAATGCTTTTCCTGCACCCGTAATATACACGCAACGGATATCGTGAACAGAAGCGCATTCGTCTAAATGTGCCTGCATGGAAAAAGCCATTTCACGGTTGAATGAATTAAATTTATCCGGGCGGTTCAGGGTAATACAGGCAACCCCTTTTTTTATTTCGAATAATATAGAAGACATCTTTTAAAATTTATTTTTTATCATATTTTATGAAAGGGAAAAATATTTTTATACATCAAAACTTCTCACATCACTATGCGTTAATAAATACTGATTCACCAGGTCATAATTTCTGTCAGGAGAACTGATACGGTAAAGATAAACAGCATCGTTATTTTCTTTCACAAATTTCATACACCTGAAGGTTAAATCATGTAACCTGAAAAAATCTTCCAGTTCATGTTTAAAATCTTTACCTAATTCAATGGTTCGTATTTTATAATCCTTAACCTTATGAAACCTGTTAATAAATCTTTGTACCGGTTCTAAAACGAATAAAGCAATTACAACAATAACAGATACAACTATGGCCAATGGATAATTGTGGTATCCGATTGCCATCCCCAGAGCAGCAGTGATCCAGATCAAAGCAGCAGTAGTTAAACCGTTTACAGTAATTCCTTCTTTAAAGATCACACCGGCACCAATAAAACCAATACCGGTTACAATATTACTGGCGATCCTATCCGGGCTTCCTGATCCGGATTCTCTGGAGAGAATGGTATATAAACATGAACCGACACATATTAATATCATCGTTCTGAAACCGGCAGGCTTACTTCTGAATTCGCGTTCCAGGCCGAGGATAGCACCAATGATAAAAGCGATAGAAACCTGTGCGGCTTCTTCAAAATATATTGAGATATCCATAAGCAAATTATTTGAAGAAGAATAAAGTTACAAATATTAATGGCACTTAAAATAATCAAATGGTTCTTTGCAATCATTACATTGATATAATGCCTTACATGCTGTTGAACCAAACTGGCTGAGTAGTTTTGTATTGGTTGAATTGCATTGAGGGCAGTTTGGTAACCGGTCTGACACCCCGTCTGACCGGTTAACCGGAGGTGCAATTCCATATTCTTTCAATTTTCTTTTCCCAACCTCACTCATCCAGTCAGTTGTCCATGCCGGCGAAAGCACAGAAGTTATCTTTACTTTTTTGTAACCTTGTTCAATTAATTTTAACCGGATATCCATACTGATAGCATCCATTGCCGGGCAACCCGAATAAGTAGGGGTAATGATCACTTCTATTTCATCATCAATGATATTTATATCTCTTAATATCCCAAGGTCTGAAATAGTAAGCACGGGAATTTCTGGATCCTGAACTTCCTGAAGTATTGACAATATTTTTTGTTTACTGGTATCCGGCATAAATATAAGTTAAGGCAATGGTATCAAAAACAGCATGACAAATAATAGCATACCACATATTCCTTTTATATCGAAGCATTAGTGCATGATAAACGCAACCTGCTACAAATGCATTGATAACACCTTGGCTTCCTAATTGTAAATGATACAGTGCAAAGATCGCATTGCATAACAGGAAAGCAATTGCCAGGGAATATTTACCCGGTATTAATTTTTCCAGCCTTGTAAAAATGAATCCATGAAAAACGATCTCTTCATAAAAACCACCTACCAGCCAACCCATTGCCAGGATAAAAATAAAAAAGCCGGGATTTCCCCGAATCTTTGCAATATCACCAAGGTCGGGGGCTGGTATATTAATAATTTTATCAAGTAAAGGAAAAAATAAATAGTTTAAAAATGAAAAGAGCAGGACAGCCGTTACTGTACCGATGATAACCGGCTTTATTTCAAAAAGCTTAAAACTGAAACCAAGGGATGTGAAATTTTCTTTGTTGAGTTTTAAATACAGCCATATAAATATTAATACCGGGATACTATATCCGAATGGTAAAGGAATAATGCCTGAATGCGGGATTAATACAACTAATACGATTGCTATTAAAGGGAACAGTATTTGTTTCATTGCTTTCATGATCAGATCACCATTCTGCCCCCGGGTATGTTCTTTGTAAAGATTGCATTTCAGCTAAAATATAACCAAGGTTCTCTGTATGTGATCCTTGCTTTCCACCGGTTTGCATAAACCTGTCTATTGGAAATTGAAGTGTTGCCTCTTCAAAAACATCCTTGACTTTTTGAATCCATTGTTGTTTTAATGAAGAAATATCAGTTCCTGTACCATTTTTTGCGGATTCAATTTCATAATCAACTGCAATATACAATTCGCCGGTGTATTCCCAAAGTGTTTCAATTGCCTTGTTCATTCTTGTATGGCTTTCTTCTGTTCCGTCGCCGAGGCGAATGACCCAGTCGCTGCTCCATTTTAAATGATAGGTCGTTTCCTTGATCGATTTTTGAGCAATGGCGGCAAGCTGTTCATCTTTGCTTTTTTGTAATTGTTCAAACAACAGGTACTGATAAACGCTGAATAGGAACTGGCGTAAAACTGTTTGTGCCCAATCGCCTTTTGGTAATTCTGTTAACAAGAGGTTTTTAAATTCCCGCTCAGTTCTCAGGTAAGCCAGCGAATCTTCTGTGGCGTTGGTTGAATTATTGGCTGATTCCCCGCCCGGATGAACATCCGTTCGGACGGGGTTTAATAGTTTAGCCGCATACTGATATAAATACCTTGACTGGCCAATAAGGTCGAGTGAAATATTTGTGATGGCAATATCCTGTTCCAATATGGGCCCATGTGCACACCATTCACTGTTGCGTTGTGAAAGGATGAGGGTTGTGTCTGCGAGGTGTAAGGTGTAGTTTAATAATGATGTATTCATTGATTCTATAGTAATATGTAATTAGGAATTTGGTTTGGAATGTGTCTTAATACTCATTTTCGATTTGTCTAAATATGTGATATAGCCATTAATTAATTTAAAAACCAATTCGCATTTTTCTTCACCGGTTTCAAGTTCTGATTCTGTAATATATTTTTCATCAAAAGAAGTTGTTAATTGTTCCATGGTTTCGGTAACAGAACCCCTGGCAATAATAAAAAAATGTCTTGTATCCGTTTATTTATATCTCCCATATCCCTCAGCAATATTTCTTGTGATTGATCTTGAACAATCTACAACCTGGGATATTAATCCGAATTTTTCTGATACAGGAAATTTTTTCACAAGATCAGAATTAAAAATCCTGAGCAATCTTGCCTGTTTATAACATTCCAGTTCTTTATACCCTTTGTAATTCATATAATACGGTTACCAATTCCTAATTACTAGTATACAGCTTTCCCTGCTACATATGTTTGACTTCATCAGGCAGATCATAAAAACTCGGGTGGCGATAAATTTTATCTGCTGCGGGTTCATACATGCTTTCTGCATCATCTGGATTAGAAGCATGGATATGTTTACTTTCAACTACCCACAAACTCACACCTTCCTGCCGCCTGGTATAGACATCTCTTGCATTTTCAATAGCCATTTCCGCATCTGCAGCATGAAGACTGCCGGCGTGTTTATGATCCAGGCCTTGTTTACTACGGATAAACACTTCCCAAAGTGGCCAGGCTTTTTCGTTAGTTGATCTCGTGTTTACAGCCGCAGGACCTCCTGCATTTTCTTCAGGAATATCTCCGTAATAGAATTTTCTGATTTGAATATTCATTTTATTTTTTTTAATCAAGAATTTTAAAAACGAATTAAGCTGCTACCAGTGTTTTACGATTGGCTTTCTTTTCAGCATATCCAATCGCAGCTTCTCTTACCCATGCACCTTCGTCATGTGCTTTATTCCTTGCAATAAGCCTTTGTTTGTTGCATGGACCATTTCCTTTAACTACATTCCAGAATTCTTCCCAGTTTATTTCACCAAAATCATAATGCTTTTTTTCTTCATTCCATTTTAGATCCGGATCAGGTAATGTCATGCCGAGTAATTTTATTTGCTGGGCGATCATATCTACAAAATTCTGCCGCAATTCATCATTGGTTTTTCTTTTGATTTTCCATTTCATGCTTTGGTCACTGTTGGTGCTTTCACTGTCTTTTGGGCCGAACATCATCAGGCTTGGCCACCACCAACGATTGATCGCATCCTGGCACATTGCTTTCTGTTCAGTTGTTCCTTTACTTAAAACCAGCAATGATTCAAATCCCTGGCGTTGATGAAAACTTTCTTCTTTACAAATACGAACCATGGCTCTGGCATAAGGCCCGTAAGAGGTGCGGCATAACATAACCTGGTTTAATATTGCTGCACCATCCACCAGCCAGCCAACTGCACCCATATCGGCCCAGGTTAATGTAGGATAATTAAATATCGAAGAATATTTTGCCTTTCCGCTGAGCAGGTCATCGATCATTTGTTCACGGCTGGTACCAAGTGTTTCTGCGGCCGAATATAAATATAGGCCATGGCCGGCTTCGTCCTGCACTTTTGCAATCAGGATCGCTTTTCTTTTCAGGGAAGGAGCACGGCTTATCCAGTTTCCTTCCGGAAGCATTCCAACAACTTCACTGTGTGCATGCTGACTGATCTGCCTTACATTGGTTTTGCGATAGGCATCTGGCATCCAATCCTGCGGTTCAATTTTTATTTCACCATCTATTTTTTCCTGGAATATTTTTTCAAGATCCTGTATCGGCATATATAGAGTTTATAATGTAAAAATAATAAAAAAACTAACAATTGTTAGTATGGTATCTTATTTAATTGTTTACTTAATATCAAAATCAACTACTACTTTATTGCTGCGAGGGTGCGACTGGCAGGTGAGAATAAAACCCTGTTCAACTTCTTCTTCTTCCAGAGCATAATTCACATCCATATCCACTTCACCTTCAACTAGTTTAGCCCGGCAACTTGCACAAACGCCTCCTTTGCATGCATAAGGCAGATCAGCTCCTTGCTGTAATGCAGCATCAAGAATACTACTGCTTTTAAAATTCAGGTCAAAATCAAAACTTCTACCATCTAATTTAATAGTAACATTGCTTTTGGGGCCTGAGCTCACTTCTGTTTGTTGAATTTGAACTGTTGAATGCTTTTGCCCCGGGGTTGTGAATAATTCAAAATGGATCTTAGCTTTTGGAATGCCTTGTTTCTGTAAATAATCATTTGCAGAAAAGATCAATTCTTCGGGCCCACAGATATAAATTTCATGAAATTCATTGTATGGTAATAATTTACCTAATGCAGCCAGTTTGTTTTCGTCTATTCTTCCATATAATATCTCAGCATCCGTTTTTTCCCTGCTGAGTATATTGATAAAATTAAATCGTTCCATGTATTTGTTCTTTAATCCTTCCAGTTCCTCAAAAAAAATGATGGAGTTATGGTTACGGTTACCATAGATCAATGTAAAGCTGCTGCCCTGCTCTGATTGAAGACTGTGTTTAATGATAGACAAAACAGGAGTGATGCCACTACCGGCGGCAATGGCCAGGTAATTGCCATTTTCAGATACATGTTTTTTTGAATTGAACTTACCGGTAGGAGGTAAGACATCCAATGTATCACCAACTTTTAAATTATCATTGGCAAATTCTGAAAAGGCTCCTCCTGCTAATTTTTTTACTGCAACCCTTAGCTCTTTTTCGTGTGGGGCAGAACAAATAGAATAGGATCGACGAACTTCTTTTCCGTTTATATTTTTTTTGACAGTAATATTCTGACCTTCTTTGAAAGTAAAAATATTTGAAAGTTCATTGGGGATATTAAAACTGATAGAAACACAATCCGGCGTTTCTTTTTTGATATTCTTAATTTTTAACTGGTGAAAATGTACTGCCATTGTTAATTTTTTAATCCGTTTAATAAATGAGTTACCATATCATTTTCCAGTTCGGTAATATTGATCTCTTTTTTGTGCCGCTGCCAGAATTCAAGTCCGCGTACTGCAGATAGGATGATAAGTACAGCTACATGCGGGTTTATATTTTTTATTTCCCTTGCAAGGATCCCTTTGTTAACGAGTTTCACTAAACGACCCTCATAAATTTTCCGTTGGTTCAGAAAATCACTTAAAAAAGGTTCTTTCAACTGTTTCCATTCCCTGTTTGCTACATACACCTCATCAAATTTGTCCAACATCATGTGAATATGAAAACGAATCAGGTTTTCTAATTTTGGAACTATGTTTCCAATATCATTTTCAACTTTATCCAGGTGCTTGTTGAAATCACCTGCTACTTTGAAACAAATGTTTTCCAATATTTCGCTTTTTGATCCAATATGATTGTACAGGCTTGGAGCTTCCACACCAATATTATCTGCAAGCTCTCTCATTGAACTTGACGCAAACCCTTTTTTTCTGAAAAGGGCAGCACCCTTTTGGGTAATAACATCTTTTTTGGTACCGTTTTTAATAGCTTTTATTTTTGCCATATCGTTGAATGCAAAACTAACACTTATTAGTTTTGCTGTTTGTTTTTGATTAAAAAAATGAATAATTTTTATGAAAATCTGTATACAATCTTATGGAAATTTGCAAATATTGCTGTAAATCAGTTATGCCTTCTTAACATAATATGTTAGATAATTTTCAGTAAAATCACTTTTATAGTATTGAAACTGATAGAAAAATGGCCATTCAGTTGATTTTGTTAGAAAATAGCTTGAAATACATCAAATAACTAAAAAAAAATTATAATATTTAAAAAATTTAGTTAATTTTACGTCCTACTCAGTTACTTATCTCTCCAATTCTATCCTTATTTAAAGCCCATCGGGGAATTGCATATCCAAAAAAAAATCGCCAAAATCATCAAACATTATAATTTATTATATAGCCTCAAACGTTTTTTCTTGTGGTTTCAGAGGTAAGCAAGGCCGGTGATTTTTATCACTGGCCATTTTTTTGCTGTTATCCCTGGCTAACAATCGGGGTGATTATTAATCCAATGACCTGTTCAGGAAGTCTATCATTGGTTTCATTGCCTGGAAAGTTTTGGTTACATTATTTACCATTCCTTTGTCTAATATCTCTTTATCAGTAAATTTTTTTGAAACGATGAAACTCTTCATTTTTATATAATGTAATGCAGGGTTGCTGATATCGTATCCTTTTGGAGGCCTTACCAGGCTTTCTGTACTTACCAAACCTTGCTGAAAATTCTTTTTAAAGACACTGCTTTTGATCAGTTTTTCCCATTCAACAAAATTGTAATCAATTTCCTGCCTGATCTTAACAAGAACGGACGGCTCAGGCATCCAGATTCCCCCCGCTGCAAAACTACCGCCTGGTTGTAAGTGAAAATAATAACCGGCACCCAAGCCATTTTTACCATCTTTATTAAAATACCCACCCATATTATTCTTGTATGGGTCTTTATTTTTACTAAAACGGACATCTCTGTTTATTCGAAAGCAACAGTTTTTTGCTACCAGTTCGCCAATGGGTTTATCAAATACAGCAATTCCTTTTATTAAAGAACTTATGAAATGTTGAAAATCTGTTTTCGACTCTTCGTAGTTTTTACGATGTTCTTCAAACCAGGGTTTGTTATTGTTTTTATCTAATTCTTTTAGAAATTTTAAAGTAGCTGGCTGCAACATATTTTTTTTTATTGTTTCGGCAATTTACATAAATAAAAAAAGGAACCATTGCTGATTCCTTTTTTACTTTAGAAGTATTTCTACCATTAAGTATTTTATTTTATTCTGCCCCAGTTTTCACCACTTTTAATCCGGTATAATGTCATTTCACTTACACCATACTTTACTGCTAATTGTTTATATGTTAATTTTCTTCTTGGATTTTTTATGGTATCCTTGATCGTTTTTACCTGGGTGGCTGTGAGCTTTAAACCAACTGTACGGTTAGCCTGGCGCTTCTTGTAAGCAATTTTTTCAGGACTTCCCTGTTGATGTTCACTTACTTCTTCCATGGTTGCCCATTTCAGGTTTTTAGCATTGTTGTCTGCTTTTTTGTGATTATTATGAATCACAAATTTGTATTTGGGAGATTTCTTTTTGCAAAACAATTTTGCAACCTCTCTGTGAATATAAATAGTTCCATTACCATTTTCAACATGAAGGTTTAGTGTCCGATAACCTGATGTAAGGGATCCATTTAATAATTTACCGTCTGTAGCTACACTTTCAGTATAACTTGCAGCACGGCCAGTACTGGATACTGCATATTTTTTACGCAATTGTTTGTATCCGGTAAACTGCATTTGTTTCCAAACTTCCCCGGGAATTTTTTTAATCATAACAAGATGATTTAGATTGTGGGGTCCGGTATTTTAAGTATGCCGGACAATGATATTGATGCCTGTAAAGTAAATATAATAAATAAAATAACTAAGTCGGCAGCATTTTTAAAAAATCTTCTTCAGAAATTATTTTTATTGCCGGTATCTTCTTTGCTTTTTCCAGTTTGCTGCCTGCGTCTTCTCCTACCACAAGGTAATTAAGTTTGCTGCTTACCCCGTTCAATATCTTACCCCCGTTGCTTTCTACCCTTTCTTCTGCTTCAGACCGTTTTAGCTGATTAAGGGTACCAGTAAATAAAAACGTTTGACCGGCAAGGTTGCCTTCATGCACCGATAAAGCTTCATTTTGCATATTGATGCCCAATATTTCGAGTTTTTTCAGCATTTGCAGGTTGTCGTTATTATGAAAAAACTCATAGATACTTCCGGCCACTTTTACTCCTACATCATCTAATTGCTGCAATCGTTCTTTGTCAAACTCCTTAAATTCAAATATACTTTTAACAGATTGAGACAAGGCTTTAGCGGTAGTTTCACCAACGTACCTGATACCTAACCCAAATATCAGCCTGTGCAGGGGTTGTGTTTTACTATTCTCAATGGCTTGTTGAAGGTTGCTGATCGACTTATCCCCGAATCCTTCCAGGTTTTTTATATTTTCAAAGTTTATGGAATAGATGCCCGGAATATCTTTTAGCAGACCCATTTCGTAAAATTTCCGAACATTGGCTTCTCCAAAACTGCGGATATCCATAGCGTCCTTACTTACAAAATGAATGATTCGTTCAACAACCTGGGCTTCACAATTAATATTAATACAACGCCATACTGCTTCATCTTCCGGTTTAAACAGATCATCATGGCACACCGGGCATTTTTTAGGGTAATGGATCTTTTTTTCACTGCCATCCCGTAAATCGGGTAATGATTTTACAATTTGAGGAATTACATCACCACTGCGTTCTATTAATATGCTATCCCCGATCTTCAGATCTTTTTCTTTTATATACTCTTCGTTGTGAATAGAGATACTGCTAACTGTAACGCCCCCAACCTGTACCGGTTCAATTTTGGCAACTGGTGTAACTGCTCCGGTTCTGCCAACCTGATAAGTAACCGATAAAAGTTTACTCGTGGCCTGCCGTGCTTTAAATTTAAATGCAATAGCCCATCTGGGATGATGAGAAGTCATACCCAGTTTATCCTGCAGGGCAATATCATTTACTTTTATTACCATACCATCAATCTCATAAGGCAGTTCATCTCTTTTTGATTCAAATTCGTTTATGAAATCAGTGACCTTGCTGATCCCTTTTAAAACCTTCATTTCCTTAACAGGGCTTCTGAATCCCAGGTTCCACAACATTTCCAGCATTCCCGAATGGGTTGTCGGCTCCTCCGCTCCATTGGAGATGGGGTTGGGTGGTGAAGTAGTATAACTTACATGATATAAAAAAGCTTCGAGATTTCTTTTGCCAACAACTGCAGTATCTTTAATGCGAAGGCTTCCGGAAGCCGCATTACGCGGGTTTGCTAATGGTGGCAATCCTTCTTCAATGAGTTTTTCATTGTATTTTGTGAAATTATCCTTGTTCAGTAACACTTCTCCCCTGATCTCTATTTGCTGAATTCCATATTTGCTGAATGATGCGGAAAGCGGAACAGACCTTATCTGCTTGGTGTTTGCTGAAATATCATCTCCGGTCTCACCATCTCCCCTGGTTGCCCCTCTTACAAAAAGATCATCTTCATATATTAAAGAAATGCTTGCGCCGTCAAATTTTGGCTCAACACAATATTCAATTTCGGCTAACCCCGACAGCTCTTTTGCTTTCCGGTCCCAGTCCAGCAGGTCTGCTTCATTGTAAGAATTTTCAAGTGATAACATCGGTACCAAATGCTGCACTTTGGGAAAATCTTTTATAAGCCCTTTTCCAACCCGTTGCGTTGGTGAATCTTTTGTTATGGAAGAGGGATTTTGCTGTTCATATTTTTCCAGCAACTTATATATGGTATCATATTCATGATCACTGACCAGCGGATCATTTTGTACATAATACCGGTATTCATGAAAGCGAAGTACATCCCTCAGGCTTTCGATATTGCTTTCTATTTTTTCAGATATATGTTGATCCTTACCGGCTGAAAGCCATTCTATGGTTTCTTTTTGTAACTTTTTTATGTTCTCTGCTGTGTACATAAACTAATAATCCTGATAAAGATAAAGATTAAGTAAAATTAAAGTAGTCTTTCTGGTAATGAAACAACGGAGATCTGTATAATTATTTATAGCGGCCTGATCTGCTGCAGGTGTTTTTGCAAAACCATTTTTAATTGCCTTTTAACGATAAGGCCCATCGTGTTGCATTTTGAATAATAATTTGTATTAAAATGGCTGTTCAGTTCTTCCCGGAGCATTTTTATTTTGTAATTATCTGATAATTCGTCCTTAGCCATAATATTCAACAGTTCTACTAATTGTTTCCTGCTGGCAAATACGCGTGTAGCCATTGCCGTTCGTTCTTCTGTCTGGTATTGTTCAATTACTTCCGGGCTCAATATTTTCAACACAAGGTCAACATACTCAAAGTTTTCCCTGTAAAACTGGGGTAAATAAAGATTTTTTCTTCCTTCATAACATTGCTGATCAAAATCAATCGCACGTATGCGGTATTGGTAATCTTCTATGTCAGGTGTAATATCAATTACAAAATTATAACTACGCATATCGCCCAGCAACCTGGCAAAACAACGTTCATTGAATTTTACAAATTCCTTGGCAATACGTATCCTGTTGGTCTCAGGCTGCTTTAAATAATCTTCCAGGAAAATATCTCCCGGAATGCCGGGTATATGTTCTTCAACAAGCGTATTCTTATGATACAAAAAAGTGATCCGGTTGGGGCTAAGTATATGTTCAAGTTCCAAACCATAAATACGGGAAGCGTCTGCAGATTTTATATAATAATGATCGTAGTTATCATTTATCCGGTTAATGATACGGATGCGGAATGGCACACTGTTTCCGAATTCACAAAAATCGATCCGCTCAACATCCAGGTGCTTAATATAACTCAGGTTACCTTCTGTTTTAAGTACTGCATAAGTTCTGATCAGCCCTTCTTTTAAATACTCCATTTCTTTCAGATCATACACAGCAGTTTCCCAATGGGTCAGTTTTCCTTTTTTATTTCTCAATCCGGTACTGTACCTGTAATTTAAAAGATCTTTATATGTAACGGGTAATGTAATATCCCTGCCATACATTTTAAGGTATTGTTGTAACTTATCACTCACAGGAAAAAGGTCTTTTTTCATGAGCGGTTTATCACCTTCCTGGCTTACTTTAGCATTGATGATCTTTTCAAACTGCATATTGTAAAGATACAGTTTGAAAATTTCTATACAATGCTGAAAAAAACCAAAAATAAGGATCAGTTCATTTACCCTATTTTTGAAACTAAATTATTAAATATGCATTCAATAACTGTCCTTTTTCGCAATTCATTCCTTTTTTTTCTTGTTGTTATTTTTTCTTGTCAGGGCAGATTAAAAGTGAGCCTTATTGTGCATCATGCAAAAATTTATACAGTTGATTCAGCTTTTTCCACTGCAGAAGCAATGGCTGTTGATGATGGCAAAATTGTTGCAACAGGTACCAATGACGAAATATTATCTAAATATGAAGCAGCTGAAACGATTGATGCAACAGGCAAAACAATTTTCCCGGGGTTTATAGATGCTCATTGTCATTTTACAGGATTTGCCACTGATATGTGGAAGTGCGACCTGACAGGTACAACTTCGTTTGAAGAGATCATAACAAAGATCGGAGCATACAGTAAAAAAACACCCACCTTGTGGGTCTACGGACGCGGCTGGGATCAGAATGATTGGGAAGTGAAAAATTTCCCCGATAAAAAAATACTAGACAGTTTATTTCCAGACAGGCCGGTCTTTTTAAAACGAATTGATGGACATGCAGCACTGGTAAACCAAATCGCTTTGGATATTGCAGGGATCAACGCAAACACAATGATCAAAGGGGGAAGTGTAGAATTGGAAAACGGTAAGCCTACAGGTATCTTAATAGACAACGCAATGGATATGGCTGAACTTAAGATCCCACTGTTAACGGATAGTCTTGCAAAAAAATATTATGCTGAAGCGCAGCAGTTGTGCTTTGCCGTTGGACTCACAGGGGTACATGATTGTGGTGTAAGCGAGCATACGATAGAAATGGTTGATGCCGAACAAAAAGGAGGCCGGTTGAAAATGAAAATATTTGCACTTTTATCAGATAGTTCACATTATTATGACAAGTGGATCGCAAAGGGTCCGTATATAACAGAAGGGTTACATGTAGGCGGGTTTAAATTATATGCAGATGGTGCATTGGGATCAAGAGGAGCATGTTTGTTACAGGATTATTCTGATAAACCGGTATGGAAAGGATTTTTATTAACTGATACCGGTTATGTGATTGATATTGCAAATAAATTGGCAAATTCTCCATTTCAATTATGCACACATGCCATTGGAGATAGTGGGAACAGGTCTATATTAAAAATATATGCCAATGCCTTAAAAGGAAAGAATGACAAACGCTGGCGAATTGAACACGCCCAGGTGGTTGATGAAAATGATTTTCACTTTTTTACAGCGTATAATATTATACCTTCTGTACAACCTACACATGCAACCAGTGATATGTATTGGGCAGAAACCAGGGTTGGTGCAAAAAGAATAAAAAATGCCTATGCTTATAAACAATTATTAGAAACAAATAACTGGATGCCATTGGGTACTGATTTTCCGGTAGAGGATATCAGCCCGTTTAAAACTTTTTATGCTGCTGTTGTCAGAAAAGATTCAAAGGGCTTTCCTTCAACCGGTTTTCAGATGGAGAATGCAATAACAAGAGAGCAGGCCATTCGTGGAATGACGATTTGGGCTGCTAAATCTGCATTTGAAGAAAAAATAAAAGGAAGTCTGGAAGCAGGCAAGTCGGCTGATTTTATTTTATTAGATTTTGACCTGATAAAATGCAATGCAGATGAAATATTAAAAACATCTGTTAATACAACCTATATTAACGGAATTAAAGTTTTTCAAAAATAATAAGGTACACAAAAGAGTTAGTGATCATAATAGTATAACATTTAATTTTAACTGTTATACATTTGATTAGTGAAGCCTTTAAACGACTATAAAACCCTGAGTAAGAAAGAAACAGAAGTGCTTATTGCATTAACAAAGGGCAGCCTATACAAGGAAATAGCAGTTGAACAACACATTACAATAAATACAGTAAAAAAGCATTGTAAAAATATTTACAGGAAGCTAGAAGTTAGAAACAGGACTGAGGCTTCCAATGTATTTCTTCGAAGTAAAACTGCTTAAAATTAAAGCCTATCAGGCTGTTTATTTTCACCTCTTTTAAAATTTATGTCAAATTTTTTATTGTAAATCAATAGGTTACAGATGATGTGTAAAAATTTCTTTCTTTATTGTTAGGAATAACACATGATATCCACTTACCTTCGCCGTCCGAAAAATAGCCATTAGCTTTTAGCTATTAGCTACAAGCAGTTTATGGGATGGCATAAACTGTAATTATTTAGAACCGCTTTTGCTAGCAGCTAACAGCTAATAGCTTACAGCCAAAAAACAAACAATGAGTAAACTACATTTCACAACAAAACATGCGAACGAGGCTACCGTAAAACACGACTGGTACGTTGTAGACGGTACTAATCAAACCGTTGGTCGTATGTGTGCAAAAATTGCAGCCATTCTTCGTGGTAAGAATAAGGCTTATTACACCCCACACGTAGATTGTGGCGATTTTATTATCGTGATCAACGCTTCTAAAGTGGTTTTCACCGGTAATAAACTGGAAGACAAAAAATATTTGACTTTTAGTGGCTATCCCGGTGGCCAGAAAGCTGAGGTAGCTGAGAATTTATTAAAACGCCGCCCCGAAGCTGTTATCGAAAGAGCAGTAAAAGGTATGTTACCTAAGAATCGTTTAGGACGCCAGATGTACAAAAAATTATTTGTATACGGAGGAGCAGAACATCCTCATGGTGCGCAAAAACCGGCAGCATTAAAATTTGATAAAATTAAATAATTAGCTAACAGCTAAAAATAAGAAAATGGAAAAGCAAAAAAACGCAGTCGGCCGTAGAAAAGAAGCTGTAACACGTGTTTTCCTTAGTAAGGGAGATGGCAAGATTACAGTGAATGGCAAAGACTATAAAGTATATTTCCCCCTGGTGTATTTACAAAACCAGGTTGAAGCCCCTTTAAAAAAGCTTGAACTATCTGATAAGTTTGACATCGTTGTTAATGCAACCGGCGGTGGTGTAAAAGGGCAGGCAGAAGCTACCAAGCTGGGTATTTCCCGTGCATTGCTTGAGGTAAGTGCAGATTATCGCCCGGCTTTGAAGGCTGCAGGTTTATTAAAACGTGATCCGCGTTCTGTAGAGCGTAAAAAACCAGGCCGTAAAAAAGCAAGGAAAAGCTTCCAGTTCAGCAAACGTTAAGAAAACAAAGCCTTTAGCTATTAGACATAAGCTTTTAGTTAAAATAATAAACTTTATAATCAAACTGCTGTCGCTAAAGGCTAACCGCTAATAGCTAACAGCTCAACTAAAAATTAAAAATGGAAAATAACACTTCCTTACAACAGCAACTTTTAGAAGCAGGCGTTCATTTCGGACATTTAAAAAAGAAATGGAATCCAAAAATGCTTCCTTACATTTTTGCAGAAAAAAAAGGTATTCATATCATTGACCTTAATAAAACCGTAGAAGGTTTGCAGGAAGCAGCAGCAGCTATGAAAGCTATTGCACGCAGCGGTAAAAAGATCATGTTTGTTGCCACTAAGAAACAGGCAAAAGAAATAGTGCAGGAAAGCGCTAAAAAAGTTAACATGCCTTTTGTTACAGAACGTTGGTTGGGCGGTATGCTTACCAATTTCAATACGGTACGTAAGAGTGTTAAAAAAATGCAGAGCATTGAAAAAATGCTTGGAGATGGAAGTGCTGAAAATCTGAATAAAAAAGAAAGGCTGACACTATCCCGTGAAAAAGAAAAAATGGAAAAAGTGTTGGGTGGTATTGCACAGATAAGCCGTGTGCCAGCTGCTTTATTTATGGTTGATATTGGGCATGAACACATTGCTCTGGCAGAAGCAAGGCGTTTAGGCATCAGCACATTCGGTATGGTTGATACTAATTGCGATCCTAATAAAGTAGATTTTGCCATTCCTGCAAATGATGATGCTACTAAATCTATTTCTATTATTGTTAATTATATTACAGCAGCTATCATAGAAGGCTTGCAGGAACGCCTGGCAGACAAAGAAGAAGATGACCATAGCGATACGGAAGAAACACCCGAAGCAAAAGCTGCACGTTTTGAACAAAAGCAGGCTGATGGTGATGATAGAAATAAGCGTGGTGGTGGAACCCGTGGCGGAGCACCAACAAAGCGTCGTGTTCCGGGACCGGGAGCCGGTGGAAGAAGGCCAGCAGGCGGTGGAGGACCAAGATAATAACTCCTTATTTTTTGAAAAGGTCATTCCTTGATGATAATTGTATCGGTTTAGTGATACACATCAAAAACAGGAATCATCAATTATCAATTATTAATTATTAAATTATCATGAGCGCAACAATAACAGCAGCAGATATAAACAAATTACGCCAGACAACTGGTGCCGGCATGTTAGATTGCCGCAAAGCATTAACAGAAAGTAACGGGGATTTTGAAGCAGCCATTGACTGGTTGCGTAAACAAGGTCAGAAAGTTGCAGCTAAACGCAACGACCGTGAAGCAAAAGAAGGAGTGATCCTTGCAAAAACAACTGCAGACAATAAAACAGGTATTATAGTCTGTATCAGTTGTGAAACAGATTTTGTAAGTAAGAATGCAGACTTTGTTGCTTTTGCTGAAAGTATTGCAAATGCAGCAATTGAACATAATGTACAATCTGCTGAAGCATTAAATGCGGTAGAGATCAATGGAGCAAAAGTATCTGATATGATCAATGATAAGCTGGCTTCCATTGGCGAAAAAATTGAAGTTTCAAAATTCGAAAGAGTTGAAGCGCCTTATGTAGCAAGTTATATACATGGTGCAAACCGTATGGGAGTTTTAGTGGGATTAACTCAGGAAGCGGCTGAAGCTGGTAAAGACCTTGCCATGCAGATCGCTGCAATGAATCCACTGGCAGTTGATGAAACATCCATTCCTGCAGACCTTATTGAAAGAGAAAAGAACATCGCTATTGAAATGGTTAAAGCAGAAGGAAAACCGGCTGAAATGGCGGAAAAGATTGCCATGGGAAAACTGAATAAATTTTTTAAAGACAATACTTTATTGGCCCAGGCATTTGTAAAGGACAATAATAAATCAGTTTCAGAATACCTTAAAAGTATCAATGCTGATCTGAAGGTTACAGAATTTAAGCGGGTGGCATTGGGATAAACTTTATATTAACTATTTAGAAAAGCGAAACGAATTGTTTCGCTTTTTTTATTTCTCTATTACAAACCATTGCTCCTTTTTGCCGAAAGGAATATTTCTTGTCATTGCATTTTAAACTGCAGAAATACCTTTATAAGAAAAGTAAAATCATGCAACCATTTGCCTTACCAGGTTTTTCTTTCTTCTACTGGTCTGTAACTCTTCACCGTTTATCAATGTTAGTTTACTGTTAAGGGATATTGCAGAAATAAAAAGACTGTTCACAATATGAGTGCGGTGTATCCTGAAAAAATATTCTTTGGGAAGTTTATCTTCAAACCAATGTAAAACTTTTGCAACAGTTAGTGTTTGTGCATTATCAAAATGTACTTTACAATAATTACTGCTTGCTTCTACTCTAATAATATTTTTAGTATAAACAACAGCAATACCTTTATTGGTAGGTATGAATAGTTGCTGCATAAATTAGTATTTTAAAAAATTATCCCGGAGACTATTCAACGGAAAACTATTTGGTTATTTTAATATTGTTAAATTGAATCCTGTTTTTACTGTTATCACAGCACCAGGATTTGCTTTTAAAGTCCGGATTGATCTGTTTGAATTTAAATTAGGAAAATTCGGTTTGCCTGCATTTAATATCACATCTGTATTGGTATCAGGCAGGGTTCCACAACTCCAGTTTGCTGTGTTTTCCCAGGCATTGCTTACTGTACCCTGCCATTCTGCAGTGAATTTAAGCGTATATTCCTGGCTGTAAGTGCTTCCATTTACAAAACACCTTAATTTGTAACCGTACATGGTGCCCGGGGTATTGGTTAGTGTTAGTGCCTTGGTAGTAGCACCGCTATATACTCCTGTATTACTGATATTGGCATATCCACTTCCATCTTCTACCTGCCATTGATAAGTAGTACCATTGATATTAGATGGCAAAGAAATCGTAGACCCGGTGCATATATTCACGTTAGATTGATTTCCCCCGATATAAAATCCACTAAACCCTGTTACATCAATATCCAAAGAATACATCGTACCAAGATCTGCAATGGTGATTTCACTGTTGGGTATAATGATTGCATTACCACCCGGAATTGGATTGAATAAACTGTCTTCCTGCGGGCCGGTATATTTTGTAATAGTAAGACTGTTGATACCGGAAGGGAAGCCGGTTGGATCGGCAGCCACTAAGTTTGTAAATTCTGTTTTACTGATGTAAAGGCGTACCCGTTTTGTACCCACCGGCGTAAACTGACTGGTTATTTTAAAACTACGTTTTAGAAAAATGTTTCCATTGGGTGCTGTTGCAACATTGGCGGTAGAGAAATATGTATTCATTGTTGTATTGCCAATTGTAAGATCATTATCCCTGATAGCTCCCATCATATTACCACTCCCATCTCTCATATAAACAAAATGTCTCCATCCAACAAAATTCACCGTGCCATTACCATTGGCCGAAACATAACTGGCAGGATTAGCCGGTGCAGTGATAGTAGTATCTTTTTCTACTCCATAAAGATCTTTCAACCTGAAAGTTGTGGTACTTCCGTTTGCAACCAGGAAAATACTATCTGCTGTATAAGAACCGGCTGGTAATTGTTTTACTGTATAGTCTGGCCAGCCGCCAATTCCTTTGAGTTTAATGGGCGATCCATCGGGACCAGGGCCTGGTTGTCCGCCAACAAACAAATATGTTGGAATAACTCCTGCAATTGTAAAGATGCCGGGAGTGTAACTGGTAATAGTTACCGAGTTAAGAACAGTAGTTGCAGTAGTTCCACCATTACCGTGATCATCCCATTGTGCTCCATTCCAGCGGGCAACTTTCAAATTAGCCAGCACAGGATATTGCTCATAAGGATTTGGATTAAACCCTAGTGTGAGGGTAACATTCGTTGCCCCGGATAATCTTTTAACATCCCAGTAACCGGCATTGCTGATCTGTGCTGTGCCAAATGAACCGGCTTTGGTATTTGTATTGTAGCCATCTATTGATGGATTTTGATTTTTATATTCAGCACGGAACCTGCTGGTTACACCAGTCGGGGCGCTGATACTTATTGGATTATAAGTTATTGGCCCACCTACAGGGAAAGTAAAAATATTATTCCCTATTTTAGTAACCGGACCAAGAACATGGCTTGTTGCAGAAGTTTCAGAATGTGTTGTACCAGCATCAAAAACCAGTTCCCTGGATGCACTTGTAATAATATTTCCACTGGTAAAAGTAACTTTAGTAGTAATAGTTACAGAATCATTCAGCGTAAAATCAGCTCCGCCGGTTTTATTAATCAACAACTTTGGAATGATGACGGGTTGTGTACCTAGCTGTTCAATAATGCCATTGATACTGCCACCTAATTTTAAAGTATCGGTAAAAGTAATGCCAGTTGTTGAATTTAAAGTAAGGTTTTGATTTACTGTAGTAGCTCTACTGCTAGCAAAAGATATTATGCCCAAATTATTAACCAGGTTTACATTTCCATTGTATACATTACTGCCCTGGTATGATTCAATTAAAGTAGAAGCAGAGTTTTGTGTATAAGTTGTATTTCCGTTAATTATGCAATTTCTTATATAAATTGAACTGGTATTTGTTGGCCCATCTGAAATATTTACATCGCCTGTTATTGAATTCTGATTAAAGTCATCTACCCCAATACTCGTAAATCCATTTACATTGAAAGCGTTCAGAAATAATGTATTGTATTCTATAGTAATTAATCCGCTGTTTTGAACTGAAATAGTACCGCCTGTAGCTTGGTTTTGTACTCTTCTCATCAGGAAAACCGGGTTACCGGTTCCGCTAGCAGTGATATCGACAGTGCCGGTAATTGGAACTGGGGAAGCTCCTGTTTCGTGAATCTTGGTAAGCCCTCCGGCATTGTTGGTATAAGAAAAATTGCCATTAACATTCACTGCACCACCATTGAAGATATAAGTTGCTCCGGCTACGGTACGGTTAACCGTTACATTACCATTAAAGGAGGAGAGTGTAGTGTAACTGGTATAAAAATCTGCTGTTCCTGCAATATTAAATGTAACATTCCCATTGAAAATATCAGGATACTGGTAACCTTCATAAAAACCCGCTGCGGAATTAGAAGTACAAATAGTATTTCCAGTAATAATGTTACCCCTCAAATATAGAGAACTGACATTTGTTGCTGCATCTGAAATATTTACATTGCCGGTTATTGAATTTTGATAAAAATCATCGACCCCTGCACTCGTAAATCCATTTACATTCAAAGCGTTCAGCAATAAGGTATCATTTTCTATGGTAACCAATCCGCTGTTTTGAACAGAAATGGTACCGCCTGAGGTCTGATTTTGTATCCTTCTCATGAGGAAAGCAGGATTGCCTGTTCCATCGGCAGTAATATTTACGGTACCGGTAATTTGAACAAGAGATGTTCCTGTTTCATGAATGCTGGTAAGTCCTCCGGCATTGTTGGAATAAGAAAAATTACCATTAACATTCACTGCTCCATCATCGAAGATATAAGTTGGTCCGGCAACAGTACGGTTAACCGTTACATTACCATTAAAGGTGGAGACTTTAGTATAACTGGTATAAAAAATTGCTGTGCCATCAATATTAAATGTAGTATTTCCATTAAAAATATCAGGATACTGGTAACCTTCATAAAAACCTGCAGCAGAATTGGATGTAAAAAAAGTATTTCCATTAATAATGTTCCCCCTCATATACAACGAACCTGTATTTGTTGCTGCATCTGAAATATTGATATTACCTGTTATAGAGTTTTGATAAAAATCATCTGTTCCATTTCCGGTAAATCCATTTATATTGAAAGTGTTCAGTAATAAGGTGTCATTTTCTATGGTAACTAATCCGCTGTTTTGAACAGAAATGTTACCGCCTGTGGTTTGATTTTGTATTCTTCTCATGAGGAAAGCAGGATTGCCTGTTCCTGCGGCAGTAATATTAACGGTACCGGTAATTGGAACAAGAGATGTTCCTGTTTCATGAATTCTGGTTAATCCCCCGGCATTGTTGGTATAAGAAAAATTCCCATTTACATTCACAGCACCATATACGAAGATATAAGTTGCCCCTGCAGCTGTACGGTTAACAGTTACATTACCATTAAAGGTAGAGACTGTATTATAACTGGTATAAAAATCAGCTACACCTCCTATATTGAATGTTGCACTTCCATTAAATGTATCCGGAAACTGATAACCTTCGTAAAATCCTCCCGATGTACCATCGTAATTGATGATGATATTGTCGTTGACAGCGCTTCCCCTTAAATACTTACTGCTTGTACCATTGATTGTTATACTAATATCTGTTGCCACATTTGAATTGTTCAATGTGGCACCATTAATGTCAAAAACGCCATTGGAAGTAAGAGTAAAACCATTAAAATCAAGTGCACTTCCTGCATCCATATTAAATCCTGAAACAGAAACATTTCCCGCCAATACAGGTTTATTAACCGTATTTGGTATTGTTACGTTACCGGCAGGAAGGGGCACTGCATTCGTATTCCAGTTTGCAGGAGTGTTCCAGTCTGTGCTTGTACTTCCATCCCATGTTTGTGCAAAAGCAAACGCTGTAAATATTAAACAGCAAATAGTAATGAATATCATTTTCTTGTTCATAATGATAATATTTTTGAATTGAATAACAGGATAAAGAATCAATCGGGTATTTCAAATCCCGGTTTTCCTGTTAGTTTATAGAGGTGAAGAGTATGTCTACTTTGCTAAATGGTAGACATTAACCGTTTCTATAAAATTACGGAAAAAGGAATAAAATATAAATTATTTAAATAATAATCTATTTGGTTAATACTTTTGTTAATTAATCAATGTGTAATTCGGTTCAAATAAAATGTAACCTGCTATTGTTGAGATTAACCATGACCATAATGCTAACAGTTTTACTTTTTGCTTTTGCATTAGCATACAGGTACAAACCATAGAACAATTTAACACACTCAGCTATAGTGTAAACAATGGGTTATTGAAAACTTGATTATTGATGTGTGATGTAAAGGAACTCAAGGCATTGAACAGATATTATTACTGTTTCCTTGAATCCATTATCTTCGCAAAGAAATCATACATCTTACATCAAAAATCATACATTCTCCATGCTTCCCAAATACAAGCGAATCTTACTAAAACTTTCAGGTGAATCTTTGATGGGTGAAAAAAACTTTGGAATGGATTCCACAGTTATTGCACAATATGCCCAGGATATTAAACAAATTACAGAAATGGGTGTACAGGTTGCTATCGTTATTGGCGGTGGTAATATCTATCGTGGTATGAATGAAGCGGAAACAGGCATTGAAAGGGCACAGGGAGATTATATGGGGATGCTGGCCACTGTTATCAATGGAATGGCATTGCAGGCAGGTCTTGAAAAAGCCGGGGTTTATACCAGGTTGCAAAGTGCCATAAAAATGGAACAGATCGCAGAACCTTATATCCGCCGAAGGGCCATGCGACACCTGGAAAAGGGCAGGGTTGTGATCTTTGGGGCTGGCACAGGAAATCCTTATTTTACAACAGATACAGCAGGTTCATTGAGAGCCATAGAAATAAAGGCAGATGTAATCTTAAAAGGAACCAGGGTGGATGGGATCTATTCTGCCGATCCTGAAAAAGATCCTACTGCAACAAAATATGGAAAAATATCTTTTGCAGATTGTATCTCAAAAAATCTGAAAGTGATGGATATGACTGCATTTACATTATGCATGGAAAATGACCTTCCAATTATTGTTTTTGATATGAATAAACCGGGCAACCTGCTCAGTGTTGTAACCGGTGAACGAGTTGGAACATTGGTACGCTAAAAGTATAAATAACGATAATAAAAAAAGCTGTCTCTACCACGACAGCTTTTTATTTAAAACCCCCAAACAAACAATTTATTATAGTGTATTTAAGTACGCTTTAATATTTTCAATAGATGTTTTAACAGGTGTAACCATTACCAGTTGATCACCATTACTTCCCAGAACCGGCGTATTTGTTATTGCCTGTTGATGTCCAAGATAATAATCATCTCCTTGTTTTGATATGATCACAACCGTAACCTGTTTATTAGAAGGTAATTTACCGGTACTGAATTTCCGTGTAGTTTCATTTCCATACATTCCAATGACAGACCTCATTTCATTAAAAACGGTATAAGCTACTGTATTCGCATTTGTATAATACGCCGGTAAAACTGCAGTAACGGTTGTTCTTGGGATACCGGTTGTATCATAAAAATAATCACAGTTTATCCATCCCAGGCGGTTACTCAGTATTTCATATGATTGATTCAAAGCGGTAACCTTATTATTAAGCGTATCTAAACTGGGTAACCAGGTAAATGTTACATTAGCAGCATCAACTCCATTAAATACACTCATTAAACCTGAAACATTGGCATCTGAATATTTTACATAAGTATGGCCATTTTGTGAAAGTGTTAAAGGCATTCCGTCTTTAATTAGCCTTAAATAGTATGCACCACCACTGACCAGCATCCTTCCGATAGAGGTAGTAGGTGTTCCCATTCTTATCATATCTCCTTTTTTCTTTAGTAAATGTGACTCGAGCCGGATCATTCCTGTTGCCGGTTGATTAGCAGAATTTAGTAGGGAACCAGCGGTAAAACTGCATTGCAATCCTTCAGAAGTAGTTAATGTAACGATATTCGTATTGATGATAAAACTGTCTTTTTGTGATGGAAGCAGTAATGTGTTTTTCAAAGCCGCAACAGGAAAATTATTTGATATAACATTATGCCAGGTACTATCGGGGCCGTTTACCTGCCCCGGATCAGGAACAAAAAATTCAAGATCTTTCTGACAGGAACTGAATAAAATAACTGCGAAGGCTAAATGATAAAATATTTTTTTCATGGTTAATTGCATCTTTCTATTGAACAGGGTATTTTTATATAGATGCTTTGATGTTGCTTTTTGTTGCCTCAGTTAAAAATCTAATCTTACACCGAGACGAAGGCCTGTAGTATGGTATTTTTGCTTGAGTGTAAGTTCAGATTTACTTGAAGGAGAAAGATTATACCGGAAATAGGGTTCGGCAAAAATGTGCCATTTATCATTCAGTTTATAATATACAGAAACGGCGCCTATGAATCCAATACCAATATTTGTTCTATACTGGTAGGGGGAAGAAGTTTTCCCAGTTGTGATATTTATTGGTTTGTAGGAAGTATCAAGCACATCACCTTGTTGCCAGCTATACAGATTTAAAATTACACCCGCATTAAAATTAGCATGTAACCTCCCATTTCCAAGTTCATAACCAATCGATAATGGAATATCAAAAGTTCTATATTTATTAAAGGTTGTTTTATAACGTGTACCTGTAGCGGTATAACTACCTGTAGTGTCACCATTACTGTTTATTATATAGATCTTCTGGATAATATTGGCTTCTGCAAATTTGAACTTTTCATTTATCTGGCTGTAATTAATTCCGGTCCGAATGCTCATTCCATTGCTGAAAACCTTTGTATATCTGAACCCCGCACTGAACGCAGATGTGAATGAAGTACTTTCTTTTCTTTTTTGTAAATAGGTGGAATTAGCCGTGTCTGTAAAGTTTCTGAACGCATAATCAGGGCCGGCGTACATCTCTACATATCTTTTATTACCGGCAGCGTTTTTTTCAGCTTTAGGGCAAGGGATATCCAAATGAGGATTATTTATTTTATTAATGGATGTATTTAAAATATTTTTTGAACTTATAAATTCAGGGTTTAACGTAAGCCTTGTTAACAAAAGATTATTTAAATTTTCTTCAGTTATTTCATCTGATGAAGCTTCTGAATTAATAACAGATATTGCGGCAAGTCCTTTGTTGTTTGCGGACCTTTTGTTTGAACGGTTCTTATTGGTATTGTCTTTTGTTATTGGTTCTGTTATATTTTCAATGTCATTTTCAGATGTAGTTACAGAAAAATTATTTTTATTGTTACTCGTTTGTTTATTTTTTCCGGGTAATGAAATGTCATTACCGGGAGTTGTAATAATTGTATTATTTATTACCCTGTTTTCTTTTGATGAATTATTTTCAATCAAGGGAATGTTGTTATTATTGGATACAGTTGAATTTATTTCCGGTTTTTTTTCTAAACTGTTATTTATTTGTGCAACAGGGTTTTCTGTTGAAATAATTTTATTTTTTTCCGTTGAAAAAACTGTTTTATATAGAATGAAGGCTGTGGACAGGGCTATTCCAAAAAATAATAGCATGAAATTTCTATTCAGAAAACTGAACCAGAAACCGACGGGTTTTCTTCTTTCCTTATTCGCCATGATATTCTCCCATATATGCGGGGGTACTTCAGGCGAGTAATTCTCAAATTTTTCTTTTATATTTTCTTCAAGCGGCGAGTTGTTTGTCATACTGCAACTTTTTGTAATTGTAAAATTTGTTTCTGTAACATTGTTCTGGCTTTTACAAGCTGACTTCTGCTGGTTCCCGGTTGTATGCCAAGCATGGAGGCTATTTCTTCATGCTGGTATCCTTCTATAACATACAGATTAAAAATTAACCGGTATCCGTCGGGAAGGCTGTTTATCAAAACAAGCAGGTCTTTTTCGGTTAAATTTGAATAAGCTGCCGGGTCAGACTGTACTTCCTGGTTTTCCTGTACATCAAAACCAGTAAATTCTTTTTCATATCTAACCAGGCTGTATTTTTTCAAAGCAGTATTCACTACGATCCTTCTGATCCAACCTTCAAAAGACCCTTCGAATTTAAACTGGCCCAGCTTATTAAATACTTTAATAAAGGCATCCTGTAAGATGTCTTCCGCATCTGCCGAATTACGGGCATAACGATGACAAACACCAAGCATACGACTGGCGAAACGGTTAAATACTTCTTTTTGACAAGATGTATTTTCCCTTAAACATCCTTTTATAAGCTCTATTTCAGTCAAATTCCTATTATTGGATTTACCAGGGCCAGCCCTTGAAAGATACCATTATATTAAAATACGCTGCCCTTGTAATAATAATTGTATTTGAAATATTTTAAAGCAATACTTTGTGTCCCACTATTAAATCCTTACATTTAAATAAATCCTTGTAAAATTATGTTTTCGGAAGATGAGATACAACAACTTAAAAGCGAAAATGAGTTACTTCAGATACAGTTAGAAGATATAACAGAAATAATAAATATAAGAGAAGAAGAGTTGGAAATTCTAAGAAAAAAATCTGCGTACTCAATAATGTTACAAAGTACATTGGATGGGAACCTCGAAGAAATTTCTCAAATGCAGCAATTTATAGGAGAACAACAACGAAAGACAGCCGGTGCTGAAAAAAGAGAAGCAAGTATGGAAAATGAAATGATCCAGTCTTTGGATATGGAGAAAGAATTTTACAATATCAGGGATAAATATGAAAGTGCAAGGGCGGCCATTACAGACCTTGATAATGAACTGGCTGAAACCTCTTCGATGTACAGACAATTGGCTGCATCCATTGCAAAAATTGCTGAATTGGAAAGCAGCCTTGCAATTGTATTGTTAGAAAATGACGATTTAAAAGAAAAGCTTGAAAGTCTGTCTATTGAACAGAATCTATGAATAGGATATGACAATGTTGATACCAAAAAAAAGCTATCAGTATTATGCTGATAGCTGTTCGTTAAGTACTTATAGCATGAATATGCTTTCAGTATTTAAAAACTACCTGAAAAGACCTTAATTATTTTTCCTTTTTAGCTGCAGCTTTTTTGGCGGGTGCAGGTGTAGCTGCTTCTTTTGTTTTTGCTACAACTGTTTTTTTGTTTTTTGCCGATCTTGATTTTCCAAAACTTCCTGCAAAAATTTTTCCTTTTTTCGATTTAATATCTCCACGTCCCATAGTTTATATTTTATTTTTTGTTTCGTCAAAATTATAACAAAAAAAGCAAGGCACAGTTGTGACTTGCTTTTTTAATTTTTTCGGGCTACTTAAACTTTGCTAGAAAGCTCTTTGCCTGCTTTAAATTTAGCAACTTTCTTTGCTTTAATTTTAATAACAGCTCCTGTTTGAGGGTTGCGGCCGTTACGGGCAGCTCTTTTAGAAACAGAAAAAGTACCAAAGCCAACCAAAGTTACTTTGTTACCACTTTTTAAAGTTTTAGTTACTGCTTCGATAAAAGAATCTAAAGTAGCATTTGCCTGTGTTTTTGTGATGCCTGCGTCATCAGCAATTTTTGCAATTAATTCAGCTTTGTTCATAATTAGGTTTTTGAAATTTTAAGTGCAACAAATATAGAAGGTTTTTTATTGCAACAAAATTTTTTTTTGAAAAATGCAAAAATTATAAAATGGCTGCAATCCGCAATCCGTAAGCTTTTGAATCAAATGTCCTTCCCGGAAAGCCGGAAAATCTTTTACAGAAACTCCTGAAACCTTGTACTGTAAGGCATTTCAGAGATTTGCTCTGAAAAGCCCTGTGTTTGTGCGGCTTACGGGAGATAGATAAATTAATTTTGTAAAGAATTTTTTGTTTTGCACAATTAGTTAACAACTTGCATAACAGAACGGAAAGCAATGAATTTATTTCCCCATTTATCAAAGCTTTTTTGGCGAAAGATTCCGGCATATTTTTCTATATATTGGTTGTACAATGCTTTACTTTCTGAAAAATACTGGATAGCATAAGTCGGGCCTTCCGTATCATCTACTTCCAACAACTTCAAAATGCTGGCATGCGTGAAGCATCCTGTTCCAACCACTTCAGTAATATGTTCAGTTTGTAACCATACAAGCCAGTCCTGTGCAATACCGGCATCAACTTTAACAGTAACATTATATACTATCATAAAATTTAATCTTTCAATTCAAGATAAACCGGGCAATGGTCACTGTGTTTTACATCAGGATAAATATCTGCATCTTTTATGTCTTTCCTTAACGGAGCAGTAACAGTTATATAATCAATACGCCAACCTTTATTATTAATCCGAACAGTTGGGAAACGCTGGCTCCACCAGCTATAGCGGTGAGGTTCTTTATGGCTCTCCCTGAATGTATCAACCCATCCGCTGGCTAAGAATTTTGTCATCCAGTCACGTTCCTGTGGTAAAAACCCACTGCTGTTCTTATTTCCTTTAGGATCATGAATATCAATTTCCATGTGTGCAATATTATAATCTCCACATAAAATGATCTTTGGATATTTCTTTTTTAGTTTATTGAGATAAGTAAGAAATTCATCCAGCCAGGTATACTTGAATTCTTGTCTTAAATCACCGCTGGTTCCTGAAGGGAAATATGCATTGATCAATCTTATATCTCCAAAATCCAGCTGAATAACCCTTCCCTCGTCATCGCTTTCTTTATGGCCGTTTCCCAGAATAACATTATCAGGTTTAATTTTTGAAAAAACTGCCACACCGCTATATCCTTTTTTCTGAGCGCTATACCAATGATGATGAAAACCCAGGTCTTCCAACAGTTTAACATCAATATCTGTATCCTGTGCTTTTGTTTCCTGAAGGCAAATGATGTCTGCAGGATTTGATTTGAGCCAATCTATAAACCCTTTTTTGATAGCAGCACGAATGCCGTTTACATTGTATGAAATGATGCGCATCGATAAATTTTTGTAATTCAAACTTACGGAACTATGAGCAAGAGTTCGATTCCGGCAACAACACTTTGATTTTTTTGAAAAAGCCCGGGATTATTCCAATATCGGCCTCAACCACCTGGTCATTTCATCAATACTCATTCCTTTCCTGTTTGTATAATCGGTCAACTGGTCTTTTTCAATTTTACCTACACCAAAATATTTACTATACGGATGAGCAAAATACCAACCACAAACCGATGAAGCAGGATACATAGCCAGCGATTCTGTTAGCATGATACCGGTAGCTTTCTCTCCTCCCAATAATTCAAACAGCTTATATTTTTCTGTATGATCGGGGCAGGCAGGATAACCGGGTGCAGGCCTTATTCCGAGATATTCTTCTTTGATCAGTTGTTCATTGGTCAAGTGTTCATTGGTAACATAACCCCAGAATTCCTGCCTCGTTTTTTTATGCAATAATTCTGCAAAGGCTTCTGCCAGGCGATCGGCCAAAGCCTGTAAAATGATCTTATTATAATCATCGTGATTGGCCTCAAATGCTTTAATGTGTTTTTCAATACCTTCAATGGTCACACTGAATGCACCTATATGATCCTGATAGTTGGTTTCTGCAGGAGAAATAAAATCAGCTAAAGATATATTTGGTTCACCAGCAGCTTTTTTAATTTGCTGACGCAGGAATTCCAGTTTTATTATAGAAGTATCATTTTTAACATCAATGGTATCGGGTGCAATTTTATTAGCAGGCCAGAAACCAACAACGCCTTTTGCTGTTAGCCATTTTTCAGCAATGATCTTTTTAAGTAATGCCCGGGCATCATTATACAGGTTGGTTGCTTCAACACCAATAATAGTGTCTGTAAGTATTTGAGGAAATTTTCCATGCATTTCCCAGGCAATGAAGAAAGGCTGCCAGTCAATATATTCAGCTATTTCTTCCAAAGGGTACTGATCGAATTTTTTTGTTCCGGTAAATGTTGGAGTAACCGGATTAAAATTATTCCAGTCAATTACAGCACCGTTTGCCTGAGCTTTCTCTAAAGTAATATATTGCTTGGCCGATTTTTTATTGGCAAAATCTTCTTTTAATTTATCATATTCTTTTTTAATGCCTTCGAGGAATTCCGGTTTCTGTTCTTTACTCAGGAGGCTACCGGCAACCGTTACACTTCGGCTTGCATCCAAAACATGTATCACACCATCATCATATTGAGGTGCAATTTTTACGGCTGTATGCATTCGCGAAGTTGTTGCACCACCGATCATTAAAGGCAGGGTTATGCCACGGCGTTTCATTTCATGGGCCACATGAACCATTTCATCCAAAGAAGGAGTAATCAAACCACTTAATCCGATAATGTCTACTTTTTCTTTTATGGCAGTATCTAAAATTTTATCTGTTGAAACCATAACACCCAGGTCAATGATATCATAACCGTTACAACCCAATACTACTCCAACGATATTTTTACCGATATCATGTACATCGCCTTTAACAGTTGCCAGTAATATTTTTGCAGCACCGGCTGTTTCTTCATTTATTGTTCCGGCTGCGATGTGTGCATTCTTCCTGTCTTCTTTTTCCTGTTCAATAAATGGAGTAAGAACAGCTACGGCTTTTTTCATCACCCTGGCACTTTTCACCACTTGTGGTAAAAACATTTTTCCGGCGCCAAATAAGTCACCCACTACATTCATTCCATCCATTAAAGGGCCTTCGATCACATCCAATGGTTTAGGATATTTTATCCTTGCTTCTTCCGTATCAGCATCAATATAATCTGTAATTCCGTTTACAAGGGAATGCGTTAATCTTTTTTCTACAGAATCTTTTCTCCAGCTTTCATCTTTGATTGTTTCTTTACCTTTTGCTTTTACTGTTTCTGCAAACTGTATCAGTTTTTCTGTTGCTTCGTTGTTATCGTTATTCCTGTTGAGGATAACATCTTCACACAATTGTTTAAGTGTTGGTTCTATTTCATCATAAATAACAAGCTGACCTGCATTTACAATGCCCATATCCATGCCTGCTTTAATGGCATAATACAGGAATACACTGTGTATGGCTTCCCTAACATGATCATTACCACGAAAGGAGAAGGAAACATTGCTTACGCCACCACTCACTTTCGTAAGCGGCATTCGTTTTTTTATTTCAAGTGTGGCTTCTATAAAATCCACTGCATAGTTATTGTGTTCTTCAATGCCGGTAGCGATAGCAAATATGTTTGGATCAAAAATGATCTCTTGCGGATCGAAGCCAACCTGTTCGATCAGAATTTTATATGCTCTGTGGCATATTTCAACCTTACGTTTTTTTGTATCTGCCTGCCCGGCTTCATCGAAAGCCATAACAATTACTGAAGCACCATAGCTTTTACAAATAATCGCCTGTTCAATGAATTTAGCTTCGCCTTCCTTCATTGAAATGGAGTTAACAATACATTTCCCCTGTACACATTTCAATCCTGCTTCAATGATCTCGAACTTACTGCTGTCGATCATGATGGGGATCTTTGCTATATCAGGCTCTGCCTGTAACAGGTTTAAGAAAGTGGTCATGGCGTTCACTCCTTCCAGCAATGCATCATCCATGTTCACATCCAACACCTGAGCACCATTCTCTACCTGTTGTCTTGCAACAGAAAGGGCTTCTTCGTATAGGCCTTCTCTGATCAGTCGTGCAAACTTTTTACTGCCTGTCACATTTGTCCGTTCACCAACATTTACAAAATTTGTTTCAGGGCGAATGATGAGCGGTTCCAGACCTGCTAATCTTAAATATGGCTTGATTGTGTTCATTTTATTTTTTTAACCGCTAAGGCACAAAGGCGCTAAGTTTTTCTTTGTGTCTCAGCGTCTTTGCGGTTATACTAAATTCTCTTCAAGTACCGGTAATTCCCTCGGTTTAAATTTTGCCACTTCCTGTGCAATATGTTTTATATGATCGGGAGTTGTTCCGCAACAACCACCAACAATATTCACAAAACCTTCTTTGGCCCATTCTTCAATGATATGAGCAGTTTCATGTGGTTGCTCATCATATTCTCCGAAAGCATTTGGCAAGCCAGCATTAGGATATGCAGAAGTGAAACAACTTGCAATGGATGACAACTCTTCAATATGTGGCCTCATTTCACTGGCACCCAAAGCACAATTTAGTCCGATACTTAGTGGTTTTGCATGCATCACAGAAATATAAAAAGCTTCCAGTGTTTGTCCGCTTAAAGTGCGGCCACTCGCATCTGTTATTGTACCACTGATCATTATGGGAATTTCTTTTCCGTTCTCTCTAAAATATTTTTTTATGGCATAGATCGCAGCTTTGGCATTAAGTGTATCAAAAATTGTTTCGATCAATAAAATATCAACACCACCATCAATCAATCCTTTTATTTGTTCTTCGTATGCTGTTGCAACTTCATCGAATGTTACAGCCCGGAAGCCAGGGTTGTTTACATCAGGGGATAAGGATAAAGTTTTATTTAATGGGCCGATAGCACCTGCAACAAAACGGGGTTTATCCTGATTCTTTAATGTAAATTCATTAGCGGCCTCACGGGCACATTTTGCAGCGGCTACGTTTAATTCATAAGCCAGCGCCTGCATGTCATAATCGGCCTGTGCAATACTTGTACTGCTGAAAGTATTTGTTTCTATAATATCTGCACCGGCATCAAGGTATTCTTTGTGAATGCCGGTAATGATCTGTGGTTGTGTAATACTTAACAGGTCATTATTACCTTTTACATCAGTGTGCCAGTCTTTGAAACGAGCGCCGCGATAATCAGCTTCCTCTAATTTGTGCCGTTGTATCATTGTTCCCATGGCGCCATCAATAATGAGAATCCGTTCTTTTAAAAGTTCTCTAATATCTTTCATATGTTGATAAATTTTATTCCGTACAAAATTGCGATCCTGAAATGATCGAAACAACTGTCAACAAAGCCAGCGTACAAAAAAATAAAATAAACTTTTAAACGATTTTCAAATCCTGGGAGTATAGCGGAGATGTATTTCGTTTATTAGTTCAATTTTAAAAAAATTGCCGGGGTTGAACAATAAACAAATCCGCCCCGATATTGGTTGCAAAGCTATAAAAACAAAGCCGTAACACAAAATGTTACGGCTTAAAAATCTGGTAAGCCAAATGGCGAGTTGATCAATTAATGCCTGCCAACGTTAAATACCCTTGAAATATTAAATCCGATCCGGATATAACCATCCTTCCATTTGTCGTCGGTATCAGTAATAAGTGCTTTTTCTGACATGCCATTAGAATTGGTCAAATGCAATTGAAAAACGTGCCCACCGGTTTCAATATCTACGCCTAATGAAATACTATTGAATTTTATACCGGGTTTTGTATCGGGCAATTGATAATAATATTCTGCGGTGATATTTACTCTTTTGGAAACTTTTAACCGGCCGCCAATACCTATTGCTACTGTGTTTTTTCTTTTCTGGCCATAAATGAGATTATGCTTGTTTTTTGTATAAAAATTTATGCTATCGATCCTGTTATGATGAAAAATAAATGTTGGCATTAATTGTAAAGAAAAACCCGGTGAAAATTTTCGTCCAATGATCAACTGATTTACATAACTCGTTTTATCCGAAAAGCCTGTTATGATCCTTTGATTCAGCGTGTCTTTCCTGGCCAGGTCTGTTCTGATTGCAATCGATGACATGAAGGATAACGTTACCGGCATATTTCGGGCACCGGATGATTGTCTTAATATTTTTAATTTGAAAAAGGCATCATAGGTTTTTTGCCAGGTACTGTGGCCAATACCGATCATAAAGTTTTTGGTTATACCATAATCTAATCCAAGCCGCATTGAAGCAATATCGAGACCAAAGAAATCATATATACCCCTGTTCAGCGGTGCGAAACGATGTAATATTCTCACATCCAAAACCCCTTTGCCGATATTCTCTACTGAATGGCCAGTAATGATACGGGTAGATTTAAAAGTTGCAAAAGCATAGTTTGTTTTCGGGGGTTCCTGTTTTTCCAACTGTCTCATGAGGTCAGTAGTATCCTGTGCAAATAATTTCGAACAGGAAAAAGTAAGTAACATTAAAAGTTTAATTCTTTTCATAAACAGTTGTATTAGTTTGATCAGATCTTTTGGTTATAGGTGCACGACACAGTAACATCAATAATTTCTGCAATATTGCTCTTAACAATTGCCGGTATGCTGATCTTGTGATCAGCCAATTTTACCTGGAAAGTTGATGTTGCCGTTATTATTCCAGATTTTACAGTAATCGTTGCGGAAGTACTGATTGATTTAGTAACTCCATGTATTGTTATTTCTCCAGATACTTGTACGGGGTAATTACCGTCAGCAGACAAATTTATTTTCGACAGGTCAGTGATCTTTCCTTTAAATGTTGCTTTTGGGAATTTATCGCTTTCCATATAATTCTCATTAAAATGCTCTTCCATCTTGCTTTTTTTAAAATGAAATGCATTGATCAATACGGAGAATTGCAATTCACCACCCGGTAAAGCCAGGGTGCTCATAACCTGGTTATTAACGGCGCTGATATTTTCAATCGGTGCTTTGGAAAAAAAACTGATAGCACCATTTTTTGTATATACTTTTTGGGCAAATACAGAATGATTCATTATGATCAAAAGAGTTAAAACAGATAAGATCTTTATTTTCATGATTTATTTTTTTATGATAAAACATCTGGTTAGATAAACATCTCCCGGTATACCCAGATCAACATCTCCCTGGCCAATGCCGCTGCAAATTCCCTTTATAGTTACCAGGTCGTTTAATTTTATGTTCCCGGGATATTCTTCCATGGTGCAGTTTACGGAAGCGCCCCCAACATTGGTTTTTAATAAAATGATCTTTTCATTTTGCTGATTTGTTGATATAGCATTTACTTCTCCAAAGACCTCAATGACTTTGCCTGAATATTTTTTTATTGCCTGGGTTGAATCGCTACTGAATTGTACATAGAGTAAAGGGGCCTCCATTTTGATGGCATCACTATTCTTTACATCGGCCGGCCCTTTATTAAAAAAATAATAGCCAAGAGCTACCGCAATAGCTATTATACATATTATTGAAAGAAGAATGGTTTTTGAAACCTTCCTGTTCATAGAAAGTGTTTAATAAATATACTAATTCCATATTTCAAGACGTAAAATTTAAGGGAAGGGTTGTTTTATTGTAAAATATTTTGAATATGGATTTAGCGGAAGATGTCTTTACCCAGTTTAAACAGTGGGTAACTTTTTTATATTCTTCGTGCCATAATAAAGAAACAATGGAAGGAAAGTAAATAATATGATACCGTATTGGCTTTCAAAAACTGATTCATTGAAACAGTAAGCAATGATCAATATGACCATAGAAGTCAATTCCCTGTTCTTATTCCTGATGGCCATTGATATCATGGTAATGCATATTAGAATAAAAACAACTAGCCCGACCATTCCCGATTGTAAAAGAGACTCCAAAAACTGGGCATGTGTATTATAACCTATGAAACCACGATCCGGAGTCGTTGAATCTCCGATATACATACCGCTGCTGATATATTTATTGTTGAGTAATGATTGGGCATCGGCAGAAACTCCTGTCAGCCAGGCATGGTGTTCCGTTAAAATCTCACTTACAAATCGCCATTGGATCAATCTGAACTGTAACCCATTGAAATAAATTGCGGAATTATAATTTTGTTGTTGAACCAGGTTTAAATCACCTGCCATGATTTCATTAAATCGCTTACTTACTTTGTTTTGCGTAAGCAGTACAAGAGAGATCATTACTATTGCTGTAAAAAGAGACGTAAATATGATGTAGCGGGCATGCATCTTTTGTTTTAAAAGAAGGAAAGTGTAATATAAAAAACAGCCGGCAGTAAAAGCGATAACCAGCTTAGAGGAAAGTAACAGCATACAACAGGTGAAATAAAAAAGTAGCGTAAAATGTATTTGTTTATTATGGAAATACATTCCCTTTTTTAATTTTTCAAGCAGGTAAATAAGTCCCGAAAAAAGTAAGATTGAGACCTGTATCGCATGTTGCCTTATCGGGCTAACCAGTTCATGATAAAAGAAAACATCATTCGGTGATCGTAGAATATAATATTTATAGGATGCAAAGGAGAGGCAATAAAATAATGCTGCAGAAAGGATCCATACATAATATGTCATCAGTTTATCGCGATTGTCTTTGTTGATGTATTTGCAGCAACACATGGCAAGTGGAATAAAAAACAAGCCGGTTTTTAGCTGGATAATACTTATTCTTTCAGTAAAATTTGATCCGGATAAGATCGGGATCACCTGGACCAGGAAAAATAAAAAACAGCTCAACAGAAAAGGATTCAGCAGACCGGAACTTAGCCAGGTGCCGGTTTCTGTTTTGTTTTTAGCCAGGCCGGTGACCAGTATCAGGCATATGGAAATAGTGCTAATTGCCCTAAAAAAAAAGATCACACTAATAAAGAAAATGATGTACCATACAAATAGCAGCAGATCTAGTTGTTTTGAATTTCTCATTTTATTTATTAAACAAAGTGGTTATTGCCGGAGTAAAAATCTTAGGATACCGGTTGATTTTATTTCTCTCTTGTATTTCTGTTGATCCGCTTACGTAAGTATAGTAATATGGATAACATATAACCAAATGCAAAGCCTCCAACAAAGCCAAACACAAGTGATTTTAATAATTTGGGAGAAGCTGGTTTTTCAAACTTTTCGAATTTGTGTAGGATCTGAACAGCATTTGAAAATTTTAATTCATCCTGGTAAGCTAATAGCTTTTCATTTAAGCTGATCATCTGCCCATTGATGGAAGAGATATCAATGATATACGAAGCCGCATGAGGGCTGTTATTATTAATATTTTGCTCGATATATTTCTTGGTTGAATCCAGTTTTATAATCTCGGCTTTTACTTTATCATATAGTTGTGCCAGATTTGATCGCCTGCTTGCCAATTTTGCTTTTATATAATCACTGTTCTCTAGGCCAAATACAAATGCACGATTCAGGCTGTCAAGTACCGTGTTATCTTCTACCCAAACCTCAACCATGAACCCGTTTGGGTTATTGGGGATGTATAATTTTTGAATTTCAACAGCACTGATCTTTTTTATTTTTTTTATTGTTTCCCGGTCACAATCAAGCCTTTCTGCCAGCACTGTATATTCTTCGCCTTTTAATAAAGTATTCCAGTTTTCAATGATATTGATCTGTTCGGTATTAGTTAATGTAAAAGAATGCAATAGCAACGTAGATGAGTATAATTTAGGCGAGACTTTATAAATTGAAAAACCTATTAATGTGCCGATTATGGAAAATAAAACTATCACCCTGCCATAATTCCTGATGAAAGTAAAAGCTTTTTCAAACAGATTTATGAGATCAAGGTCATCATTTTTATTTTCCGGACCCGGTTTATTTTCAGACATATAATAGCTGGGATATGTCTTCACAATATACAATATGTTTTAATAAGATTCTTTAAACGTAATTCAGTTAAAAGGGTTGCTTTAAAAGAAGATATTTTATTTCTTTTCTTATACCTACATTTATACAACGGGTTTTTTGTTATCAATTAATTTCGTTTGTGATTTTGAATGTTTTTTTATGGAGGCAAGTTATAAAAATAAATTATTCTCAAATTTTATTGCGTTAAGTATTGTGCAGGGAACCAATTTCCTGCTGCCGCTTCTGGTAATGCCTTTTGTAATAGTAAGGATCGGCACTGATGGATTTGGTATAGTTGCTGTTGCCCAGGTTGTAATGATATTCCTTTCTACCATTTCTGATTATGGATTCAACCTTACAGCCACCAGGGATATTGCTTTATACAAAGATGACCATGTAAGAATTTCGAGAATTTTTTTTACCGTTTTGACCTGTAAACTGCTTATTACAGCCTCCTTACTTTTTTTATTAGTGATATCCTTTGCAATCATCCCGGTTTTTTACCAGCATTTTACATTATATACTCTGGGATTCACTTATGTTATTGGTCAGTCATTGTTTGTCAACTGGTTTTTCCAAGGAAAAGAAAAAATGCATTATATAACAATCAGTACATTGATCTCCCGATTGATATTTGTAATTCTGGTACTCTTATTTATTAATCAAAAAGAAGATGGGAATTATTTTCTTTTATTTATGGGAGTTGGCAATATCATTGCCGGCCTGTTCAGTATTTTTCTTGCTATCCGTTTTTTCAAAATAGTTTATTACAGGCCTTTATGGGCTGATATCATCGCTGAGTTTAAAAATGGGTGGCAGATCACCCTTTCCAATATTTCGATCAATACATATTTGTATAGTGGTATTTTCATACTCAGAATATTTACAAATGATTTGACCGTTGGTTATTATAGTATAGCAGAACGCATATTTTTTGCTGTAAGACAGGTGTTGTCGGTATTTTCACAGGTAGTTTATCCGCAAATTTGCCAATTAAGCCTGAAAGGTAAAATCGCAACCAATACTTTTTTTAAACAAGTTTATATGCCCTTTCTTTTTTTGGTAGTTGCCGGTTGCGGCCTGTTGTTTATTTTATCGCCACAAGTAATATACATCTTTATCAAAAGCGAATCTGCTGTTCCCGTTTTGTTATTGCGCATGTTTAGCTTTGTGCCGGTCATTGTTTGCCTTAACATACCTGCTTATCAATTGTTATTGGCTTTTAACAAAAAGAAAATTTATTTAACGATATTAGGTGTTGCAACGATTGTAAATATTACAACCAATATTATTTTGGTCAATTATATGGGTTCTTCCGGCACCGTGTTGAGTATTATTTTAACAGAATTATTTATTACAACCGGACTTACAATTGGGCTTTATAAAAATAATTTAGCTGGATTTATCAGACCTTGAACTGTATGAATAAAAATTATTATACTGAAAAAGAAAGGAATTATTTTTCCGGTGTGCGGTTGGATATTGTAAGCCTGCTGCCAGATAATCCTCATCAAAAGATCCTTGAAATTGGGTCAGGTGCTTGTAATACATTATTATACATCAAAGAAAAAAATATTGCTGCTGAAGTTATGGGTGTTGAAATGATGAGTATCCCCGGGTCAAATCAACAACATCCTTTAATTGATCATTTTCAACTGGCTAATATAGAAAACGAAGAGATCGCTGCATCTAATGAGTATTTTGATGTGATCATTTGTGCAGATGTACTTGAACACCTGGCTGATCCATGGACAATGATAGAAAACTTAACAGGGTATTTAAAAACGAATGGATTACTGATTGTGAGTATACCCAATATCCGGGAAGTAAAAACGATGTTTGGGATATTATTTAAAGCTGATTTCAAATATGATATCTCAGGAGGGATTCTGGACAAAACCCATTTGCGTTTTTTTTGTAAAAAAAATATCAAAGCTTTACTAACAACACAAAAGTTACAACCTGTTTATTGTACACCCAATTTTCTGCTAAAAGCGGTTCCGTCAGGCAGAAAAAGAAGGATTATTAACCTGATGAGTTTTAAATTGTTTGAAGACCTTTTGACTGTTCAATACATTTTTATTGCTAAAAAAATAAAATGACAATGCCCCGGGTATATATCATAATCCTTAATTATAAAAAATGGGGTGACGTTATTGAATGCCTTGAAACGGTTTTTCGTTCATGCTATGATAATTTTTCGGTAATTGTAATTGATAATGATTCTCAAAATAACTCAATAGAACATCTTATTGATTGGGCAAATAATAAAACTGAATTGAAAAACAGGTTAACCTCTTTTTCAAAAGGGGTAATTCAGAAACCGATGGGGTATTCTTTTTTTTCAGGTAAGAATTTTCCCGGTGAAAAAAAAGTGGCTGAAATTTCCCGGCTGGTATTTATACAAAATGAATCAAACAAGGGTTTTGCCGGGGGCATGAATGGGGTATTGAGTCATTTGTTAATGGAAGATGCCTATATATGGTTGTTAAACCCGGACATGATCGTTGAGGAAAGTACGCTTTCAGCATTGGTTCAATGTACAGGGAATAATTCATTGCGTTCTGTTACCGGAACTGTTATAAAATATTATTCCGATCCGGCAAAGATCCATCTATATGCTGGCGGAAAAATTAATTTCAATTCTGCAACGATTGAATTAATACAAAATAAAAAAGACATACTCCGACTGGATTATGTATCGGGCGGGTCGTTGTTTACTCATGCGAGCAGCTTTAAAAACCTGGGACTTTTGCCGGAAGAATATTTTTTATACTGGGAAGAAACGGATTGGTGTTACCGGGCAAAAATGAATGGGTATGATCTTCGTATTTGCGAAAAGGCCATATGCTATGATAAGGTTAGTTCAAGTATTGGAAAAAGTTTCCTGGCAGATTTTTATTATACCCGTAACGGTCTACTCTTTTTATCAAAATTTAAAAAGGAGAAAATAAAGATAGCTGTTTTCCTGACGTTAATACGTTTCCTGAAAAGGGTTTTTACGGGTAAAATTGCCAGGGCTAAAGGTGTTCTTTACGGGTTATTGTCATTCTTAAAAAAGGAAAAGCATGAAATTGAATAAATATTTTCCTTTTGTATTTATTTACTTCTTTATTAATTCACTGGCATTGCCCTATGGTTTAACTTATATGGCTATACTAAGCCCTTTATTTTATTATTGGGTTTTTACAACGAGGAAAACGGAGATACTACTTCCTTTTTTTATTTGTTTAATTCCATTTTTTATTTTCCATATGATTTTTAAGGTTGATACAAAGGCTTATTTTATTTCAGTGATCAATTACGCTGCTGTGTATATTTTTTGCCAGGCATTTTATATTTTTTTAAAGAAATGTGACGACCCCGAAAAAATATTTAAAAAAATATTGATCATTAACTTCCTTTTTTGCCTTATTGCGATACCTGTTTATTTTACTTCTTTTGATCATCTCATATGGATTCAACATACCTTATCAGAAGGGATTGACAATATTAAAAGATTGAAACTATTTACATATGAGGCTTCATATTATGCCACTTTATTCACTCCATTATTTTTTTTCTATTTGTTGCAATTGGTCCTGCATCAGAACAACATAAATAGTTTTCTGCTTCTACCCATGCTGATCTTACCATATATTCTTTCTTTTTCGATAGGTGTTATCGGTTCCATTTTCCTGGCGGTAATTATTACTTTTTTACTTTATTTCAGGTCGCTTACGAAGAAAAAAAGAGCACTAAACCTTATTGTCATAATGATCAGCATATCTGCAGCCCTGGTCATAATTTTATTTTTATTCTTTCCGCAAAACAACCTTTTTTTAAGAATTGGGAATATTATTTCTGGAATAGATACATCCGGAAAAGGCAGAACATACGATGCTTACTTTTTAGCCAGTCAGATCCTTGAACAAAAAAGTATGATCTGGGGCGTAGGGCCGGGACAGATAAAAATTCTTGGAGCGGATATCATCAGGAGCTATTACCTGTACGACCTAGATTACAACAAGATCGCCATTCCTAATGCAGTTGCGGAAACACTGGCCATATTTGGATGGGTAGGTTTTTCACTTAGATTTTTAGTAGAGTTCTTTTTCTTTTTTTATACGAAGGTTTGGACAAACTATTACCGCCTGCTGTTGTTTATTTTTATTTTTCTATACCAATTCACCGGAAGCTTTATTACTAATATTGCAGAATATGTGATATGGATATTGGCATTTACCAATGTATTCCCGGATTTTGATATTGGAAAAAAACACCAGAAATCTTATCACATTCATCAAAATTCAACGATATGATGCGGGTTGTGATGATTGCAAGGACAACATTGTTTACAGTCAGGGGCGGCGATACTATCCAGGTAATACAAACAGCAACAAATCTTGCCCGCTATAATATTATTGTGGATATAAAGCTAACGAATGAAAAAATAAAATATGAACAATATGACCTGATCCATTTTTTTAATATCAGCAGGCCGGCAGATATATTGTTTCATATCCGTAAATCGGGAAAGCCTTTTGTGATTTCTCCAATATTTATTGACTATAGCGAATACGATCAGTTTTACAGGAAAGGAATTGCGGGAATTATTTTTCGTTTTTTATCTGCAGATGGAATTGAATACCTGAAAACAATGGCACGATGGATATCAGGAAAAGATAAACTGATGAGTCTCGAATACGCCTGGAAAGGCCAGCGCAACAGTGTTATTGAAATATTGAAGAAAGCCAAATTGTTACTACCCAATTCTCATTCGGAATATAAAAGGCTTGTTCAGCGATATGATTGCAACCAGGAATATGTTGTTATTCCAAATGGTATTGACGAAGGGTTATTTGAGTATAAACCGGCTGTAGTAAAAGATCCGCTATTGGTAATTTGTGTAGCAAGAATAGAAGGTATCAAGAACCAGTTTAATCTTATAAGGGCTCTTAATAACAGTAAATTTAACCTTGTCATTATTGGAGCTGCAGCACCCAATCAAATGGGCTATTATCGTTCATGCAGGGAACTTGCAGCGGATAACATTCGTTTCATTGACCATTTACCGCAGGAAGAATTGGTAGACTATTATCAAAAAGCAACTGTTCATGTTTTACCAAGCTGGTTCGAAACAACGGGCCTGAGTTCACTGGAGGCAGCAGCAATGGGCTGCAATATTGTTATCACAGACAAAGGAGATACCAAAGAATATTTTGGTACAGATGCCACTTATTGTGATCCGTTATCACCGGAAAATATTTATATTGCTGTAGAAAAAGCGGCAGCACTTCCTCTTAATGATTCGCTGCAAAAAAAAATACTTACTCATTATACCTGGGATCAGGCAACCATTCGAACAATTGAAGCGTATAAACGAATAAATAATATATGGGTTTAAAAATAGGAATTATTGGAACGCGGGGTATACCCAATCAATATGGAGGGTTTGAACAAGTGGCAGAGTATCTTTCTGAAGGATTGATGGAGAGAGGGCATCAAGTGATGGTCTATAATTCCCATAAACATCCTTACCAGGAAAAATTATGGAATGGCGTTCCAATCATTCATTGTTATGATCCCGAATATTTAATAGGCACCGCAGGCCAGTTTATCTATGATCTGAATTGTATCATGGATGCAAGAAAAAGAAAATTCGATATTATTCTCATGCTTGGTTATACAAGCAGTTCGATCTGGAAGTTTTTGTATCCTGCAAAAAGTATTATTATTTCAAACATGGATGGGCTCGAATGGTCTAGGGCCAAATATTCTAAGCCGGTAAAACGATTTTTAAAATATGCCGAAAAACTAGCCGTATCATCAAGTCATTACCACATTGCCGATTCAACAGTGATTAAAGAATATCTCGATAAAAAATATACGATCAAAAGTAAATACATCGCTTATGGCGCAGATCTGCATCATATCACTGATGAAAGATTTCTGTTAGAGTATGATCTTAAAAAGAAAGAATATTTTGTTTTAATGGCTCGCATGGAACCTGAGAATAATATTGAAATGCTTTTAGATGGATTTTGCCTTAGCAATTCATCCAAAAAATTCATAGTCATTGGCAATACTAAAAATGGTTTTGGAAAATACTTGTGTAATAAATTTATGCACGATAGCAGGATCATTTTCCTTGGAGCATTGTTTGAGCAACAGAAACTTAAAAGCATTATTAAATTTTCGGCTGTTTATTTTCATGGCCATAGCGTTGGTGGAACGAATCCTTCTTTACTGGAAGCAATGGCAGCAGGGGCCTTTATTGCAGCTCATTCTAATCCATTCAACAAAAGCGTTCTTAATGAAAATGCAATCTATTTCACCAATCCAAAAGAAGTTTCAGCTATTATAGATCAGCATGAAGGCTGGAGTAAAGACAATTTCATTCAAAACAATTATGCAACAATATTGAATGATTTTACATGGGATAAGATCATAGATCAATATGATCTTTATTTCAGGGAATGTTATTTATCAGTGGCGGAAAGTAGTCTTATACATCAGCCACAACCGCAAATGGTAGAACAACTTATAGAATCCGAATAATAAAAGAATGCCATAATATAAAAGTAGGGGAAGGCAGGACAGTATCTTATTTAGTATTTATGTAAGTTAATATAATCAGAATAATTTGTGTATCAGGAAAGACATATTAGCAACACTTACTTATTTTAATCTATTTGATTACCCGTTAACAAAGCGGGAGATCTTTATTTTTTTAAGGCGTAGAGATGAATTGGATGAATTTGAAAATGCATTGAATTTTCTTATGGAAGAATCGATCGTTTTCAGGGTGAATGAATTTTACAGCCTGCATAACAATTTTTCTCTTTCTGAAAGACGTATCAAAGGGAATGAAAAAGCAATTCAACTACTTAAAAAAGCAAATAGATCAGCAGCCATTATCAGCCGTTTTCCTTATGTAAGAGGTGTTGCGGTTTCTGGTTCGTTATCGAAAAATTTTGCTGATGATTTTGCTGATATCGATTTTTTTATCATTGCCGCTGCTAACAGGTTGTGGATCGCAAGAACTTTTTTACATGCTTTCAAAAAGCTTACCTTTTTATTTAACAGGCAGCATTATTTTTGCATGAATTATTTTATTGATGAGGCTGAACCGGAGATCATAGAAAAAAATATTTATACAGCTACAGAGATCTGCACTTTGCTTCCTTTGCAGGGCCTGGAAGTCTTTGAAAAATTTTACGCTGCTAACAATTGGACAAAGAATTTTCTTCCTAATAATTATATCCGTATTTCTTCTGAAAGCCAAATCAATAAAAATGGAATAAAATATATTATTGAAAAATTATTTAATAACAGGGTTGGGAATTTACTGGATACTTACTTTATGAAAGTAACAGATAAACGATGGGCTGCAAAAACAAAAAGACAAAAAAGAAATACAAGGGGTGCGGTGATGGGTTTGCAGGCTTCGAAACATTATTCAAAACCGGATCCTGCAAATTTTCAGTTTAAACTACTACAACATTACGAGAATGACCTTGCAGATGTATTTTATAAATATGAACATTCATCAAATGTGACAAACGAATTACTATAAACAAAGAGTCGTTGCTTTTATACTATCTTTTATTTAGCGTAATAATATAATAATCCCCGATATATTTCCAGGGCCATTTGTTTTTCAGCTTATTTTCTTTTTCTTTTAAAAAAGTATACAGATTCGGATGATCTTCTGCAAAATGTTCAATATAAGAAGGAGGCAAAATGGTACAAAGGCCTTCCAGATCGACGAGATTGAATTTATTTTTTAAAGCATGGATAATAAACTTCGGAGAATAATACCAGCAGGTAAAATATGATCCATTTAAATGAGCCATTCTTCCTTTTGAGCTGAAGAATCGACGGGTAGCTGTTTTGAACTTCCCCTTAAATACTAGTAACGATTCCCAAAGACAGAACTTTGGAAGCATTACCAATGTAACCGTTCCTCCGGGTCTTAGTAAGTTATCAAATGACTCCAATACATTCTCAAGTTTACCGGTACAATTTAATCCGGCGAAATTTGAAAAAATATGGTCATAAGGCCCCTTTTTTAATAATTTGTCCAATTCAGTATATGAACATATCTCATTGCTAACATAAGTTGTTAATTGATTAAAGATGATTTTCTCTTTTAATTTTTTCTGCATACCTTCTGATATGTCCGTAGCATGTACAAAATGCCCTAGCCTGGCAAAAAAAACAGCATCATCTCCGGTACCTGCATTTAATTCTAGAATTTTACTTCCGGGTATTAAATATCTGAGAACATGTTCTCTTACTCTTTCACGTTTGTATTGTATGATCGTATTGTTTGCATACAATTCATCAAAAACAGCAGATTGATTTGTAAAAGCATCTGCAGCCAGCTTTTCATTGATATCTGATCTTTTCATGAAGAAGCTTTTTCCAATTGATGCAGTTTTTGCTTATGAATAAAAGCTGCAGGTAAATAATAAAACCATGAAAATGATTTTTTGATCATTGAATAGTTGAGCCCGAAAGGATTTTTAATTAGTTGCTTCAGGTTCTCTATGGCAATATGTTTTCGGTAACTTTTATGAACATACCGGTGAAGCTGTTTATAAAAAGCAGGCTGGTAGGTATTCCTGAACATAAGGGCTAATTCATCAGAATCTGTCCAGTTTGTCTTTTCTGATAATTCATTCTTTACTTTTTCAAAGAATACTGTTCCGGGCAGGGGATAAGAAACAGAAATACCAATTTCATATGGCAACAGTTCATTGATCATCGAAATGGTTTTTTCAATATCAGTCTTTGTTTCGCCCGGGTAACCAAACTGAATAAAGAAGGAAGGATTTACAGCACACTTCTTTAATAAACGCGTGGCCTCAAATATTTGTTGAACCGTTGTTCCTTTGTCCATAGCATCCAGTATTTTTTGAGAACCGCTTTCAGCTCCCATCCAGATATTATCGCAGCCTGCTCTTGCCAGGTCTTTGATGTTGTTTTCCTGTAAAAGCAGGTCAACACGACCCTGCATTTTGAATTTGAAATGAATATTTTCTTTTGTTACAAGATCTGCAAATTCATGAACCCAACCGGGTTTTAATCCAAAAATGTCATCACAGAACCAGATATGGTCAAAATGGAATTTTTGTTTCAGCATTTTCAATTCATTCACAACATTTTGCGGACTGCGAACATTGTAACGGTTACCGTAAATGGGTTTTGCACACCAGTTACATTTAAACGGGCAGCCTCTCGTAGTTCCCATGTTCATGGAGAAATATCCATTGTGTTTTAGCCACATTTTCCGGTAAGGTTCCATATCTATCATTTCCCAGGCAGGGAAAGGAAGCGTATCCAGTTCCTTTATAACATTTCTTTTTTTTGTTTTTACAATGGCATCATTGTGTTTAAAAGCAAGGCCTTCAATTTCAAAAAAATTATTTTCATTTTTTGAAATAGCATTAGTAAGTTCCAGTAAGGTCATTTCTGCTTCACCCAGCATAATAAAATCAGCGCCTTCTGTGAGGTACATTTCAAATCGGTCAGTAGAATCAGAACTGGAAACGATGACAGTGCATCCTTTTTCTTTTGCGAATCGGATCATTTTAAATGCTGCATCCCTCATGTTCTGCAGGCACATCTTGGTGAGGTAATTAAAGCCATCATCATAGATAACAAAAATATCAGGACATTCATTGTTTATAACAGGGATCACTTCCTCCGGGCTTTTGGAAAACATGGTGTCATAAAATGAAACCGAATAACCATTTTCTTTCATGAATGAAGCAGCATATAATGTTCCCAAAGGAGCGTATGGTTGCTTCGTAGCCCATTGTTTGGGATCAAAGCGCAGAAAATAAGAATGAGTAAATAATATTTTTTTCATTTTTATTAATGATGCTACAAAATATTTTTTGCAGGCGAAAGGTTAAGATAACAAACACATTTTACACATGTTTCATTTTTATCCATATCTAATTGCTTCCTGAACTGAATAGCGCTTTCGCTGTTGATGATCTTATCAAGTGAACCAGTTTTAATATTTCCGTAAGCTTCATGGAAAAAACAGGGCCGAACGGTTCCGTCTGCCTCAATGACCGTTGACACCCAGGGAGCATTACATTTTTTATAAGAGAAATTATTCAGGCCATAATAGGCTGCATAGTATTGATAAATATTTTGAATTTTTTCTGGTGATTCAGCAATGAAATTATTTTTAAAATCAGTACTGTATTTTATGAGCAGGTCTTCAATGATTCTTTTTAATTCAGCCAGGTTCGTTTCAGATAAAAGAATTTCTTTCTGCCTGTTTTCATCCCATGGATTATCCCTGTTAAATGCAGTACTGCTTACATCGGCAGGTAGAAAGCTGATCTTATCAAGTCCGATCTCTTTTGCACAATCTATGATCTGTGGCCAGTATTTATAATTTAAACGATGAATAACAGTGCGCCCGGTAATTTTGAATTGCGGATTGATCGATCTTATTGACTCAATACCTTCTTTCAGTTTATTAAAAGCACCCGGAATATTCCGGATCATATCATGTGTGGCTTCATCTCCATCCAAAGAAATAATAATATCATCTAACCATTTTACTAATTGACCGGCATTTTTTTTAATGGTAAGGCCGGTGGTTAGCAGGCTTATTTTTATCTTCTCTTTTTTTATTATTTCACAAAACCTGAAAAAATTTGGATTAAGCAATGCTTCTCCTCCCGACATCAAGACCTGCTGTGTTTCGAATTTATTTAATGTATGCAATAAGCCGCTGATGTCGTTTTCAGTTAATTGCTTTAAGTCATGATTGCCTTTCCAGATATCACACATTACACACCTGCAGTTACAGGCACTGTGAGGCATCAGGATAACAATTGGCAAACTGCTGATCTTATCCGTTTGCAGTGTCTTGTAACGGTTAAAAGTTTTATATAATGATCGTATGGTCATAAAGCTTTTATACAGATCCACGGAAAGGGATCTTTTTTTCCAAAATACTTATTTTTTATTGAGGAAGGATCAAATAAAAAGGTAGTATTAAAGAGATATAATGATTCGGCTGAATGATGATGATAATATTCAGCCATTTGTTCATAACCTATGGAACGGTAATATAATAAACTTCGCTGTTTTGCTTCATCAATTGCACCTTCTTTATAGAAAAAACTATCAAGGATATGAATTTCCCCTTTTTTATTCATAAGAGTTAACGCTTCCCTTATGATATTTTCAAAGGAAGAAAAATATTGAATAGAAGCTGCAAAAAGGATCACATCAAATTTATGTTCAGCATTCAGACTGCTAATACTACCTTCTGCAAAAGACAGGTTTATTTTATTTTTAAAAACACGTTTAGCCTGCTCCAATTCTGTTTTGTTGATATCTGTTCCTAAAACGTTTGCATCACTGATCGATGCCAACTTTGCCGAAAGCCAGCCATTTCCACAACCAACTTCCAAAATATTTAACGGCTTGTTTTTGTTTTCCAGGTATTTGATTAATCTACTTGCTGATCTACTCCTGGTTTTCCATTCTGAATAATGAATATGTGATGATTCGATATCTGGTAAATGTAAAACCTGTTCATCTGTATAGATCCTGTTCTCTTTTTTTCTTGATGCAATATACATTGCTTCGAATTCCTTCTGTTTTAAGGAAAGTTCGTCTGATGCTGATATGATATGGTTTGTTAGTATCAATTTGGTTTTTTTACCACAGAGGAGTACAGAGTTTTTTCACAGAGTTAATGAAGTAAATGTAAAACTCTGTGTTAATTTTCGTGAAACTCAGTGGTTATAATTTTAAAATCCCTGTATCTCCGGTTGCCGGTATTTCCACATACGCTGTAATAGTTTTATTTCGTATGGATATTTATGAATATTTATTTTATAACGAATACCGGAAAGTAAGTGAATGGTTTTTCTTTTGAACCCATTCAGGCGTATATCTGTAACAGTTGGGTAATAACCATTCAATACTGTTTCAAAATTCCTTATCTTATCAATCATCGCCGGAGTAAGCCAGGGGGTAAGCGGGTTCTTGCGCATATCAAAATTTTCCCATGCCGGACTGATCCAGTCATCCAATTTTTGAGGAAATTTAAAACCTTTTTCCAGCGCCTGGTTGTAAAGGTCAGAACCTTCTGTGGCAACCGGGCTGTAAGTATATAAAACAATTTCCGTTCCGGGGTTGATTCGTTTTATTTTTTTAATGAAATCAATTTCAAAATCGATCTGGGCTTCAACTTCAGCTGCTGTTGGCGCAGGAGTTCCCAATACAAATGAATATTCAGGTATTATATCAAACTTCTTCATGCGTGCGGCAAACTCAGCGATCTGATCACCTGTTTGTGTTCCTCCTTTATCCATTTGTTTCAGAATAGCATTGTTGCCGCTTTCTGCTCCAAAGAAAATGATCTTGCATCCCGCATCCCTCATTAAAGCAAGGGTACTGTCACTGAATTTATGCATCGTATCAATGCGTGCCATTCCCCACCAGCTCATTTTTTCCGGTAAGATCAATTGTGCAAATTCAATGGTACGTTTTTCAGAAACAAAAAAATTGTTATCATGAAATTCAATGGCATCTGCCCCCCATGTATCTTTTATGTATTTGATATCGTTGTAAACCTTTTGTGCGGATTTGGCTTTCCATCTTGCTTCATAGGTTGGAACAACGGCACAGAATGAACAGGTGAACGGGCAGCCAATGCTTGAATGATAAGCCAGTGTTTTTTGTCCCAGGTATGTTTTACCCAGGTATTTATCCATTGAATAAAATCCGGTGAGCTTATCATAAGGAAGCGGTGGTAGATCATCTTGTTCTATAAGGTCTTCTTTAATGGTTTTAACAATATTGTCACCAGATCTGTAAATAAGGTTTTTTATGAGTTCATAAGGTTCATTATTTTCCAATGCATGGATTAGTTTCGGAAAACAATGATCGCCCGGCCCGTTGATAACAAAATCTACATAACCTGATTGCAGAACAACTTTGTATTGATTTGTTGGAAAATAACCACCCCAGATTATAATAATACCCCGAAATCTTTCTTTGATCGCTTTTGAAACCGGAATAGCTTGTTTGAGTTGAGGCCCGGGCATAACAGTAATTCCTACATATTTGAAAAGGCCCGATTCAATATATTGCAGGATCTTTGCTAACGGATCTTCTTCCCTGTTGCCATCTACAACTACCCATGGATACTTACCCTCAACAGAAGCAACTATATTCAGTATCGAGTTTGGAACACGATGTTTAGCGACAGCACTGCGGGGGTTAAATAATAAAATGTTATTCATAAATACATACAAAGGTTATTTGCTGCTCTTTTAAATACGTTATCGGCCTGCTATGGTTGCTCGTGTACCCAAAATTAAGCTTGATTACACAACCTAATTCACTTAAATTCGTATTAACAAGATATTATTTATCTGTTAATAATGCCGCCCAATGAATATGCTTGCATCCATAAAGGATTATTTTCAAAAAAAAGTACCCTTTTCAACAGAAAAACCTGTTGTGGAAGCTTATGATATCTGGGCAGGTTCTTATGATGCACAGCCGGGAAACTTAATGTTAGACCTTGATGAGATTATTTTTTCATCTCTGATTCAAGACATTCAATTTCAAAACAAATATATAGCAGATATCGGATGTGGAACCGGCAGGCACTGGAAAAAATTGTACGAAAAATCACCTACAACCCTGACAGGTTATGATGTTTCTGCAGGTATGTTGAAAGAACTTTCAAAAAAATTTCCTTCTGCCATCACCTGGCATATAACAGATAATCTATTTTCAGAAATAAGAACTGCTTCCTTTGATTGTATCATTTCAACATTAACTGTTGCTCATATTAATAATGTAGAAGAAGCGATCGCTTCCTGGGCAAGGATCTTAAAAAATAACGGCGACCTGATTATTACTGATTTTCACCCGGATATACTTGCTTCAGGCGGTAAACGTAGTTTTCGGCATGAGAATAAAAGCTATGCAGTTAAAAACCATGTACACCCGGTTGATTATATTAAACAAGTTTTTAGGAAAAACGGATTCACAATAATAAAAAACGAAGAAAGGTATATTGATGAATCCGTCAGGTCTTATTATGAAAACGGACAGGCAATGAATGTTTTTGAAAAGTATAAAGGGATGCCTGTTATTTATGGAATGCATTTAAAAAAACAAGATGATTCTGAATAAATTAATGCTTGTTGAAAACCAGCAATTGGTGAATATAACTGTAAAGGGAAAGGTAATTAGTGATGTTTCTGACAATACGACCAGTTTGATTGAAAATAATTTTCAAATTGATTTTGATGATGCCATTGCTTTTCCCGGACTTATTAATTCACATGATCACCTTGATTTTAATTGTTTCCCTATTTTAAATGAAAGGACCTATAATAACTATACAGAATGGGGAAAGGAAATACAGAAAAAATACAAAAAGGAGATCAAAGAAGTTTTAAAAATACCTCAACGTTTGAGAGCGGCCTGGGGTATGTATAAAAACCTGTTGGCAGGTGTAACAACTGTTGTAAACCACGGCCCGGTATTAAATATCAATGATCCGCTGATCACGATCAGGCAGGAATATCAATGCATGCATTCTGTAAAATTTGAGCATTTCTGGAAATGGAAACTGAATAACCCGTTCTTAAAAGATAAAGAGTGTGTTATACATACCGGTGAAGGAACTGATGGCCAATCATCAGAGGAAATTGATCAATTGCTTTCATGGAATCTCTGGAAAAGAAAATTAATAGGGATACATGGAGTTGCAATGAATCCGGAACAGGCTAAAAAATTTCATGGATTGGTTTGGTGCCCGGAGTCTAACATGGTATTATTAAATAAAGCAGCGGATATTTCGGGGTTTAAAAATTATACCCGTATAGTATTGGGAACCGATTCAACATTAACGGGCAACTGGAATGCCTGGCATCATTTAAGATCAGCAAGATTAACCAGGCAGGTGAGCGATCTGGAGTTATATGAAATGGTGACAAAGGCACCATCTAAATTGTGGAATTGCCATAACGGAGAGATCAGGCATGGCAAAAAGGCCAGTATAGTAATTGCAAAAAGAAAAAGCACACATTCGGCATGGGATGGATTTTATGATACCAATCCCGAAGATATCTTAATGGTGATGCATAAAGGAAAGATCAGGCTTATTGATGCAGACCATTTTTCACAACTGAAGCATATTAATTTCGATGCATCCCGTTACTTTTCGATAAAAATAAATGATAGTATAAAATATGTAGAAGGAAATCTTCCACGTTTAATGAATGATATTAAGCGTTATTACCCGAAGGCAGCATTTCCCTGTAATTTTACAGGGAAAATAAAAAACGGGAGATGATTAAAGTTATTGATGTAGTATATCATTGCCACAACGAATACGATCAACCAAAGCAGGTTATTGCTAAACATGCACCATCACTTGGTTTTACAGATTATTTAAAAAACCGGCTGGATATTAGTTTTGTTAAGCATGCAAATTATGAAGGGATTGAAAAGATAAATAACATTGAGTATGCTTTCTTTAAAAGCAATAATAGCTTTTGGCATATCCCCTTCAAAACCCACCGTTACATAAAAAAACAGGACCCTGATATTGTTATTGTTGAGGGGTTGGTGTTTCCATTGCAATTAATGATGTTGAAATTAAAATTAGGAAAAAAATGTAGGATTATCGCACAGTATCACAACGAAAAACCCTTTACAGGTTTAAAAAAATATTTTCAAAAAATGGCTGATTACTCTATCAACACTTACCTGTTTACTTCTCGTGACGAAGCTAAAGATTGGGTCAATAAAAAAATTATTAAAGACCCGCTTAAATGTAGGGAAATACTGGAAGCATCAACATATTTTACAAAAAAAGATAAGGCACAAAGCCAGGCCAGGGTTGGTATGAGGGGGAAATATAATTTTTTGTGGGTAGGGCGCCTAAATAAAAATAAAGATCCTTTTACTGTGCTAAGAAGCTTTGAAAGATATGCTTCCTTAAATCCGGAAGTAAGATTGTACATGATTTACCAAGAGAATCAGTTGGCCGACGAGGTAAAAAGGATGATTGAACAAAATATAGTTCTGAAAAAATCAGTGACCCTTGTTGGAAAAGTGATTCATGATGAATTAGTTTACTGGTATAGCGCTGCAAATTTTTATATTTCCGGTAGTCATAGAGATGCAAGTAGCTATGCATTGCTGGAAGCAATGGCTTGTGGTTGTATTCCAATTGTTACTAAAATACCTTCATTCAAAAAAATAACCTGTAATGGGGAATTTGGTTTTCTATTTCCTGCCGGTGATGAGAAGTCTTTATCTGAAATTCTTAATGGAATTGAGCAAGTCAATATTGAAGAGAAAGCCAATGCTGTTGAAAAATATTTCCGGAAAAATCTGGGTTTTAAGAATATTGCTGATGATATGGTAGAGATTTTTGAAAAATTAATTCCGGTAAAGTGTTAGAATATTTCTGCAAGTTTCTTCCATTGAAAATGTAATTACACGCCCATGATCCGGATTTCTTTCACCCAACAGTTCCATTAATTTATTTTTCATTTCAAGTTCAGAAACAACAACATAATGATTTTTAAAAACAACATTCATTGGTTTACAGTAACTCAAAACTTGTGCACCTGCATATAATGCTTCTGTAAGCACAGTTGCAAATCCTTCAAAGGAAGAAGGGTGTAAAAAAACTTTTGAACGGCGCATCAGATCAAGTACTTGTGGATGAGTTACTTCTCCAATTAATTGAATGTTTTCATAAAGATCATATTGTTTGATCATTTTCTGTAACTTTTCCTGTTCCGGACCTTTGCCACAGATGATCGCCCTAATACCGGGTTTGCTTTTTGAAACGGCAGCCACTACCTGTATAAAAATGTCATATTGTTTTAAAGGTATCAATGATCCGGCTCCCAGTATATCTATATCTCTTTCGGCAATATGTGTTTTAGTAATATCAATATTAATTCCCGGAGGAATCGTATGCATAACTTTTATTTTATAATTTTTGTAAAACTCATCTGCAAGAAAATCAGATAGAGCAATTACATCTTCAGCTTTTGGTTTTATCAGTGAAAAGTAGCGATTATTTATTTTAGCATCCTGTCCCAATAACCAGGTAAAGTTCTTGACATGGTATTTTTTAGCTGCGTATTTACCGATCAACGCACATTCACCCAGCCAGAAATTTAATATCCCCATTACATTGTTTTCTTTCATTAACCGATTTAGTCTTTCCCAAACTATTTTCCATAATAATAGCCGGCGGATATTTCCTTTATTTCTACCATTGAATGATATAACAGTAACATCATTCCAAATATATTCTGATGCAGTAAAAGGATATTGGAAAGCAAGTACTATAATATTGAGTGAGGGGTCTGTTTGTTTAAGTGTTTTTACAAATAACTGTGGAAATGGCAGGCAGGTGCTGTCGGCTTCATTTGCCGGAAACCCGGGACTAAGGATGATCAACGTTTTATTTTCCTTATTCATCCAGTGAAATTATTTTATTGCAAAAAGACAATGCTGTTTTGTTGTGTGTTATCAGTAAAACGATCTTGCCATCATTTGCCTTTTGCTGTAAGTGTTTCAGCATTTCTATTTCTGATGCTTCATCCAGTTCATTAAAGGGTTCATCGAGAATGATCAGGTCAAAATCTTTGTATAATGCCCTTGCCAAAATAATGCGTTGCCTTTGTCCGCCACTGAAATTTTTCCCGTTCTCTGTAACAATGGTTTCAAGCCCATCGGGTAATGTTGCAGTCAGTTTGTCAAGACCGGTAATGGAAATTACACTTTTTATTTTTTCTTTATTAACAGCTGCTTCCTGTAAAGTTATATTTTGAATGATAGAAGCATTTATAAAAAAAGGCTGTTGTTTAATATAAGCTATTTTATTCCAGAAATGTTGCCTGCCCGCTGCATCAGTGATCATATCATTGAAATGAATATTACCGGTATCCGGATCTAAAAACCCCAGTAATAAATTTGCTATGGTCGTTTTTCCTTTTCCTGAATTGCCTGAAATGCCCAATAGATCTCCTTTTGCAATTCTTAACGAAAAAGAATTTAACACGATCTTTTCGGGGTAACTAAAACAAACATTATTTAATGTGATTGATTCAATAGGATCATTCTTATTTATTTCTCTTTCAGCTATTGGCAAAGGACCCAATAATCCTTTAGTACTATAAGCATAGGCCTTTACCTGTCCCATACTGTTGATGATCTTTACAATGCCCGGAATGATCTTATATGCAGCAGTCATGAATGCACCGATGGTTACAAGTTGAATGGATTCATTCCCTGTAACAAAGTAATTTATCAAAACCAGTATGAAAAATCCGAATACAGCAAACACTTCGATCATCCTTGGGGGAAGGCTTTGTATGATCAACCTTTCAGAAAGATATCGGTTTAATTGTGACTGAAATGTATGATACCGATTGGTAAAGAAATCATTTTTTAAATATACATTGCTTTCAACAAAGCCGGCTAATGCTTCCTGTAAATGCTGAATAGCTTTTTCACTTGTTTTTTTTCCATGAACCCGTGCGTCATTCATCTTGTGCTTCATGTAATGCGAAATAAATAAAACAGGAATTGCCAGAATCAAAACCAGTAAAACAAATAACATTGGATTAAACAACAGTATAGCAATGACACTGATAAGTATTAAAACGGCCTGGCTGAATACCTGTTGCATTCCATTCAAAACATAATGGCTGAATTCAATGGGTTGCTGACTTATCTTTCTGTTGATGACAGCGGAATCAATGTTTACATAATCGAGGTAAGTCCCCTGCAGGTATTGAGATAAATTGTCTTTGGATATCCTGGAAGCAACTTTGTAAACAAAATTGTATTGCATTTTAAAGATCACAAAACCGAGACCGTTTTTTATACCAAAGAGCAGGAAAAAAAATGTGATGAGTAATAAAGGATAATCATTGAATATGGAAAATGGTATTCCCGGAATTATTATTGAATATTCAGGGCTGGAATAAAAACTGATAACATACAACAAAGCAATGAGAAATAGAATATCCAATATGCTTATAAAAACATCCAGTAAGGAAAGTGTTACCAGTTTTTGTTTTTCTCCCCGATCAAGAATGGACAGTATATTTTTATATATTTCTCTCAAGAAGTGTAAATTTTAAAAGCAGGTATCAAAAAAGAATACTATGTTGATTCAATATGTATTTTCCCTGCCCCATTCCGGTCAGAAAGTTAAGTGGTTTTTTGAACTGAAGCTTAGAAAATATCTTTTGTAAAAATTATGAAAACGCCTCCGCTTTGAATAGGCAGTTTGCCTGTACCGATCTTGCTTATGGGCATCTTAATATATGGTTCAATGCGGAGATCACCGATCTTCCCGACCTTATAAGTATATCCTGCACTTATATTAACAATGGCCGGTATGCTTTTACTTTTATTATCGTATTCATAAGATCTTGAATACCGGTTGCCATAATAATTAATATCGTAGATATATGATTCATGTTGCATAAAAAAAGCAGAAACACCGGCAGAACCAAAAAGGCCTGATCTTTTTCTTGTATAAAAACTGTAACGAATATTTAATGGTAGTTCCAGCATTTTGCAAACCCCGGTTACATATTCTATTTTATAGGAAGGAGGATAATTTAAATCCTTCGTATTAAAATATTTTCCATCTGTACTGTAATATTTCCTGTCTTGCAAAAAGCCTGTTTCAATACTCCATTTTTTATTTATTCTGTATCCTAGCAGGAAGCCATAACTTAAACCCGTTTTTTTAACGGATTGTAATTTAATGGTACTGAAATCAGGGCCAATAATTAAGCCGGCATAAAAATGCTTTTTAGCTGATTTCTTTTTTTTGTTTTCTTCAACACTTGTTTTTTTATTTTCTTTTTCCTGTGTGGTTTTAGTTGTTGTTATTTTAGTACTGTCTTTGATTGAATCTGTTTTGACAACAGGACCAGTTAGTTTATCAGGGATGGTCGTTGATATTTCATTTTCAGTAGCCTTTGGTTGAACCGGGCTGTTATCAGCCACTGTAATTTCTTTTTTTACTATGTCAATATTTTCCTGACTTCCATCTTTAATTGCAATAGCAGATGTGCCCTTCATTTTTTTCTTATGCTTACCTGGTTTTGAAAAAGCTGCTTCGGTGGTTTGTTGATCATTAGCTTCAGGCTTTGAATTATATATATTCATTTTTGATTTTTGCCCGGAAGTGTATGTTTGTTTAATATTTTCCTTTGCTACTTTTTCAACAGTTGCACTTGCAATGATGTTGGTTTTTTGTGATGCAGATCTTAAAAGTAACATTTTATCAGAATGAAATGAATCGGGCTGTGTTACATTGGTTGTTAGTATTGCCTCCTCTGTTTTATTTTTTAGCACATTATTTTCATTGATATTATTTGCTATTATTTTTGGATTTGTTGTTATATCTTCCTTGTCATTATTGTTTTTAGATGTGTTTTTATGTGAAGTGGAGTTTATATTTTCAAAAATTATCAATGGAATAAGTAATAATAGTAACAGAAGAAACCGGTAATTATTTTTTCTTTTTTTTGTAATAACGACCGGTTCATCAGTAGTATCATCTGAATTCATTTTATTAACCACAGCATCCCAATCGGAGTTATCTGTTTTTAACGGATAGCTTTCGGCAGCTCTGCGGAATAATTCATCATTAATATCGTCGTTTATTTGTAGCATGTTTTTGTTTCGTCAGCTTTTTTTATAAATGATTTTAATATACCCCGTGCTTTGGACAGATTTGATTTAGACGTACCAACAGCGATATTTAGCTGGTTAGCGATCTCCTGGTGTGTAAATCCATCAATGACATACATATTAAAAACGATCCGGTAAGTAGGCGGTAATTTTTTTATTTCCTGTATCAGGTCTTTATATAGAACTGATTGATCAGCAGATTGTGATCTGTCTTCTATCCAAACACCTTCATTGAGCATTCCGATCTCCGGCATGAAATTGTCTTTTCTTAACCTGTCTATAGCAGTATTGATCATAATGGTTCTCATCCATCCCATCAGGATCATTTCAACTTTACCGGATTGTTCGTATTGAAAAGTGTGCAACTTGCCAAAAATTTTTACAAAACCATCATTTACAACGTCAGCTGCTTTATCATACCTGAATATATAACGGAAAACTATTTTTAAGCAATAGCCATAGTATCGCTCATAAAGATCCTTCTGGTCTCTATGATTTTTTTCCAGACACCCGGCGATTATTTCGTCAAGAAATTTCAATTCAGTTGAATTGTTTTCAGTAAATACGTTCAATGACTATATTTGGTTGCTTTATTTAAGTAAAATTAATTCTAACACTGCAAATTCTAAGAAAATGGAGATAGACTTTTTAATGGGATATTGCTTTACAAGATATTAAATAATAACTGTAATTGGAAGCCGTTAGTACCAAAATAGTGAACCGTAACATAGATGAATATGTTACGGTTGCAGTACAAACTTGCATGGAGGCAGCTTGTATCTCTTTAATCTGTGTTTTTCGGAATGAGGTTTATGAATCTTAAAACAGGGAATTTAGTTTTTCATCTGATGTATATATTTTAACGAATTATAATTTTACGAATTGCAATTGTTCATTCTTTGCCGGGTTATCATCTTTCATTTTAATGCTAGTGGCAGTTTTTTCTTCCAATAACCAATTGTCGTTCAGGTCGCTGAAAACTGCAATTGCACCAAAGTCTATATAAAATTTGCTGCTTCCCTGCATCCAGTTGCCGGTTACCGTATTGCTACCATTGGTAGCGGACATTTTGCCATTGCTGTTGAATGTAAAATTGTAACCGGAAAATTTACTGGTCTCATCACTACTGTTGTCGAAATAAAGGCTTACCCTCCAGGTGCCATCTATTGTAGTATTTTGTGGAACAGTAATCACATCATCCTTTTTAGAGCAGGAGATCAGTATTAAAGAGCTAAGTGCGACCATGGTCACTAAGCTGTAAAGAAGTTTTAATGTTTTCATTGTAATAATATTTTAAGGTTTATATTGATGACATAAAAGTCCATAAAATAAAACCTTCATAAAACTGAATTATATTGAACAGGTAATTTTCGTAGCTGAATGAGAGATTTGAAGGTATAGTCACAAAATCACTGAATTTTGAAAATATTGTTTGGGAATTTTGAATATCTAAGGAATATACTTTAACTGCGTAATTCGTAAAATGTCGGTGAATCAGTTGTAAAAAATTAGCCACCATCGTCCAACCAAATCTTAAAATCTGCCGACCTTTCTGTACTGACAATGGTTTCCTGTTTTGCCGCAGGTTTTAATTTGATAAGTACGCGGCCCTTTGTGTAAGCAAACATTTCTGTTATGGAACCAATGGAAACAATGAACTGTCGGTTGATACGGAAAAATAATTTAGGGTCGAGCTGAGTTTCCAGGCTGTCTAAATTGAAATCTATTGCAAAACGTTTTCCTTCATGTGTAGTCAGGAAATTAACTTTATCTTCTGTATAAAAATAAGCAATTTCATCTGTTCGAATAGTTTTAATATGTTCACCATACCGTACAATAAATCTTGTTTTATAAGCCAGGTTTTTTGAGTTGTATGCCTGCAATAGTTTATTGATGTCGAATGAAGGCGATCCGGTTTGCCTTGTCTTTTTGAATTTGTTTATTGCAACCAGCAACTCGTCCTTCTTTAGAGGTTTTAAAAGATAATCAATGCTATTTAGCTTAAATGCTTCAATGGCATACTGGTCAAAAGCTGTTACAAAGATAACCGGGCATAAAAATTTTACTTCTTTAAAAATATCAAAGCTGGTGCCGTCTGCCAGTTGTATATCTGAAAAGATAAGATCAGGCGGATCATTTTCTTTGAACCATTTAATAGCAGCAGATACGCTGGCAATGGAGCCAAGCAGTTCAACTTCGGGATCTGCTTCTTTGATCATTTTTAGTAACCTCTTTGCTGCCGGTTCTTCATCTTCTAGTATTAATATCCTTAACATATTATTTTTTTAATAAAGGAAGTGAAACAATAAAATATTTTTCATCATTTGTGATCAATATTTTTTTACTGCTTAATAAATTGTATCTGTTCACAATATTCTGAAGGCCCATGCCGGCGCCTTCCTGTTTACTATGTCTTAAATGAATATTGTTCTTTACCAGCAAGTACTCACTTGCAGTGATTTCAAGGCTGATGATGAGCCTGGTCTCCTTTGATACTGCATTGTGTTTAATGGCATTTTCCATCAGTAACTGGAGCGTTAACGGGGGAATGAAATATTCTATCTTTTGTTGTTCGGTTAAGTTTGATATTAGTTCCACATTATTACCATGACGTTTTTGTTGCAGGAAAAAATAAGTTTGCAGCAGGTCTGTTTCTTCTTTCAGGGAAATTATTTCCTTATCCCTGTAATTGACTATATCCCTGAAAAAATCTGATAATTGCTCGGCATATTCAACTGCCATTTTAGGGTCTTCTTCGATGGTTGAGATGAGGGTATTAAAACTATTGAACAGGAAATGGGGGTTTACCTGGTTGCGTAATACTTCAAACTGGAACTGGATCTTTTCCCGGCGAAACCGTTCCAGTTTCTTTAATGAGGCTTCTCTGATTTTGATATACCAATACAACAATGCCATGGACAGTAGTACACATACTGCGATGAACCAGTATTGTTTAAAAAATGCTTTTTTAATTACAAAATGATAAGTGGCCTCATCAGCGTTCTTAAAATTTTTATTGAGAGAGGATTGTATGTGAAATGTATATGTTCCAGGTTCGAGTTTCGGAAAATTCTTGCTCCTGTCCCTGGTAATAAACCAGTTGCTGTCGAGCCCTTCCATTTTATACTGGTAATAAACTTTTTCTGGGTCTGAATAGTACAAACCGGTGTAATTGAATGTAAAATTATTTTCATCATAGCTGTATTGATTAGCCCTGTTATTATCAATATCTTTTAAAAATAATTGTACAGATTCAATAAGGGATACGGGTTTTTGTAATGAATTTTCAGGGAAAGAGTATGATAAAATACCGTTTACAGTACTTACCATCACCTTGCCTGTGCTGTCCTGTGTTACAGCACCAAGATCTTCTGCATTTATTTTGGGAATACCCTGGCTGCTATTGAGATAAGAAATATTTCCGGTTTCGGGGTTTAAAATATCAAGCCCCATTTTATGAATGATTATAATATTTCCGGCATTATCTGTTTTCAGAACAGAAATATTCAGGTCGCTTAATCCATCAATAACAGAATAATTGGTAAATTTCTCTCCATCAAATTTATAAATACCTGCACTGGCTGTACTGAACCATATATTTCCTTTTTTATCTTCGGTTACTGAATAAATATGGTCATCTTTTATCTGGTTTTTATTATTGAAATATGAAAAAATATTATTATTCAGCATGGATAAACCGTTACCGTCTGTGGCAAACCAGATCCTGTTCTTACTATCTTTAAAGATGGTATAAATATAATTTGTTCCAGTACTTTTAATATTGTAATTAATATAGCGATAGGGGTTGTTAATTGTTGCATTCTCTGCTGTAAGTTCTATTTCCATTGATCCCTGAAGGCTGCTGACATAAACAGATTTCCCGGAACCATTTATTGAAAGAATCCCCGCGTTATTAAAAATGTTGTTCTCCATAATAGCTCTCTGTACATAGGTGTAGGGGTTTAAAACAAACAATCCTTTTCCCATTGTTCCTATCCAGATATTTTCATACATATCCTGGTAAAGCGCTGTGATATCTGTTTTTACAGTTAACCCTGGAATTTTTATTATTTGAGCCTGGTAACTGTCGTTTGATAAGGAAAGTCTTATCAATTCATTATTATAATTGTTTAACCAGATATCGCCGTTCTTGACTGATAAAATAGCATGTACATGTTCAAAGGCGGGATTGCCGGGTATTGAAATCAGTTTCAATGTTTCACCAGGTGTTCGAATAAGGCCAAAAGTGGGTGAAGACAACCAGATATTTCCTTGTTTATCCTGTAACAAACTGCTGATATTATTACCGGCATTACCCAGTGGTACAGAATCTAACTTTTTATTGTCTATAGAATATTTAAGGAATCCATTTTCCTGAGTGGCAATCCAAAGTACTTTTTGCGCATATAGTAAAGAATTGATCTGGCCATATTTCCAGCCTAATGCTGCAACAGGGATGATAATTTTTTTGTTTGTATGATCGTACAGGCAAAAACCTTTGTCTTGTAAACCTATCCAGTAAAAATTTTTACCTGCATCAACAATGGATGTTACAATATAATCGGGTAATCCAAGACTTGGGCCTAATACTGAAATGTTTTTTTTACCATTTTTAATGTTACATATATTAATTCCCTGATCAGTACCCGCAAGCACATCACCATTATCAGTCAGGACCATTGTATTTACATTCGGATCGCTCAGGCCGTCATCTTCGTTGATAAGATAAACATGTTTTCCTTTTATATAATAGACCCCTTCTCCATTTGTAGAAAACCATAGATTCTTATCTTTATCCTGCAGCAATGCAGTTATTTTTTTTTGAGGTGTTCCTTCTTCGGGATAATAATAACTTAGTTTATGATTTACTATGTTAGCAATACGGCCACTTTTAAAACCAACCCATATCATTTGTTGCCTGTCCTGGAATATAGCGGTAGCGGTATCATTGTATGCTTCGTTTTCAAAATTTATTCTTGAATATTTTTCCCCGTCAAATTTATATAGCCCATTGTCAGTGCATACATAGAGGTAGCCCTGATGGTTTTTAAAAAGGGTATTTATTTTTACGGTTTTGTTGTCTGTCCCAAGTTTAAAAGTTCTGAAACCCGGAAGCTGGCCGGATACCTTAAGAAAAAAGGGAAGCAGCAGTATAGTTATATAAAATCTATTCGAAACACAGTTCATGGTAATGTAAGGTCTGCTTTTACTTCTACTTTGATTTCTGATGCTAATTTTTCATGTACAACTTTTGGTATCGGGATATTGTGTTCGATGAGAAGAACGGTAAAATCTGAAGTGATACTTAGTTTTCCGTTTTTAATCACCAGTTCACTTTTAATGATCCTTTCCTGAACCACCCCATGGATAGACAAATTACCTTTTGCCCTGACACTATAGATACCGTCTGTTGAAAAATCAATATCTTCAATGATCTTGCCGCTGAATGATGCATTGGGAAACTGTACACTTTCCAAATAATTCTCATTAAAATGTTCTCTTTGTAAAGAGCTGTTGAAACCGGAAAAAGAAGTGATCTTAACGGTGAATGCGAACATTTTTCTTGTAACATCAAATTTGCCACGCATTTCTTTAGTACTCGCTTTGATCAGTTCAAGCGGTGCATCCGACCTGAAAGTGATGGTCCCGTTTTCGGTACCATAGATCTGCTGCTGAGCAAGGCCAGATAATTGTATAAGGAAGAGAAAAAAACAATTTATTAAAAATCTCTTAAGCATTCCGTGCAATATTTTTACTTAAAGTTAATTAATAAATATCGCTAATTGAAGCAGTGGCATTACCTGTTTGTTTTATAATACTATCTTAAAACCTGTAATTGCCGATCAAAGACACTGTTCATAGTCACTTCAACTGTTTGAGCAATATTATCTTTCAATAGTTTTGGAATATTGACCTTATAATCTGAGAGCCTGATAATAAATACAGCACTTGCTGATATTTTAGTGTCATTTATAGTAATGGTTCCAATGCTGATTATTTTATTGCTAACGCCATGTATTAATAATTCTCCAGCTACCGTAACTTTATACATTCCATTTGTATTAAATGAAATCCTGCTCATATCTGTTATGATTCCTTTAAATGTGGATTTAGGAAACTTATCGCTTTCCAGGTAATTCTCATTAAAATGTTCTTCCATCAATGCTTTTTCAAAATGAAAACTTTTTACCAGTAATGAAAACTGCATTTCGCCGGTTTGTGTATTAAGCACTGCCATTACCTGGTTATTATCTGCTTTAATATTTTCCAATGATGTTTTGGATAAGAAAGAGATACTGCCATTTTTCGTATAGTAATTTTGGGCATTTACAGATACAGGCAGTACAGACATGAGTATAATATAAAAAAACAGCCTGTTCATAAAATAAATATTTTACTGGTTTATTTTCAATTGTTATAAAACTAAAAGTAGGGTGAAAGAAATAGCAGGGAAAAATTATTCAGTTGAATGGGTAAAAAACGATATCGAATGGGGAAAATTAACCTGTTGTTATATAATTCTCTATAGGGATCCTGTTGGAAATACTTTTAGCCAATGTCATTTCATCGGCATATTCAAGTTCACCACCAAATGAAATACCTCGTGCGATGGTACTTAGTTTTATATTTATGCCTTTTAGTTTTCTTCCTATGTAGTACACAGTTGTATCTCCCTGGATATTGGGATTAAGCGCAAAAATGATCTCAGATATCTTTTCATCATCTACCCTTTTAACCAGTTCTTCAATATTCAACTGGTCCGGGCCAACACCATCCAATGGTGAAATGATCCCTCCCAACACATGATATACACCATTGAATTGCTGGGTGCTTTCTATTGCAATAACATCACGAATGTTTTCAACAACGCAGATCATTTCCTGTTTACGCATGGGATTGTTACAGGTATTGCAGAGTTCTTTGTCAGATATATTGAAACATCGCTTGCAAAATCTGATCTCTTTTCTCATCGCCGTGATCGTATCACTGAAATGGGTTACCTCGTTCTCATTTTGTTTGATCAGGTGAAGCACAAGCCTTAGCGCTGTTTTTTTTCCGATACCAGGTAATTTGGCAAATTCGTTTACAGCATTTTCCAAAAGAGAAGAAGAGAATATCATGGGGCAAAAATAGTTGTTATCTGTTAGAAAATAGTTGTTAGCTATAAGCAGATATATATCGTTAATGAATTTTTAGCAAAAAATTGTTATCATATAACTATGTAATTGCTAACAGCTTGCAGCTAATAACTTAGAGCTTAATATCCCTCTCATTTTCCCAATCTGCTTTTACAGCAATTTTTTGAGGAAGCTGGAGGGCTTTTTCGGGTTGTATTTTCTTTGAATAATTTCCGGGGTCCCATTTGCCATTATTGTTGAGGTCATATAGGATACGAATGGCATATTCGCCGGGAGGAAAAAGTTTATTGCTCCATTCTGCAGAAACAAGGGGAAAGGAAAATTTTATATTATCCCCTTCCAGGAATTGTATCACCGGGTATTTAGATAGGTCAATATTGGTAAACCTTAATAACAGTGTGCCATAATCAGTTATTTTTTTTGTTTTGAATCGTATGGTATCAGTCCTGTTTAATTCAAAACCCGAAGAATCTGTAGCAACTGTTTTTGAAAGTATAAAAATGTAATCAGATTCCGGGAGCCAATTTGTACTAAGGGATACGATTTTACGTGTACTGTCCATTGTTAGTGTATAGTTTTGAACTATCCTGTAATTAGTATCAGTTAAAATAGCTTTCAGGCTATCGAATTTTTTAAGTGGATTATTGAAAGTAAGTTCAAATGACTGTAACAGGTCCTGGGTATTTGCCGTAAGATTTGACGTGTATCTTAATTTTTTTTCAGCAGCCGGTTTCTGAGAAGGGATTTTGTTGATATCTGCTTTTTGTTCGGCATAAGCATATAGTAAAACCGGGGTTGTGTTTCGTGCAATGTTTATGACCGAATCATCAAATGCAAATAGCTCTGATTTTGAGTTATAGGTTTTTCCACCATCGCCATCTTTTAGTGCATAGATCTTAAAATTGGCATTGGGTAAATTGTTGAATGTAAAGTTTCCCTCCCCATCTAATTTTGTTATATAATCAGGTTTGGTTTTTAAAACAGCACTATCTGTCAAATTTCGGTAAAGCAATGCTATAATAGTGCTGTCTGTTTTTCCGGATTCAGCAAGTAACACATTTCCTTCCAGTGTTAATGAGTCGATCTGGTTTCCAGTTGAGAACACATAAGTAAAATACCTTAAAATATTTCCTTCATGTACATCTTTAATAGCGTTGCCAAAATTGATGCTGTAAGTTGTATTGGGTAATAAACTGTCTTTGAATTTTATACTGATCGATTTAAGATTATAAGTAATAACCGGATTTGTTTTCTGCAAAGGAGAAATGATCAGGTTTCCCTGTAAATCCTGTAAATCAATATATTCATTAAAGGAAAGTGTTACTTTATTTCCTTTAAAATTAACAGTATTCAATGGCGGGCTTGCTTTTACCAGACGGGGAGGCAAGGTATCTTTAGCTCCTCCGGTAGGTGCTCCTATTTGGGCGCAACCGGAATTTAATGTTATTAAAAAGTAACAACTGAGAATGCATCCCAAAAAGACAAGTATATTTTTTTTCATTGATGCCGCTAAGTTATTGCAATTTTTGGAAGCAGTAAGCTATCAGCTTCAAGCAGTTAGCAGGAAACCATCAATGGTTAATGTATGTTTGAAATATACAGTTAACTATCCTGAAAATCTTCCCTGCTAATAGCTTGTAGCTAAAAACTAGTAGCTATTTTCTTCCTCCTCTTCCACTTCATGTAATGCCACAGTCAATTTATTGCTTTTTACAAAATTACACCAATGGCAATCTTCTTTTCCGCAACCGATATAGAATTCACGATTTTTAATCTTTTCCCAGGTGCTGGTTATTTGCTGAGTGACAGTTGCAATATCTGCAGGAGTAATGACCAGTTTTTCTTTCCGGTAGTTTTTCTTTTTATCGGGTTCTAAAAAGTCAAATTCTATACTTACCGCTTTCCAGTCTTTTGCCTTGTAATTATCTATGAGTATTTTATAGAAGACAGCCTGCCGCCAATAATCACCACCGTTAGGTTCCTTTTCAGACGGCCCTTTTGTTTTTGGGATTGCTTTATCCGGGTCGCCCGTTTTATAATCTACCACGTTTACTGCCTTTCCGTCAAATTCAAGCTTATCAAGTTTTCCTTTAAGCGGTACATCCTGTATCACTACATTCCGGATATTTAGTTCAATGGAAACGATGGTACAAAAATGATTGATATAAGTATTGTAATAATTACTCAGTACTTCCTGCCCATATTCCATTCTCCTGTTAAATTGTTCTTTGGTAAAACTTTCTTTGTGGCGGTTCATATACCATTCAAAATCACTCATGAATTCTTCTTTTCCCGGAAATTGCTCCTTACCTCCATCCTGCATCTTTCTGAATAATTTTTCCAATGCATAATGTACGGCAGAACCAAATTCTGTTGCTTCATTTTTTGGTGATGGGATACGGATCAGGTTTTTAAAATAAAATTCCAGCGGGCATTTCAGGTAATTGTTTAATGCAGTAACATTCATCACAAATTTATCCAGTATCTTTCCGATGAATGCTTTTTCTATTTCTTCAATTTCCGGCGATTCAGATTTGCCAAAACTCAATGCAGTGAATTCTGACAATGCTTCTGTTGCAATAATGACTTTTTCTACAGGCAATTGATGCCGGTCCTGTATTTCTGCGATAAACATGGAAGGCTCCAGTTCTTTACCATCATTTTTATATTTGCTGTAAGAAATATTTAGATGTTGTTCAGCCCTGGTTATGGCAACATAGAATAATCTTCTCAGTTCTTCGGCCTCCCCCTGGCTCCCTCCAACAGAAGGGGAAGAAGAAAACATGGTATCCGGAAGTTTATAACCACCGCCTGGTTTTCTTTTCTTTTCCCAGAAAGCGGCATTACAACCTGCAATGAAAACATATTCAAATTCCAACCCTTTGGAACCATGTGCCGTCATCAGGTTGATGCCTTTATCACTTCCACTTACCTGCACCAAGGGTAATTTGATGTCTTCTTTTTTCATCAGTTCAAGCAGGTTCACCATTTGTTGAAGATTCAAAAGAGTATTGCGGTGTGTTTCTTCTTTTACAAAATCAAAAAGCCCGGTTAGTATCTGTAATTGCCAGTGTTTATCTGTGCTTTGCATGATATGTGTTAGCACACCAGCCTTCCTGATAATATTTTCAAACAAATGTTGTAAAGTAATATTGGGAACGTCTGCAACTAATTTTTCCATAAGAGCAGATGCATTTTTTAAACCGGTATGGATGCCGGAGCTGAAAAGATCTTTAGGAGGTTCATTGGATTTTTCGTTTAAGAGTTGCCGTATGGAAGTTGCTTTATCACTATATCTTCTATTAGCAACTTCCATAGTAAGTTTGGCAATTTCTATTGGAGGAATACGAAACCAGTCGAAATGTAATATTTCAAAAAGCATTTCATCGCCGCTGTAAGGAATGTAATGTTCAGAAGCAAGATATCTTAAAATAAGAATGATCTTTTGTGCTTCGGGAAGTTCTAAAATATTTAAATGCCTTTTGCTGTAAACAGGTATATTCAATAGTTTAAAATATTGTGCCAGTTCTTCACCATATTTATTTTCTTTATAAATGATACCGATCCTTCCGGGTAAAATTCCCTGTTCTGTCAATTGTTGTACCTGTTTTACAATGCCGATCATTTCCTGCCGCTGCGATTCATATTCATGAATGATTGGTTGATGCTTAAGTTCTTTAATAGCACTTCTGCTCGATAGCAGCTCCTTGCTTAATCCGTCAATTTGATTTACAAGCCTTTCATTATTCCGGTCGATCAATGATTTTGAAATGTCAAGAATAGGCTGTGTGGACCGGTAATTATTGGTTAATACAACAGTAAACAGATCATTTTTATAATTATCGGCAAACTGCAACATGTTCTCTACATTGGCTCCCTGGAAACGATAAATACTCTGGTCATCATCGCCCACAACAAATACATTCGGCTTATCCCAATAACTGATGAGCAGTTCAACCAAACGGTTTTGTGTACCGCTGGTATCCTGGAATTCATCCACCAAGATGTATTGAAATTTTTCCTGGTAATTGGCCAGTATGTTTTTATTTTCTTCAAATGCTTTGATCACCCAGTTGATCATATCATCAAAATCATAGCGGTTCTTTTTTCGCATCAACTGCTGAAATCTTTCAAATTCATTTACGGCGGCACGAAGCTTATCCATCTTTTCTTTTTCTTCCGTGATCTTCTCTGCTTTTAGGTCACCGACTTTGAATTCTTTATATTTTCTTTTATAAATAAACTCGTCCCTTGTTGGCAGGACTGCAATGTATTCATCGATCCGCTGTTTAATGATAGCAGCCGTCCAGCCTTCTTTCTTCATTGAGCTGAAGAGCGATTGCAGGTTTTTTACTTCGAAATAAACATCGCCCCTGTATCTTTTTAACGGATGATTTTTTGGAAAGGAATCGATCAGTTCCTTAAAAAGCTCGATCTTTTCCAGTTCAGAAATGGGATCGAGTACCGTTTTTTCAAACAGGGATAAATTTTCCTGTATGATATCATTACAAAATGCATGAAAAGTGTAGATGTTTACTTTATAAGCATCCGGGCCGATGAACTGCAATAATCTTTTACGCATGGCAACAACACCTGCATCTGTATAAGTAAGGCAGAGAATATTTTCAGGGGCAGCATCTGTTTCCAATAATATTTTTCCGATACGGCTGGCAAGAATCTGTGTTTTTCCGGTACCCGGGCCGGCTATGACCATTACAGGCCCTTCAATGGCATCTACTGCTTTGCGCTGATGTTCATTCAGTTTTTCGTATTCTTCTGTAAATTTTTTTTGTAAGATATCGTGGTAGGTGGACATGGTTCAAAGATACTAATTTGAAGATTTGAAGATTTGAAAATTTGTTAATTCCTTTGATTTGAATGTTATACTAAATCAGTTATTTAATCATTATCTAATAATTACGCTTCATGGGTTAGTTTTTTATGCGATCTGTTATTTAAATTGCATAAACCTTTCCATATCCATTTTTTCTACATGTGAACAAACCTTTTCGTTTTTTAACTGTTAATCAGTAGTGTAATTTTCAAATCAGCACATCAGCAAATTTTCAAATTGATTTCATGAGTAAAGTTTATCATCTTAAAACAGTACAAAAAATTCCGATTAGTTTGGAAAAGGCATGGGATTTTTTCAGTAATCCGCAAAACCTGCAGGCAATAACTCCGGCACACCTGGGGTTTAAGATTTTATCAGAAAACCAGGGAAATGAAATGTATGCGGGGCAGGTCATTGAGTATAAAGTTCACCCGGTATTAAATATCCCACTTTACTGGATGACTGAAATAACCCATGTAAAGGACAAAGAATATTTTGTGGATGAACAGCGTTACGGGCCATATAGTATGTGGCATCACCAGCATCATTTTAAAGAAGTTAATGGTTTTGTTGAAATGACAGATATCATTCATTACAAACTTCCCTTATGGTTTTTAGGAGATATTGCTAACTTTCTTTTTGTGAAGAAACAATTGAAAGGGATCTTTGATTACCGGTATAAAAAAGTGGAAGAGTTGTTTAAGTGATTTGAAAATTTGGAGATTTGAAAATGTGTTAATTTATTAAACTTTTACTTTAATCCTCAAATCCTCAAATCACCAAATTATCAAATTATCAAATCAACCCGGCATCCTGGTAATATATTTTTCAATTTGTTTAATCTGGTCAACGATCTGAGGCGTGGTTGGTTTAAAGCCCTTTGCTTTTCTAAAATATTCTTTGGCTGCACGGAATTCTCTTTTGTTCATCATGATGGAACATAACTGCAGGTATGCAGCAGCGCTATTTTCATTATCAGGCAAACCTGCCCTGATCGCCTGGCGTATGTAAGATTCGGCTTCTTTGATATTCCCTTTTTGCATACAAAGCATACCCAATTGTAATTTATTGGGCCCTTCAGCCTGTTTGGTCATGGAGCCACCACCAAGAGCAAGGCTTTTCTTCATGTTTTTTTCTGCACTGTCAAAGTTCTGGTCAACCATATCCAGGTTTCCTTTGATGGTATAATATACTGAACGTACCGGTTTGATGAGTAACCCCGGAAATTGGATACCGGCCACTACTTTTTTTGCAGCGTCCATATCACCTTCTTCCATGGCTGTTTGTATCAGGCGCATGGGTCCGAATAAAAAATGGCCCACAATCAAAATAACTGCAATAAGATATATGATAAAAGAAGGCCAGAAACTGGTTTGATAGTTTACAAATACAGCCAATACTAATAATACAATACCCAACATAAGCCGGTATTTGATCAAAATGTTCATCCACTTCATAGTACAAAAATTGGAGGGCAAAGATAGGTATAGGAGTTCAGAGTTTGAAAGTTCATAGTTCTCAGTTTACAGGCTATGTGAAAATACCGGTGTAAAATCAATGCTTAATGAATACCAAAGAAAGAATTCCTTACTTTTGCCGTCCTGAAAATCAGCATTCAACATTCCTTGTTCCTTGTTCGATATTCTCCTGGTCCCGTAGTTCAATGGATAGAATAGAAGTTTCCTAAACTTTAGATCCAAGTTCGATTCTTGGCGGGACCACCAAAACGGATAAGACAGAAAAATTAACCTTGCCTAATTATTCACCCTCCATTCCTGTGGCGTTATATTATATTCCTGTTTAAATACACGTGCAAAATAACCGGGGTCATTATAGCCGCATTCTAATGCGATAGATGCAATACTAAGAGAAGGGTCTTTTAAAAGGGTGGTTGCTTTATTTAACCGGATCATGCGGATAAATTTATTGGGTGAGCAACCTGTTAGAGCGTCTAATTTTCTATGTAGTTGCGAATGGCTCATGAAAACCAACTTACATAGCTGCTCTACTGTAAAGTTCTCTTCTGTAAAATGTGCTTCAATGATCGTGGTCAGTTTTTTTACAAATTCATCTTCAGCTTTTTTAACGGATGCTCCCGGTTCCTGTACTAAAGGAGTTACCCACTCAGTTGCATTTATTGTAAGGCCGGCACGTTTAATATATGAATGTTGCAGCATCTTACGCAATTCAAGCAGCTTCTTTATACGCAACAATAATTCTTCTTTATGAAAGGGTTTTTCGAGATAAGCATCCGCCCCGTGTTCCAATCCTTCCAACCTGCTTTCTATATCAGCTTTTGCTGTAAGCATGATGATGGGAATATGGCTGGTATGTTCATCACTGCGCAATTTTTTACACATTTCAAATCCATTTACAAAAGGCATCATTACATCTGTGATAATGAGATCAGGAATGATCTCTGTTGCGATCTCAAAACCTTCTCTTCCGTCTTTGCCTACTGCGAGGCGATAATGCGGCAGGCAGGACGCCGTGTAGGCTACAACGTCAGCATTGTCTTCCACCAGCAAGATCAGCGGTTTTTCATTAGAGGGTGTTTCTTCTAAAAATTCATTCCTGCTGATGGCTTTACTATTTACCTTTTGCATATGACCGTTATTTGAAGGTATACCTGGCGAAACAATTTCTCCATCTATCACCCTTATCACTGGGATCGAAATGCTGAATTCAGTTCCTTTATTTGAACCCGTAGGAGGGCTTTTCACCTCGATGCGGCCTTCCATTAGTTTAACCAATTCTTTGGTAAGCGATAATCCAATGCCTGTTCCTTCCATCTTCCTCGTAAGGCTGTTATCCAGTTGGTAAAAGCGATCGAATATATGTTCCATCTGGCTTTGGGGTATTCCAATGCCGGTATCTTTTACTTTAAGGATAAGCCATGACTGTGCAGGATTCTGAAAATCTTCTTCCGTTACTGTAATGTAAATATTCCCTTTTTCTGCTGTAAATTTCAATGCATTGGAAAGCAGGTTGGCAACGATCTGTCTTATTTTTTCAGGATCGTAAGAGATCATCATCGAATCCATGGCGGACAAAAAATGCAGTTGTTTTTGCTGGCTTTCTGCAAGTGAATTAAAAGATTCCACGATGTACCGGAGGAAATTAATGACATCGCCTTTTACCAGTTGCAAAGACATTTTACCGGTTTCCAGTTTGGAAAGGTCCAGCATTTCATTTACCAGTTTTAACAGGCTTTCGCCGTTGCGGATGATCATGTTCATCCCGTTATTTAAATGTTCGGAAGGATTATTCACTACCTGTTGTGCCATACCCAATATAACAGTAAGCGGTGTACGAAATTCATGGGTGATGTTTGTATAGAGTTGTGTCTTTAATCCATCGATCTCTTTTATGCGCCTGGCTTCCCGCTGTTCAAAAAACAATTGCGACCTTAGTTTGGCTTTGTTAACACTGAACCTGAGATACATGCCGATAGCCAATACCAGCAATAACGCATAACATATATATGCCCACCAGCTTAACCACCACGGCGGTAACACAGTGATATGAAGCTGTGCGATCTTATCACTCCATATCCCCTGGCTGTTGGAGCCCTGCACTTTAAAAGTGTAATTCCCGGGAGGTAAATGAAGATAAGTGGCAGTACGGCGTGAGCCTGATTCGATCCACTCTTTATCGGCCCCTTCTAATTGATACCGATACCTGTTTTGATTGGGAGCAGTAAAATCAAGCGAAGAAAATTCCAACGTTAGTATATCCTGTAAATGATTAAGGGTTATGTGTTGGGTTTCTTCAATGTTACTTTTGAGCACACCTGTTTTATCACCTGCTGTTACCAGTGAATTATTTACCATGATATTTGTGATAAATACATTGGGCGTAAACCCGGCTGCAAGGATATCTTTTGGATCAAAGATATTCACACCATTCACTCCTCCAAATGCGAGGTTACCGTTGGATAATTTCGCATAGGCGCCGGTGTTAAATTCATCATCCTGTAATCCATACGCTTTGGTAAAATTCCTGAATAACCAACGGCTGCTGTCTTTGTTTTTGTAGTCGCTCATGCAGAAGATGCCCCGGTTTGTACTACCCCATATATTGCCGGCCTCATCCGGAAGTATGCCATACACCACATCATCCGGTAATCCTTCTTTACTGGTAAGATGGAAAAAATCACCCGTGTTTTTATTTAGCCTGTTCAGTCCACCACCTTTTGTACATATCCATAAATATTTATTGGGTTCTGCAGGATCATCCATGAAACAGGAAACATGATTATAGTTTAATGAATTGCGGTTATTGTTGTTATTGTAATACCACTTGACCTGCTGCGGTTCATTTAGGGTGTTATTGAAATTAATTTTTGCAAAGCCTTCTGCTGTGCCCACCCAAAAGATGCCCTGCTCATCTTCATACAAGGCAGTACAAACGGCTTTTGGTAAAATTGGTTTGGCTGCATTCGTGTTTATAGAAAAACTATCGATCCTGCCCGTAGTATTATTGAGGCGGGCGAATTTACCGCCAAGGCCTGAGAACCAGATATTGCCTTTGCTGTCTTCCAGCATCGGTTGCTTGTCGCCTTCACCATAAAAATAATTGATCTCAGGAATGGGGATTAGTTTACCGGATGAAGGATTGTATTTGTAATATCCTGTGTTGTCACTTTTTATCCAATAATCACCTGTTCTTGAAATGATGAAATTATCTATTTCAGTAACCAAGGGGATCTTTTTAAATGGATCACTTTCTATGGAATCGTTTTTTAGTTTTCGCCACCCATAAGCATAATTACCTAAAAAAATATCATTGGGGCCGGCAGGAATTATCCAGCGTACACTATAGCCTGTTAGCAGTTGTGCTTTGAATTTACTGCCCGCTGTATTGTATTTGCGCAAACCATAACCGATGGAACCCGACCATAACAAACCTGAACGATCAGTGATAAATGGGTAATCAATTCTTGCCGTTGACGGGAATTGCACATCCCATTTTAATGTTTTACCAGGCTCCCATTTACTCACATCATAAAAATATGGTTCCCGATGATGATTGTTCCAGAGTTTCTCTCTGGGTCTGAAAATGATATTTCCGGCAGGCGTTTTGTTTATGTCAAATAATGGGTACACATCTTTCCCGTCTGAAAGGAAAAGGTTGCTGTTTATAAGTATAGCCCCACTCTGGGTGAGATAGCCGTTATTGAAAAGTGCTCCATTGATTAGTTTTATAAAGCTGTTCTTCAATGGATCAAACCGGTATACAGTCCTATCCATGCCACCGATCCACATATTTCCGTTCTTATCTTTTCCCATGCCGTACACCTGTGCATCATCGGGCAATGATAACCTGGTGATAAGCGGGTCCGCATCTTTTTCAAAAAAATCATTGGTCAATTGAACCAGGTTAAAGCCTGCCCCATCTGCACCAATCAGAATCCTTCCATCGGGCATTTCCTCGATCGTTCTTACTACATTGCCGGAAAGGCTGCCCGGATTTGAAGCATTGTGAACGATGCGATAAAATTTACCACTCTTTTTATCATAGATATTCACACCGGCATTTTCTGTACCTATCCATATCCTGCCTTTTGAATCTTCAAAAAGCTTTATGATCGTATTGCTGCTAAGCGAATGGGAATTGTAAGGGTCATTTGTAAAAACCCTGAACTCGTAACCATTGTATTGGTTGAGGCCATTCTTGGTGGCTACCCAAATAAAACCCTGCTTATCCTGTAAGATATCGAAAACCATTCCCTGCGACAAGCCCTGTGCGATCGAGATCGATTCGTACGACACCGTCGTTTGGGCAGCCATTTTAGACCCTAGTAAGATGATAACCAGGCTGAAAAAAAAATGTATTGCTAGTTTGGATCTACTCACTGAACTATAAATATAAACTGAAATAATGCGCATGCAAATATTTGTGAATGAGAAAATCAATGTTTTTCAAAAAATGACGAATTAATCCTGTTCATGCACAATTTGTCCTGTAGTTTGACTGTAATTTATAATAAGATGGCGAAATTCTGCACGCCTTTACACCAGAAAGTCTAGAACTTCACAGTTACAAAATACTTATGTTCTGATCATGTCTGAGTATTAAAACTGGCGCAGGTTTGCCTACAATTATAAAAAGCACAGGTCGGGAGATTTTATTTTTAAAAGTGACGAAAAAGCACAGGTCATGAGATCTGCGCTAGTAAAGAAGCTAAAAATAATAACAGACTATGCTAAAAATATTTAAAATAGCAGCAATTTTTTTTGATATGCTAATTATCAACAGAGCACATTTTTTTACAGAAGAGTGCTAAAAATATCAAAAGAAATGTGTATAATTGCATTCTCCTATTTCCATGAAGCATCAGGACTTCCTAATAATTGTGAAGTCAATATCTTATCAAAATCCCTTTCCCCAAAGTCAATAATCAATCGAATTGTAATAACTATTACTTAAACTAACTACCATGCATTTATTGCGTATTATCTCCCGTATTTCAACAAAATTTATTGTTTCTTTATTTCCTGTTAGAAACAGGAATTTGGTGCTTCAATCATTTTTTTCTCTTGCTTTTCTGTGTTGTATAAGCAGTTTGAAAGTGAATGCCCAGGCAGGTAGTGCATTGAATTATGATGGTACGGATGACCAGGTGGAGATAACCGGTTATAAAGGTGTCTCAGGTAGTGCTTCGCGGACCATTGAAGCCTGGATAAATACAACTACTTCTACGCAGCGGCCCATTTTAGAATATGGTACACCTACACAGGGAAACTGGTTCAATTTTAATGTGACTGCAGCGGGCAAATTGCAGCTCGCTATTTCCAATAACAATATCAGCAGTACCAATTCCGTAAATGATGGCAACTGGCATCATGTAGCCGTTGTAGTTAATAGCTCAAGTCTTTCAGCAATTCAATTTTATATTGATGGGAATCTGGAAACAAACTCTGCGGTAGCTGGTGGAGGACCGGGAAATATTACCACGGACCCAGCCGGTACAAATGTAAGAATTGGTTACTCCCCCGGTCTAAATACTTTTTTCCTGGGATCCATTGATGAGGTTAGAATCTGGAGTATCAATCGAACACAAGCTCAATTACAAGGGAGTAAAGATTGTGAAATAACTGCTCAGGCTAATTTACAAGCTTACTATCAATTTACCCAGGGAACTGCAGGTGGTAATAATGCCGGAGTTACTTCTTTACCTGATATTAGCGGATCAGGAAGACCAGGCACATTAACAAATTTTGCATTAACAGGAACTACCTCTAACTGGGTTGCGCCCGGTGGCGTTGTGTCTGGAATTTCCTGTGCTTCACTAACAGGCAGTTACCGTAGTGTATCAACTGGCTCCTGGTCAAGTGCTGCAACTTGGCAACGTTATGATGGTTCGGTATGGGTAGCTGCAACGGTAGCACCTTCTTCAGCCGATAATGTGATTACAGTACGAACAGGTCATACTGTAAGTGTGAACAGTAACGTATCTATTGATCAGACTGTGATAGATGGTACTTTGCAAATATTAAATGGTACACTTACGGTAGACAATGGCACAGGTACTGATCTTACTATAAACAGCGCTACATTTTTTGTAGGTTCTGCAGTTGTAGTAACATCCGGGGCATTGGTAACATCTGCCAGTAGCAGTTTATCATACTCCGGAACCACACTTGTCAACAATGGCACCATCAACATGACTGTTATTATGCAGGGTGGCCCCGGTGCGCAAAACATTAACGGAACCGGGGTTATGAATGGGTTGCTGATGGCTAACAGCGATGGTGTGGTTCTGGGTGGAGACCAAACGATTACCGGTTTACTCAATTACAATAACGGAAATATTACCACAGGAACCAATAAATTGATCATTGCCACCAGTGCCCAGTTAACACAAAACAATTCCGGTACACAGTGGTATGTGAATGGAAACCTGCAAATGAACTATCTTACAGGTACCTCAACAAAGAATTTCCGCATTGGAGATGCCAATGGTTACAGGCCTGTTGATCTTCTTATGTTCAATGCTTCCGGTATAGGAGGTGTAACTATTTCTACTACCAATCCCGATCACCCTAATATTGCTTCTTCATTGATCAAAAATAATAAAAGTGTAAACAGGTATTGGAAGATTACAAACAACGGATTAAGCTTTACTGATGCATGGCCTACTTTTAACTGGACTTCTGGTGAATTGGACGGGGGTTCAAATACCGCCAATTTTAAAGTAGCCAAATATAGTAGTTCAATATGGTCATATACCGGAGTAGCAAGTCCGGGCGCAACATCAATCCAGTCAACCGGAAATACCTTTTTCGGTGAATATGCAGTTGGGGAACAATATCCTGCGGGAGTACTTGGCGACTATATTTCTGATGCTACAGGCGACTGGAGTAATCCAACTACATGGAAAAGATTTGATGGTGTTTCATGGGTTACACCTGCAAGTGGGCCTTCCGCTGCTGATAACACAATTACTATACTAAGCGGGAATACCGTTACTATAAATTCAACGGAAAATGCCGACCAGGTTATAGTTGCTGCCGGTGGTACTTTGCAAGTAACAGGTTCCGGGGCTCTTACGATAAATGATGGCACAGGTACAGATTTGTCTGTTAATGGTACATTTATTCTGAATGGCCCAACGGTCACTCAAAATGCATCTTCATCTATTGATGTGAATTCCGGGGGAACTTTTCTATTCAATTCGGGTACGTTTTCCGGTGATGGAGCTTTATCTGTACTAAATGGAGGAATTTTAAATTTTGCAGGAACCGGTTCGATATTTCTAACAGGGACCAAAACCATCAATAATAACGGAACTGTCAACTGGTTAACTTCTGCTACCAATATTAATTACAATGGAGCAAATATCACTTTAAGTAACAATGCAAATTTCAATGTTGATGCAAATGCTTCGTTGAATAATGGTGGAAATGTTTCTTCCACATTCGCTATTAATAATAGCAGTACCGGTACCATTAAAAGTACCACCCTCGGAATCACCAGTTTAGGTGCCGGTGTTACCTTAACAAATTCGATCGGTGGAGTAGTACGTATTTCAAATGGTACGTTGAGATTAAGTTCAGCTACACTGATTAATTTTGGCACAATACAACTTGATGGGAATGGCAAAATATTAGATCTTTTAAATAGTACTACAAACTTAAATGGTAATACTTCCATAACCGGTTCAGGTGATATTAATATCAATGGCGGAACATTCAGCCTTGGTTTTGCTGTTCAGGTCCCGTCTGGTATAACCGTTAATTTTTCATCTGGTATTATACAGGGCGGCAATACGATCAGGTTTTTAAATGCCTCTACGATGAACTGGAGCGGAGGACAATTCGGGGGCTTTGCAGGTATGATCATAAATAGTGGAGCAAACCTGAATATTACCAATTCAGTTATTATAGGGGGTAATAACCTTATAACCAACAACGGTACCATCACCTGGGGAGGAAGCAGCAGCATTCAATTTAATGGTATTAGTGGCGGTTCGCAAATAGACAATAATGGCATATTTAACATTAACAATGCCAATGGTTTCCAAAATACCGGCAACTTCAACAACGTTTTTTATGTAACAAATAATGCTTCAGGCACCATCAATAAAACAAATGGTACCACAACATTTGATGGCAATACAATTCTTCAAAACAACGGTACAGTAAATGTTACATCTGGTGTTTTAAGTTTAAATTCTATTTTCAATTTGAACGTTTATGCCGGGTCATTTACTATTGCGGCAGGTGCTGAACTTACGGGTACAGTCAATACAAATTTTACAGGCTCCACTTTTACCAACAATGGCAAGGTAAGTACGGCAGAACTGGCCTTTACCGCAGCATCGGCGCAAACACTGGCTGGTAATGGGGAGATACAAACCCTGAGGATAAATAATGCGGCTGGCGTAACTCTTACAAGCAATCCATTGGTTTATTTTTTCCTGCACATGACCAATGGAAAAATCACTACCGGGGCTAATTTTTTAAGAACCGATGTGGGAGTTACTATTACAGGTAGCAGCACATCAAGTTATATAGTTGGGGGCATGAACAGGAAGTATAATACAGGCACCAGCACACTTCCTTTTCCTGTAGGCAGTGCCAGTTATTATTCTCCTGTATCAGTTACACTGAATGGCGTTGCAACCACAGCTGATATTAGTGTACGGAATTTCGGAACAGCACATCCAAATGTCAACAGTTCGCAATTGAACACATCTAAAAAAATAAATACATACTGGCTTTTAAATAACAATGGCATTTATTCAAGTGCGGATGTGGTGTTTAACTGGGATGCTGCACAGGTAGATGCTGGTGCAAATACAGCAAATTTTGCATTGGCTGAATACGATTCCGACTTTTTTACCTGGGCCAATGTGCCATCCGGCAATCAGCAAAGCACTTCTATTACGGCCACTGGCATCAATTCATTTAACCGGTCATATACTGCAGGAGAATTAGTTCCTGCTGCTCTGGATGATTATCGTACCATTAATTCAGGCAACTGGCAGACTATAACGAACTGGCAAAGATATAATGGCACTTCATGGGTAGCCGCTTCCGCTTTTCCTAACGGCACAAATTCAAATGTGATTACTGTAAGAAGCGGTGATGATATGAGTTCGAACTCAACACCTGTTTTTGCGGATCAGTTGATTGTAGAAGCGGGTGCTTCAATAAATATGTCGGAAGCTACATTAAACATAAGCGACGGGCCTGGTGTTGACCTGCAATGTTATGGCTCTATTCCTTTAAATACTGCAGTTTTAGCTGTAAACGGCATAGCTGAATTTTTTAGCGGTTCCAGTTTAAGTATGGGGGGCTTTGGTAACATTAGTGGAGCAGGCACTATCAATCTTCAGAGCGGAAGTGATTTTTCCATTAGTGGTAATGACGACAATACTATTAGTGGCGGCGTTACAATAAATAACAATACCACTTGCGACTTCAGCGCTACATCCCCACTTATAATTAGTGGCGCAGCCAATTTCAACAACAACTCCGTGTTTAACTGGAATACCAATGCCAGTATCAGTTTTGAAGGTTCCAACGAAACATTCAGTAACTCAGGTATTTTAAATATCAATGGCACCGGTAGTATGGTTAACGGAGCTGGCACTAACCATCTTTTTATTAATAACCCTTTAGCTTCTTTATTGGCAATTGGCAGCGGAACGAATAATATTGACATTCCATTTATAAATAATGGTACGCTATCAGTACAAAGCGGCACATTTAATATTAATAGTGGTGCCATAGTAGCGCATACCGGGACTTTCAATATAGAGGCTGGTGCTACTTTAGGTGGCACAGCGGTAGTAAATATTAGCGGGAACAGCATTGCTAATAATGGTAATATCACCCTGAGTTCTTTGCAATTTACTGCACCCAATTTGTTATCCATCAGCGGTACCGGTTCCATTTCTAACCTCAATGTGAATACTCCTTTTGGAATTAATTTGCTTGGCGATCAAACCATAACAAACAGCCTTCAATTAAATCAGGGATTGATAAATACAGGCACAAACAAATTAATTTTAAGCGATGCTGCCATAGTAACAGGCGGAAGCAATACTTCTCATGTTAATGGAAATGTACAACGCATCTTTGATACCCCGGGATCTAAAGATCTTCCTGTGGGTGACGGAAATGTCTATGCGCCATTAGTCCTCGGTCCAAGCTTTACTATTGGAGGTGGAGTAACTGCAAGCACAACCGCCGGAGATCATCCGGATATTGCCAACTCGGGGATTGATGCCAATAAGAGTGTAAACCGTAAATGGACAATCACCAACAACGGCCTTACTTTTACAGAATGTGATGTTACCTTCAACTGGGACCCTGCCGACGCAGATGCAGGAACCAGCTTTGCAAACTTCAAACTTGCCAAACTGGATGGTGCAACCTGGACTCTGCCAACAGTAAACGCCACAACAGTTAATTCACTTTCAGTTCTTGACCTCAATTCTTTCAGCCAGTTCCAGATAGGACAACTTAATTGTGTGGTAAACATCCCTGATGCAAATTTCAAAACAGCTTTGTTAGCCAATGCATTAATAAATACAAATAGCGATGGAGAAATTCAATGTACAGAAGCGGCTGCTTTTAATGGAACAATGGCGGTTGGTAGTTTAAATATTTTAGATTTAACAGGGATAGAAGCATTTACCAGTCTTAATGCTCTAAACTGTGTTAATAATCAATTAACCAGTTTAAATCTTTCGGCAAATATCAACCTTACTAGTTTAGAATGCTCCGACAATCAAATAGCCAGCTTAAATTTATTATCAAATACAGCACTTAATTATTTAGCATGCTCTAATAATCAAATTACCAGTTTATCATTGTCTGCTTCCCTACTCACTGATTTGTATTGTCAATTCAATCAAATAACCAGTTTAGACGTTTCGGCAAGTACTTTACTAACAACTTTGTTTTGTTACAACAATCAACTTACGAGCCTGAATATGCAGAATGGGAATAACAATAATTTGATTCAATTTTTAGCTACAGGCAATCCTGCTTTGACCTGCATAAAAGTAGATGTAGTAGCTTTTATGAACAGCAATTGGAGTACAAGTAAAGATGCAGGGGCAACGTATAGCACAGTTTGTCCGCTTGTATGTACTGTAAACATTCCAGATGCAAATTTTAAAACAGCGTTGTTAGCCAATGCTTCAATAAATACCAACAGCAATGGGGAAATTGAGTGTACAGAGGCCGCCGCTTACACAGGTACTATCAATGTACCCAATGCTTCCATTACTGATTTAACCGGCATAGAAGCATTTACGGCATTAACCGTTTTAGTATGTACCGGCAATTCAATTACATCATTAAACCTAAGCAGTAACACACAGCTGGTTACTTTATTTTGCAATCAAAATGCTCTTACCAGTTTAGATTTAAGCGGCCATACTACACTTCAAACGCTTTACTGCAGCCTTAATGCACTTACCAGCCTTAATGTTACAGGCTGTACCAATCTAAGTATCCTGAACGGTGGAGGTAACCAGTTGACCAGCCTGAATTTATCTACCAATCCGCAAATGGCTACATTGTCAATAGGTTCAAACCAAATATCCAATTTGAACTTAACCGGCATAACAGGATTAACCTTTTTTGAAGTTTTTTTAAATGCATTAACCAGCCTGGATGTTTCTGCGAACACAGGCTTAACATATTTCAATTGTGCAGGAAATGCGTTGACCAGCCTCAATATGCAGAATGGCAACAATTCCAATTTGACATATTTTAATGCTGTGCAGAACCCGGCATTAACTTGTATTAAAGTTGACAATGTTGCATATATGAATACCAACTGGAGTGCAGCCAAAGATGCAGGTGCTACGTTTAGCACGGTTTGCCCTTTACCAACAGCCCCTGCTGCGGCTTTGAATTTTGATGGAGTGAATGACGGGGTGCTTGTTACGACTTCAAACGTCACCCTTGCCAACAAATCCTTCAGCGTAGAAATGTGGCTGAAGAGAGAATCAGCAGGCGCATTTAACATTGCTTTCTCCCAGGATCAGAATAATGGCGATGTGCTTCATATCGGTTTCAGGCCGAATGACGCTTTCACTTTTGCGTTTTTCGGAAACGATTTGGATGTTTTCGGCCTGTCGGATGCTAACTGGCATCATTGGGCCTGCACCTTTGATAAAAATACAAGAGATAGAAGAATTTACAGGGATGGTGTTTTAGTAGCGCAGGATGTCTCTCCTTCCGTCATGGCTGGCCCGGGAAATCCCATTATGTGGATTGGTGAGACAGCAAACGGTGGCTACAACTTTGATGGTGACATGGATGAGCTAAGGGTTTGGAATGGGGTACGGTCCCAGGCACAAATTATGGCAAACATGAATTGCGAAATTCCTGCTCAAACAGATTTACTTGCAGCCTATCATTTTAATCAGGGCATTGCAAGCGCAAGCAATTTGACAGAAACAACCTTGACAGATGGTAGTGGAAACGGCAATAATGGAACGCTGAATAATTTTGCACTAACAGGTTCATCCTCTAACTGGATTGCACCAGGTGGCGTTGTAAGTGGCTTTAGTTGCCCTCTCCCGCCATGCATTGTAAATATTCCTGATATTAACTTTAAAAATGCTTTGGTTGCTAATTTAAGTATTAATATAAATGGCAATGGTGAGATAGAATGCAGTGAAGCAACTGCTTATACAGGAGGCATTGACGTAAATAACCTTGGAATTACTGATCTGACGGGTATAGAAGCGTTTACCGGCATCAACGGCATAAGGTGTTATTCCAACTCAATTTCTACAGGTTTGAATGTTTCCAATGCCCCTAACCTGGTTGAACTGATTGCTTTCGATAACTTAATACCTAGTATTGACGTTACAGCAAACCCTGCATTGCAAACCCTTAATTTGCAAAACAACCAGATAAGCAGTCCAATAAACCTTACCAACAATCCTGCATTAATTTCATTAAATGTTAGTAGTAACAACATCGGCAGCTTAAATACTTCCGGTAATCCTTTGTTGCAGAATATTACTGCTTTTAGCTGCCAGTTAACCAGCTTAAATACTACCGGTAATCCGCAGTTGATCTATGTTATTTGTGGCAATAACCAAATCACCAGTTTGGATTTTTCAAATAATTTGTTAATGACAAATATCGCCTGCGATCAAAACCAGCTTGTATCTCTGGATGTGTCTATGCTGCCAACTCTTGCAGCAATAGATTGCCGGGGAAACTTGCTTACTTCATTGAATGTGCAGAATGGTAATAACAACAACTTCATCAACTTCCAGGCAAATAATAACCCATCTTTAACTTGTATAAAGGTTGATAATGTGGCTTATTCTAATACCAACTGGAGTGCTGGAAAAGATGCAGGTGCAACATTTAGCACAGTTTGTCCGCTTGTATGTACAGTAAATATTCCCGATCCCGCATTCAAATCTGCATTGGTAAATAACAGTACGATCAATACAAATGACAATGGTGAAATTGAATGCTCAGAAGCGGCTGCTTATACAGGAAGCATAATCGTAAACAATTTAGGCATTAGCGATTTAACAGGTATTGAAGCTTTTGTAAATATCACAGTACTTAGTTGTGCGAATAACCTACTTACAAGTTTAAACGTTTCGGCTAATCCGTCCCTTATTAATTTAGATTGTAATACCAATCAACTTACCAGTTTAAATGTTTCTAATAATACAGCTTTAACTGATTTACGCTGCTTTTTCAACCAAATTACCAGTTTAGATGTTTCTAATAATACTGCGTTAATTGCTTTACGCTGCTTTAGCAATCAACTACCCAGTTTAAATGTTTCTAATAACACAGCGTTAACCAGTTTATCTGCATCTACAAACTTATTTACCAGTTTAGATCTTTCAGCTAATACTTTGTTAGCTAATTTGGATCTTAATGCCAATCAAATTTCAAGTCTTGATTTGTCTAACAACACTGCTTTAGTCTTCTTAGAGTTGTCTACCAATTTGTTGGTAAATTTAGATTTGACAAACAATACTTCATTAGTACATGTAAGATGCTATAACAATCCATTGTTGGTTAGTTTAACCGGATTGAATACCACGCCTAATCTAACCCTTATTGAATGTTTTGGTACTTTACTATCTAGTTTGAATATCCAGAATGGCAATAATACAAACCTTACCGCTTTCAGATCTGGAGGTGTAGGAGTTAGCAGCACTCCAAATTTAAATTGTATCCAGGTTGATAATCCGGCATACATGAATGCAAACTGGAGTGCATTTAAAAATGCCACGGCTACTTTTAGTACGGTTTGTCCGCTTACAGCCCCTGCAGCCGCATTGAACTTTGATGGTATTGATGACGCAGCTACTCATATTGGTCCTATCGTTCCAACTTTCAACAGCGCTTATACCGTTTCTGTTTGGGCTAAACAAGATGCCTACACGCCGGGTCAATATAAAAATATTTATGCACAGGGAAGGCATTTATATATTGGTCAAAATGGTGCAAATAATACTTTGCGCATAGCCGACGACTGGGGCAATACAGGCTTTGCATGGCCTACCGATTTAAACTGGCATAACTACACTGTTGTAAGAACATTAGACAATACGTATTTTTATTTTGACGGAGTTTTATCTGCCACTGCAGGTTATGCGATATCTATGCCTGAAGAAACCATCGGATTACCCACTACCCAGAATTTTTACATAGGTTCACAATGGGCTGGCCCGGGTTCAGAACCCTGGAACGGAAGTATTGATGAATTAAGGGTTTGGGCAAGGGGATTGTGTGCAGCAGAAATTACTGCAAATTACCAGTGTGAAATTTCAGTGGCCACAACCGGTGTGCTTGCTGCTTTGAATTTTAACCAGGGCATTGCATTCGCCAATAACGCTGCAGAAAATACGGTCACCGATGCAAGCGGATTTAGTAACACATTTACATTAAACAACTTCACATTAGCAGGCAGCACATCCAACTGGGTGGCACCGGGCGGCGTAACTACCGGAAATGCCTGTGCGCCAATAAATACGGAAATTTACTATGCAGATACTGATGGAGATGGTTATGGCAATCCTCTTGTACAGGTTAACCTTGGAGATATTTGCCCTGCACCTTCCGGTTATGTTTTAAATAATTCAGACTGTAACGATAGCAATGCCAGCATCAATCCTGCAGCATTAGATATATGTGATGGAGTAGATAATAACTGTAATGGAATATTAGATGACAACAATGCACTCAACTTCGATGGCGTGAATGATTATGTTCAGATGAATGATTTTAACCTGGGCACAGGCGACTTTACCCTGGAAGCATGGGTGAACCCCGCTACAACCAATACGTCTTTTATTATTTCAAACAGAACATTTGAATTCAATGCGCCGGGTAATTGGTGGAAATTAGGCTTGGGAGGCGGCAAGGTGGAGTTTGAAATGGCAGATGCCGGGCAGGTGAATAGCCGGCTGTTTTTGCCAGGGAATCTTTCCGTTCCTGTTAATCAGTGGACACATATTGCTGCTACAAGAGCCGGTACTGTAATTAGTATATATGTAAATGGTGTGTTGGATACAACTGTTAACGATGGTTTTGTTAGAAACCTTACTACCGGTAATAATATAGGAAGGTTAGGTGCCTGGCCTGAACCAAGCCAAGGATGGTTTAATGGCTCAATGGATGAAGTTCGTGTTTACAACGTTGCTAAATCATTAGCAGATATTAAAAAATACAGGGTGGCTAACGTTGCCGGGCAATCCAATTTAACTGCTTATTATACTTTTGACCAGGGAACAGTAAATGTAAATAATACCGGTATTGCAAATCTTACTGACAGAAGTGTTACCGGCAATAACGGAACGCTTAACAACTTTGATTTAACGGGTAACAGTTCCAACTGGAGCGGCGGTTATGCCGGAACGGTATATGCTGATATAGATAACGATGGATACGGAAATCCGAATAGTTCTATTGTAACAACCTCAGCCTGTTCCTTAGTTGGTTATGTATCTGATAACACAGATTGTGATGATAACAATGCAAGCATACATACAGGCTGTGCAACAACAGCTGCTGCTGCATTAAATTTTGATGGTGTGAATGACAGGGTCCTTGTGTCCAACTCCAATGTAAATCTTGCCAACCGTTCATTTTCGGTCGAAATGTGGCTGAAGCGTAACTCAACCAATACCTATGATATTGCATTTGGCCAGGGAGATCCGGGTCTGCCTGCAAACAATACTTCATTGCATATTGGATTTTCTTCCGGTAATGATTTCTTATTTAATTTCTATAATGATGACTTGTATGTGCCGGATGTTAATGATGGCAACTGGCATCACTGGGCCTGTACGTATGATTTTGCAACCAAGGCCAAAAAAGTATATAAAGATGCTGTGTTAGTTGGCCAGAATACAGCTACTATTGGCTTTATTGGTTATGGCGGCGATGATAACATGTATATTGGCGATGCATCCTATGGTGAAACATTTAATTCTAATAAGTTTGATGGCAGCATTGATGAATTGAGGATTTGGGGTACAGTAAGGACACAGGCAGAAATTATGGCAACAATGAATTGCGAACTGCCAATTCCCAATTATCCGAACCTGGAAGCCTATTATCCCTGCAACCAGGGGATTGCATCAGGAAGTAACCCGTTAGTAACCTCGCTGCTCGATGAAAGCGGATATAGTAACAGCGGATCAATGCTCAATTTTGCGTTAACCGGGCCTACTTCCAACTGGGTTGCACCAGGCGGTGTAGTTAGCGGAATTGTATGTTGTAATCTTTCACTCACTACTTCTTCAAGCGATACTTTGATCGTTTGTGTTGAAAGCGGGCAAACAACCGGCAGCGTTACTTTAATTGCAACAGGTGGAACTGCACCATACACTTTTGGTGGTAGCCCAACAACAAACCTTTCTCCCGGAAACTATAATTATACTGTTACAGATGCCGGTGGATGTTCTGCCAACGCTTCACTAAAAGTGATCTTAACCAATTGCATCATTCCATATTATGAGCCACCGTTAGACGATACCACTACCACGCTGATCGGTTCAGAGTTAACGCAGTTGTATAATTCTCCGGGTTCACTCGTTGATACTACAGCATCCAATAATATTTTCCTTATCAATGATCTGGCAGGTGCGGTTCTGATCGAAGTGGTTGCCAATATAGGCAAATATGATACGTTGCTTGCATTGTTGCAAACAGCAAATTACGGTTTGTTCAATATCATTGATAATGGAGATTCTACCCTGATCATAACAGGTATGTTCCCCATTGCCAATTTAACAAAGCTGAACTTATTACCCGATCTGATCAATTATGTACGGCCATATTATACACCGATTGCTTCTACGAATAGCGGATTAACAATCTCACAGGGAGATAAAGCCATCGCAGGAGATAAAGCAAAAAAAGCATGGAAACTTTCCGGTAAAGGAATTAAAGTGGGTGTGATGTCGGACAGTTATAATACCAAATTCGGTAATCCGGCTCAACTGGATGTCATCAATGGTGATCTGCCCGGATCTGGAAATGCTAATCATAACAAACCGGTTATACTTTCTAAAGAATATCCTTATGGAAAAGCAACCGATGAAGGCCGTGCTATGATGCAGATCGTACATGACGTGGCACCTGATGCAGAATTGGTTTTCCGTTCCGGATTTATCAGTGCAGGGAATTTTGCAGATGGCATCAAAGAACTTCGCGATATAGGTTGTGATGTAATTGTAGATGACATCACTTATATCACTGAGCCGTTCTTTACAGATGGAGTTATTGCAAAGGCCGTAGACAACGTTACCGCATCAGGAGTAAATTATTTTACATCTGCAGGAAACTTTGGTAATAAATCTTATGAAGGGGTTTTCAATCCTATTACTCCTCCTGCTGAATATGTTGGTTTTGCACATGACTTTGGTGGCGGAGATTATTTCCAAACCCTTACATTAACAAAAGGCACTTACACCATAGCGTTACAATGGGATGATAATTATTATACCATTGGTGAAAGCGCAGGTGCATTGAACGATCTGGATATATACCTGGTTGACCAGTTTGGTACCCGTCTTTTCGGATTCAACCGGAATAACCTGGAAGGAGATCCGCTGGAGGTATTACCATTTGTGGTGAAAGCAACGGTGAACGCCAAGATCATTGTAACCCGCAAAGCAGGTACCGGTAATATTCGTTTTAAGTATATTATTTTAAGAGGTGATGGATTTATCGTAAACCACAATCAGGGTAATGGTACCGTCATCGGGCAGGCCAATGCGGCAGGTGCTATTGCTGTAGGTGCTGCATTATATTTAAATACACCTGCTTATGGAACTACTCCGCCAACGATCGCTTCTTTCTCTTCCCGTGGAGGAAATATTGTTGATGGAGTAAACAGGCAAAAACCTGATATTATTGCACCTAACGGTGTGAATACCACTGTTGATTTCGGTGGTGTGAATATTGACAATGACCCGTTCCCTAATTTCTTTGGAACATCTGCTGCTGCACCGCATGCCGCCGCAGTTGCAGCCTTATTATTAGAAGCGAAGAAAAAATATTTTAATGGAGAAAAATTCACCGGCCGGGAAATGGATTCGTTGATGCAAATCACTGCGATCGATATGGGTGGTCCCGGTTATGATGACAGCACAGGCCATGGGTTTATCCAGGCCGATGATGCATTGCAATCATTCTCTAATCCTTTCCCGCAGGTACAACGGATGGTATTAGCAGATTCTAATTATACTCCCGGAACACAACCGGTTTCAATTAAGATCACAGGGGAATATTTTGCCAGTAACGCATCGGTTATTTTCCAATACGATACAATTCCTGCTATGATTACAGGAGGAAATGAACTTATTGCTAATATTCCAGCATTCTTAGGCAATCCTCCACTTACTGTTTACAACCCTTCCCGTACACCGAATGGACTGGATGGCGGTGTAAGTGATTCGTTGTATTTCTTCGGAACCATTCCGAAAAATGTGGTTGTTACCGTAAATAATGCTGTAAAAAGATTTGGTGAAAAAATCCCGTCATACAGTGTTGATGTGAAAGTGAATGGCCTTTCGTTGGCTGCAGCAGGTTTAACAATGGCAGAACTTGGATTAACAGACACTACTTTTTCTTCTTCGGCAACAAACACCAGCAATATTGGTTTGTATTACAGGCGTGCCGCTTCCGCAGTTACTGATCTGTCTAATCCTGCTTCAATTGCTTTATCTGCATTGTATAACTATCGTTTTGTTGATGGTATTTTAACTATTAACAGGATGCCGGTTATTATTGCACCACGTGATACTACTTTAACCTATGGTTCCGGTATCAAAGGAAAGCAAATGAAATTCAATTACACATATGATGATTCAAATATTGATATACCTGATCGCGTAGCATTCTTAGATTCATTGATGGTTTACCACCAGGCACCTATGTCTAATTCTGTGGTGCTGATCAATGCCAAGCAGGCAGTGAATGGATTAACTGCTGCAGATTTTCAAAACATGAGTTTCATGGTAACTGATAAAGCATCAGCGAATGCTAAACAGGCTGTTAATGCTAAACAAGCTGTGAATGGAATTGTATATGATACGACTAACATTGTTCCTTTAGCACCTGAATCTATCTATGATTACCAGGTTGATTCAGCCAATAGCATATTACGCAATGCCAAGCAAGCCGTGAATGCCAAACAGGCGGTAAATTCTAAAGCCGGAGTTAATGCGAAACAGGCGGTGAACGGCAATGCCACAGTGAACGCCAAACAAATGGTAAATGCTAAACAGGCTGTGAATGCGAAGCAGGCAGTAAACAGCAATAGCTTTAACGATGAAACCAATGAGAATGTATTATTGATCATTGATTCATTGGATGTTTATGGAGATCCTACAGATTCATTATCAGGCTTCCAGCCAATGAATATGATATCTGGATACACAGTGGGTAACTGGCTGATCGGCCCGGGTGTATTAATATCTGAAAATTTTGACATCACGTATGGTTTAGGAAACCTGACGATCGTGCCGGCAACCCTTACCGTTAGGGCAAAAGATACGGCTGCAGGATGTGCAGGTGTACAACCTGTTTACTCAAACATTAATGCCATCTACCAATATGAAGATGCGGATAGCAATGTAGTTGCAAGCGGCCCGGGTTTTGCCGTTCTGAATAACCTGAATGTAAATATGGGTAGCGGTAATCTTCCAGCCGGAACTTACCAGGTAGTCCCTTCAAATGTTGTGCAGCAGGATCCTGTACCAAATTATACCATCGTTTATGAGAATGGTATATTGACCGTATCAGATCCTGTTCCAACACCGGTTATTTCAGTGGTTGATAATTGTGATGGAACATCAGTTCTTTCTACAACAGCAACAGGTAGTTTGTTATGGAATACCGGGGAAACCAGTTCTATAATTACTGTAAACTCTGCAGGAAACTATACTGTAACTACAACATTGAATGGTTGTACAAGTTCGAATGGAAGCGCAACAGCTGCACCCAAACCACCTACTCCGGCTCCACCTGTAACGGTGGTGGATAATTGTAACGCAACATCTACGCTTTCTACTACTGCAACAGGTACTTTGTTGTGGAGTACAGGTGAAAATGCTTCATCTATCACGGTAACAACTGCCGGCAATTATACCGTAACAAGTACAGAGAATGGTTGTATCAGTCCGGAAAGTAGTGGAACAGCGGCTCCAAAATCAACACCTGCAACACCGGTTGTATCGGTTGTGAATAATTGTAATGGAACATCCACGCTTTCAACTACCGCAACAGGAACTTTGTTGTGGAGTACAGGTGAAACCACTTCTTCCATCACAGTTACAACAGCAGGTAATTATAGTGTAACAGCAACTGATAATGGCTGTCCAAGCATAGCCGGTATCGGAACAGCGGCACCTAAAACAACACCAGCAACACCGGTTATATCAGTGGTAAACAATTGTAATGGAACATCTACGCTTTCAACTACTGCAGCAGGAACTTTGTTGTGGAGTACAGGTGCAACTACTTTATCCATCATAGTTAATACCGGAGGAAATTATAGTGTAACAACTACCATAAACGGATGTACCAGTATACCAGGAATCGGAACAGCCGCTCCAAAAACAACACCTGCTATTCCGGTTGTAACGGTTGTGAATAACTGTGGAACATCCACCCTTTCAACTACAGCAGCAGGGTCATTACTGTGGAGCACAGGTGCTACAACCAGCTCAATCAGCGTTGGAACTGCAGGCACCTATACAGTTACGGCTACCGTTAATGGTTGTACAAGTGCTGCAGGCAGCGGAACAAGTGCACCTAAAACAATACCTTCATCACCTTCATTCAGTATAACACAACCAACTTGTTCTCTAGCGACCGGTTCAGTTGTATTGAACGGGTTGCCATCTGGAACATGGACTTTGATACGTAATCCGGGGGGAGTAGTGACTACAGGAAGCACTACATCAACTACTATCAGCGGCCTTGCAGCCGGCACGTATACATTTACGGTAACCAATTCAGTTGGCTGTATTTCAGCACCGACTACAAACATTGTTATCAATACTCAGCCGGTCACGCCATTAAAGCCTGAAATAGGCATCATTACCCAACCAACCTGCACAGTGGCAACCGGAAGTGTAGTACTTAGTAACATGCCGGCAGGAACATGGTCAGTTACCAGCACTCCAAGTACTTTTACTACAACCGGCAATACTACCACAGCAACCATCAGTGGTATTCCTGCCAATAATAATTATGTATTTAAAGTTACTAATGCGGTTGGATGTACTTCTCCTGCATCGGGCAGCGTACAGATTAACTCGCAACCTGTAACACCTTCAAAACCGGTAGTTGGTACCATAACGCAACCAACCTGCTCGTTGGCAACAGGTTCGGTTTTATTGAGTGGATTACCATCTGGCACATGGACACTGACACGCAATCCCGGAGCTGTAACAACAACTGGCAGCACTTCATCAATTACAGTTAGCGGGCTTGCCGCCGGAACTTATACATTTACTGTGAGAAATAGTGTTGGTTGTACATCAGCTTCAAGTTCCAATGTTGTTATAACAGCGATAGTAAACTGTTCAACGATCGGCAATTTTGTATTCAGAGATAATAATGCCAACGGCATACAGGATACCGGTGAACCCGGAATATCAGGAGTTTCAGTAAAGCTTCTTAACAGCTCAGGAACACAGATTGCAACCACTACAACTTCAACCAGTGGAACTTACAGTTTCAGTAATCTTGCTCCGGGCACTTATGGAGTCTCCTTTACCACACCGACCGGTTACACAGCAACACTAAGTAATGTTGGGTCAGACGATACCAAAGACAGCGACCCTGTTAACGGAACAGTAACAGGTATTGTATTAACATTGGGCCAGGTAAATAATACCGTTGATGCGGGTTATATTCCATCAATATTATGTTTGGGCAACAGGGTCTGGTACGATAAAAACAATGACGGTATCAATAACAGCTCCGAAAATGGTATCGCAAATATTACCATAAAACTGTATAATGATGTTGATAATAATAATGTGGCAGACGGCGCTGCAATAGCCACTAAAACCACCGATGCCGATGGCTATTATACATTCGCCAGTCTTGCTCCGGGTAACTATATTGTTGGTGCTACTATACCTGCGGGTTATATGAGCAGCAGTGTTAATGGGGGCGATCCTGATAATAATATCAATGCTGATGATAACGGCCTTGTACTTGTTGGTAATGAAATAAGAGGACAGGCAATTACATTGGCTTTAGGTACTGAACCTGATGGATCAGCAACGAATACCAATACAAATAACTCTTACGATTTTGGAATGTTACCGGATTGTAATTGTATAAATGCATCAGGTAACCTGTTAAGCAATGGCAGCTTTGAGAACGGCAATACCGGATGGACAGTCAGCGGAGGTTCCATAAGTACAGGTACAGGATATGTTGCTTGTGGTAGCAAAAACGGTTTTAACGCTGCCGACAAAGGAAAAACGTCTATGGTTTACCAGGATGTAAGTATCGGCGCAGGCACTTCTGTAACATTCAGCGGATTTTCGGGTATACATACACCGGGATTGACCTGCAGTCCTAAACTGAGCCTGATATTCCGCAATGCTTCGGGTACTATACTAAGCCAGACCGACGTGGCAGTAACCCGCGATGTTGATGTAAACTTCGGGCAGTTGGCATTTTATACCATCACTGCAACAGCTCCTGCCGGAACAGCCAAAGTAAGGGTTCAGGCATCTACTACCTGTAACACGATGAAGATGGATGCTTTTTGCCTCAGGACCAATACTGTTTTCAGCAGGAATTCCAATGGCGATGCAGCACCACCAATACCTGATATTCCTGTTTCTAAAATTGAAATTGCGGTACCAGATATTACGGGGTTAAACGTTACGGTTAGTCCAAATCCGGTTAGCAGTTATTTTAACCTGTTAACCAGTACAGGCGATCGTAATACTGCAATAGATATCAGGATATGGAATACAGACGGTAAGGTTGTATCAGTTCAAAAAACAGGTGCCAATAATACACTGAAGATCGCTGCAGAAAATTGGAAACCGGGTTTGTACTTTGTTGAAGTTACCCAGGGAAGTCAGCGTAAAATAGTGAAGTTGGTAAAAATCAGGAATTAAACAGTTTGTAATTTATTAAAAGGAGGTTGTAAGATGCAACCTCCTTTTTTTATGGAAATACTTGATGCTTGAAAAAGGAAGAAAATATAAGTTAATTACACGGATAAGTAAAATATCTTGTATTAGCCTTTTAGTAGAAATTATATTACAGATTCATTGAATCTCATTATCTTAGTTTTCGAATGATTAAACGTTCATTGGAATGAAAAATAAAATCAACCGTTTTATTTTATTGAGTCTTATTTTTTTATGTGGAGTTTCTTTTAATAGTTATGCCGGTGAGATCGATAGCCTGAAAAGAATACTTTCTTCAAAGATCCCTGATACTATCAGGGTAAATGTTTTAAATTTATTAAGTAAGGAATTTTTTAATGATAATCCGGATACGGCTGTAATTCTTGCGGCTACTTCGAGGAGTCTGGCAGAGCAGATTAATTTCAAGGCAGGGTTAGCGCTTGCTTTGAAAAATATGGGTATTGGTTTCTACCTGCAGGGAAAATATGTTGATGCTATTAAAACATGGCAACAGGCTTTAGAAGTGTACCAAATAATTGGGGATAAAAAAGGAGTTGCCAATATGCTCGGCAATCAGGGAGCAATTTACTTTGCCCGGGGTGATGATGCCAAAGCATTGGAATTACATTTACAATCGCTAAAAATATCCGAAGAGACAGGCGATACTTTACGGATTCTTACTTCGCTTACAAATGTAGGAGGGGTATATTTAAATAAAGTAGTCACTTACCAGAAAGCACTTGAGTATTTTCTCCGGTCGTATAAATTAAGCCTGGCCATTAACGACCAGTATTCTATCGGAACATCATCTGTAAATCTTGGAGAAACTTATTATAAGCTGGGAGATGATTCAACCGCACTTGTGTATTTAAATCAATCCGTAAAAGCTTATGAAGGGACAGAGAACCTGCCATACTCACTGAATTATATTGGTCGGGTATATACGAGGCAAAAAAAGTATGATAAGGCAATTGAAACACATCTGAAAGCCTTTGAAATTTCAAAAAAACTCGATACAAAACTTGATATGACTCAATCATTGGTAGGTTTGGCACTTGCTTATTCTGCAAAAGGCGATGTGGCTTCATCTATCGATGCATATAAACGATCGCTTGAAGTAGGGATACCGCTGAATGCTGTTACTGAAATGAAAGAGGCATACGAGGGTTTATCTTTGGCATACTCAAAGAATTCTGATTATTCGAATGCATTTAAGTATCAGAACCTTTTACTGGCAATAAAGGATACGATCTATAATATTAGTACAGATAAGAAATTAGGAACCCTTCAATTCGGGTTTGACCTGGAGAAAAAGGAATCACAAATAAGTCTGCTTAACAAGGATAAGGAGATCCAAAAAAGAGAAATACAAAGACAAAAATTAGTTCGTAATAGTTTTATCGGTGGCTTTGCCATTGTTCTTTTATTTGCCGGAGTATTTTTCTCTCAACGGAACCGCATCAGTAAAGAAAAGAAAAGAAGTGAAGAATTGCTGTTGAACATTTTACCTGAAGAAACTGCTGAAGAACTTAAAGCGACTGGTTCTGCAAAAACAAAAAGCTTTGAATTGGTTAGTGTGTTGTTTACTGATTTTAAAAATTTTACCCAGGCAAGTGAATTACTTACACCCGAAGAACTGGTTGCTGAAATTAATTATTGCTATAGTGAATTTGACCGTATCATTACAAAGTTTGGAATAGAAAAAATAAAAACCATCGGAGATTCTTATATGTGTGCAGGAGGGTTGCCATTACCAAACAATACGCATCCTTTTGATGTGGTTTCAGCGGGATTGGAGATGGTAAATTTTATTGAAAAAAATAAAAAAGATAGAATTGCAAATGGCCAGCCTTATTTCGAATTGCGGCTCGGCATTCACTCAGGCCCTGTTGTTGCGGGTATTGTTGGGATCAAAAAGTTTGCATACGACATCTGGGGTGATACAGTTAATACAGCTTCCCGAATGGAAAGCAGCGGGTATATCGGAAAAGTAAATATCAGCGGTTCCACTTATGAATTAATAAAAGATAAATTTTCCTGTACACACCGCGGAAAAATTGAAGCAAAGAATAAAGGAGTTATTGATATGTATTTTGTAGAAGGGGTATTAACTTCATAATCCAACATAAATATTCCTGCCGTAGCCTGGTCTTTTGATCAGCCACAATTCTATGATTTTTATTTTGAACATTGAATCATGTTACCGGCTGCTGAAAACACCAGGCGTGGGCATCGAAAAGCAACCAAGGCGAAATAAAAGGTTGGGGATTTATCAGCAATAGTTACATTGGTATAGTAAGACAGCATGTTTCAATACTTATATATTATTTTAAATCAATCTGCAGTAGTATGATCAATAATGGTTGAAACTTCACTGACAACATTGGCCGGAAATCCGCCCTGTTTTGCATGTTCCAGTACCATCTCCTTATTTGGGGCAATATAAACACAATAGATCTTGTCTTCAGTTACATAACTCTGTATCCATTGTATCTGCGAACCCATTTTGTTCAATACTCCACAGGAAGTTTGTGAAATACCTTTTAACTGCTCAGCGCTCAGTTTACCGGCACCGGGAATTTCCCTTTCAATTACGTATTTAGGCATTATTATACATTTTAGCTGATAAATCTACAATAAAAAATAATAAAGTAGTTCCCTTTTATTAGGAATTTATTTGGTCACTAATACAGGCATAAAATAAGAGCAGCTATCTCATTTTAAATTCAATTCTTATTATTTATTTTGATGTTCATTTTTTCAGCTTTTGGAAACAAAAGGTTGTTTTCCAAATGAACATGTTTATGCAGGTCTTCTTCAAACTCTTTTAACTCTGCAAAGGAGATTTTAAAAGTTGTGCAAGCATCTTCAGGTGCGGTATAATTATTAGACAGTTGCCTGATCTCATCTAATATTTTACCGGCATGTTCATGTTCAGTTTCCATAACATTTACCGGGCCGGTAATATATCCGTCAGAAATATTTGTTTGTTGATTATTGTTAAACAAATGTTCTATTTCTTTGATCCTGGGAAAAAGGATCATTTCTTCCTTTTGCATATGCAGTATCATTTCTTCCTGAATCATTCCAAATAATTCAAATACTTTTTGCATATATGGATACCGGCTGCCATGCTTTGATGCTACCTTTTCCAGGTGTGAAAAAATGAGTGGCATGGATTGCTTTACATAAAAATGATGATGTATCAGGATATAACCAATGAGTTGCCCTGCATCCATTTCGGTAAACGGCATCTGAATTTGTTTTTCATTTTCCTGTACCATTTCGAGTTCCTTTAATAAAGTTTCTACGGGCAACCCTTTTTCATTACAGGCTTCTGTAAGGGTTCTTTTTCCTTTGCAACAAAAATCAAGATTGTATTTTTCAAATACCGGTACGGCCTGGTGGTTTAGTGTAACAATGCTTGCCAATGATTGTTCTGATGTATTTTTCATGATTTGTATTTTTACAAATTTGGTCCTATTTATTTTTATTAATTGTGATTGAAATCACTTTCGGTTTATTTTTAAAATATTACTGAATAAATGAATGCTTAGATTTATGAGGTTGTAATCAGAAAGGAAAATTGCCTATCCATCTGCGTTCATGATCCTTTTTTGAGGCTGGTTGCCGAATATTTTACCATTGGCCTGGAAGAAAGAATGGTTGGCCTGCTGATACAAAGTCCCGAAGAATGATATCTTGATCTTTTGACAAGCAAAAAAAGAAGATCATGGAAAGGATTCCGCAACATTATATTTCCAACTATTTAGGAAATACGCGGTAAGTATGAGCCGCATCCCCAACAGGCTGTTAAAAAAAATAGCTTATTTGCTTTTACCGATACTGCCCAGGTGTGTATTAGAAAAACTGTCTAAATATTTTAAACCGTATCCCCAAATTCTATCAAAAGAAGCATGCGCAAATAGGAGTATGCCAATGGCAGTAAGTAAATCATGGTGAAAATAATATCCCGAAATTGCCAGAAATATTGCAACTCCTTTGTGGTGAAACAGGTTATAGATAATCGCTCCGGCTTTAGTGTTTACCAGGTATCCCAGCATGGAAAAATCAGGTGTAAAGAAAAGCAATGCCCAAACCCAGACAGACAATCCAAGGTTAAAGTAGGTAAGCAAATAAATACCAATTGCTGTCATGGCGGCTTCTTCTAGTTTTAGTATTGTCTTCATCATTTATAATTTTCAACAAAACTACAATGAATGAAATGATTGGGCGTTACCTTAAGATAATTAATGGATAGAAGATAGATTGCCACAGTTTATAAAAATAAATTTTATTTTGGGTGATTTTCTTGCCGCCATTGGTATTAATGCATATAATGCATTCACAACTTAGCTTAATTTAAAAAAATGAGTATAATCAATCAAACAGATCTGGAAACATTTAAAGGCTTAAAATCGAAAGACAATAAGGCTTATGAAATTCTCTATAAGTTTTATTACCCATCAGTAAGGAACTTTATTATCAAGAACAGTGGCTGCGAAGATGATGCCCAGGACATTTTCCAGGAAACCATTTTAGTGTTACTAGAAAAAGTACCTAAGGAGGATTTTAACTTAACTTCTTCCTTAAAAACATACATTTTCGCTATCAGCAGTAATCTTTGGTTGAAAAGATTGAGAGATGGCAGTAAAATGATAAAAACCGAACTCGATGTTTATGAAAAATACTTAACCGATTATGAAGAAGCAGAAACTGATATGAGCCATGCCAATACAAACAGATTGGTAAGAGTTTTTAAAATAATGACCAATAAATGTATTACGCTATTGAAAGCCATTTTTTATGATGAAAAGAATATTGATACCATTACAAAAGACTACGGATACAGCAATAAACACAATGCTCAAAATCAAAAATACAAATGTTTGGAGCAGGCCCGAAAAGGGGCTGATAACCTGAATTAAGTATATCAATCACATCATGTAAAAAAAGCGAACTAAAAAATAGTTCGCTTTTTTATTTTTCGGTGGGTGATTTATGCAGGCCTTTGGGTATTAATAGTATTATAAACAATTTAAAAACAAATAAAATGAAAAAAGTAAGATCAATTATTGCAACAGCATTATTCGCCGTTGTATTGTCAATCGGTGCATTTGCACAAACAGCTCCTAAAATTATTGCAGTGGTTAACCAGGCTGATTGGTGCTCTGTATGTAAAGCAAACGGACAAAGGGCAATGGGTGCATTTATGGAAAACAACAAAGACGGTTCTATTTCATTAGTGGTAAATGATGTTACCAATGCGGAAACAAAAAAAAGATCTGCAACTGGGCTAAGTAATACTGGCCTGACAAAAGCAATGGAAGATTACAAAGCTTCTGGTGTTATATATTTCTTCGATGCTAAATCTAAAAAACCTATTACACAAGTAACCATTGCAAACTCCAATGAAGAAATTGCTTATGTAATGGGTGAAGTAAAAAAATCTGTGAAGTAAAAACGGCTACAGCAAGAGGTATGCAGTTAAATAATCCAAAAAACTGATTAATTAACATTAAAACAAGTAATAACTTTTAAATTAAATGATATGAAAAAGAAAACAAAAATTATTTTAACCATTTTGTCTGTAACCTTAATGGCAATGTGTACTTATTATTTCTTTGGATAAATAAAATCAAATAAATAAAAAATGAAAGAGTCAATAAATATATGGGGAATTAAGGAATTTGAGGGCGATGGAGTAAGCTGCCCCATTATTCCAGCAAATTTACCCTGGTACAAAAAAGCAACCTTAACATTTTTCAGATTTGGTGTATGCCCAATGTGTGTTACCATGAGCTTGACTTACAGTATTAAAAAACTGTTTGTGAAAACTGCACAGCAGAAGCAAATAACCAATGGTACTTAAAGGGAATAATTAGTAACAATATTAATAGATAGAGCTGACGAATTATGTTCGTCAGCTTTTTTATATTGGGTAATTCTGAATAAGTCGGTTTCGCTTTAAAATTTGATATATACATTTAATCATCTGGTAAACAATAATTGATTTACTTTTAATATATGCAATTATTTTAATCTTACTTTAAAGCTATTAATATCTTAACCAATGAATATGATATAAATATCCTCTACAACTCCAACCAATGATTTCACTTCAACATTTTTTTAATACTATTTCTCCGCTTAAAACAGAAACCTGGGAAAAAATATTGCCCTTGTTTAAGGAAGTTAAACTGGCGGCTGGAGAATATTTTGTTAGGGAGAATGAAGTGGCAAGGAAATTTGCCTTTCTTGAATCGGGTGTGGTGAGGGCTTATTTTATTGATCAAAAAGGGCAGGATTACAATAAACAGTTTTTTGTTGGGTACAGCAGTATTGGAGCTTATACATCTTTGCTAACCGGTAAACCAAACCTGATCGCTCAGCAGGCATTAACGGATTGTGTTATCTGGTCTTGCGATTATCATTCACTTGCATCCTTATATGACACTTGCCCCGACCTGGAAAGACAGGCAAGAAAGATAGCCGAATATTATTTTTTGGAAAAGGAGAAAAAAGAATTGGAAATAGTTTTACTGGATGCTTCGCAACGGTATAAAATATTTCAACAGGAGTTTCCTACACTGGAGCAATTGATTCCCCAATATCACATCGCATCTTACCTCGGCATTTCAGCCACACAGTTAAGCCGCATCCGGCACCAGCTGGCCCTTAAATAAATTCCCTCTCCCCATTTCTTTACATATGTAAACGAATCCGCCAATTCAGCAGCATTTCTTTGTGTTTCAAAATTAAAAACACAAAAAGATGAAAAAAATCACAAAAGCTGTAGCACTATTTATAGTAACAGCACTTATTTTTCCAATGGTATTTAATTCATGTGCCATACAACCACTTGCCTGGAAGCCTTTGCCAAAACCTTCATTTACTGGCACTACAGCGCTCAATGAAAAACTAACCACTACACAAAAGTTAGAACTCGATGGCTGGTACGGTCCGGAAGATATTGTGTTTGACAAAGCTGGAAATCTGTATTGTGGTGTGCATATTAAAGCCACTGATTTTAGCGATGGAAAGATTTTAAGAATGGATACTTCGGGTAAAATTGAAATTTACTACAATGCCGGTTCATGGGTGGCTGGTTTGCATTTTGATGCCAACGAAAACCTGGTTGCCCTTAGTCATAGAGAAGGATTGATCAGTATCAGTAAAGATAAAATAGTAACAGTACTGGCAACTAAAGATGAAAAGGGTAAAGCATTTTTAATTCCAAACGGATTGGATATCGCTTCGGATGGAAAAATATATTTCTCCAACACATCTGAAAAATCAGCCTATACTATAAAGTATGGCCGAAAAATAATTTTAGAAATGAAGCCATTGGGCGGGCTTTATTGTTACGACCCTGCACAAAAGAAAGTAGCCACATTAATTGATGGCACTTATTTCGGAAATGGTGTCGTGCTTTCAGAAAACGAAGATTATGTGCTGCTGGTTGAAACCACCAAATACAGGGTCCTGCGATATTGGTTAAAAGGAAGCAAGGCCGGGAAAACGGAAACCTTCATTGACAATCTTCCCGGCTTCCCCAATGGAATTTCTATCAGGGAAGATGGAAGTTACTGGCTGGGTTTTACCACCAAAAGAAATGATGCCCTGGACAAGATCCATCCCAAACCAGGAATGAAAAAGTTTATGTACGGCTTACCCGATTTTATTCAGCCCAAAGCAGATAGGTTTGGTATGGTATTGAATATTTCCAACGAAGGAAAAATCCTTCAATCATTTTTTGATACCAAAGGAATCGTAATGCCGGAAGCGGGTGCAGTTAAAGAGCAAAATGGTTTTTTATATCTTGGTGGTGATGTGTTGCCATATATCGGGAAATATAAACTGGATAACAAATTATAAAATCAATGTCATTAATTTAATTTATTATAATAGGTAAACACTATGATACAGCAAGGCGATATGATTGAAAACCGGCGAACAGGACAACGAATGATATTCTTACAAACATGGGCCGAAACCAATGGTACACAATTACAAATTGAATGTTTTAGCCCGGTAATAACAGCAAAAGATCCGGAGCATATTCATCCCTACCAGGAGAATAGGTTCCGGATCATCTCAGGAGAATTGTATTTTTATATTAATGGAAAAGAACAAAGGGCAGTTACCGGCGATATTATATCTGTTCCTAAAAATACACCCCATTACTTTAGAAACCCGGGCCCTGCGGAAGCTCATTATATACAGGAGTTTTTTCCTGCCTTAAAAATTGATGGCTTATTTGAAACATTTTTTGCGCTGGCACGTGATGGCAAACTGAATAAAGACGGAGCTCCAAATATTTTCCGTACATCATTGATAATGCTGGCACATGAAAAAGAATTCCGGCTCACCAAACCTAACTGGCTGATTCAAAAGGCAGCGTTCAAATTAATAGCCCCAATTGCAAAATTGTTTGGATTTACAGAAGCATACTATTGATGAAAAATGAAAAGGCTAAAGAACGGAATTCAGCAATAAAATCTGACATTAAGAATTTAAAAGCAACAGTAAATATAAAATATGAAGCGTATTGCAAAAGGATTATTGTTCTTTTGTTCTATAGCAAAATTGCAATAGAACAAATTGAGTACTTTTTGTTACAAACAACAACTGTAGTTTTGTAAAACATTTAAAACAAAAAAATGATAGCCAAACACGATTTTTTTCGTTTCAGAATATGGATTACGGGCATTATCTTTATTGTATTAACAGGCCTGTTACTATGGCAGTATTTTCATGATGGAATACCCAGTCATCATTTTTTAGCCGATAAAACTTTGCCATTAATATCAAATGCCTGGGGGGCATTTGTTATTCCAATTACGACATGGTTCTTACTTTTTAGAGTAGAAAAGCGGTTATTTAGTCAATCAGATACAATTGCTTTTCCAAAGCATACTTTATTTGGTTTTTTAAGTGCCTTGCTATTTGCTGTTGTATTGGGAATAGCTATTGTGTATGGATTTGAAACATTTTCAAGCTATAGTCCTCTTATTATTTTTAGTCTTGCCTTATTCTTCCCAACCTATAAAGCTGAATATTTTTTGGGTTTTATACTTGGACTAACCTGTTTTATTGGTGGCGTACTGCCTGTGGTGGTTGGTAGTATTTTTCTACTGATTTCGGCTCTGCTGTATTTACTTATTAGACCATTAATGCTCAGGCTTGTAAAAATGGCAAGAAAATGAATAACTATATAATTCAACAGCCCAGGTTTATTATTAACCAATCAAGAACGGTTAAATGTAAAAAAGTAAGCATAAAATAAAAAACTGACAAATGATTTTTTCAGCTTTTTCTATTTAGCCCTGTCCCAATAAAGCATCCATTTCCTGCGCATTATGATCTATCTTTAAATGCTGATAATTTCATCTTTTAAACAACTAGTTTGGAGCAATTACTTTCCCATTTCTTAGGCAAAGGCATTCCTGAAAGCGAACTGTTACAAATAACGGCCGCTTTTGAATGTAAGAAAATATCAAAAGGAGATTTCTTCGCAGAAGAAGGCAAAACCAGTAAGTACCTGGCATTTATTACCAAAGGACTGTTTCAATATTTTTATTTAAAAGATGGCAAAGAAATCACCACCTATATCACCGGGGAGAATACCTTCCTGCTATCACTCTACAGTTTCTTTAAACAACTACCTGGCAAAGAATATGTAAGGGCATTGGCAGATGCTGAACTCTGGCAGATACATTATACCGACCTGGTAAAACTTAAAACGGAAAGCGAAGCCTTTAAAGCATTCTATATTGGAGCGTTGGAAAACCTGGTGATGGGTATGGATGAAACAAGGGCCAACCTGATGATATTAACCGCTGAAGAGCGCTATGCATTGTTGTTAAAAGAGGAACCAAAGCTGCTGCAACAAATCCCCCTGCAATATCTTGCTTCCATACTAGGCGTTACCCCAAGACATTTAAGCCGCATCCGTAATAATATTTCCTGAATTTTATTTTTAGACATTTGTCCGGTAGCAGCGCTTGCTGCTGTTTCATCTTTGTGCTGTTAAAAATTAATAACACAAAACAGAAAAAATGAAACAATTTATCCTTGCAGTAGCTTTATTAATATCAGGCACTGCATTCACTCAAAGCAAATTTTCAACAAATGAACTCAGTATTAATGGCTTTCGCAATCCATCCATAGGGTTGGAGTACCGTCACTACCATGTATCCGTTCATGCAGGGTATTATACCACGGCGTTTAAATCCGGCGAGTATACTAACTTTATAAAAACGGGGTTTACTTATTGGTTTCTTCCTGTTGATAAAAAAGAAATCCCTTCTTCATTCTATGCAGGCGCTTCTTATATGCGTGGCCTTACCCGTTCGTATAAAGATAAAAATGCAGTAGCTATGGAAGCTGGTTTTCGCTGGATGATATGGAAGGGTTTGAATGTAAGGGTTGGCGCTATTGCAGTTGCAGCAAAGGGACAGGATGTAAAAATTAATCCAACGCCGGGTATCAGTTATTCATTCAAGTTTTAAATTAATTAATATGAAAACAATATTGGGAACGGGGCAATTGGGCCTTGCCATCTTGCAATTGCTGATTGATAAAAACCCCGAGGAAAAAATTTTATTGGTAAACAGAACAGGAAAACTGAACATGCCAATTCCGCAAAACGTACAGGTAACAGCCGCAGATGTAACATCCAAAACAGAAATGGCAGCTATTGCCGGCAGGTCAGATGTAATTTTTAGT
>JANMMS010000070.1:0-34340 GCA_031373525.1 Ferruginibacter sp.
TTCATTTCACCCAAACCTTTATAGCGCTGTATGCCTACGCTATCGTCCTTGCCCTGTCCAAAACGGGCCACCAGGGCCTTACGTTCTTCGTCATTCCAGGCATATTCCTGTTCCTTTCCTTTTTTTACTAAATAAAGTGGTGGTTGTGCGATATAAACATTTCCCTGCTCAACCAGTTCTTTCATATAACGGAAAATAAACGTAAGTATCAATGTTGCAATATGGCTACCATCCACGTCAGCATCCGTCATGATGATCAATTTATGATACCGCAGTTTTGAAATATCCAATGCCTTGGCATCATCCAATGTACCAATCTTTACACCCAGCGCTGTAAACATATTCCGGATCTCCTCGTTGTCATATATTTTATGTTCCATTGCCTTTTCAACGTTCAAAATCTTTCCACGCAATGGAAGAATAGCCTGGAAACTTCTGTCACGGCCCTGCTTGGCTGTACCACCCGCTGAATCTCCTTCCACCAGGAACAACTCACATCTTGCAGGATCTTTATCTGAGCAATCTGCCAGTTTACCCGGCAAGCCACCTCCAACCAACACACTTTTACGTTGCACCATTTCACGGGCACGCTTTGCTGCAGCTCTTGCCTGTGCAGCTAATATTACTTTTTGAATGATCGTTTTTGCATCTCTTGGATTTTCTTCAAGATATGCTTCCAAAACACGGCTGAGTGTAGTATCCACAATACCCATTACTTCACTATTACCTAATTTGGTTTTTGTTTGCCCTTCAAATTGTGGCTCCGGAACCTTTACAGAAATGATCGCTGATATCCCTTCACGAAAATCATCGCCTTCAATAGCAACCTTGGCTTTTTCAAACATGCCTTGCTTTTCGCCATAACTTTTAAAAACCCTTGTGATACTTCTTCGGAAACCGGCCACATGCGTACCGCCTTCGATCGTATTGATGTTATTTACATAACTGAAAATATTTTCCTGGTACCCTGCATTATATACCATGGCAACTTCAACTGCTACATTGCTTTTTTCATCCAGCCCGTCGCAATAAATAACCTGTGGTATCAATGCATGCCTGTTTGCATTCTTATCGATCAGCTCAACAAACTCCACGATACCGCCTTCGCTGTAAAAAGTTTTGGTATATGCTTTTCCATCATCATCTTTATCTCTGAGGTCATTCAGAATGATGGTGATCTTCCTGTTTAAGAAAGCAAGTTCTCTTAAACGTCCTTCTAATATTTCTTTATTGTATTCCGTTGTTGTAAAAATGCTGTCATCGGGCCAGAACTGAACAGTGGTACCTGTTGTATTACTTTTTCCTGTTTCTCTTACAGGATATTGCGGTATACCTTTGGCATATTCCTGTTCAAAGGATTTTCCTTCGCGGTTAACAGATACATGCAATTTGATGCTTAAAGCATTTACACAACTTACACCCACACCATGCAAACCACCGGAAACCTTGTAAGATCCCTTATCAAATTTTCCTCCTGCGTGTAAAACTGTCATTACAACTTCCAGTGCACTCCTGTTTTCTTTAGTATGCATACCGGTAGGTATTCCGCGGCCATCATCCTGAACCGTTATTGAATTGTCTTCATTGATGGTTACCGTAATATTTTTACAGTATCCTGCCAATGCTTCATCAATGGAATTGTCTACCACCTCATATACCAGGTGGTGCAATCCTTTTACACTGATATCACCAATGTACATTGCCGGCCGCTTACGAACCGCTTCTAACCCTTCTAATACCTGGATACTGTCTGCTCCGTATGATTTGTTTGCTAGGGAAACCAATTCTGCTGTTGTACTCATAAAATGTAAAACTCCTTAAATTATTTATTGTTGATTATTTTCAATAAAAAGCCGTTGAAACGCTAAGAATAAAAATCGATTTTACGCCTTTGCGTCTTAGCGGTTAAACTTATAAAATATGGCTTTTTGATATTCCTGCAAATGTAAAGAAAAGCAGGGGTTTAAACTCATAAAAAATGGTTTATTTTAAGTTGTGGGGCGACTTATATGGCCTGACGACCTAAGCTATAAATTCAACAAAATTAATTGCTCATAATTTTGTACATTTGTATCGAAATTTTTCAATGAATCAAACAATTGACATATTAGCATTATCCCGAAAACAACCATTTTTAAATGAAGAAATGGATGTATTGCAGGATATTGAACGTAATGTACCGGGATCAGTAAAATATTCCATCAAGCGTTTTCGAAAACAACCGCAATGGAATATGGAAGATACCGGCGTTTTGATTTATCACTATGAAAAAAACCAACCTACAGAAAATTACCTTGAATTAAAGTTTTGCGTCAGCGGAAATGTTTATTGCCGCCAGAAGCAAACTGAATGTGATTCATGTAAATTGAATGCTTCCAGAGGTTGTATCGAAAAAGTGGATAGTGTAGATGTTGTGAGTTTTAGTTTTTCACCTACCTACCTGCAGCAGTTCGCAAAAGCACATAAATCGCCGGAATCATTAACTGATAATGTTCTTTCCTTTGTTCACACATCTTCATTTTCAAAGATCCTGCCTCTTTGTGGCAAAACAAGGTTGGCTATTGAAGCATTGCTGAATCACACCTATACAGATACCCTGGAGAATATTTTCATCAATGCACAAACCCAGATACTTTTATTATACAGCATGGATTGTATGCTGGGCGAAAGAGAAGAATCAACTTTTACCTGTAAGTTCCTTGCTAATGAAGCTGATCGTGAAAAGATCATCAAAGCCAGGGAGATCCTGTTGCAACACATTGGCGAACCTATAACCATTAAAGCACTTAGCCGTAAAGTAGCCATCAATGAATGTTATCTGAAGAAAGGATTTAAAGAAATATTCGGTACCACCATTTTTGATTTTTATCAAAGCCAGCGTATGGAACATGCAAAATATCTTTTGTATGATAAAGGCCTCAGTGTTACTGAAGTTTCTTTGTTACTGGGCTATTCTTCTATTTCTCACTTTAGTACTGCATTTAAAAAACATACCGGTATCAAGCCTTGTGAATTGTTGTTGCGTTAATTATTCATTACTGAATATTTTATTAATACTTTTTTTTATTACAATATGCAATCAAAAACTGACATTGATCAGTAATGATTATGATTGTTAATAGCGAATCGGTCATGTATTTGTAAAACAATCCTGTTTCTGATCAGTTTTTTATTTCATGACATTTCTGTGATAATTCTTCTTTATGCATAAAACAACTTTGTGCTTTATAAAATTACTCATTGAAAAAAACCGTATTCATATTTCTTTTTATTACTTGTGGCTTTATAAGTAAATCCCAGCAAAATCAAAAAACTGATACTGCATTTAACAAAGACAAAGAATTGGGTGAAGTTATCGTTACAGCTACCCGGACAAATAAGAGTATTGGCAATATTCCTGTTCCGATACTGGTTATCAACAAAAAATTTATACAACAAACCGGGTCACAAAAACTGATTGATATTTTACAACAACAGACCGGGTTGGTTTTGGCCGATAACCCATTGGGACAGGCGTTACAAGGATATCCAAACCCATTTGGAAGTGGTATTCAATTACAAGGACTGGATCCGGCTTATACATTAATTTTAATGGATGGAGAACCATTAACAGGCAGGAATGCCGGGATATTAAACCTTGGCAGAATTGCAGTAGGGAATATTCAGCAAATCGAGATCGTAAAAGGGCCGGCAACCAGTTTATATGGCAGTGATGCATTGGCAGGTGTCATAAATATAATTACTGAAAAGCCAAAATCAAATGTAATTGGATTTCAACTTCACCATGCTACCAATAACACTTTTGGAATTACTGCCAACGCGTTCATCAAAAAGAACAGATCGTCCTTACAATTGTTTGCAAACAGGTATAGCAGCGGTGGTTATGACCTGGACGAAACCATCTATGGCAAAACATCTGATCCCTATCATAATTATTCTTTTTCGGCAAAATGGAATTATGAAATAAATAGTAAAACGCAAATTCAAACATCTGCCAGGTATTTTAACCAAAAACAATTTAATAATTACCTGGTTTATACAGGTACACAACCTGAAGCTGTAGAAGGTACCAGTAATGAAACTGACTGGAGTATTAATAACCAGTTAATGCATACTTTCTCATCTAAAATAAAAATGACAGCAAGGTTTTATGCAACCGGTTACCAGGATAATGCCGAAGTATTTGTACAAAATAATAAACAACTTTTTGACAGATCATATTTACACCAGTTTTTAATAAAACCAGAAATTCAAATTGAAGCCGGGGAAAAACCAAATCAAAAATTTATCAGTGGTGTTGGTTACAATTACGAAACAATAAATGCAAACCGTTACCCTACCGATCATCGTTTTAATGCTTACTATTTTTTTACACAAAAAGAATGGCTGTTTAATAACAGGCTAATTGTGACTGCAGGGGCCAGGTTGGATAAACACACACTTTACAACGCCCAGTTTAATCCAAAATTAGCTGTAGCTTATAAGTTTATAAAAAAATTAACTGTTAATGCTTCAATAGGAACCGGATTTAAAGCTCCCGATTTCAGGCAGCAGTTTTTAAATTTTACCAATTCACTGGTTGGATATACTTTACTTGGTGCCAATGAACTTTCTAACGGTTTAATACAATTAAAAAAACAAGGACAACTTGATTCTTCCATTAACATTTTACCTTATCTGGGTAATAATACATTATTACCTGAAAAATCAGTTGGAACAAATATCGGGATAAGATATAACCCTATCCAACAGGTGCAGATCACAGCTAATTTTTTCCGCAATGACATTGCTAATTTAATTGAAAGATATAACCTGCCTTTCACCAAAGTAAACAACCAATCCATTTTCAGTTACGCAAATATCAATAAAGTCTTTACACAGGGATTTGATGCGAATATCAGTTACCAGATGAATGATCAATTTGGTATCAGCGGCGGTTATCAATACCTGGATGCAAAAGATAAGGACATCATAAAAAAAATAAAGCAACATCAATTGGTAAAAAGAGATCCGGTGACCTATACGAGTAGTTATGTTACGATGAATGATTATGGCGGACTTTTTAATCGCAGTAAACACACAGCAAATCTTCAATTATCATACAACAACAGAAAAAAGAGTTTATCGACCAGTGTCAGAGCTGTATATCGTGGCAGATTCGGCTTCAGCGATATTAACGGAAACGCCATTTTAGATGATAACAGGGAATATGTAAACGGATATGTATTATTAAATGCATCCGTTAGTAAAACATTTAAACAGGGGTTTGAAATACAAACCGGTAGCGATAATATATTGAATCATAAAGATAAGGTCAGGCTACCTAACCTTCCCGGAAGAACCTATTTTATCAATTGCAATATCAATCTTAAACAAGTATTTTCAAAAAATAAAAAAACGACAGACAAATGAAAAAAACAATGCTGGCAAGTGTGATCTTATGTTCCACTTTATTTTTTACAATGAATTCATGTAAAAAAGATGATGCTCCTGTAATTACAGTAATAGAAAAAACCGATTCACTTAAAGTGAAATTCAGCCCAACTGCTCCTTTTGCTTTTTTTAGTTTTAAAAATGATGCCGTTGTAGCTAATACAGACAGTGCCAGCACCAAGTGGGATTTTGGCCTGAGGTTTACCACTTTTATTTTAAACAGCAACACTTATGGTCCGGGTAATGCAGGTGCTATTTTGCAAAATAGTATTTACAGCAGCGTTACAACTGCACCCAATAACGGATATGCATATGATACTACTGCTTCTCAAAAAGCAATTAAAGACGGAAGCTGGTATAATTACAATCCTGCAACAAGAACTTTTTCTCCAAAAGCAGGACAAACATTTATTTTTCGTACTGCCACCAACTTCTATGTAAAAATGGAATTACTTGCCGTAGATTTTGAACCATTTGTTGGCCCGGTACCACAAACATTGATTTATCGTTTCAGGTATACATACCAGGCAAACGGAACAAAATCATTCTAAATGAATGAATCCGCAGCAAGCTATGAGGTATCTAAAAACAAAAAAAATGGCCACAGATTCACAGATTTAATACAATCAAATAAATCTAATCTGCGAATCTGTGGCAATATATAATTCATTCACCCTGCAGCAAAACTGCGAGGAATTCTTTTGATTAAAGATTTAATAAACCCAAAAGGCAACTCAATGATCGGGTTGCCTTTTTTTGTAAAGGAAAAACTGTAAATCATTCCTGTTCAATTTTTTTCCCGATTGTATAAATTCATTTTCCCTTCTCGTAACTGTGAAAATATTTATCAATGGAGATTTGCATCTTAAAACTGAAAATGAGAAATATCATTGTTACTTTATCTGCGATCTTAGCTTGCCTGAATATTTTTGCCCAAACGGCAACAACAAATCTAGAAGATACATTATTTAAAAAAAATTTACCGGAAATAACATTGGTAGGCAGAGGCAGTAAAAATGATTACCAACAAATGCCCGAGATCGTTGGAACAAATATTTATGCTGGTAAGAAAAATGCTTTAATTGTTTTGGATAATGTAAAGGGAAACGTGGTTACAAATACTATGCGCCAGGTTTTGGCAAAGATCCCCGGTATACATATCTGGGAAAGTGATCCAAGTGGAATTCAAATTGGTATTGCTGCCCGTGGACTGAGCCCAAACAGAAGTTGGGAATTCAATACCCGCCAAAACGGGTATGATATTGCTGCTGATCCTTTTGGTTACCCCGAAGCTTATTATAATCCACAGTTGCAGGCAGTTCAAAGAATAGAAGTTATTCGTGGTCAGGGCTCCCTTCAATATGGTCCGCAATTCGGCGGATTGATCAATTATATATTACGCAATGGAAGTGAAATTGATAAACCATTACAATTTGAAACACAACAAACCATCGGAAGTAAAGCCTTATTCAATAGCTACAATGCTTTTGGCGGAAAAACAAAGAAAATAAATTATTACGCTTTCTTTGATCATCGTAACGGAGATGGATGGAGGCAAAACAGACGTTATTACACCAATGCAGGATATGGTACCATTACATATAAATTCACTCAACGATTTTCTTTAACTGCAGAAGTAATGTTTCAACACATCCGCAGCCAGCAACCCGGCGGTCTACCTGATAGTTTATTGTATGCTGATGCCCAAAAAAGCTTACGCAGCCGCAACTGGTTTGATATTTCCTGGACTACCCCGGCACTGATCGCAAACTATATTTTCAATGAACATACCCGCTGGAATACAAAATTATTTGCAACAATAGGTAACAGGAACAGTGTAGGTTTCACCCCATCGATCACGATAAAGGACAGCATAAATACCTCAACTAAAGATTACAATAACAGGGTACTGAATGCAGACAGGTACCGTAATGTTGGATTGGAAAGCCGAATAATAACTGATTATCGTTTAGGTAAAAAACTGCATACACTATCAGCCGGCATCAGGCTTTATACAGGTACTACCACAAGATTGGCAGATGGAAAAGGCACAACAGGTTCTGATTATGATATGACTGTAACCGGCAGATATCTCAGGGATGTAACATTCACATCAAATAATATTGCTGCATTTGCTGAAAATATTTTTCGCATGGGCAAAAAATTTTTAATCATTCCCGGAATCAGATTTGAATGGCTGGAAGGATCTGCCAAAGGCAGAAACGGATTTACTTCAGCAGGAGCAGAAATTAAATTACAGGATGTTAAACGAAACCGCAGTTTTATAATTTCAGGAATAGGTACTGAATATCATTTATCAAAGCAAACAGAATTGTATGGTAATTTCAGCCAGGCCTACAGGCCAATACAGTTTGCTAATTTACAAGCTCCACCTACAACTGATATCATAGACCCCAACTTAACAGATGCAAAGGGTTTTAATATTGATCTCGGTTACCGTGGAAAGATTCAAAATTATCTTCAGTTTGATATTAGTTGTTTTTATCTTCAATACAATAACCGAGTTGGTACCATTACACCCACTGGCGCTACTTACAGACTGATAACAAATGTTGGAAACAGTACCAGTAAAGGATTTGAAGGATATGTAGAATTTGATATGGCGCGAGCATTTATAAAAAATAACAAAACTCAATTTTCTCTCTTTGCAACATATGGATATACAAATGCCGTTTACAGTTCAGATCATAAAGATGCTCAAACTAAGGGTAAAAAAGTAGAAAATGCACCAACAAATATTTTACGGGCAGGCATTAGCGGAGGAGTTAAGAATTTTTTACTGACTGCTCAAATTAGTTATGTTGATAAAACTTATAGTGATGCTAATAACAGCTTAAAGCCAACTGTTAATGGACAAACAGGCCTAATACCTGCTTACTCAGTTTTTGACCTCACTGCAAATTATAAGTTTACAAAAAATTATACCATTAAAGCAGGTATCAATAACCTGTTTGACAAAATATATTTTACCCGCCGAGCCGGCGGGTATCCTGGACCAGGTGCTTTACCGGCTGATGGAAGGACCTTTTTTTTATCCGTTGGAGCAAAATTTTAATAGCTGATTATTTTTTTCAATCGACATTAATTACCAGACCACAAACACAAGAAAGGCAACTTATATGATAAGTTGCCTTTCTTGTGTTTGTGATTTTTTGTTTATCAGCGGTTCCGCTGATAATCTTTTTTCCGGTGGTTAATCAATTTTCACAAACCATGGATTTAAAACGGGGTAATCTTTCATTTTGTATTGATAGTAATTTCTTTTAATAAAACGGGAGTATGAGTACTCCCGTTTACCCTAATAAAACCCTAAACCAGCAAAAAATTTGCCGTAAAACTTTCCTATACTTCTTATCTTAATTATATATACTTCACCATAAAAACCTGGAAAATCTTTACATAATTCGTAAGGCCAATACTATGCCAACGATAGTAAATGTTGAAAAAACAGAAATATTTAACATTCTTTTGATTCACATGCTTAAACCCTTTCTTATTCTCCCAATTTCCCATTAGTAATTTGCTTAACTTTGCAGCCTCATTTTTTATTAAAAAACGCTTCAGGATCATACAATATGTCAGCCAGGTACAATGAATATCAACAACTTAACTTACCATCAATCAGTATTGAAATGCTGGGAAAATGGGAAAAATCGCTGGCTTTTGAAAAAAGTATTGAAATACGTGAGGGAAAAGAAGCTTTTGTATTTTTTGAAGGCCCGCCAAGCGCCAATGGAATGCCTGGTATTCATCATGTTATATCCAGAACCCTTAAAGATCTTGTTTGCAGGTATAAAACCATGCAGGGCTTCCAGGTAAAACGTAAAGGGGGTTGGGATACCCATGGTCTACCGATTGAATTGGGAGTTGAAAAAGAATTAGGGATCACAAAAGAAGATATCGGCATAAAAATATCGGTGGAAGATTATAATAAAAAATGCCGTGAGGTAGTCATGAGGTTCAAAAATCAGTGGGACGATATCACCAAAAAAATGGGATACTGGGTAGACCTCAACAATCCTTATGTAACTTTTGAGAATAATTATATTGAATCGCTTTGGTGGTGCCTGAGCGAATTGTATAAAAAAGGTTACTTATATGAAAGCATAAGCATACAACCCTATTCGCCGGCAGCAGGTACTGGTTTATCTTCTCATGAATTGAATCAACCAGGAACATATAAGGATGTGAAGGATACGAGTGCGGTGGCGATGTTCAGGATGATCAAAAATGAAAGATCGCAGTTATTATTTGATGCAATATCGAACAAGGAACAAGGAATACTGAATGATGAAGTTTTCTTCATGGCCTGGACCACTACACCATGGACGCTTCCTTCAAACCTGGGATTAACTGTAGGGCCGAATATTGATTATGTATTGATAAAAACATTTAATCCTTACACCCATTTTCCAAATAATGTTGTCCTGGCAAAAGCATTGGTCAACAAATATTTTAAAGCAGAAGCTGAGAAAGGAAATTTTGATGAATATAATGAGGGTGATAAGATCATACCATGGAAAATAATAACAGAGATAAAAGGAAAAGACCTGGAAGGTTTTACTTACGAACAACTCCTTCCATTTGAAGCAAATAGTTTAGAAAAGATTCAGGAAATAACTCCAGGTGCAATTCCTTTTAAAGTAATTACCGGAGATTTTGTAACTACCGAAGATGGTACCGGTATCGTTCATACTGCCCCTGCTTTTGGAGCGGATGATTTCAGGGTGGGACAAAAAAACAATCTAGGTATCCTTACACTAGTTGACAAGCAAGGAAAATTTATTGAAGGAACCGGAGAATTCAGCGGACGTTATGTAAAAAATTATAAAGATGCACCGGATTATGTTGATGTAAACGTTGACATAGCCGTTAAGCTAAAAAAGGATAACCGGGCTTTTAAAGTAGAAAAATACGAACACAATTATCCGCATTGCTGGCGTACTGATAAACCAATCATTTATTACCCATTGGATGCATGGTTCATCAAAACCACCGCTGTAAAAGATAGAATGGTTGAATTGAATAAAACCATCAACTGGAAACCGGCTTCAACCGGAACCGGCCGTTTTGGTAACTGGCTGGAAAATATGGTGGACTGGAATCTGAGCCGTAGCAGGTTTTGGGGAACCCCTTTACCTATCTGGAAAACTGAAGATGGTGAGGAAGAAAAATGTATCGGCTCCATTGAAGAATTAAACAGTGAAATAAAAAAAGCAGCAAAGGTTTTAGGTGGAGATACCAACACTCACTACTTACATGAAGGAATACTCGATCTGCACAAGCCTTATGTTGATGATATCGTTTTAGTAAGCGATAACGGCAAACCAATGAAGCGGGTACCTGACCTGATAGATGTTTGGTTCGACAGTGGCGCCATGCCATATGCCCAATGGCATTTTCCTTTTGAGAACAAAGAAATATTTGCACAGAATTTCCCTGCAGATTTTATTGCTGAAGGTGTGGACCAGACAAGAGGATGGTTTTATACCTTACATGCATTGGGTTCATTGTTAAAAGAATCTGTGGAAGAAGAATTAAAAAAAGCGGATCTGTGGGAGGATTCTAAAATGAATGACTCCGGCTTGAATAGCTCCGGCTTTAAAGCCGGAGCTATTCAAGCCGGAGTGGCCTACAAAACAGTTGTAAGCAATGGATTGGTTTTAGACAAAGCCGGTAATAAAATGAGCAAACGCCTTGGAAATGTGGTAGACCCTTTTGCAACCCTCAACAGTTATGGCGCAGATGCAACCCGTTGGTACCTCATAACAAATGCATCACCATGGGATAGTTTGAAATTTGATGAAGAAGGGATCAAAGAAGTACAACGTAAATTTTTTGGTACGCTTTATAATACATACCAGTTTTTTGCATTGTATGCTAATGTAGACGGATTTGATTTTAAAGAAAAATATATTCCGGTCAATGAACGACCTGAAATAGATCAGTGGATATTATCATCACTTAATAGCCTGATAAATACAGCAGAACAAAATTTTGATGCTTATGAACCAACCCAGGCTGGAAGGGCAATAGAAGCATTTGTTGATGCACACCTGAGCAACTGGTATGTAAGGCTTTGCCGTCGCAGGTTTTGGAAAGGAGAATATGAACATGATAAGATCTGTGCATATCAGACCTTATATGAATGCCTGGAAACTTTAACACGCTTGATCGCTCCAGTTGCACCTTTTTTTGCAGATTGGTTATTCTGCAACCTGAATACTGTTACCAATCGTTTTCAAGAAACTTCGGTTCACCATGTTTTATTTCCAAAAGCCAATGAATCAGTTATTGATCTTTCGCTTGAAAAAAGAATGCAGGTTGCCCAGGATGCTTCTTCTTTAATTTTATCGCTTCGCAAAAAAGTGAATATTAAAGTGAGGCAACCCCTGCAAAAAGTATTTATCCCTGCCATGGATAATGAAATGGCCCATAATATTAAACTTGTTGAAGAGATCATAAAAGCTGAAACGAATATTAAAGAAATAGAGATTCTAAGTGCCGACAATGATTTTATCCGCAAAAAAGCTAAGGCAAATTTTAAAACCCTGGGTAAAAAACTAGGGCAAAAAATGAAATGGGCTGCAGCAGAAATAGAAAAATTTGATAATACTACTATAGAAAAAGTGCAGGAAGGTCCCTATATATTAAATGAAAATGAAATATTGAAAGGAGAAGATCCGGTAATTATTACAGCAGAAGACCTCGAGATCATTACAGATGAAATTCCCGGTTTTGAGATCGCAGGTAAGGGCTCATTAACAGTTGCATTAGATATTTCTATAACCGAGATCTTACAAAATGAAGGGAATGCCAGGGAATTCGTAAACCGGGTTCAAAATATCAGGAAAGACAGCAATTTTGAGCTGACTGACCGTATAGATGTAACGGTTAATGAAAATGAAGTGCTGCAACCATCATTAATTCAATTTAAAGATTATATTTGCCGCGAAATTTTGGCAGATTCTCTTGAATTTGTACCGCACATAAACAGCGGTATTCAGATAGAAGTGAATGATTCACCCTTAACAGTAAACGTACTTAAAAAAAGCGAGTAGTATGGCAACTAAGAAGAAAGCAGTTAAACCTGCGGCAAAAAAGCCGGCTCCTAAAAAAGCAGCAATTAAAAAGCCAGTAAAAAAAGTCGCCCCTGTAAAGAAACAGGTAAAGCCGGCTCCTAAAAAAGCGGCAAAACCATTGATAAAGAAAGTGGTAGCAAAAGCTTCAAAAATTGTTAGCAAACCAAAACCAGCCCAAAAAAAACAAGCAAAACCAGTGGTAAAACCTAAGGCAAAAGTTGTTGCTAAAGCTAAACCAGTAGCAAAAAAATCGGTATTAAAACCTGCTAAACCTATACAAAAACCAGCTTTAAAGACTCCGGTAGCTGTTATCAAACCGGTAATAAAACCTATGACCAAGAAAATTGAAGAAAAACCGGCGAAAGCTGTTGTAAAAACACCTGCTAAACCGGCACAGAAACCAATGGCAACAAACACAAAGGATATCCGGGTTATACCGGCTAAACCGGTTGTTATACCAAAGTTCAACACTAAAACATCCCGTAAATATCAACCTGATTTTACAAAATCAGTATTGGACCAGGTTAAAAATGACCCGGGAGCACCAATTGTTCGTTATAGTGATAGTGACCTGAAAGAATTCAGAGAACTGATAAACCGAAAATTAGATGCAGCTAAAAAAGAATTGAATTACCTGCAAGGCCTTATAACCCGCAAAGATGAAATGGGTGGAGATGAAAGTGACAACCGTTATATGACAATGGAAGATGGCAGCCTAAGTATGGAAAGAGAGCAACTGAGCCAGATGGCCAGCCGCCAGATCACTTTTATTGATCACCTTGAAAAAGCGATCATGAGAATTGAAAATAAAACCTATGGTATTTGCCGCATCACCGGAAAATTAATTGATAAAGCAAGATTAAGGGCAGTGCCACATGCAACACTTAGCATTGAAGCTAAGATGGGAATAGTGAAATAAGACATACTTCTTTAAATAGAAAGGCCGTCCCGATACATATCAGGACGGCCTTTTTTAATGAAATAATTATTATTCATTCCTTTAGCAACATTTTGGAAAATGTATGACCATTTTTGTCTAACAATTTAAGGATGTAAATTCCTGATGAAAGTTTTTTTAAAGGGATCTGGTATGATCTGTTACCGGGAGTTAAAATAATTTCCCTGACCTTTTTTCCTGTCATGTCTATTAATAATAATTTTTCATAGCCATCAACCATTGTAATATTCAATACATCTGCTACCGGATTTGGATAAATGCTTATTTGTTCTTTTTGAGGATTTGACTTTACAAATACCAATGAACAAATAAATTTTCCTGAACCGGACAGCGATATTTCTTCTAACCGGTAATAATAATTCCGGCCTGTTGTAATATCAATATCATTGTATGAATAATTACGAGTACCATTACTGGTCCCCTGTGCAGTTACCCAAGCAATATTTTCAAAAATCCGTCCATCCAAACTTCTTTGGATATTAAATCCCTTGCTGTTCACTTCAGTTAATGTCTTCCATTGAACATTTATTACTTCATTAATATGACGGGCTGAAAAATTTTCAAAAACCACAGGTACAATGATCAACGCAAATCCAAAATTCTTATTATTAATAACCTGCCCATTGATAATATCTGCATCGGAAAACAAAGCTGTTGTGCCTGTATAACCTGGCTGGGGTAAAACGCGTAACAAGTAATTTCCCTGGGCTATAGCTTTGAATTCATAGGCCCCGTCTACCAGTGAAGTAGTACTGATAATACCGTCATAGGTATCAACCAGGTTATTGTTATTTCGGTCATAAACCAATGCTACTCTTACATTTTGTAATCCTGGTTCACCCGGGTCTTGTATTCCATTTGAATTGGCATCGTTCCAGATCCTTCCTCTTAAAGTACCCGTTCCAACCTGGTATTTACTCATATAGATATCCTGATAAGTTATATCAGCCGTTAAGTTGTGGGTTGAAGCAGTTGGGTCAAAATCTGCAGTTCCCTCCAGTCCTCCGGTAAAATATAAATTTTCATTACTATCGATCACCATTCCATGGTCAAATAAATAACTACCGGGCCCATATATTGGCATTACGTTTAAAAAATTGCCGTCAGTATCAAACTGGACTGTGAAGCAGGCATTGGGTGAAGATCCTGCATCAACAGCTTCTACCAAAACTGAAGGATCAAAATCGCAAGATCCCAGGAAATCCCCTGTTATGAATATTCTTCCATATTGATCAATAAGCATTGAACCCATATTCTCATGATTCACTCCTCCAAAACTTTTGCCCCAGATCAAATTACCAGATGATGAATATTTTGCAATAAATGCATCTGCATTGGAGTTGCCGGTAGAATTTAAATTCATTACTGCTGCTGAAGGATCAAGATCAACCGTACCTCTGAAATAACCTCCTACGCAAATACTACCATTTTGATCCAATGCCATGCAGGCTGCCACATCATAATTAGTTGCGGCACCGGCACTGAATGCCCACTGGTATTCTCCTAATGAATTGTATTTTGCAAGGAATGCATCGCCGCCGCCGCCATTGGAATTGATCATAGCAATTCCTGCCGACGGATCAAAATCTGCTGCTATATCTAAATAGCCGCAGAGGTAAATATTGTTGCTGCTATCTATGATCATATCAGTGGGTGTATCCTCTACTCCTCCTCCAAAAATACTTTTTGCCCAGATGAAATTTCCTGTTGTACCGGAATATTTCGCAAAGAATATGTCCATGTATATTCCACTGGCTGTTAGCTCATAAGTAGCGCCTGAAGGATCAAAATCACAGGTATGATGAAACATCCCGGATACAATAACATCACCGGCATGATCTATTTTCAAAGAATAACCTGCATTCCAGAAGCCACCTAAATAATCTACCCATCCATAACCAAAGCCCCATCTCAGATCCCCGTTATTTGTATAACTGGCAACAAATATTCTTTCACCACCGATACCTGGTGGTGGATATAATAAATAGCTGGCACCTGTTGGATCTATATCAACTATGCCAACATACAGCCCGGTAATATACAGGTTTCCTGCATCATCAACAGTAGCATCATAAGGAATCATGCTATGCCCGTTATTGGTCGCAATGATACTGCCACCTATTTTTTTTACCCATAATAACCCACCGGATTGATTATATTTTCCGATAACGATATCATGATTACCTCCGGCCGTAAGATTTGTTACTCCGGGCCCGGGATCAAAGTCAACGGTACCCGAAAATCTTCCATAAAAGAAAAGATTTCCATTGTTATCGGGCATTAAATTAATACCCATTTCGTGATCTGTAGCTACTCCAAGGGAATTTGCCCATTGAAGCTGGGGCATTTGTGCTTTTATAAAACAAGAGAAAAATAATGTCAGTAAAGCAGACAATGTAAAATATTTCATTTTATTATTTATTGATTATTTTAATAATATTAAGTCCAGCCAATATTTTATATTTAGTAAGTGTAACAGGTATTAAAGATTCAACCGAAACTTTATTTAAAAAACAAAATGGAACTGAACAGGCAAAATTTAATACTGAACCGGAAAATTCATCCATTCAGTTGAGATCCAGGAAATGATTATAGAGGTCCCATTTTTCTCTGGTATGTATTTTTCTTCGCTTAACTAACAAAAAATATGTTCAAAAAATTAAGAACCGTCATTTATTATGTTCCTGATCTGCAAAAAGCAAAAGAATGGTACATGGAACTTACAGGAAATCAGCCTTATTTTGTTGAAGCCTTTTATGTGGGTTTTGATTTTAATGGCTGTGAACTGGGCTTACATCCACTAGACGAAACAGTTACTATAGGAAACCAAACCGTTTCACATTGGGCTGTTAATGACATTGAAAAAGCTGTAGAAAAATTAATTGAAAAGGGTGCAACTATATTATACAAGACATCGGATGTTGGCGGAGGTATTAAAGTCGCCACGATGATTGATCCATGGGGAAATGCAGTTGGGTTGATAGAGGAGACAAATGTATAATTATGCAGAATGATAATTAGCGAATAAATTCAAATTAAATAAAACGATTTTTTTTAAATAGAAATAATATGAAAAATAAATCTTTTAGCGATTGCGGTTTTGATATTAAGTAGTATATATTCATGCAATAATGCAGGTAAAAAAGCAGAAGTTATTGCAACAACAACTGAAACCGATACCACTTCAGAAAAAATACATGCACCTGAACTTCCTTTTGATCCTGATCCCACCGATACCATTCCCGGCGACCGCTATGGCATCAACAGCAGCTCTAAACAAACAGCCGACCTGGTGCGGTTAACTTTAAAAGATCTCCTTCTCATTTGATGCTGTTAGAAAGAAACAAAAAAGTATACTATATTATTGGTGAAAGCATGTTACGTAACCTTCAACATGCACACTAACTTCGACGAAAAATAGTTAATTTAGAGAAATACTAACAGCATTAAATCATTGAATGCACAAGATCACCAAGATAATTTCAATAACATTTGGCGTATTATTCTTGCTGCTTTTTGCTGCGCATTTAATACTAACATATAGGTCTAAGGAGATTTTAAAGGCTGTGGTAAACGAACTCACAAATGGAAAATATGTACTCAAAACAAAAAGTGTTAAGTTTACTTATTATCCTATTGGTATTAAGATCAAGAATGCAGAATTACTCCCAACCAAACAAGACAGCAAGTCAATATCATTCACCAGCGATTTTATCAAAGTAAAACTCAGATCTGTTTGGGGATTAATAACAAACAACCGGTTAGAGGTAGAATTGCTTCAGGTAAACAGGTCAAGCCTGGTAACCTATGCAAAAAATAAATCAGGTACCGACAAAAAAGGGATTGCTGAAAGTATAAAAGAAATCCAGGATAACTTATTTAAAGCCTTTAATGTATTGAAGGTGAAGCAGTCTCATATAAAAGATGCATCTCTTAAAATATATTCTTCTGAAGATAATGGTGAATATTTTTTTATTAACCATATTAATATCGATCTGGCAAATATCTCCTTCAAAAAAAGATCAATTGGTCCTCCTAAATTAAAAGGACAGGGTGAAATAACCATAAAAAATCCAACAATACACCTGGTTGATTCATCAGTTTTGGTTTCAATGGGATCTTTAAAAGCCAACTCATTAACAAGTGATCTCGAAATTGATTCACTTTATTTCATACAGCAAAGACAAAACGGGGTACCGGAAGAAGTTCAGTTTTCTAAACTTTCTATTAATAATTTCAAATGGCAAAGATTGCTGAATGAAGGCGTGTTTGAAATTGATAGTTTGATAATTGCCAAAGGAAGCGCCAATTTGAGCTTTCTTGAAAATGAAAAAAATAAAAAGAAACCATTCGACTTTGAAAGCAGTTCCTTATACAATGGCAACTCATTTTTTATTCATTACGTAGCCATTTCTGATATCTTTTACCAACTAAGTACAAAAGATATAATCAACAGTAATAATGAGCTAATGTTAATGAAGTTGAAAGCTGATAGCTTTGTTGTAAAGGAAATGTCTCTTATAAATGGACGCAAACCAGCTCTGAGTGCTGAGGCCCTGAACCTTAAAATAAAAGATTTTTCTGAAAATGATGAAAGCAACGATTATGCATTTTCACTGCGAGATATTTCTATCAGCAATAAACAACTTTTGATTAAAGACTTTCAACTACTACCTGGCTCCAGTGATAAATGGGGTAACGACAATAAATTAGTTATTCCCGAGATCAAACTGGAAAACTATTCACTCGAAGAAATATTACAAAAAAAATTACATGCTACAAAGATCACTATTAACAACCCCGAATTGGTAATAGATATTCTCAAAAAAAATAAAGTTAATGAAACTAATAAAAAAGACATCAATCAATCCATTAACGATCTGATGTCTTCTGTAAGTAAAAAGGTAAAACTGGATGCATTGGAAATTAACAATGCATCTATCAGATTATTGCCACAAAATTCCCCAACGGATGAAATAAAACTATCGGGATTTTCACTACTGGTAAATGGAAAGTCCCTTACAAAAGCAACATCTGCCATAGATATCATCCGCTCAATTGATAAGTTAAATACGAACGGTTTCACCCTATCCAATGCGAAGATGAAATTAAAAGTTACAGATTTAAAACTGCTGGATAATTCAAGTGGCTTATACTTTGGCAGTGTGCAGGGGAACTCTGGTGAGAATGCTTATGTTGACTTTAAAGGTGTAACCATACTTAATAAAAATAACTCCATTGACTTCAACTACTTTGATGGTCTGCATCTGTCAGACCTTATTGTAGACAGCGGGTCCATCACTATACTGAACAAAAAAAATCAGTCAAAAAACAACAATACAGCAAATCAGTCTTTAAAATTAGTGACAGATCATCTTAAACTCAACAATGTGATCTTTAATTTGCAACATAAAAAAAAATTTGCTGTTTCATCAGCTATCAATCTTGAAGCTTACGATTTTCAGTTTTTCAACAAGGAAGCCCAATGGAGTCAGTTGGGAATATCCTCGAGTAAAAATAAATTTTCTTCTAAAAAAATTTTCTTTGACGCAGGAAATCTTAGCATAATACAACCTGGTAAGATAGAATTACTGAATACAACAGGTAAGTTTAGTAATGGTCAAAATCAATTTTCCTTTGCAACTGAAAAACTCCAGATCGGTATAGGTATTTCATCTTCAAAGATCGACAAACTCGAACTTCAGGATATATACATGGTTCGCCCATATATTAAAGCGGACCTTTCGGGGAAGCAAGCTACGAATGTTGATTACCCAAAAAAAGAAGTATCCTCATTGAAACCTGTCAGCATTAAAAAATTGGTTTTGGACGAACCCAGTTTTGAATTCAAATTAAACGATTCTGTAAATAACCCAACCATTCAAACTAAACTACTAAAAGGGAATCTGACACTCAATGAAATAAAAATTGAAAACAAAGCTGGTAATAACCTTATATCAGCTAAGAATGGGACCTACTTTACATCCGATATTTCAAATAAAATTGCAGATAAATTCTTAAACCCGGCAAGCATGCGTCTTGCTTTCCACAATATTTTGATAACCCCTGCAGAAAAGTTATTTCAATTTCACCTTGATACAGCAAATTTTATCAATTTATCACAAACCATCATCGGAAAAAAGAATGATACGATCAACTTAAATTTTGACTCATTAAGTATAACGGATTTCCCTTTTTCCAATAAAGACAGCATTAACTGGAAATCGCTGATTAAGAAAACGAATTGGTGGCTAACCGGAGGCAACATGAGTTATCTCACTCCTAAGCAAACAATTACAGTTACTGGTCTTAATCTTAGCAACAATACAACCATGAAATTTGAATTGGATAGTTTTAGCATTGTTCCAAGAGGCACAAGGGAAAAATTCTGGCTGGCCGAACCTTATGAAAAAACTTTCCTGACATTACATGGAGGGCATACTTTCAGCAACAACTTACAATTAGATATGATTGGCGAAAAGCCGACGATTAATATTGGTCAATTATACACAAAAAATATTAACATCAAAGTAGAAAGGGATAAGACAAGGCCTGAGGATACAATAACTTACAGACCACTATTAGCAAGGCAACTACAAATGATTCCTTTTCCAGTTAAAATAGATACTGTATACCTTCAAAATTGCAGTTTGGAAGTAAATGAAATAAGCAGAAAAACTGCAAAGCAGGCACAACTGGAATTTAAAGAAATAAATGGATTTGTGCACAATATTAAGAACTATGACCTGATGCCAAAGGATTCACTAGTTTTAAGGGTTAAAGCACTAATGTATGGAACCGAAAATCTAAGATTGCGTTACAGGCAATCTTATACTGATACCCTTCAGGGATTCTGGATAAGAGTAAAAGCAGGCAAAATCAATATGAAAAGTTTAAACAGGTTTCTTACTCCACTCATAGGTTTGCATATTAAATCAGGCATGATAGATAGTTTGCTTTTAGTAGCAAATGGTAATGATTATTTCGGTTATGGTACCATGGACTTACGTTATCACAGTCTATCAATTAAATATGCTGATACTTCACGCAGTAAACTTATTTTAAATACTATTAACTGGCTGGCCAGTAAATTACTCAGAAAGCATGATAATGGACGTTCAGATCTTTTATATAAAAACCGTTTACGAAAAAGAGGAGTATTTAATTTTTGGGGTAAACTGGCTTTAGAAGGATTCCTTACCAATATAGGTGTCAGAAGTAATAAGAAGGAGCAAAAGGATTTTAAGAAAAATATAAAAAAATACAATTTACCAGCAACCTACTGGGATAAAGATGATAACTGATAATTATGCAAATACTTAATTAAATGAAAAGATCTTTTTTATAATTTACAGGAATAGCGTATTTGTAATTGAAAGCATTGATTATATGTAACCATTTTGCAAGATTATTCTTGTAGTATCAGTTACTTTTAATTCAGAGAGGTTTGCATGCTGAGCATACATGCTATTTGAATAAAATATAATAATAGAAAGTAAAATAAATCTGAACATGAATATCACTTTAAAATAAAACCTATGATCTATTTTTTTTGATTTTCATTTATAATGTTTTACAAAAAACAAATAATCAAAGACAGAAAATAGAAAAATAGATTGCAATGATAAATATAATATTCACTCAATTCCCTGTTTTAATCACCCCTCCTTTTCTTGTGGGTGATTTTTGTTCGGGCCATTTACCGGGCTCCCCGGTTTTAGAATCAATTGGTAATATAATTTTCTCTCTGGAAGCATTAGCCGGATCTTCGCAAGCCATATAAACCAAAGCTGCAGTTAGTATGGCATTGTTAAACAGATCATCAAAAACAATTTTATCATAAGTATCCCTGTTGGTATGCCAGGTATAGCTTCCATACAACCAGCTATTGGAACCTAGCCCAAACGCAGGAACGCCGGCAGCAACAAAAGATGCATTATCTGAACCACCTCCGGCAGGCGCTCCGGGAAATTTCGTTTCCAATCCTTTCTTGTATGTTTCGGGCACTTTTGACAACCAACGGCCCAGGTAATCATAGGAATGTAAAAAACCAGCACCGGAAACATTTACAACCCTGCCCGTACCATTATCCTGGTTAAATAAAGCCTGCATATTTTTTACAATGTCAGGATGATCTTCAACAAATCCCCTGGAACCATTCAACCCCTGTTCTTCACTTCCCCAATGCCCCACTAGTATGGTACGTTTTGGATTTGGATATAATTTTTTAAGGATCCTCATGGCTTCCAACATAACCAATGTACCGGTACCGTTATCAGTGGCACCGGTTGCGCCATCCCATGAATCAAAATGGGCAGACATCATTACATATTCTCCTGGTTTTTCTATTCCTTTTATTTCTGCAACCGTATTATAGGCAGGCATCACACCCAGTTCTTTTGAGTCGGCATAAATACTGATCTTAGGATTCTTACCCGATTCTATCAGCCGGTATAAAAGTCCATAATCTTCCAAAGCAATATCCACCGTTGGTATTTTTGTTGTTTTAGCATCAAAGATCTTATTTACACCAAATCCTGCCGACCAATATGAACCAACAATACCGGCTGCACCAGCTTTCTCCAATGCCAATGGAAGATCCTTGTTACTGAATCCTGTTTTACTGATCCTTTTTTTCCAGGCGTCTGTTTGTTCAGTACGACCCTTTTTCATTTTTTCAAATGACTCTTTTGTTCCAAATTCTTCCCAGTTATAATCTGGCCTGCCCGTTGGCTGCAACATAGAGATCATTACAAACTTGCCCTTAACTTTTGGAAGCCATTGTTGAAAAGCTATAGAATCTGCCACATCTGCAATGATGATCAGTTCAGCTGTAATGGTTTTGCCTCCTGTATTCGGACTCCAGGCAAGCTGAGTTCCTTCCAATGATTTAACCCAAGGAGATATCATGTCAATATGTGTGATGCCTCTATCCCACCCACGCCATTCGCCCCATTTTTCATTGCGGGCCGCTATCCCCCAACTACTATATTTAGCAACTGCCCAATCATGTGCCTGTTGCATTTTTGGTGAACCAACCAGTCTTGGCCCTATACCATTAAATAATTCATTAGCCATTATTTCGAGTTGCGAATTTTCATTCGCTTCTTTTATAAAAGCTGCTATGGTAATAGAATCTTTATTTTGTGCAAGACACACAGTTGCCGGCATCAGTGAAATAATTAACAGCAGTTTAATTATATTTTTCATATTTCAATAATTTGAGTGGGAAATTTTAGTTCATTGAAGATAAGAAATCATAGTATTAATTCATTTTCTTTCACAGCTTATCCTTTCCCGTGTAATACTGCTTTAATCTTCAAAAATAGTTTCTCTTAAATGGAAGATAATAAGAAATTACGGGACCCAAATCCTGAAGAAAATAACCCAAAAGAAATTCCGAATCTAAACCGGACTGATGAAACTGTCATGTCCAAAAAGATCCTACTACTCAATAACCTCAAACATCTTTAGATATGAAAACTGTAAGAAAAGCCTTTATGCTGATAAGGGTTTTATGCATTTGCTTAAAAAGATAAACAGAGCCCTCATTTTTTTTGCTAGGTTTAAAAAGAAACTACGGCTCATCGGGCAAAATGACGAATTAATCCTGCTGTTGTACAATTTGTCCGGTTAATAGGGTAAAATGTACAGTACAATGGTTGATTTGTACTCACTAAAAACAGCTATTTGGTTGAATTTTACACAATCTTCCGTAGCCAGTGAAAACTTTAAACAACAAACAATCAAACCAATCCTTATAACAAATAAACCAATCTAACATGAAGCAGAATCTCCCATTTAAAACAAAGATGTTTTTTCTTCTTTGTATGCTTATTCCATTTGCAGGCATAAGCCAAACAAAAAATTTAATTTCTACCCAGCGGGTATTTCCAAAAATGGATAAAGTGCTTGAGTTTGAAAAAGCGCTGGCTTCCCATGCACAAAAATATCACAGCGGTACTGCCTTTTGGCGGGTGTTTGCCATACAATCCGGACCAGATATGGGAGGTTATCATATTACCGAAGGACCAACAAGCTGGGAAGCAGAGGATGTCAGAGGTAATTTAGGAACAGAGCATAACCTGGATTGGAATAAAAATGTAGCCATCTATTTAACAGACAGGCAATCGGGTGGTTATTCTGTTTACCAGGATTCTTTAAGTACAGTTGCACTGGGCGATTTTTCTGATAAAATTAATATTAATCACATTTATCCCAAAGTTGGCAAGGGTGATAATGTGGTAAATATTATAAAGAAATTGAAAAAAAACTGGGTTGCTACTGGTGTTACGGTTGCAGTTTATTCAGCCAGTTCTTCCGGAAAAAATCAGTATACTTTGGTAACAAGGTATAAGCAAGGTTTAAAAGAAAGAGCACCGGGTTTTCGTAAACCATTTAAAGAAACATACGAAGCTGCGAATGGAGAAGGCTCTTATGCACAATATCTTAAAGATGTTGCAGAATATATTGATGAAAGTTGGAGTGAATTACTTTTTCTACGTTCTGATTTAAGTTCTAAATAAGTCCGTAAGCTGTTTTAAAGTCCCCAAAGGTTTCGGCAACCTTTGGGGACTTTATTAAAAAAATATTACAGCTAAAACTGCACAAGGCAGTTTGACCAAACTGCAGATTTTCTAAAACCTTAGGTTCAATGAAAGCAACCATCAACATTCCCTTAAAACAAAGTAATCAAATTCCTGCCCTTTCAGAAAACATTCATTTAAGGTATTTCAATTTTATAGCCTTGTATTTTGCACAAGGTGTGCCCGAAGGAATGTTATTCTATGGTATTCCGGCATGGATGGCAATGAATGGTAAAACACCAGGAGAAATAGCCGGCTTTGCTGTAGCTTGTGGATTGCCTTGGAGCTTTAAATTTATTGTGGCGCCTCTTATGGATCGCTATACCTATTTATCTATGGGACGTAAAAGGCCCTGGGTACTTTTGGGTCAAACAGGATTAATAGTAAGTTGTATTACTATGGCTTATGTACCTGATCCATTAAATAATTTAGATCTCTTTATGGCAGCGGGTTTTGCGGTATCATTCTTTGGAGCATTTCAGGATGTGGCTACCGATGGTATGGCAGTTGATATTATTCCAATAAACCAACAGGCCCGTGCCAATGGCTTAATGTGGGGTTCAAAAATTATTGGCATTTCAACATCACTGGCATTTGGTACCTGGCTTTTACATGAATATAATTTTACAACCGCTATACTCATGCTTTCGGTTATGATTGGTATCATTATGCTGGTGCCTTTATTTTTAAGAGAACGGCAAGGTGAAAAAATAGTTCCATGGACAAAAGGGAAAGCATCGGCAGAAACTAAAAAATTGCAATTAAACAGTTGGGTAACAATTTTCAAATCATTATATAACGTTTTTAGTTTACGAAATTCTTTGCTGCTTACCTGCATATTATTTATTTGCCAGGGAGCTTATAATTACATTGATACTTTGCTGCCTATTTTTACAGTCAAAGAATTAGGGTGGACGAATATTTCTTATTCTCAATTTTATGCAACGGCCAAATTAATTGGTGGCATTGGAGGCATGCTTATTGGCGGTATTTTAATTGACAGGTTTGGAAAAAAGCGAATGATGAATATTTATTTTATTGGCATGGTTCTTTTAACTACTGCTTTTGCATTTTTAAAAATGTACTGGCTGAACAATACTTTTATTTACAGCTTCATGATAATTTATAATGTGCTGTATACTTTTGCCTGTATTGGAATTTTTGCTATTGCCATGCAATGTTGCTGGAAAAAAGTTTCGGCAAGTCAGTTTACATTGTATATGACCATTGGTAACCTTGGGCGTGTTGCACTTGCTGCCTTAATAGGTCCAATTAAGGAAAATTTTAATTGGCAAATTACGTTGCTCGCCTTTGCAGTTATGATTGCATTAGGCTGGTTGCTACTGCAGTTTTTAAATATCAATAAGCAGGTAGAACGGGTTGTTAATTTAGAAAACAGAGATTTAGAAAATCAAATGGCCATAGTAAACTGATAAGCCTGTATATTTCTAAGTACAAACGATTCATCAATTCAAATTTTAAAAAAATGACTAGATATTTTTATTCAGCAATAATCCTATTTGTGGGTTCCTTATTATTTGCGGGTTGCAATAATACCGGCACAACAAAACTGCTGCAACAGAACCATTAGCCAGTGAAACACCTGAGTATTTTAACCTGCGTCCAAAACTCGAAAAAGAATATGGCTACACCCATGCCTTAAGAATTGGTGATTACCTTAAAATTTCAGGAGCAGTAAGTATGAATGATTCAGGAATGATCGTTGCCCCCGGCAATATGGAACAGCAAATGAAGAACTGTTATGCCGACCTGGAAAAAATATTACAACATTATGGTTATACTGTTGATGATGTGGTGGCTGAAAATATTTATACAACCAATATGGCTGAGTTCATCAAAGTATCAGGATTTCGTAATTCTATTTATAAAAAACAATTCCCCACCGGTACCTGGCTGGAGGTAAAAGGCCTGGCTGTAGAAGGTCAATTGATTGAGATTGATATGGAAGCATATAAAACAAAATAAAGGTCAGGCATTCGATTCATTTTATGAAATTGTTCTGCAATGCACCGTGACTTCGCAGTTTAAATAAACAGTCTTTACATTGCTTTACAGTACAATATTTTAGTTTAAAAAATCAGAAAAATGGCAAAATAAATGATAGTTGAGTTATTTGCAAACTAATTTACATAGATTCAATTAGCAAAATCATTTTATTAAATGAATCATTATGCAACCACCATTAACTGCCAGCTCAAAAAGAATTGAATCCATCGACATCATCCGTGGCATTGCTATGGTTATTATGGCGCTTGATCATACCAGGGATTATTTTCACATTGCTGCCAATACAGATGACCCGTTAAATTTAGCTACCACTACTCCTCTGTTGTATTTTACCAGATGGATCACCCATTTCTGTGCTCCTATCTTTGTTTTTCTTTCGGGTACTTCTGTTTATTTACAAAGTCTTCGCAAAACAAAAAAAGAATTGGGAGTATTTCTTATCAAGCGCGGACTATGGCTAATTGCCGCAGAGTGGGTAATTATTGCTATGGCATGGACGTTTAACCCTTCATACAATATCATACCCTTCCAGGTAATTTGGGCCATTGGTATCAGTATGTTCATACTTGGACTGTTGTTACTTATCCGGATTCCCTATCATTTTATCCTGGTTTTGGGAGCCATTCTTGTTTTTGGCCATAACCTGCTGGATATTCCAGAAGCTGATCCCGGTTTTAAAGCAAGCTTCTGGTGGGATCTTTTTCATCATGGAACTTTTGTGCCTTATGAATTTGCAACAAATCATTTTGCCATGCTGGTATATCCTTTTCCGGTATGGACAGGTGTGATGATGCTGGGTTATTGTTTTGGAATTTTCTTTACACAAAAATTTACTTCCGTGTTGCGCATAAAATTACTGAACCGGATCGGCCTTGGACTGATCTTATTTTTTGCTGCCCTCCGTTACAGTAATTGGTATGGAGACCCCATAAACTGGACTACACAGAAAAATATCTTGTATACATTTCTTTCCTTTTTAAATGTAGATAAATACCCTCCTTCATTATTGTACCTCTGCATTACGATTGGCCCGGCTTTGTTGCTGTTAGCTTTTATGGAAAAAATTAAAAACAGGTTTACCAATATTATGATCGTTTTTGGCAGAACAGCTTTCTTCTATTATATCCTTCATCTTTACCTGATACACCTGCTGGCAGCTATTTGCTTTTTTGCAAGGGGCCATTCAATGGCTGAAGTGGATAATATTGGCGGGAAATTCCCTTTTTTATTTGTTGCTCCCGGTGAGGGATATGGGTTAACTATTGTATACCTGGTATGGGCAGCGGTAATAATCTCATTGTATCCTTTGTGTAAATGGTACGATACCTACAAAACCGGCCACAAAGAAAAATGGTGGCTGAGTTATCTGTAAACAGCAATAAAAAATATAATTAATCGTACTTACTCGAAACGAAACCAAATTAACATGGCAAATGAAAGTACCGGAGAAGGATTAAAACGGGTAGTCGGTGTAACAGGCCTTGCTCTTTCCATTGTTGGCTTTACAATAGGCGCAGGCATTTTTGCATTGCCGGCAATTGTCGGTATCGAACTGGGTGCATTTGCTGTTTTCGGATATATATTTTGCGGCATCATGCTGGCTGCCATCATGCTTTGCTATGCAGAAGTCGGAAGCCGTGTTACATCAGCCGGTGGCAGTTATGCTTACGTAGAGGCCGCTTTTGGAGAGTTTGCCGGATTTATCATCAGTTGGGTTTTCTTTTTTGGCTATAGTATCTTATCTGATGCAGCACTGATGAACATTGTTGCTGATTCGCTGGCAACTATTTTTCCTGTTTTCTCAAATCCATGGTTGCGTGGCTTGCTCTTTTTTGTATTACTGGGTTTTATGGTAGTGGTAAACATACGTGGTGCGAAACAAGGTGTAGCAGTTGTAAAACTGATTACCATCATTAAGTTGTTGCCCCTGGTTGGAATTATCATTTTTGGTTTTGGAAAGATCAATTCGGCTAACCTTCATTGGGAGCATCTGCCCCCGATCAAAACATTTGGAAGCACTGCACTGATATTATTTTTTGCCTTTTCAGGATTTGAATCAGCATTGGGAGTTAGCGGTGAAATAAAAAATCCTACACGCACAGTACCGCTCGGAATTTTACTGGGAGGTGTATTAGTAATCATCGTGTATTTACTGCTCCAAACAGTAACCCAGGGTATATTGGGAACACAAATGGCAACATTTAAAGATGCCCCATTGGCAGCTGTTGCAGAAAAGATCATTGGGCCTGTTGGAGCTACAATATTGCTGATCACGGCAGCCATTTCATGTTTTGGTTCTGTGAGTGGTGATGTGCTGAACACACCACGTGTATTATTTGCCTGCGCCAATAACGGGCTGTTTCCAAAGTTCCTTGGTAAGATTCATCCAAAGTTTGCAACACCTTATTGGGCTATCATCTGCTTCGGAGCGTTGATCTTTATTTTATCAGTCTCCGGGGGATTTAAACAGTTAGCTGTGCTGGCCAGTGCTGCCATTTTGCTTATATACCTTGCCGTTATTTTGTCAACGATTAAATTAAGAATGAGAAAAACAGAACCCATTGAAAAGACATTCCGCATGCCCGGAGGCCTCATTTTTCCACTTATTGGAATAGCGTCTATTTGTTGGTTACTCTCCAGTTTAAGCAAATGGGAAATTTTATCAACTGTAATCTTTATAGCAATTATATGTGCGGTCTATTTTATTATGAAGAAATATCAAAGTAAAAATGCAGTAACAGGAAATACCATGAATAATATTGTTAAAGAATAATAAGAAAACAATTGAGCAAGCGGGGCAGAATAACTATCAAAAAGAAAGTTAACTTAACATAATGAAATTCATTTTTAATTAAAACAGCTATTATGAAACAATCATCAAAATATTTATTTTTAGTTACTATATTATTTACAATATTGTTCTACTCCTGTATATCCCCGGAAATAAAAATCCTGCAATTGACACTGAAAATGAGAAAAAACAAATTAATTCAATGCTGGATTCATTTAACCTGGCTGCAGCAAAAGCAGATTACAAAACCTATTTTAGTTTTTATACAGCAGATGCCATCTTTACCGGAACAGATGCAACCGAAAGGTGGGATAAGAAAGCATTTATGGCCTGGGCAAAACCGATATTCGATAAAGGAAAAGCCTGGGATTTTAATGCAATTGACCGACATATTTATTTTGATAAGACAGGTAACCTTGCCTGGTTCGATGAATTATTGAATACCCAAATGAAAATTTGCCGGGGTTCGGGAGTTTTGGTAAAAGAAGGAGGTGCCTGGAAAGTGCAGCAATACATTCTTTCCACAACAGTTCCGAATGAACAGCTGGATTCGGTAATAAAGATGAAATCTCATATGGAAGATTCAATCATACATACTTATGAAATAAAATAACTGAAACTTTTTTTCTGATGACGTCAAAAATAAATCATGAGAAAAGTAATACTGGCGCAATGTTAGACTGGGAAGTGATTTTGATGCCGTAAATTCTCTGTCGCAGCAATTAGATGATGTTACGGCTTATTTGCTTAACACTAAAGCTGTATTAGAAAGAGGATACAGCAAAAAAGATATCCATAAAATACTGGGTGGAAATTTTATAAGAGTGCTTGAAGCCAATTCGAAATAGTATTTATTATATTTAGTTACGAAGACAACAGTTAACTTGAACTAATGAAAGCAAAATCAATCAAAGGAAAAACAACAGAAGAAATTAAAAATGTTTTAAAAGAAAGCATGTCTGATGGCTATAAGCCAACACTAGCTAGTGTTTTTATATCTGTCAAACAGGACAGGGATGCCATTTGTAAAATCTTAACCGATGAAGGGATTGCCATTTATGGCGCAACCACCAACGGAGAATTTACTGATCAAGGAATCAGTGCCGGGGAAATTGCCATATTGTTGCTTGATATCAACCCTGCATTCTTCAGTATTTTATTCTCAGAGTTTCATGAAAATAATTACAGGCAAACCACACAGGCCATCGCAAAGAAAGCAATGGAAAAATTTACACATCCATGCTTCCTGATTGCAGGCAGTAACCTGAACACTGATGCAGAAGAATTGCTGCATGGTTTTGAAGACATTCTTGGTAAACAGGTGAATGTGACTGGCGGCATGGCGGGTGATGATACTACATTTAAAGAGCAATTTGTTTTCACCAATAACAAAGAAAGCAATAATGGTATTGTTTCCATTGCATTTAATGAAGATAAAATAAGTATAAAAGGAAAGGCAACTCACGGCTGGAATGCTGTGGGAACAGAAAAAACAGTAACAAAAAGTATTGGCAATCACGTATACACAATTGATGATATCCCGGTGTTGGATATGGTAATAAAATATGGCGGTCTGAAAAATGTAACACCAGAAAATTTTGCAATCGAACATTCGATCACATTGCCATTGCAATTGCAGCGTGAAACCGGAGCCCCTGTGATGCGGGCTGGCCTGGTGGTAGATTGGAGTGACCGTTCATATTACTGTAGTGGCAGCGTACCGCAAGGTTCTAAAGTCCGTTTTTCAATAGCCCCTGATTTTGATGTGATAGAAAAAGTAATTAAAGGATGTGAAGATTTGAAAGCCGCTGAAATGCCGGCAGCAGATGCAATATTGTTGTTTAGTTGTGCGGGCAGGTTACTTTCTTTGGGGCCATTGATCAGTGAAGAAATAGAAGGAATACAAAAAGTGTGGAATGCGCCCATGGCAGGCATGTTCAGTAATGCAGAAATGGCACGTGCAACAAACGGAAATTTAGAGATGCATGGTTTAACCGCTTGTTGTGTAGCAATAAAAGAAAAATAAATGAATCAGCATGTACAGAAAATACTGGATTTTATTCAGCAGTCAGAACATTTGAGTGCAGAAGAAAAAACAACTTTACTAAAATCGGCAAAAGATGCTGATAAAGAAATAGAGATCGTTGCTTTTAAATTAGAAAGAACAGAAAAAGTAAAACGAACTACGGCAATTCTTTTGGAAGAAACCATCGAAGAACTCGAACAAAAAAGAAAAGCAGTAGAAGCACAGAACCGGGAACTGGAAATTGAATCTTCTCTCGAGCGAGTTCGAACACAGGCTATGAGTATGAGTAAGCCTGATGACCTGATGGACATCTGCCAGGTAGTTTATACAGATCTTCTGTTATTAGGCTTCGATGAACTCAGAAATGTAATGATCAATATTTATGAAGATCATAAAACTTATTTTTTAAATTATGATTATGCTCCCGTGGCTGGCAAAACGGTTACCCAAATGCCTTATAATTTCCATCCGTTAATTGAAAAGCAGGTCAGGGAAACTAAAAATGCACATGACGCCTTTAATGAATTTTCATTTACCGGAAAAGAATTAAAAGACTTCAGGGAATTAAGAAAGAACAATGGAGAACTGGATGATCCGAAACTGGAAGACAGTTCCTCTCTGCATTATTACTTCTATTCAATTGGTACGGGTTCTATTGGTATTTCAACCTATAATGCCATAAGTGAAAATAAACTTAACTTAATAAAACGTTTCAGAAACGTATTCAATCTTGCATATCAGCGGTATATAGATATTACGAAAGCCTTGTATCAAACTCGTGAAGCACAGATTGAACTGGCATTGGAAAGAGTGAGAAGTAGAAGCATAGCCATGCACAAAAGTGATGAGCTGAACGATGTGGTAGCTATTCTTTTCGAAAAATTAAAAGATCTGCAAATTCCTGTCACGGCTGCTTCTATCGGCGTTTATATTGATGGTTCTAAAGACATGCATGTGTATGTATGCGGAGAGAATGAAGATGGTTTAGTTATCAGCAATTATCGCTTCCCTTATTTCAATAATAAAATATCAAATGATTTTGACAATGCCCGTGAAAATAAATTCGGGTTTCTTAGTCACACCTACACGAGAGAAGAAAAAAACGCTTTCTATGAATATCTGTTTGAGCACACTGCTATCATGCAGGTGCCTGATGATATCAGGAGCATGATTTTCGAAAGCCCGGCCTATACTATTTCCATGGCACCGGTTAACCATTCCATATTTGCAGTGAATGATTTTGAAGGAAAGGTTTTAGCTGAAAATGAAGTTGACATCATTAAGCGTTTTTCAAGAGTTTTCGACCAAACTTATACTCGTTTTCTTGACTTGCAAAAGGCAGAAGCACTGGCAAGAGAAGCACAGATAGAAACGGCATTGGAAAGAGTAAGAAGCCGCTCAATGGGTATGCAAAAAAGTGAAGAGCTTAAAGAAGTAATAAAAATTGTTTATAAGCAACTCAAGCATTTAAAAATTAATCTTGACCACGCAGGTTTTGTTGTTGACTATACCCCGGGAGGCGATTGGCATTTTTGGATCGCTGATGAGCAGGACATTCCTTCTAAAATAACGCATCCATATTTTGAGTCTGTTTGGGCAACTCAATTCAACGAATCAAAAGAAAAAGATGCAGACTTCTTTACCACCCATTTGAATTTTGAAGAAAAGAACATATTTTACAATGAGCTTTTATCATATGTTCCGGGGTTACCGGAAGCATCAAAAAAATTTTATTTAAACTGCCCTGGCCTTGCAGCATCAACAGTGTTGTTTGAGAATGTTTCCCTCTACATTGAAAACTTTTCCGGCACTCCTTATACAGATGAAGAAAATACTACGCTGATGCGGTTTGGAAAAGTTTTCCAGCAAACCTATACCCGTTTTCTTGACTTGCAAAAGGCAGAAGCACAAGCCTTACGGGCAGAGCAGGATTTGATAGAAATAAAAATATCCAGGAAAAAGGCAGAAGATGCTTTAAATGAATTGCAGGCTGCTCAAGCTCAATTGATCCAATCAGAAAAGATGGCATCACTTGGCGAACTCACCGCCGGCATTGCCCATGAAATTCAAAACCCGTTGAATTTCGTCAACAATTTTTCTGATCTGAGTGCTGAGTTAATTGATGAAATGAATGAAGAAATAAACAAAGGGAATTTTGAAGATGCCAAACAAATAGCAGCAGACCTGAAACAAAATCTTGAAAAAATAAATCATCATGGCAAACGTGCCGGCGACATTGTAAAAGGTATGTTGCAACACAGCCGCAGCAGTAGTGGCGTTAAGGAACCAACCAATATCAATGCACTGGCAGATGAATATTTACGCCTTGCCTATCACGGCTTGCGTGCAAAAGATAAATCGTTTAATGCAACGATGAAAACGGAGTTTGATGAAACTATCGGCAACATCAACATCATACCACAAGATATAGGAAGGGTGATACTCAATTTAATTACGAATGCTTTTTATGTGGTAGATGAAAAAAAGAAACAACAACCGGAAGGCTATGAACCAACCGTATCGGTGTCCACAAAGCGCTCCCTCTCCTTTGGAGAGGGTCGGGGTGAGGTCAGCATAACCGTTAAAGACAACGGCAACGGCATTCCACAAAAAATCCTCGATAAAATCTTTCAACCTTTCTTTACAACAAAACCCACCGGCCAGGGAACAGGATTGGGATTGAGTTTGAGTTATGATATTGTAAAAGCACATGGCGGAGAAATAAAAGTAAACACTAAAGAAAATGAAGGCACAACATTCACTATTCTGTTACCAGCATAAACTGGCAGTGGTAACATCATCAGCAAAAAATTTATGGAAGTTAAAATTCTTCCTGCCGCTACTCGTATTGGTAGCCTGCAATAATGCACCTAAAGATGATGGCTCTACCCCACCATCACTATACAGTCCACCAAAAAGCTGGGAAGCCAACCCAAAAGGCGGCTACAAAGTAAATATGGTAACAGGTCAGCCGGTGGAGCCAATAACTACAAAAGATGGTAAAACCATTCCTACTGGCATACCGATACCTGCTATTGGCAAAAGAATAAACCCAGATAGTATTGCTAAGCCAAAACTAGTAACTTTTACAACTACTCGAAGCGAAAATAAAACGAAGGATAATATATATCCCGTGCCGGAAAATTTGCAAAAAATACCAGTGAATGAAAGCCAACTTATTAAACACAGTGCCGCAAATAGCCAACAGGGGTATGTACTAAAATCTCCACTTGGCGATACCATTCCAACGGGTAAACCAATCACTGCTAAAGGCAAAACCGCGAAGCTGTTTGCTCCTACTATAAAACCTGCTCTTCCTTTGCGTATCAATGAAAATGCATTGTATGATATACAAAACTTAACTATGGACGAGGGCTTACCAAATCCATTTGTAGGAAACATGCTTGAAGATAAA